>NZ_CP042819.1:2227500-2970000 GCF_008065155.1 Octadecabacter sp. SW4 | reverse complement strand
AACATGTCCCTCCTTCGAACCAGTGGGAGGGGCGGGAAAAAGTATGACTTTTGGTTCAGAAGCCATTTAATTGGCAAATGAAGTGAGGAGACGCAAAAGGACCTTTCTTCTTCTGGATCAAATCAAGCGCGAAAAGGGCGTTTGGTGGATGCCTTGGCAGCAAGAGGCGATGAAGGACGTGATACTCTGCGATAAGTCATGGGGAGCTGAGAATAAGCTTTGATCCATGAATTTCCGAATGGGGCAACCCACCTGACAGTGACCTATTGATAGCTTCGGTTATCACTAGGATGCTGAAACAGGTATTTATGACCTGAATACATAGGGTTATAAAAGCAAACCCGGGGAACTGAAACATCTAAGTACCCGGAGGAAAGGAAATCAACAGATACTCCCCTAGTAGCGGCGAGCGAACGGGGACCAGCCGAGCCATGAGAGTGAATAGAATGCGCTGGAAAGCGCAACCATAGTGGGTGACAGTCCCGTATATGAAGCTCAATTGGACGTATTAAGTAGGGCGGAACACGTGAAATTCTGTCTGAACATCGGAGGACCACCTTCGAAGGCTAAGTACTCCTTGCTGACCGATAGCGAACCAGTACCGTGAGGGAAAGGTGAAAAGCACCCCGACGAGGGGAGTGAAACAGTTTCTGAAACCGGACGCCTACAATCAGTTGGAGGGCCCTTGAGGCCTGACAGCGTACCTTTTGTATAATGGGTCATCGACTTGGTCTCTCAAGCAAGCTTAAGCCGTTAGGTGTAGGCGTAGCGAAAGCGAGTCTTAATAGGGCGAATGAGTTTGAGGGATCAGACCCGAAACCGAGTGATCTAGGCATGGCCAGGTTGAAGGTAAGGTAACACTTACTGGAGGACCGAACCCACATCTGTTGAAAAAGATCGGGATGAGCTGTGCCTAGGGGTGAAAGGCCAATCAAACTCGGAGATAGCTGGTTCTCTGCGAAATCTATTTAGGTAGAGCGTCGACCGAATACCCTCGGGGGTAGAGCACTGGATGGGTAATGGGGCCCCACAGGCTTACTGATCCTAACCAAACTCCGAATACCGAGGAGTACTAGTCGGCAGACACACGGCGGGTGCTAACGTCCGTCGTGAAGAGGGAAACAACCCTAACCTACAGCTAAGGCCCCTAATTCATGGCTAAGTGGGAAAGCAGGTGGGACGACCAAAACAACCAGGAGGTTGGCTTAGAAGCAGCCATCCTTTAAAGATAGCGTAACAGCTCACTGGTCTAAATAAGTTGTCCTGCGGCGAAGATGTAACGGGGCTCAAGCCATGAGCCGAAGCTTAGGATGCATTTAATGCATGGTAGCAGAGCGTAGTGTGACATAATTCCATGTCTCTTTAGCGGTACTTCTTCTTATGAAGATCTGGCCGTTTTGGAGACGAGGAATTTTCTGTGAAGCCGGCCTGTGAGGGATCCGGTGGAGAGATCACTAGTGAGAATGATGACATGAGTAGCGACAAACAGGGTGAGAGACCCTGTCGCCGAAAGTCCAAGGGTTCCTGCTTAAAGCTAATCTGAGCAGGGTAAGCCGACCCCTAAGGCGAGGCCGAAAGGCGTAGTCGATGGGAACCAGGTTAATATTCCTGGGCCGTGAGGTGGTGACGGATCTCGGAGGTAGTTCATCCTTATTGGATTGAATGGGCTGCTGAGAGGTTCCTGGAAATAGCCCCTCTATAAGATCGTACCCTAAACCGACACAGGTGGACTGGTAGAGAATACCAAGGCGCTTGAGAGAACCACATTTAAGGAACTCGGCAAAATACCTCCGTAAGTTCGCGAGAAGGAGGCCCGTTACGGACGCAAGTCTGTGGCGGGGGCACAAACCAGGGGGTGGCGACTGTTTACTAAAAACACAGGGCTCTGCGAAGTCGCAAGACGACGTATAGGGTCTGACGCCTGCCCGGTGCCTGAAGGTTAAAAGGAGGAGTGCAAGCTCCGAATTGAAGCCCAGGTAAACGGCGGCCGTAACTATAACGGTCCTAAGGTAGCGAAATTCCTTGTCGGGTAAGTTCCGACCTGCACGAATGGCGTAACGACTTCCCCGCTGTCTCAAATGTGGACTCAGCGAAATTGAATTGCCTGTCAAGATGCAGGCTTCCCGCGGTTAGACGGAAAGACCCCGTGCACCTTTACTACAGCTTCGCACTGGCTTCAGACACAATATGTGCAGGATAGGTGGTAGGCTTTGAAACCGTGACGCCAGTCGCGGTGGAGCCTCCCTTGAGATACCACCCTTGTTCTGTTTGAAGTCTAACCGCGGTCCCTTATCGGGATCCGGGACCCTGCGTGGTGGGTAGTTTGACTGGGGCGGTCGCCTCCTAAACAGTAACGGAGGCGCGCGAAGGTTGGCTCAGAGCGGTCGGAAATCGCTCGTTGAGTGCAATGGCAGAAGCCAGCCTGACTGCGAGACTGACAAGTCGAGCAGAGTCGAAAGACGGCCATAGTGATCCGGTGGTCCCGAGTGGAAGGGCCATCGCTCAACGGATAAAAGGTACGCCGGGGATAACAGGCTGATGGTGCCCAAGAGTCCATATCGACGGCACCGTTTGGCACCTCGATGTCGGCTCATCTCATCCTGGGGCTGGAGCAGGTCCCAAGGGTATGGCTGTTCGCCATTTAAAGAGGTACGTGAGCTGGGTTTAGAACGTCGTGAGACAGTTCGGTCCCTATCTGCCGTGGGTGTAGGATACTTGAGAGGAGTTGCCCCTAGTACGAGAGGACCGGGGTGAACGTTCCACTGGTGGACCAGTTGTCATGCCAATGGCAGTGCTGGGTAGCTATGAACGGACAGGATAACCGCTGAAGGCATCTAAGCGGGAAGCCCCCCTCAAAACAAGGTATCCCTGAGAGCCGAGGTAGACCACCTCGTCGATAGGCCGGAGATGTAAGCGCAGCAATGCGTTCAGTTGACCGGTACTAATTGCTCGATAGGCTTGATTTGATCCAGTAGAAGCAAGGTTTCGACCTTCATCTGCTCGACCAAAGTCATACACACCGCACTATATTGATGATGAACACGCCGTAAGGCGCTGATGTTGAGTTTCTTTCTTGGTTTGGTGGTCATAGCACGAGCAAAACACCTGGCTCCATTCCGAACCCAGCCGTTAAGTGCCGTTGCGCTGATGGTACTGCGTCTTAAGACGTGGGAGAGTAAGTCACTGCCAAACCTAGTAAGAAACTCAAGCCGTAATCTCTCTTCGATGCACCCCAAACATTTTCGACTGCTTGGGGTTGCGCTTTTGGCGCGGGATGGAGCAGCCCGGTAGCTCGTCAGGCTCATAACCTGAAGGTCGTAGGTTCAAATCCTACTCCCGCAACCAAATTTATACATACATATCAATACGCTAAAAGCCACCCGAGGGTGGCTTTTAGCGTTGGCCGTTTTGCGCGGTGCTACGCTGGTGCTACGTTTGGAAGGCGCTGCGGTGGGTTGGGCTTTGGTGGCTGCGGGAGGCCGGGGCAGGAAACGGACATTCGCTGCACTCTGCAACGAGGTCTGCTGCGCGGGACTTTCCAGACCTTCGTTATTGGTGCTCCTTTGACAAAGCTCCTTGATGAACATGGTGCTGTTATCAGTCACGGCCCCTTTAAGGGCGTGAAGCTTAGTAAGGATTCGTGGTGGGGACGATTTGACCTCATCAGTAAAATTCTCGGAATCTATGAACCACATGTTGTAGATCGTTTGATGACATTCGCCGATCAGGGCACGAAAACCTTCGTCGATATCGGCTCTGCCGATGGTTATTTTCCTATCGGTATGATGTCAGGGGAAATCTTTGAAAAAGCGTATGCTTTTGAAATCAGCGACGAAGCCCGTACAAAAATGAAACTCGCAATTGAACGCAATGGGTGCGGCGAAAAGATCGTTGTCGGGAAGGAAGCTAACGTCGAGACGTTGCGAAAGGTTCTGGAAACTAACGATGACGCGGTCATATTGATTGATATTGAAGGTGCGGAGTATGATTTCTTAGACGACACGGCACTGGCTATGGTTAAGAAATGCCGAGTTATTTGCGAACTTCACCCATGGCTTGTCGAGGGCGGGCAGCGCAAAGAGCGAGAGCTGGAAGTGCGGGCCCAAAAATTATTTCGCGTGAGCTTTCTTCAAAGAGAGGCCTATGAGCCGAACAAGTTTGCGGAGCTTAAGGAGTTTTCTGACGACGAACGGCTTCTTGCATGTTCCGAGGGGAGGGGCGAGAACACGCGCTGGATGGTTCTTGAGCCCAAACATTAAGCGCCAGAACTAATCTGTCGCAGAGGTCATTCAGTCGTCAGGTAAGACTTCAAAACCATTAAAGCGGGTCGATATTTCCGACGTCTCTATCTGAAGATCAAACCTATCTGAGAATACGCCATCTTTGATTCCTGTCTCCAAATACTGCTGTGTAATGCGCCGCCGCTCGTGCCACTGGTGACGCATTTTTCTGCTTTTCTTCGTAGATATGCCTCTGTCCTCAAGGAGTTTCCGCCAAAGCATCTTTAACACAAATAGGCTCTTTGGGTTCCTGTAAGGTTCAAGAGCGTAGCCACCAAGGCCCGCCTCTTGCAGCATGTCTTTAAATTTTTCCGCTGCGACGCAGACAAGTTCAGGCGCTCCATTCTTGGGAAGGATATGGAATGGCTTCAGGCTGGACGTAAAGTGGCAGATACTCGGCGTGCCAGATGTGATAAGACCCAATCCCATCAGCGGAAATTGAAAGTTCATGTTTGGAGAAAGTTCCGAAATTTTTCCGTCAAACGCTATATTGATAAAATCTTGATCCGGATATTGGGTAGTTAGCATGCCGGCATCGTTATATTGCTTTAACTTTGCTCGCACCCAATCACTGTCCCACTTAGATGGGTCAAACAGGATTACCCCAGAGTTGAAGTAATCACGAAGCTCGACACTATTGTTGCATGATTTTGGATCGCGTCCTTGGATCGTCACAGGTTTTCTATTGAGACTTATAGAATCTCGGACCATGCCTAGTCCAAATGGCAACTCAATGCGGGACAAATCGCAGTTTAGTGGTCCTGGAATGATATCAACATCAAGGTACAGAACGCGATCGTAGTGTTGTAAAAATTCGGGCACGAACAACCGCCCCCAAGCCGCACGCGTAAATCGTGGGTGATCCAGTAAAATATCCAATGTAACGTCGAACAGTTTCTCATAATGATACGTGATACGTTCGTCTTTTACTTCTGTGTCAACGGCGGAGTAAAAACCGACCACGTGGCGGCGCAAAAGTAGACCACTTGGGGTGGGCGTGACGGGTGTGCAGAGCGCTGGCGGCCAGTCAGCCGCGCCCTCCACATAGCTGGCGGTTGACTGGCCGCCTTGGCCCGTGAGGGCCAAGTCATGGATTTTCGTTCAGGAGGTTTTGGTGGCTTTTCGCGCCTGGCTTTGAGCCAGGCGATAGCTTTCGCCGTTCATCTCGAGGATGTTGACGTGGTGGGTCAGCCGGTCGAGGAGCGCCCCGGTCAGGCGCTCGGTGCCGAAGGTTTCCGTCCATTCATCGAAGGGCAAGTTGCTCGTGATCAGCGTGGCTCCGCGCTCGTAGCGCTGCGAGATCAATTCAAAGAGCAGCTCGGCCCCAGTTTTGGAGAGAGGGACGAAGCCCAATTCGTCGATGATCAGCAGCTTGGCGTTGGCCATCTGTTTTTGGACCCGCAGCAGGCGACGCTCGTCGCGCGCCTCCATCAGTTCGTTGACCAAGGCCGCGGCGGTGGTGAAGCTGACCGTCATCCCTTTCTGGCAGGCCGCGAGCCCCAGGCCGAGGGCGACTTGGGTTTTGCCGGTGCCGCTTGGGCCAAGGGCGATCACGTTCTCGCGCCGTTCGATCCAGTCGCAGCGCGCCAACTCCAGCACCTGCATCTTGTTGAGCTTGGGAATCGCCTTGAAGTCGAAGCTCTCGAGGCTTTTGGTGGCCGGGAACTTGGCTGCCTTGATGCGGCGCTCGACCATCCGTCGCTCGCGATCGATCAGCTCCAGTTCGACCAGGCGCGTCAGGAACTGGACATGGTCCAAGCCCTCGGCGGCGCATTGGCGCGCCACCTTCTGATACTCACGCAGGAATGTCGGAAGCTTCAGCCTCTTGAGGTGATGCTCCAGCAGGATCTCGGGGACATGGGTCATTCCGCAGCCTCCGACATCAGGGACATGTAGCTGGCCGCTGAGGTCGTCTCGACCCGCGCCCGTGGCAGGTAGGGGTACACCTCGAGGTCAAGCCGTGGTGGCCGCTTCTCGACCTGGCACAGGACCAGATGCTTCACAGCATCAAAGCCGGCCGCGCCCATCTTCAGGGCCTGCTTTACGGCGGCGTGTAGCTCCTCCATGCCGAAGGTCTCCAGAAGGCGCAGCACCTGGACATACTCGCGGCGCCCTATCTTCAGCATGCGCGCTTCCATCAGGCGACGCAGCGTGTCGAACTCTTCTGGCAAGCCCCACTCCGCAAGAGGCGCGGCCTGATCCAAGGCATGTCCGTCGTCATATAAAATGGGACATCAGAGCGGCTTGAGCATTGGAGGCTCTGGCTCGTTTGTGTGATTGATTATGCGGCTTGTTTTTGATGTTGCAAGCGGCGTTGGCGGATTGTCTGTTTCTTGATCTTCTTCCTTTCCCTGAGAATGGCTTTGTCGCGCCCGAAGTAGACGTCGGCGGGTGTGACGTTGTTCAGGCTCTCATGGTAGCGCTGATTGTTGTAATAGTCGACAAACGTGCCGATCTGGCGTTCGAGATCGCCGGGCAAGTAGTAGTTTTCCAGCAGAACCCGGTTCTTCATGGTCTGATGCCAGCGTTCGATCTTGCCTTGGGTCTGCGGGTGGAATGGTGCCCCACGGACATGCTTCATTTTTTGGCCTTCCAGCCATTCAGCCAAATCGCCAGAGATGTAGCACGAGCCATTATCGCTGAGCAGACGCGGTTTGTGGCGCACGACGGCCTGGTCGCAACCGGACGCCGTCAGCGCCAGCTCGATCGTGCCTGTTACGTCCTCCGCGCGCATGTTTGTGCAGAGCTTCCAGGCGATGATGTAGCGGCTGTAATCGTCCAGGATCGTGCTGAGATAGTACCAACCCCAACCGATAATCTTGAAGTAGGTGAAGTCGGTCTGCCACATCTCGTTGATGGCCGTGGTTTTGTCTTTGAACTCCTCCGCCGCTTTGATCACTACATAATCAGGGGCAGTAATCAGATCAGCAGCTTTGAGAATGCGGTAAGCCGATGATTCAGATATAAAATACCGCTTCTCATCCGTGTATTTGACGGCCAGTTCCCGGGTGGTCAGCGCTTCATGTTCCAGTGCAAACTCAATCAGGTCATCACGGCGGGCATCCGGGATGCGGTTCCAGACCGATCCTGGACGTGGGGGTCTGTCAGCCAGCCCGTCCAGGCCGCCGTCGACATACAGATCGTACCATCGATAGAATGTCGTGCGCGGGATGCCCAGCATGTCGAGTGTCTGTTTGACCGGCAAATGCGATCCCTCAACGGTGCGGATGATCTCCAGTTTTTCGGACGCGGGGTATCTCATTCTTCGAACTCCCCAGCCCCTGTCATGCTTTTTTTGAGCAGACGGTTCTCAAGGGTCAGATCGGCAACGCATTCTTTCAAAGCCAAGGATTCTGAACGCAACTCCTTAACCTCTGGCGACGTGGCTTGCCGCGCTGTGTCACCCGATAACCGGCGCTTGCCAGCTTCAAGGAACTCCTTAGACCAGCTATAATACAGGCTCTCCGCGATCCCTTCACGGCGGCACAGCACCGAGATGCTCTCCTCGCCACGCAGGCCTGCCAATACAATGCGGATCTTCTCCTCAGCTGAATAGGTCTGCCGGGTTTTGCGACGGATGTTCTTAACTACCTTGTCGGCAGCATCTTTCGATGTCTGGGGCCTCTTCGTCATCTCGATCTCCTAATCGATAAGATGAACCCGAAATCCTCCCTTATTCAAATCCTCAAATCTGTCCCACGAGCGCTGACGTCAGACACTCATTAGCCAGCGCCGCAAAGAACCGGGGCAGTTCGTCAGGTTGTAAAAACCGATCACGGCTTTGCTCTTTGAACTTCTTAACGCCGACAGCGGGGTTTTGCCCCTGCCATCCCCATTCAATCGCCTTGTTAAAGATAGACCGTATCCGCTCAAGTATGCGGTTGGCCTGATACAAGCCGTTCTCTTTGCCGATTTTGGCGTGAAGCCGTTCAATCTCTGCGCGATCAAAGGAGGATATTTTGCGCTTGAACCAACGCGACAGGAACTTGTTCACCTCGCGTTCGTCGTATCGCCATGACCGTTTATGCACCTTTGAGTATTTTTCGAGGTATTCAGCGAACAGCGCCCCAAAGGTCATTTCATCACGTATGGCGCGTTTGTCCTTCTGAGGGTTCGCACCTGTGGCGATATCGCCCTTGGCAGCGGTTGCCAGCTTCCGGGCGTTCTCAATGCTGATATCTGGGAAGCGTCCTAGCAATAGCCGCTCAGGTCGCCCCTCAATCCGCTTGTAGAGATAGAAGGATTTGGTTCCGGCTGGTGTCACCGCCATCAACAACCCTTTCTCGCGCTCGTCGTAGTAGTAATCCTTAGAGCCTTTCTTGGCGGCTGGAGCCTTAAGTAAAGCGGCTTTCGTAAAGTTCAAACGATGACTGGGCAAAACCGCTCTCCTCAATCTGGTGCTACGTTGGTGCTACGCTGGTGCTACACTTCAGAGCAATTTTGGGCAATGTCAGACAAGGTAGATATTGTTTTGATGTCTCGTAATCTATTGATTTATATATAAAGAAATACATTCAGAAATCTACGTCAATCTATAGCCCGTGAGGCTCATAACCTGAAGGTCGTAGGTTCAAATCCTACTCCCGCAACCAACGATACTTGCAATGCCTCCGCCGGTTTTTCCGCGGAGGTTTTGTGCTTTTCAGGGGCGTTCTGATTGCATGGATTCGAGGAGTGCCAAGCTTGTTGTGAGAGAATGTTGCCCGGACCGGACCGCTTGTTTTCTAATGTTGCCTGTGCAAAGCTGCATTGGGAAAAGGGGAGGACGGCATGTCGTTGTCGACGGCCAACACTGTTATTAGCCGGTGCATTTGCATCATTTGCCTGATCGCCATCACGATTGCGGTCGGGGCAATTCCGACCGTGGCCATGGCAAAGGCAGCGGGCGCGGTATCGGGGCTGCAGCAAGCGGTGGCAACGCAGGCCTGCCAAGGCGAATTGTCCACGTCCGAAGCAGCCATAACCTGTGTCAGCGACGATATTTCTCAGACATCCACTATGCCCTGTCCGATGATGGGAAGCCCGTGTGTAAACATGACAGCGGGTGTGTCTCATTGCGCGCCCTTGGCGCTGATCGGTGTCTCGGGCCTTCAGGCTGTTGTGCCTATTGTCGTGACGGCAGGGTATATACGCACCGAGTATCAGGCCACGGGCCTTCCGGCAGAACCGCTGTTCCAGCCCCCGATTCTTTAAAACGCCTCTCGCGGCTATGCAATGTGCTGGCCGTCTGTAATCGCGTTTCAAAAGGAAGGGAATTGTAATGGAAAATGCACTCGGATTGGCTGGTTACCAGTCCACAATGATCATCATAGTATTTGTCGTTCTGGGATTTGGGATTGCGGCGTTGTTTGCGGCGTTGTTCCTGCCAGCGCGCTGGCGGTTGCCATATTCGATGGAGTTCCTGTTTGTCGGGCTCTTGGTAGTTATGGTCTGGTATGGCGACAAGCGCAGCACCGAGATCTACACGGCCTATCAGGATCGCCTCGAAGAAGAGGGCGTGCTGGAAGTCGGCTATGACCCCGAAGAAGGCGAGTTCGATCAGGTTGTCCGCGTATTGGCGTTTCAGTGGGGCTTTGCCTTCGTCAACGAAGAGGACGAGATTTCGCGCAATGCGGTGGTCGTGCAGCCCGGTGAAACGGTGCTGTTCAGCCTGTTCGCAAATGACGTCATTCACGGTTTCAACATCCCTGCCGCCGGCATCACTGCCGAGTTCGAGCCGGGGGTCGAGCGCAACGTGTGGATTCGTGCGCCTCAGGAGCCGGGTAAATATCTGATCCAGTGTCTGAACTATTGTGGTGTCGGACACGCCCAGATGAAGGCCTGGCTTGTCGTTCAAGGCGACGAAGGCGATGGCGACGAAGACCATGAAGAGGGCGAGGCCTGATATCCCGGCCCTTCCGTGACAACGTATTCAGATTCAAGGAGACCGCACAATGGCAAGTGTGCATGATGCAGAACGTATGGGGACCAAACCCCACTGGGAGCCGGAGGACGTCATCGGCAAGATGACACTTTCGACGCTTCTCTTTTCCCACCACTACCGGCATATCGCCATCAAGGGCATGCTGACCTCGGTGGTTATGCTGGGCCTTGGTGGCCTGATGGCGATCCTGTTCAGGACCGAACTGGCCTATCCTGACATCCAGATTCTGGATGCCCGACCCTATATGTCACTGATGACCCTGCACGGCATGTTCATGGTCTTCGGGTTCATCATCCCGTTTGTCGTGTCGATCATGTATTACATGATGCCAAAGATCCTTGGCACCGAAGAACTTTTGTGGGCGCGTGGCGCGCAATGGAGCTACTGGCTTTTGATCCTCGCAGCGGTGCTGCTGGTGATCTCGCGCCCGGACTTTACCTGGACATTCTATCCGCCGATGTCGCTGCGTGTCGGCGGTGAACTGGTCTGGATGGGCTATGTTGCGGTGGCCCTTGTGGCGCTTTCGGAGTTTCTTGCCGGTGCGGTGCTGCTGAAAAACGGCTTGGCTGCGGCCAAGCGCAAGGGTTTCAGCAAACTGCCCCTGATGGGCTGGGGAGCGATTTCCGAAGGGATACTGTTGCTCTTGTCGACCCCGATCCTTGGGCTTGTCGGTATCGTCATGCTGACTGACTGGCTGGAGGTGACGGCGCTCTACGATCCCGCGCGCGGCGGTAACGTAATGACCTTTATGTTCATGTTCTGGTTCTATGGTCACCCGGCCGTCTATCTGCCGCTGATGCCGGCTGTGGCGATCCTCTATACCCTTTTGCCGCGGTTTCTGGGCCGTCCGATCTGGAGCTACTGGTCGGCAGTCACGGCTTTCGCATTGCTGACGGTGCTGGGCTTCGTTGTTTATCCGCACCACTTCCAACCTGCCGAGAATGTCAGCGGCTGGCTGCAACGCACGACACAGATCCTGACGCTGATGATCTTTATCCCGTCCACGTTACATGTGTTCAACTGGATTGCGACGCTTTGGTCTGATCCGATCCCGGCGTCGGCCCGTCGCGCGGTGCCGTTCAAGTTCATAGTCGCGTCGATATTCTTCCTGATGTATGGCGGCGTAACGGCCTATGTGAACGCCCAGATCGCAACCGACAGTGATTTCGTGCACAACACCTATTTCGTGCCGGCGCACTTCCACGCGATGTTCGTGGGCTTCATGGCCAATATGGCGATGGCAGGGATTTACTATCTTTATCCCTACTTCACCGGTCGGATGTATAGCCAGAGAATGGGTAACATTCATTTCTGGTTCTGGCAGATCGGTATCTTTACCAAAGTTACGATGATGTATCTGCTTGGGTTCAATTACTTCCCGCGCTGGGTAGTGGACTATCTGGACCTGCCGCAGTGGTCGACCCCGCAGCTGATCCTGACCGGTGCAGCCTATCTGATTGGTCTCGGGTTCATCGTGTTCGTCTATAACATCATGCGCAGTTCGACCGTTGGGACTACCGTTTCCGGTGACCCCTGGGCGATCGAGGACAATGACACGTCCGGCTCGGCCGAGCCGGTCCCAGCGGAATAAGAAGGAGAACCTACAATGATCATGCGATTGTTTCTGATATTCGGGCTGATCCTTCTTGGAGGAACAGGTTATTTCATCGTCGTTCAGACCCCGCCGACCGTGCAGGCCACGCCCATGATCGGCGAGATCGAGCGGATTCGCGAGGAGGGTTTGTTGCCGGAAGGTATCATGTCCGAGAACGAAGAGATCGAACACGAAGTTTTCGGAGTGCCGCCCGAAGATGAAGCGATGATCGAGGCCGCCATGGAGAACATGGACATGGGTGACATGGACATGGGCGGCATGGACATGGGCGCTGATGGCGAGATGGACATGGCTGCCGATGGCGAGATGGACATGGCTGCCGATGGCGAGATGGACATGGCTGCCGATGGCGAGATGGACATGGCTGCCGATGGCGAAATGGACATGGCTGCCGATGGCGAAATGGACATGGGCGCTGATGGCGAGATGGACATGGCTGCTGACGGCGAGATGGACATGGGCGCTGATGGCGAAATGGACATGGCCGCTGACGGCGAGATGGACATGGACATGGACGGCGACGGCGTGCCCGACATGCGCGCGTCCGAGATGGACATGGGCGCTGATGGCGGCATGGACATGGCTGCCGATGGCGAGATGGACATGGGCGCTGACGATGAAGAAGAGGCCGAGCGACTGATGGCGGGCCAAATGGCCGGTCTCATCATCACCGACGACGGCGAATTTGATCGCGAGATCGCGCTTTCAATGTCGGAATGGACGTTCTCGGAGCTCGAAATCGATGCCAAGCCCGGGGAGCGTATCCGATTCACTATGCGTAACGACGGCAATATCGTGCATGAGTTCATGTTCATGGGGATGGCGCAGATGCAGGGCGTGAACTATCGCGCACGCCGCGCGGACTGGAACCTGCTAGAGCACGAAGCGCTCTATGAGCAGTCGCTGCTTTTGCCGGGAGAGGAGATCACTTTCGTTGCCGAAGTGGTCCGACCCGGGGCATGGATGTTCATGTGCATGCTGCCCTATCACATGCAGATGGGCATGATGGGCCAGTTGGCGACCGAAGGCATGGCAATGGACATGTAACTGCAGTTCGGTGAAATTGCTCCGCCGCCCGGCCGTGAAGCCGGGCGGCGGAATTTATTTTAGGGCGGGCACAAACCGCAGACTGTTTGCAGCGAACCGAAACCGGCAACGATTGCTATGCCGCCATCAGCCTCGCGCCGCAGACGACCACTCTCTGGTCAGCGGGTTAATCCATCGCTGGCAAAATGCCGTCCGCAATTGCGGCTGTCAGTTCGTCCACATCGACTGCTTCATCTTTGTTGGTATCCAGTTCGGCATATTGTTCTTCGGTCAGGTCGCTGTATTCGGTGCGCATTTCAGCCAGCGAATAAAGGCCATCCTGATCGGTGTCCATTTCATGGGCGAAGGCGGCGTTTGCAAAAACGATGCCGCCGATAGCGGCGGCAAGCAAGATGGGTTTCATTGTGATCACCTTTTGTTTGTCCAGTGTCAGCCGGTTATCGGCCTCCATCGGTAAGGACGCCAAGGGTCGCGATCAGTTACAGTTTCCGACCGGTGATCTGTTGAAATTCGGCGCAAATAACCGCGCAAGGGTCTGCACCGGTGTCGCGGTCAGGTTTTGGTGATCGTGTGGGTGCCATGCTGGCACCAGACGCAATCACAATTCAGGTGGTTGCAGCTGGGGTCTTTCAGCGGTGCGCGATAACGAAGGCGGGCCAACGGAAACATCAGCCGCTTTGGCAAACTCAGGCCGTAGGTGCGGGCCAACGCCGGGGCGGTATCGCCCTCTCCAACGCGTCCGATCAGGTAATCCTTTGCGCGCGCGCCGGTCGTGTTGAACATGAACCGGTTGACGACACCCGCCCGCAGGCCGGGAAGCAACTGCTCCCGCCAGGCGCGGGTGTAATCTGTCCCGCCGAGCAGGCTGTGCGCCGCCAGTGTGCCCGACCGGATCGCATAGCGTAGACCAAAACCCGCAAGCGCATCCTGAAAACCGGCGTGTTCGCCGACCACCGGATAGCCGCCTTGCATGGCCGTGCGCGCCAGTCGCACGTTGCCGAAGCCACCGAACGGTCTGGGGTTTTCGATTTCAAGCCCGGCGTGACGTTGAAAAAACTCCACCGTTGCCGCAAGGTATTTTGCCTGATCGTGAAAGCCGGTGAACAGGCAGCTTGCTACGGTGCCGCGTCCGGCATGGACCAGCAGATAGGCATAGCCCTTTGGCGCCAGCGCGTCGTTTACGGCCAGCCAGGCACCATCGGCCATATCTGTGTCAAAGACCTGCCCGACGGCAATGATATCGGCGCGTCGTGGCCCGCCCGCCAGAACCATGTTGCCAGCAGCAGTTTCTACATGATCATTGAACCGCACTTTGGCGCCCGCTGCGCGCGCCTGATCCAGCAGCGCACGGTCCAGCGTCCCGTCCGCGTTTCCGCGCCGTAACAGGTAGAATAGCGGGCGCTTGCCCTGCACAGGATGTGGTCTGGCCCGGCTGTCGAACACGATGCCTTTGCGCACGCCGTGATGGGCGAAATCGGCTGTGATACCGGCCTCGGCCAGTTCGGCCAGCACATCCTGTCGGGCGGTCCAGTTTTCAAGCCCTTGAAAATCGTCATGGAACCGGTGCCCGACATCGCGACGCCATTCGCGCACCGTAACGCGGCGTCCGGCCTTGGCCAGAATGATCGCGCAGGTCAGCCCGGCAGGACCGGCGCCGACGATTTCGATGTCGGCCTGCGTTGTCATATCAGGCTGTCCGTTCCGACGCCGTGACATGATTGCAGGTCAGTGGCGCAGCATCGGCATTGATTGCTTGCGCAGTCTTTCCGGTCAAACACGGCGGCGACCGACGATGCCGATGGCGATCAGCGCAATTGCGCCGGCACCATAGACGGCCAGCATCCAGCTCGGCAGATAGAAGGTGTTGTAGACATTCCAGCCGATCCAGCTCAGGCTTTTTGTCACCAGCGACGGTGTGCCGCCCAGCGACCCGCCAAGGGTCCCAGTGATCGTGATGACGGTTGCGCCCACAGTCGCCAGCGCCAGGGTGATCCAACGTTGTGCTCCGTCAAACAGGTGACGGCGAAAGCGATAGCCAAGCACGCTCATCACCGTCCAGTAAGACAGTGTCCAGGTGGCCAGCATGATGTGGTTGCGCCCAAGCGGGCTTTCGGTGATCGCGGACCAGGGATAGATCGTCAGCCCCAGCCCATAGGTTACGAAACCTGCGAGCGTTCCAAGCGCGGCAAGCGGCCAGATCGCCTTTTGCAGGCGCACCGCGAATTGTGAATCCGACAGGCAGCGGATCAGAATGAACAGATAGGCCGCCATCCAAAGTGCGACTGGAAAGTGCGCCATGAGGATGTGATAGACCGGGCTGAGCGACCATGAAGGCGCGCCGACGACCTCGACCTGGACCCCGGCATCGGCCCCATGCGCAAGCGCCGCGCCTGTGCCAAGCAGCCCCAAGAGGGTTGTGGCAATTGCAGTACGGCGAAGGCGACGCAGAGCGGGCGGCATGGATTTATCCTTTGGAATTAGAATGTTGCTGGGTTGGTGTGAAATCAGATGGGTCATCACATCTCCTCCTTGCGTTGGCGCATCAGCAAGTTAACGTTGATACCTAGTCCGACGATCAGGCCAAGGCTTGCGATCAGTGTCCAAATCCATTGCCTGCGGATTTCTTCGGCAAATTCCATCTGCACCCCGTAAAGCGCAAGCTGTTCCTCGGTGTGGCGCGCGGCGACCGGAACCCGTTGCGCGATGCGGTCAGCGCCCGGGTGTTGGCGTGCATCAGTGAGCCGACCCCATGTCACCTGACCGGGGTAATACATCGTGACCTCGGTCCAGGGCTGGGTCCAGTCGGGGGCATCGCCCTCAAAGCGTTCGGCCACCATCTGGGCGGGCTGTTCAAGACCCAGTGAGACTGGCAGCGAAACATAGTGCCACCGCATGGTCGAGGCATTGCGGAACACCGAAAAGGCGAGATCGTAATTGCCACCGTCGCGGAAGATTTTGTCTTCGAGCGGATCGCCGGTATCCATTGCCCGCACCAGTGTCACGTCCCAGAACCCGTTGCGCCAGCGCGCGGCGGACGGCATGGCGATGTCGGCGCGCGATCCCGAGCCTTCGCGCAGAACCCGGCGGGGCAGGGTATCGCCGTTCTGCCAGGCGCGGTTTGGGTCAAAGGGAACGGCGGTTGCCGCGCTCAGATAGTAGGTATCGTTAAAGCCGATGTCCCCGGCCATCACCGCATCAATCTTCAGCGCCGGGTCGCCCGCAGCGGGGTCGAACATGAACAGCGGTTGGCCTGTATCCTCGTCGAAGTTGGTGAAATAGGGGGCGATGCCCTCGTCGCCTTCACGTGCGGCACCGATGGAAGTGTCTTCGGCGAACCCCAGCGGGTTGGTGCGGCTGGATTTCCAATCCCACAGATCAATGAACTGGCCGGCCGCACGCAGGGTTTCCAGATCGCTTTGCGGTCTGATGCTGTCGAAATCGTTGGGGTCGGTGCGGGTCGCGGGCAGGTATTTGCTGCGCTCCTCCTCGGTTTCGGGCACACCCGTAAACGTCGTCAGGCCATCGCCGATGGTGATATAGCCACCATAGCGGCCGAACAGCGGCACCGAGCCGTCATCGACCATCATCGCAACGCGATCCTCGACCAGATTGTCGGGATCGGGGCCGATCACCTCGCCGCCGCGTTCTTCCCAAGCGCCGTCCTCATAGACCAGCACATCATTAAACAGCATCGGCCGTTCGGCGGGCCAGCGATAGCGAAAATAGATGTTTTCACCGTCATAGGCCGCCTTGACCTGAAGTTCGGTCATCAACTCGTCTGGTATGATGATATTGCGTTCTGGATCGTCTTTGACGACACCGGTGCCTTGAGTCGTCCAGCCCAGCACCAGAAGGCCAGCGAAAAGTGCAGTGGAGGCGGCGAGGTATTTCGTCTGCATGGTCTGTTCCTGTCGATTTGACGCGTCGGCGAACGCCGCCGTCTCGTTCCATGGTATCGGTCGCGAAACCACACGCGAATTGCGGGGCGGGCGTCTCGCGCGGCCTTGCGCTGGTTCGCCTGTGGCACGGTTTCGGTTTGCGGCGATGGCGGCACTCAGCTTTAGGATTTATCGGTGGATTTCGCGTTTTGGGTTGTCCCGTCGCGAACCGCATCCGTATTGTCATGATCGTGATGCACGGGCTTATCGTCGCCCGTGCCCGCCTGATCCTGCGTGTGTTTGCCGCCCTTGTGGCCGCCACCGTGACCACCGTGGCCAAACAGATGCATCGCAATCATGCCGCCGCCCAGCAGCACGATGAACCAGTTATCAAGCAGCCATTGCATATTGTTCTCCATTTCTTTCCGTTGCCTGATGTCACAGGCAGATCAGGTCGCGCGATTGCGCGGTTGCAACTATAGACGCGCTTATGGGCGCAACATTACAGCCGGTGCCCAAATGATCGTCACCGACCGGTTTTGCCCGCACGACCAACATGTTGACCGGCTGGCGCGTCGGCATTCGGCACGGTTTGCGCCACTTGCTTTACGGTCACGCGGAATCAGTCATGCATCTTGGAATCGGGTGAGCAAACGGGACGCAGGCGTGCGCGAACGGATGTCACGGCATGACCACGGGGGTGGTTGTCGCCCTCTGACACTACAGGGTGCGATCAGCCGGGGAATATGCCCGCGAAAAGTCCCATAAACAGCGTCACCAGCGCGGTGACAGCAAGCACCACCACCAGAGGCAGTGCCAATGGCGCGGCCTCGGAGTCCGCCTTTGGTGACTGATACATCGGCACGACGATGCGCAGATAGACCGCCAGCGCCAGCACGCTGTTAAGGATGCCGATCACTGCCAGCCAAAGGAACCCTGCCTCGACGGCGGCGGTGAACAGATAGACCTTGCCGACGAAACCGAACAGTGGCGGGATGCCTGTCAGCGACAGCAGGAACACTACCATTGCCACGCCCAACACGGGTCGTGTGCGCCCAAGTCCGCGTAGATCGTCAAGGTTGCGTCCGGCGGCCATGATGATGACAAAGGCTCCGAGGTTCATCGCCACATAGGCCGCCGCAAAGATCAGGATTGCGGGCACCGCGATGGAACTGACGCCCAGGCCCACGACACCCATCAGCAGGTATCCTGATTGCGCCACCGAGGAATAGGCGATCAGCCGGACGAGGTTGGTCTGCACCAGTGCGGCAAGATAGCCATAGGTCATCGTCACTGCCGAAATCAGCGCCAGCGCAAACGGCCAGCCAGCCTCGCGCGGCAGATCGCGCAGGATCTGGGCAAAGGCAAAGAAGGCCGCCGCCTTGGTGATCACCGACAGGTAGGCCGCGACCGACACCGGCGCGCCGTCATAGGCATCTGGTGCCCAGAAGTGGAACGGCACCAGCGACGCCTTGTATCCCAGCCCCACGATCACCGCGATCAGCCCGGCGATGAGGATCAGGGACTGCCCCTCAAGCGCGCCCAGTTCGGAAAACAGGGTCGAGCCCGCGCCGCCGAACCAGAAGGTCAGCCCATAGATCATCACCGATCCGGTCACCGCACCAAAGACAAGGTATTTCATCCCCGCCTCGGTGGCCGCATCGTCGCGCGGGTAGGCCACCAGCGCAAACGAACCCAGCCCCGTCATCACCACGCCGATGATCAGCACCATCATGTCGCCGCCGCCCGCCAGCATCAGCGCCCCCAGCGTGACCAGCACGATCAGCGAATAGACGCTGCCCTCGCGCGCGCGTCCCGCGATCTCGGCCCGCGCCATCAAAAGCGCCAGCGCCGTGCCGGGCAACAGGATCAGCTTGGCCCATCCCGCGATCGCGTCGATCCGGTAGGTGCCGCCGAACACCGTCGTGTCGGCGTCAAGAACCGGCAGGGTCAGCGCCGTTGACAGCCCCAGCGCCACAAGCCCGATAACCAGCACCAGCCGTGCCGCACGGGCCATTTCGGCCACGATCATCAGCATCGCGGCCCCGGCCAGCAGCAATTCGGGTGCCAGAAAGGCGAGGTCGCGCTCCATCAGTTACCAAGGCCCGTCATAGTGGTGTGGATGATGTCGATCAGCCAGCCCGGTGCCACGCCCACCAGCACCGTCAGGATCAAAAGCGGCACGATCACCAGTTTCTCGCGTCGATCAAGGTCGGGCATGTCGGCCCATTTCGGGTTCGCTTCGCCCAGAAACACTGCCGCGATGGCGCGCAGGTAGAGCGCCGCCGTCACCACGATGGCAAGGATCGCCACAATGGCCCAGGGTGCGGCGTTCAGCGTGGCGAGGAATATCTGGAATTCGGCCGGGAAATGCGCCAGTCCCGGCAGCCCGAGCGAGGCAAAGGCCGACAGCACAAAGGCCCAGCCCAACCACGGCACCCGGCCCAACAGTCCGCCAAACTCGTCCATACCCCGGCTGTGGGCGCGGTCCTGCAACATGCCCACAAGGAAAAACAGCGCCCCGGTGACCAGCCCGTGGCTGACCATCTGCAAGGTTGCCCCATCGAGCGCGATGGTGCGGATGCGCGGGTCGGTGGCCAGCGCCGCCACGGCGACGCCCATCACCACGTACCCCATGTGATTGACCGACGTATAGGCGATCATCTTTTTCAGGTCGCTCTGCGCCAGCGCCGCAAAGGCCCCGTAAAGCGCGCTGACCACCCCGAAGGCCAAGATCACCTGACCCGCTTGCACGAATGCCTCGGGCGTCATCTGATAGGCAAAACGCACCAGTCCGTAGGTGCCGAATTTAAGCATCACACCCGCCAGGATCACACTGCCCGCCGTGGGTGCCTGCACGTGGGCCGCCGGCAGCCAGGTATGCACCGGAAAGGCCGGGATCTTGACCGCGAAGGTGAACAGCATGGCGATCAGCGCCAGCATTGCTGCGATACCTACCAGCGGCGGCGCGTCGATCCAGGCGCGCATGTCGAAGGTGCCCGAGCCGAGGTAAAGCCCGATGATCGCCAGCAACAGCGGCAGCGATCCCAGCAGCGTATACAAGAAAAACATCAGCGCGGCGCGCTGCCGGTCCTCGTATCCCCAGCCCGCGATCATGAAATACATGCCCACCAGCGAGACCTCGAAAAAGACATAAAACAACAGCCCATCCAGCGCCATGAACGTGCCGAGAGAGGCGGTCTCCAGCATCAGCATCAGCACCACATAACTGGCCGCCCGCTCGCCCACCCGCGCCGAATAGATCGCCGACAGCAGGAACAAAAGCGAGGTCAGCAGCACCAGCGGCAGGCTCAGCCCGTCAAGGCCCAGCCGATAGGCGGCACCGATGGCGGGGATCCACGCAATCTCCTCGATCTGGGCAAAACCGCCCGGAACAATACCGCGCGCCCAGATCGCCAGCGTGATCACAAAGACGGCCCCGGTCGCCGCGATGGACACCCCGTGCGCGATCCGCGCTGATCGGGCGGGCAGCACCATAAGCACGAGACCGGCAAGGATCGGCAAGAAGGTGGCAATGGTCAAAAGCGGCATTTGTGTAATCCTTACAGATAAAGCGGAGCGGCGATCAGAACGCCGATGACAAGGACGATCCCGGCAAAGGTCAGCGCCATCTCCCGGTGGATGAAGCCACTTTGCAACCGGCGGGCACGGGCGCCGAGCGCGATAGTGCGGTCGACCAGCCCAAAGATTGCGCCATCAATGGTGTCGCGGTCGGTACGGCGGCTGAACTGACCCAGAGACAGGTTGATCCGCCCGATTGCGCGCACGACGGCGAGCAGGCGGATTTCGATGGCTTCGGTCAGGGCCGCAAGGGCGCGGGCACCGCCCGCCACGCCTCCCAGCACGACAGTGCCGATGATCCAGCCGTCGATCCGGTCGCAGACAGCGGCCAGCGCCAGCGCGGGGCGGGCCACCAGCGCCTGCATCCCGCCCGCAATCTCGAACCCGCGTGACGCGGGGCCAAGAAGCGGCCCAAGCAGTCGGGCGGGCGCGACGGCCCAGCCAAGGGCCAGCCCGACAAGGCCCACGGCCAGCCCCGTCAAGGGGATGAACCACGCAGGCTCGGGCGGATATGCGTCAAGCATCGCCTCAAGCGGCTTGAACCCGAAACCCAGGGTGGCTGCCAGCACCACCAGAACACCCATGCCTGCGGCCATCAGCGGCACGGCATCGACGGGTTGGTCGGCCTTTCCGGTCCAGAGCACCTTCAGCGCGCGCGCCATATAGGCCCCAGTCAGCACCGACCCCAGCAGCGCCAGCGGCAGCAGCCACGATGCAAACGGGCTGTCCAGCGCGGCGGCAAGGATCGCATCCTTGGAGAAAAACGCCGCCATCGGTGGCAGCCCCGCCAGCGCAAGTGCGGCCAGCGCAAAGCCTGCAAAGATACCGGGCCGCGCCCGGCCCGCGCCCTTCAGCGCGTCCAGATCGGTGCTGTCGCGGTCATGCTGGAACACGCCTGCGCCCAGAAACAGTGCAGATTTGATCGCCGCGTGGGCGATCAGGTGCAAAAGCGCGGCCACCGGCACGCCCGCACCCACCGCCACCAGCATCAGCCCGTACTGGCTGGCCGTCGATGCGGCAAGCAGGCGCTTGAGGTCGCGTGCGGCCAGCGCCATCAGCCCCGCCACCACGGCAGTGACCCCGCCGACAAGGCCCACGGCCAAAAGTGCCCCACCCGGCAGCATCGGCGCAGCGCGGATCAGCAGGATCGCCCCCGCCGCCACCAGCGTCGCCGAATGCAGCAGCGCCGAAACCGGCGTCGGCCCCGCCATCGCCCGCATCAGCCAGTCCTGCATCGGCACCTGCGCCGACTTGCCCATGGCCGCAAACAGCAGCAACAGACCGGCAATCAGCGCCGGGGTGCCTGTGGTGGCCAGCGTCGCCGAAATCTCGGACGTTCCCGCCACGCCGATCAGCAGAAAGGCAGCCAGATACAGCCCCAGATCAGCCGTTCTTGTATAAAGAAACGCGCGCGTCGCGGCCCCCGGCACCCCGTCGCGGGTATGCCAGAACCCGATCAGCAGGTAAGAGGCAAAGCCGATCATCTCCCACGCCGCCAAGAGCGTGATCCAGTCGCCCGAGAGCACCAAAAGCTCCATCGCGGCGACAAACATCATCATGGTGCCGAAAAAGCGCACCCGCTCGGGGTCATGGGCCATGTAGCCCGCCGCATAGAGCAGCACCATCGCCGCCACCGCTGCAACCACAAGCGCCAGCGTCGCCGTCAGCGGGCTGGCCAGAAGTCGGATCGGCAGGTCTGGCAGGAAGGGCAGCACGGCCGTCACCTCCACCCCCCCGACGCTCCGGCAAACAGCCCCAGCGCCCCGAGCAGCCCCAGCCCCGCCCCGGCCAGCGCAATGCCAGCCGGTGCGTGCCGCAGCGCAAAGACCGCAAGTGCGGCACCCAGCGGCGCCAAAAGCGTGAGGGCCAGCCAGATCACCCGTTGAGCTCCCGCGCTTCTTCCATCTCGACCGACCCGCGGGATCGGAAGCGTGCAATGGCGATGCCGAACCCTACGGCCATTTCAACCGCCATCACCGCCATCACGATCAGCACGAACATCTTGGCCGCTGTGACATCGGGATGCAGGTAGCGCCAGAAGGCCACCATGTTGACAAGCGCGGCGGCCAGCACCAGTTCAACCCCCATGATGATCATCACCAGGTTGGTTTGGCTCAGCGCGCCGTAAAGCCCGACGCCAAAAAGCGCCGCCCCGACGGAAAGAGCAATCAATAGTTCGGGGATCATGGCGTGTCCCTTTCTTGTGGCGCGATGGCAACCATGGTGGCGGCAATCATCGCGGTCAGGATCATCAATGCGGCGCTTTCGAAAATGAACATCGAGCGCCCCAGCAGTTCGCGCCCCAACATGCGGGCCTGTTCATCGGCACCCGGCACCTCGGGCACCGGCCCCTGCCACCCGGCGGTCCAGATCACGGCCAGCGCCACGATCAACCCGATGCCGCCCGCCCAAAGCGACAGGCGCTTCTGGTGGGTCATGTCCATCTTGCCCATGCCGCCGGGGTCCATCATGAACATCACCATAAAGATCGCCATCACACTCATCTCGGTGGCCATCATCATGATCTGCAACACGCCCAGAAATTCGGCCTGCATGACCAGGAACATGGCACCGATGGCGGTTTGGCTGAACAGCAGCGCGATGGCCGAACGCACCATGGAATGGGTGCGGAACACGACCACGCCGAACCACACCGCCGCGATGCCGAAAAAGGCGAGGAAGAGGGATGTGGCGAGGCTCATATCGGCACCACCAGCGCGATGACGCCGACCAGAAAGATATTGGCCAGCGCCAGCGAAATGCCCAGCTTCCAGCTGACGGCAAGATAGCGTGCCTCGCGCAGGCGGGGCAAATGACGGCCCAGTGTCAGCATAGCCGCAGCGACGGCAAGCGTTTTAAGCGCCGTCCAGGCCCAGCCCGGCAACCACGGGCCCAGCCAGCCACCAAGGTAAAACGTGACCGTCGCACCCGACAGCGCCACGATGATCACCAGCCGCGCCAGCCGCCAGACGGCAAGGCGCGCGCCGGTATATTCCGCCTCGACCCCGCCGCCCAGATCGCCGCCCCCCGTGGGCAGGTCGATGGGTGGCAACCAGGCCACGCCCAGGGCCGCGACCACGAAGAGGACAAAGCCGATGGGTTGATAGAACACGTTCCACAGCGCCGCCTGCGATAGAACGATCTGGGTGCTCGACAGCGATTCCGCGCGCATCGCCACCGCCGTGATCGGCATGACGATCAGCATCGCATAGGCGATGAATTGCCCCAGAAACCGCCAGCCGCCGATCATCCCATAGGCCCCGTTCGGCCCCCACCCGGCCATGATCAGCGCGACCAGCACATAGGCCAACGCGGCGTTCAGGAACAGCGCGCCGATGGCCAGATCGGTGATGATCAGCCCCGGCGCCAGCGGGATCACCGCCACCGACAAAAGCCCGGCCACCAGCAGCAGGATCGGCCCAGTTTCGAAAAACAGCCGGTCGGGCGTGCGTGGCAGGATCTGTTCGCGGCCCAGCAGGGCCAGCGCCGAAATGGCCGGGCGCGTCAGGCTGAATCGCCCGTGGACCGCCCAGCCTTCGAACACGGCCACCAGATAGCAGCCGACGGCCAGCGCCAGAAGGACAATGGCAATGGTCATGCAGCGCCCCCCCAGGGATCGAGGTCAAGCGAGCCTATGGCGCTGAGCGCCTCGGCCAGTTCCATCTGTTGCGTCATCGGCCCGACTGTGGCGGCGAGTGCTGCGAAAGGCGTCGTCAGGTGCAGGGTTTCAACTGCGCCGCCCGTGAGATTCAGGTGCAGGGCCGCTTTGCCGCGCGGGGTTTCGACGCTTGCCATGCCGTGCCCGTCTGTTGGCAGTTTTTCGGGCGCAGCGGGCAAGGCGATGGCCCCGGCGCGCGCGATCAGGTCAAGGCTTTGTCCGATCTCGTCCAGACGGTGCAACAGCCGCGCCCAGGCGTCGCCGCCGTCCCAGGTAAGGGTCGCAAATTCAAGCGCGCCATAGGCAGGCTCTCCGGCCCGCGCGTCGGTCTCGATGCCAGAGGCGCGCGCGACCGGGCCGCTGATTTTGGTGCCAGAGAGGTCGATCCGCCCGATACCGGCCAGCTTGTCGCGCAACAGCGGCGCACGGCGGTATCGCGCAATCAGGGCGTGGACCGCCGGGGCGCGGCGGGCGATCTCCTGCACATCGGCCATGCGCAACCCCCATTGCAAGGTGGCGGCACGTCGTTCCAACCACGAAAGTCCGGTTTGCCGGGCAAGGTCGGCAAGCCAGCCCAGATGGCTGGCCACCCGCTCGCGTTCCATCGCCGCCGCGCGGGCTTTGGCCACGTCAGGGCCGGGCGCGGTGCCGGCCGCATCCTCCAGCGCGCGGCAGGCCAGTTCGCGCAGCGCGACAGGTGCCAGTGGCGACAGCGCGGCCAGCCGGTCGGCCAGGTCCTTCGCGGCAAAGCCCGGCGCGGGCGGGGCCGCTGCAAGGCTTGACGCATTGGCCTGCGCAACGCTGTCGCCATCCAGCGTCAGCATCAGCCCCAGCCCGCCGGGCAGTCCCGGAAAAAACGGCCCGAAAGGTGCGTCGATCCACTCCATGATCAGCCCGTCGGGGCTGACCGGTTTGCCCTCGGTCAGATCGACCATCGACATGAAATGCGGCTCGATCCCGGGGATGTCGGGGGGGGCGCCATGGCCACCGTGGCCACCATCGCCGCCATGCTCTCCGGTCGTGTCGTGGCCCGAGTGCCCGCCCTGCGCGTCGCCACCAGTGTGATGCCCGTGATGGTGATGGCTGTGATCCCCCGCCTTGCCTTGCAGCACGAGGTCCATGCCGCATTTGGGGCAGGAGCCAGCGCTGTCTGAGGTCACCTCGGGATGCATCGGGCAGGTATAGGTCTCTGCCTTCTGTGCCTCGGCGGTGTGATCACCGTGACCGTGTTTGTGGTGATGACCGTGGTCGCCGCCTTCGCCCTGCGGGACGAGGTCCATACCGCATTTGGGGCAGGAACCAACGCTGTCGGAGGTGACCTCGGGGTGCATCGGGCAGGTATAGGTCTCTGCCTTCTGTGCCTCGGCGGTGTGATCACCGTGACCGTGTTTGTGATGATGACCGTGGTCGCCGCCTTCGCCTTGCGGGACGAGGTCCATACCGCATTTGGGGCAGGAGCCGGGGCTGTCTGAGGTCACCTCGGGGTGCATCGGGCAGGTATAGGTCTCTGCCTTCTGCGCCGTGGCGGCGTGATCCCCGTGATCGTGATGGCCGTGATCCCCCGCCTCGCTTTGCGGGACGAGGTCCATACCGCATTTGGGGCAAGAGCCGGATTCATCCGAGACCACTTCAGGGTGCATCGGACAGGTATAGGTCGCAGGCTCCACGGACTTATGGGTGTTGTGTGCGGAATGACCGGTATTTTCGGCTTGCGCCGGGGGCCCGGCAGATTTTTCATGGCCCTCATGGCCCTCATGGCCCTCATGGCCCTCATGGCCCTCATGGCCCTCATGGCCCTCATGGCCCTCATGGCCCTCATGGCCCTCATGGCCCTCATGGCCCTCATGGCCCTCATGGCCCTCATGGCCCTCATGGCCCTCATGGCCCTCATGGCCCTCATGGCCCTCATGGCCCTCATGGCCCTCATGGCCCTCATGGCCCTCATGGCCCTCATGGCCCTCATGGCCCTCATGGCCCTCATGGCCCTCATGGCCTTCATGGCCTTCATGGCCTTCATGGCCTTCATGGCTGGCCGGGGCCGCGCCCGACACCTCGCGTTCGACCAGAAACATACCGCATTTCGGGCATTTGCCGGGTTCGTCCGAGACCACCTCGGGGTGCATCGGACAGGTGTATTCGATCCGCGTGGTCAGTGCGGGGGCCTCGAAATCAACCACATGGGCGGCAAAGGCGCCAGAGACAAAGGCGTCACGCAGATCTGCCAGGCCCGCGTCCAGCCCGTCTTGCGACAACGGACCAACGACATCGGCCTTTGGCAGCGGCGCGATATCACCGGCCCCCAGCGCCAGGATCGCGCGCGGTCGCGGCATCTGGGCCCAGACCACACAAGCGGCATCGACAAGGGCGGGCGGCAACGGCCCGGCAATCAGCAGGACGTTCGCTTGGCGGGGGGTGTCGGCGCGATGCAGCCCGGCGGCGGCGAGATCCAGCCCTTGAGCGCGCGCTACATCCGCGCCCGGCACCACAAAGGCGCAAAGATCGCGCGCCATCGCCAGTGCGACCAGCCCGCGCAGGCCCCCGATCACCCCTTCGCGGGCGCCTGACAGTATTTTGCCTGACTGCATCTTCATTGTCGCCTCAACGCGCCCTGGGACCAGCCGTAAAGCAACCCGAGAAACAGAACCGCCAGGAACACGCCCATATCAAGCAGCGCCACGAGACCTTCCTCGCGATAAACCACTGCCCACGGATACATAAAGGCCATCTCCATGTCGAAGGCGAGAAACAGCAGCGCGTAGCCGTAGTATTTGGCGTGATAGCGCACCCAGACAGGATCGCGCGACAGGGTACCGGCGGTCGCGGGAACATCCTTGGCGGGTTCGGGATGGCTGCGGCCGATGGCGCGCGCTAAAGCGTACATGCTAAGAACAAAGCCCAGCACGCCAAGGGTTAGCCCGAAAAGGATAGCGTATTGGGCGAGTTCGCTCATGCGACGGCTGGTCCTTTCAAGTTGATTCCAAAGTGACGCTACGGTTTCGTGCGTTGCAGCACAACCGCCGGTTAGCCACCCAAGAGGTTTCGGTTAAGTCATGGACGCTGCTTGCCTTCGCGCATTACAGTCGTTTGGAACAAATGATCCGCATCTGCGAATAATCCGATCTGAAAAGCAGAATCTGGTGCAATTGAAAACCGGACTCCACGACGAACATTCGCGAACCTTTTCGCCCGTGCGGCTGACCTGTGGTCAACACCAGCCTATTGCCCCGTGACAAAACGTCAGGCCATTCCTAGACTGTCCTGATGCACGGACCAACCGCAGTGCCGTTGCGACCAGAACCGAGCCGAGGAAGATCGCCTATGTGCCTGTCAGCCCAAGTCAGCTTTGCCGCCAGCGTCTTTCTGGTGGGCGGCGGCGCTGCCATCTCGACCATCGCATGGCAGCGCAACAAGCGCTATCTTCCGCTGGCGCTGATGCCACTTTTTGCCGGGTTGCAGCAATTCACCGAAGGCTTTGTCTGGGTCGGCATGAACGGGAATGATCCCCTGACGGTTTTGTGGGGGGCGATGGGCTTTATCTTCTTTACTTGGTTTATGTGGCCGATCTGGGTGCCCTTTTCGGTCTATATACTTGAACCGAAGGAAAGCCCGCGCAAGCGGCTGTTCCTGATTTTGGCGCTGATCGGTCTGGCCTTTGGGTTGTTACTTTACATCCCGCACGGGTTGAACAGCAATATGGTCGTGGTCGAGATCAACAACCAATCGCTGGCCTATGAAAAGTCGATGTGGCTGGATTTCATGATGCCGCGCTGGCTGACAAATGTGATCTATCTGGCTCTCATCATAGTGCCCCCGGCGCTGTCACGCTACAAACACATGCGTCATTTCGCGCTGACACTCGTGGCTGTGGTCGTTGTCGATATCGCCTTCCTGCAATTCGCCTATATCTCGTTTTTCTGCCTGCTGGCGGGGCTGGCGACACTGCATCTGGTCTATATCATCCTGACCAACAAATGCGCCCGCGAATGCCCTGAACTCTTTGCCTGAACGCAAGAGCGCAGGGCGCGCAAGCATGGAAAATCATGGATGTGCATCCGAGGCTGAATAACAATTCGGGTGGCGCGGGAAAGTGACCTTGACGAAATCTTCAGCCTCGCAACCCGGGCCAAGACCTGAATCGCGAGGTAAATCTGCAGCCCTATTGATACGCAATCGCAAGGCGTAGCTTCGGCATTTCTGTTGTCATTTTTCGCTTGAACCTCTAGTCGCTGTAGAGCGTATGCAGGTCGCATCACTGCGAATCCAAGGACGCATCATGCCACCAGATACCTCGCCTCACAGTCACGATTATTCCACCAAGGCGCCCGGATCCGGCGCCAGTTGCTGCAGCGGCGGGGCCGCCATGCAAACGCAAGTGCAAGCCTCTGATGGCCTCAGTTTTCATGTCAGTGGTTTGGATTGCGCTGAGGAGGTCTCGATCCTGAACCGCGTTCTTGGACCCGAGGTTGGTGGAACCGATTACCTGGCGTTCGACGTGATCAACGCGCGAATGACGGTGCTGGGTGGCGGCAAGGACATTTCTTCGGACCAGATCGTTGCACTTGTCGGGACTACCGGTATGAGCGCCAAGCCCTGGGATGCCGAGGACGCGAATGCCGATCAGGCCGCACATCTGAAGACCCAAAAGCGCTTTACGGCGCTGAGCGGCGGGTTTTGGGCTGCCGGTTTCATATATCACATCGTCGAGACCGGGTTTGGCGGCGCGATTGGCCTGTTTTCAGGTCATGGCGAGGCGGCAATGCCAATGACAGAGGCGGGACTGTTTGCCGTGGCTATCCTGTTCGGGGTCTGGCTTGTGGCGCCAAAGGCATGGTCATCGGCGCGCAGGCTTTCACCGGACATGAACCTGTTGATGGTGGTGGCCGTGGCGGGTGCGATTGGCCTTGGTGAATTCTTTGAAGCCGCAACGGTCGCTTTCTTCTTTTCGCTTTCGTTGTATCTGGAAAGCTGGAGCGTGGGACGCGCGCGCAATGCGGTCGCTGCGCTGTTGGACCTCGCTCCGCCGACGGCGCGGGTCGTCTATGACGATGGCACCGAGGCGGACGTTCCCGCCGCCGCAGTCGCAATCGGTGCGAAGTTCGTCGTGCGCGGTGGTGACCGTATTCCGTTGGACGGTGATGTGGTTGGCGGGGCCGGGGCTGTCGATCAGGCGCCCATTACCGGCGAAAGCGCGTTGGTGCCCAAAGAGGCGGGCGATGAAGTTTATGCCGGCACGATCAATGGCGAAGGCACTTTGACGGTGCTGGCTACCAAGGCCGCTTCTGACACGGTGTTGTCCAAGATCATCCGCATGGTGGGTGATGCCCATTCACGCCGCGCCGAAGTTGAACAATGGGTTGCCAAGTTTGCGCGCATCTACACACCGGTCGTGATGGTTCTCGCCATTCTGATCGCGCTGTTACCCCCGCTGTTGGCAGGTGGGGCGTGGGGCTTCTGGTTTTACAATGCACTGGTGCTGCTGGTCATCGCCTGCCCCTGTGCGCTGGTCATTTCAACGCCCGTGTCAATCGTTGCGGCGCTTGCCGCCTCGGCGCGCAACGGCGTGCTGATCAAGGGTGGAGCCTATGTCGAAGCGCCCGGCCGCACCACGGCTTTGGCGATGGATAAGACCGGCACGATCACGATGGGCGAACCCGAAGTCGCGGGCGTTTATCCGATTGGCACGACGTCGCAACGCGACCTTTTGCTGCGTGCCGCAGCGCTTGAAGCGCGATCATCGCACCCGCTTGCAAGGGCTATCCTAAGCCGTGCAGAACGGGATAACCTGTCGTTTGCCGCCGCCAACAACACCCGCACTGTCCCGGGCCGTGGACTTGAGGGTGATATGGACGGGCAATCGATCTGGCTAGGGTCGGACCGCTTTGCAGAAGAAAAGGGGTTTGGCGCCGCGATTCCGCCAGAGCTTCGTGAGAGCATCGAGGGCGCGGGAAACACGCTTGTCGCCATTGGA
This sequence comes from Octadecabacter sp. SW4, assembly GCF_008065155.1. Taxonomy (NCBI): domain Bacteria; kingdom Pseudomonadati; phylum Pseudomonadota; class Alphaproteobacteria; order Rhodobacterales; family Roseobacteraceae; genus Octadecabacter; species Octadecabacter sp. SW4. The sequence continues at coordinate 2,940,049 of NZ_CP042819.1, read as the reverse complement.
GACGAAAGCGGGGTCCGTGGCGTTCTTGAGCTGCGCGACCGGATCAGGCCCGATGCAAAAGGCATTGTAGCGCGGCTGCACGCGCAAGGCGTCAAGAAGATCATCATGCTGACCGGGGATAACGCGGCAACAGCAAGGGCCGTGGCCGCCGAAGTGGGCATTGATGAAGTGCGCGCCGAGCTTCTTCCCGAGGACAAGGTGACTGCCATCGAAGAGCTGGTGGCGCAGTATCGCACGGTCGCGATGATCGGGGATGGTGTGAACGATGCCCCGGCGATGGCGCGTGCGCATTACGGCATCGCGATGGGGGCTGTCGGGTCGGACGCCGCGATTGAAACGGCTGATATCGCGCTGATGACCGACGATATCGGCAAAGTCCCGTGGCTGATCGGGCATTCACGCCGGACCATGTTGATCATCAAACAAAACATCGGGCTTTCTCTTTCCACAAAGGCTTTGTTCGTTGGGCTAACCGCGTTCGGTATGGCGTCGATGTGGGGCGCGATCGCCGCTGACGTGGGGGTGTCGCTGCTGGTTGTGGCCAACGCTTTGCGTCTTTTGAATGCGCGCGAAGACAGGTCCGGGCCGCATGGCGGGGACCCGGCCGGTGAATCGATGGCGAAGGCTGCGCTGGCGCATGGCCACTAACATTCATGGCTTTTGCGAGGGGCGATGGCATGCGAATTCTGGATTGGATTGACCGCGGCATTCGCGGCATTGGCGTTGTCACCGCATGGGTGACGATAATTTTGATCGCCGCATATAGTGCGCTGCAGATGCTGGATCGCAAGCTGCAACTTGGCGTGTCGAGTTACTTGCCGGACTTGTCGACGTCACTGCTTTTTGTCCTGATTTTCCTGACTTTCGGCTATACTTACCTGCGTGACGGTCACGTTCGGGTTGATGTCTTTCGCCGCCACTGGCCCGCGCGCCGTATCGCCTGGATCGAGCTGATAGGCTGTCTGACAGTTCTTCTACCCCTTGCAATAATCCTAGCCTACTATGGCTGGGACGGCCTGTTGCGCACCACAAAATACGCCGAGATGCAGGTGTGGGCGCAACGTATCGCTGGTTTCGTCGGGCCCATATTGCTGGCACTGGCCGGGGGGTTGTCGCGTTGCGCAACCTTGCTTTTCTGGCGGGAAGACGTGCGCAGGGCGCGCCGGAGTCGACGGGTGGCCTTCATGATGGTGAGTGAGGCCCTGACGGTCGCGATGCTGCTCGTGATGGCGATCGGGGTGTTCAGCGGCTACCCTGTTGCGCTGGTCTTGGCGGGAACCGGGTTCCTGGGATTTACTGCGGCGGTCTGGGTTGGAGTTACCGATTTTCAGCATCTGGGTCTGATCTACCTGCGGGTGCGCGGTGTTCTGACCAATGAAACAGTGCAATTCACCAGCGTTCCCATGCTGATTTTTCTGGGTCTGATCCTGAATGCCAGCGGCGTTGCTGAAACCATGTTTCGTTTGTTGGGGAGTCTCCTGAAAGGCGTTCCGGGTCGCTTTGCAATCGCGACCTTGCTGATTGGCCTCATTCTTGCCCCCGCTGCCGGGGTCATTGGCGCGTCAGTTATCACTGTCGCGCTGGTCGCCTATGCCCCGATGATGGCGTCTGGCTATGCCCCGCGGACTGCGGGAGCCGCTGTCGCGGCCTCGGGCGCACTTGGTGTCGTGTTCCCGCCAGCCGTGATGCTGTTCTTCATATCGAACGTCTTTTATCTGCGTATCGGACTGATGTATGTGGCGCTTATCGTCCCAGTATTCTTGATGGTTACAGCCTTTGCGATCTATTTCGCCGTTACATTGCGAAAAACCACCGAAGTCCAGCCCGACGCGCCAAAGACCGATCTCCGGTCAGATATTGTTTTTGTATTTGCGTCGGTTGCCGTGATTGCGTCGATACCGTTGAGCATCATTTTGGGGCTTGCGACCTTGTCTGAGGCGGCCGGAGTAGGGGTGTTTGGGGCCTTGCTTGTTGCCTTCATGCGAAAGCGTTTGTCTTTCTCGACGTTGAATTCTGTAACCGTTGAAACCGGCGCGATGACCTCGATGGTGTTTTTCATCGTTCTGGGCGCATCGATTTTTTCGCTAAGCTTTCATCTTGTTGGTGGGCCCGATGTGATCTTCAACAGCCTATCCGTTTTTGACCTGTCAAGATGGGAAATGCTGGCGCTGCTGCTTGGTCTGGTTATCGTGCTTGGCTTTGTTTTCGACTGGATCGAAGTCCTGTTGGTTTTTGTTCCGGTGCTTATGCCGATCTTTTCGGAACTCGATTTCGCCGATCACGTTGGCTCGGCGTATTTTGCACAGATTTGGATAGCGGGCCTCATTGCCCTGGCGCTGCAGACGTCCTTTTTGACACCGCCCTTTGGTTATGCGTTGTTTTTCGCAAAAATGGCGGCGCCAAAGGGTATCAGCCTCGCTGATATATATCGCGGTGCCGTTCCATTGGTGGTGATCGAGATTTTGCTGATTGGGGCGCTTATTTCGTTCCCGCAACTTATTACGTGGTTGCCGGAGGTGGCGCTTGGGTCTGCCGATGCGCCGCAGCTCATCGAACGTTAATATCGTCTGCAAGAGGCTGACCCGCGCGGCAATTGATCTGAAGGTGGATTTCCCTTAGAGTGCAGCCAATCAAGTCGTCCGCAAAGGGCTTAGAGCAGTGATGATTAGCAAATTTCCAAGACGTTTCTTTCTGGTGGGAAGCATGGCAGCTTTTCTTTCAGGCTGTGCAAGCAAGTTCCGCTCTTACTCAGGCCCCGAAGTCACGCGGGTGCGCATCTTCAAGTCGCAAAGGCGGCTGGTTCTGGAAGGTGCTGAGGGTGTGTTGCGCACCTATCCGGTCGGGCTTGGCTTTGCACCGGCGGGTCACAAGCAGTTTGAAGGCGACGGACGGACCCCCGAAGGAGCCTATGTCATCGACCGTCGTAATCCGAACAGCCTGTTCCATCTGTCAATCGGCATTTCCTACCCGAATGCTGCGGATCGTGCATTCGCGGCGGCGCAGGGCAAGTCGCCGGGTGGTGACATTTTCATTCATGGCGGTCCACGGCGTGGCATCGACCCAACCAACAAGCGCGACTGGACGGCTGGCTGCATTTCCATCTCTGATCGCCAGATCGAAGAGGTCTATGCGATGGTGCGCAACGGGACGCCGATCGACATCTACGCGTAACGATAGCAGCCGGTCCAAAGTAGGCCGCATCAGCTTTGTGGTCTTAACCCAGCCACACATCCAAAAACAGCATGAGAGCGAGCCCGACTGACAGGCCCAACGTGGCCTTGTTCTGGTGGCCGTTCCTGTGGGTTTCGGGAATGATCTCGTGACTGATAACGTAAAGCATGGCACCAGCGGCAAACGCGAGCCCCCACGGCAAAATTGGCTGCGAAATGGTGATGATCCCTGCGCCCAGCAAACCACCAATCGGTTCCACCAAACCAGTGAGCGCGGCAATGCCCCAGGCCCGCCCCTTTGAATACCCTTCGCCTAGAAGTGACACCGCGACAGCCAGACCCTCGGGTGCGTTTTGCAGCCCAATCCCGACGGCAAGCGGCAGGCCGCCCGACATGCCGTCCGCGCCGAATCCAACACCAACTGCGAGGCCTTCGGGGAAATTGTGGATCGTGATGGCGATGATGAACAGCCAGACCCGGCGCAGGGACGCGGCCTCTGGTCCTTCGCGCCCCGTGCTGAAATGTTCATGTGGCAGCTTTTCGTTCATGAACGCCACAGCCCCCATGCCAAGAAGGATTGCCACAACTACAATGGCAGCGGGCGCCGCACTGCTGGTGTATCTTAGTTCAGCGGCATCCAGCGCGGGGATGATCAGCGAAAAGAACGACGCCGCCAGCATGACACCTGCTGCAAATCCCAGTGATAAATCCCGTGTTGCGCGCGATGGGATTCGCCCGAAAAGAACTGGAATAGCGCCAATGGCTGTCAGTGAACCAGCGGCCAGTGCCCCCAGAAACCCAAGCATGACAGGGGATAGAGATTCCAAATTGGAGCCTTCCTTCTTAGCGTATTTTGGGCACTGATATAGCTGTAACGCGCCGCTGTCGATCCATCCCCGAAGATCGTCAAGGTGTTGCAAGCATCGCGCAATTTACCCGGGACCATTCCAGATGCACATGGCTTGGGTCATCGCCTGAACGTCGCTGCCAAGTGATAGTGCGATTTAGGCTGCGCAAAGCCGCAAAGCGACGGTAATTCTCATGTCGTAGTGGTGGCTACTGGAAACTTCGCCCCTGTTTCTGCAAATTTTTTCTTTTCAAGCTTTCCAGTTTCCAGCGGTTCAAGCCCCATTTTGCCTGCGGGCAAGGGTTGCGGACTTACGAACCAATTTGCGCTTGTGTCTGATAAAAGCTAAAGCTACTGACGCTATAGAAATGAGGGTCACATGATCACAATTGGCAGCCTTGGCAAGAAAACCGGGACGAAAGTTCAGACCGTCCGATATTACGAGCAAATCGGACTTATGCCCGAGCCTGGCCGGACACAGGGCGGACAGCGCCGCTATACAGATGCCGAAGTGGACCGCCTGTCGTTCATTCGACATGCGCGGCAGTTAGGGTTTTCGCTTGGGGCAATTCGTGAGCTATTGGATCTGAGTGACAATCCCGACCGCTCTTGTCACGATGCGGACGCCATCGCCCGTCGGCAGCTCAAACAGGTCGAACTGCGGATGGATCGCCTGAAGGCGCTGCGGGCCGAGCTGAAACGGATGATCCACGAATGCAGCGGTGGCAATGCGGCGGACTGTAAGGTGCTCGAGGTGTTGCGGGACCATTCTGAATGCCTGACCGATCACGAAGAAATCGGCGCATAAGCCCGATTGCCCACATCTGATCCACGAGACGCATCACCTTTACGATATCCTATTGCCGCGCCTATTGTTCAGTTTTGACTGAACACACTTGACGACATGCTGGCGCCACCCTAGGTCGATGGCGAAACGGAGGCATGTATGACAAAGGCGCCTGATATCTCTGCAATCCGCGAAGAGTTTATCGAACGGATTGGCCTTGCAACGCAGGCCGACAATCTGCCGCGGATCGCCGGGCGGATCTTCGGTATGATGTTGTTTGATGGCGAAACGGTATCTTTTGGCGATCTTGCCGACCGCCTTGATGTAAGCCGCGCAAGCATCAGCACCAGCGTGCGCTTGCTTGAACTCAAGGGTTTGATCCGACGCACCGCGAAATCAGGTGATCGTCAGGATTATTTCGAGTTGATGCCTGATCCATATACATCGATGATCGAAACGGCACGCAAACGCACACAAACGACCAGAAGTGATATTGCGCAGACGTTGTCGGCCCTGCCGCCCACACATGATGCCAAGCACCGTTTGCAGGGCTGTGCCGCCTTTTACGACGCGCTGGATGCGGGTCTGGACGTCGCCATTCAGAAAATATCGACATCTTCGAACTAACCCATTGGCCCTTTGGGTCGCCAAGGAACCAGCATCATGACCAACACCGCCAACAAGGCACCGGTCGAAACGCCAGCCGCCGCGCCGCAAGACACCGCGCTTAGGTTTGAAGCGGATAGGGGCGCGGCGCGCTCGACTTGGATCGCCCTTGCCCTGGTGATTGCCATCGTTGGCTGGATGGGCAGCGGGTTTGTTCTGCCCTCTGACGACGAAACGGCGACCTTCACGCGCGAGGATCCTGCGCCCTTGGCCGTTGCTGTTGCCATGTCACAGGCCGAGGAGGTGACGCAGTTCTATCGCGCTGAAGGGCAGGCGCTCGCGGATCGTGATACCGGGTTGGTCGCGGAAACCTCCGGTGATATTGCCGAAGTTCTGGTGCGCAGGGGCAGGACGTTGCGGCCGGTGATGTCATCGCCCGTTTCGATCCAGCAGCGAACCAAGCCGAGGTGAACCGTGCTGCCCAAGACCTTGCCACGGCCCAACGTGAATTTGACAATGCATCGGCGCTTTTGGATCGCGGGGTCGCCACCAATGACCGCGTAACACAAGCCCGGGCGGCACTGGCGGCAGCGCAGGCACAGGTGATCGAGGTGCAGCAGGATACCAACGCGCTTGAAATCACCGCGCCATTCGGTGGTCGTATCGAAACGCTTGACCTTGACGTGGGAGAGTATGTCAGCGCTGGCACACAGGTCGCGCGGCTGGTTGATATCACGCCCCTGACTGTCGAAATTCAGGTGCCCCAGCAGTCATTGACCTTGCTTGAGGTCGGACAGCCGGCATCGGTTGAATTTATCACTGGTGAAAAACGCGAGGGTATCGTCACCTTCGTCGGATCGGCCGCGGCCGCGGAAACGCGCACATTTCTGGCCGAGATCGAAGTCGACAACGCCGATGGCGCGATTCCATCGGGTATTTCTGCCCAGGTCGTCATTCCCACAGGGACGGTCACGGCGCATTTCCTTCCGCCGTCGATCGTGTCTTTGAATACCCAGGGTGATCTGGGGATCAAGACCGTTGACAGTGACGCGACGGTCGCGTTTTTCCCGATCGAAGTTGTCGATGCGCAGATTGACGGCGTATGGGTCACGGGCCTGCCCGACAGCGTTGATGTCATCACGGTGGGGCAGGGGTTTGTCAGCGAAGGCGAGGTCGCAGCCCCGCGTCCTGCGGAGATGAACTGATGAACGCCCTCATTGACGCAGCTTTTTCGCGTTCGCGGGTGGTTGTCATGGCTTTGATCATGGTGATGTCGGTCGGTGCCTATGCCTATATCTCTATCCCCAAGGAATCGACGCCGGAAATCCCGCTGCCGCTGTTCTATGTCTCGACGGGTCTGGACGGGATTAGCCCCGGCGATGCCGAACGCTTGCTGCTGGCCCCGCTTGAGTCCGAGTTTTCATCCATCGCCGGTCTCGACAGTCTGAAGTCGGATGCCGCCGAAGGCTTTGCCAGTCTCCAGCTTGAATTCAGCGCCGGCTCTGATACGCAACTCGCGCTTGATAAGGTCCGCGAGGCGGTGGACCGCGCCGAGGGCGAGCTGCCTGATGACGCCTATGACGTGACCGTGACAGAAATCAACACGGCCCTGTTCCCGATTGTCACCGCGATCTTGTCGGGGCCCGTGCCCGAACGCACATTGAATGCTTTGGCCGAAGACCTGCAGGAAGGAATCGAAGGTTTGCCGGGGGTTTTGGAGGCCGACATCGGCGGCGCGCGCACCGAGTTTCTGGAGGTGCTGATCGATCCGACGGTGTTCGAGACCTACAATCTGTCGTTTGACGAACTTATCGGGCAAATCCAGCGCAACAACCGGTTGATCGCCGCGGGTGCGATTGAAACCGGTTCGGGGCGTATTGTTCTCAAGGTGCCGGGGTTGATCGAAGGGCTTGAGGATGTGATGGCGATGCCCGTCAAGGTGCGCGGCAATGCGGTCGTGACCTTTGGCGATGTCGCCACGGTGCGCCGTGCCTTTGAAGACCCAAATTCATTTGCGCGCATCAACGGCCAACCCGCCCTGGCGCTTGAGGTTACGAAACGGTCCGGGGCGAACATCATCGAAACTGTCGCCGAGGTCAAAGCGCTGGTCGCCCAAATGCAGGTAGACTGGCCTGAAAACGTTAAAGTCACGTTTCTGCAGGACCAAAGCAAACAGGTCAAAGACCTGCTAAGTGACCTTGAAGCGAACGTGATCGCCGCAGTGATCTTAGTGATGATCGTCATCGTTCTGGCCCTTGGGACACGGTCGGCGATTCTGGTCGGGCTGGCCATTCCCGGTGCGTTTCTGGCTGGCGTCATTGCCCTTTGGGTGATGGGCTACACGATGAATATCGTTGTGTTGTTTTCCCTTATCCTGGTTGTCGGGATGCTGGTGGATGGGGCGATTGTCACCACCGAACTGGCAGACCGAAAACTGCAAGAGGGCGCCGCACCCAAAGACGCGTATTCCTTTGCCGCCAAGCGCATGGCCTGGCCGATCATCGCCTCCACCGCGACAACGCTTAGCGTATTTTTCCCGCTTTTGTTCTGGTCGGGCATGGTCGGCGAATTTATGAAGTTCCTGCCCATCACCGTGATCCTGACCCTGTTTGCATCACTCTTTATGGCGCTGATCTTTATTCCCGTTGTGGGCGGCTTGATCGGCAAGCGGCAACCCCAATCTGCTGGCGCCAAAGCCGCGCTGCATGCTGCCGAAATCGGCGATCCGCGCGACATGGGCGGTTTTACCGGCCGATATGTGCGCCTGCTGGAATGGGCGATCACGCGCCCGATGGCCACGCTGTTGCTGGCGCTGGCGCTGCTGCTGGGCGGCTTTGGCCTTTATGGCCAATTCGGCAAGGGGGTTACGTTTTTCCCGTCCGTCGAACCCGACTTTATGCAGGTTCAGGTGCGCGCCCGTGACAACTTTTCGATTTTTGAACGTGATGCGTTGGTGCGGGCCGTCGAAGACCGGCTGTTGGGCTACGACGAAATCGCCAGTATTTATGCCCGTTCCATGATGAGTGCGGGGCAGGGCGACGAAGAAACCATCGGTACGCTGCAACTTGAACTGACACCTTGGGATACCCGCCGCACGGCGGCTGAAATCGGCGAGGATATTCGGGCCGATGTTACCGATATCGCCGGAATTGACATACAGGTTCAGACTGAAAGCGGTGGGCCGTCCAGCGGCAAGCCCGTCAACTTGGAAATCACTGGACGCGACCCGCAGGCGCAGCAAGACGCGGTGCGGCAGGTCCGCGATCTGATGGACACGATTGGCGGCTTTACAGATGTGACCGATACGCGCCCCGTTCCGGGTGTGGAGGTATCCATTATCGTCAACCGGGCCGAGGCTGCACGCTTTGGGGCTGACGTCAGCCTGCTGGGACAGGCCGTGCAATTGCTGACCCAAGGCATCACGGTGGCCGATTATCGCCCCGATGACACCGACGGCGCGCTTGATATCCGCGTGCGCTTCCCGCGCGAAGATCGGTCGCTATCTGAGCTGGGCAGCTTGCGGGTGCCGACAGCGGCGGGCCTTGTGCCGATCTCGAATTTTGTGACCTTTGCGCCCACGGATCGCACCGGTGTGATCCGCCGCGTCGATGAAAAGCGCGTCACATCGATCGAGGCGAATGTGGCCCCAGGTTTGCTGGTCAATGATCAGGTGATCGCGCTGCGCACGGCCCTTGAAAACGCCGACCTGCCGGATGGTGTGGCCTATAGTTTTGGTGGCGAGGCCGAGGACCAGCAAGAAAGCATGGTCTTTCTGATTGGCGCATTTGTATCGGCGGTTTTCCTGATGTTCGTGATCCTTGTGGTGCAATTCAACAACTTTTATCAGGCGTTTATCGTGATGAGCGCGATTGTCTTTTCAATCGCTGGCGTGCTGCTGGGCCTGATCGTAACGGGCCGCCCGTTCGGGATTGTGATGGGAGGCTTGGGCGTCATTGCCTTGGCCGGGATCGTCGTGAACAACAACATCATCCTGATCGATACCTACAACAATTTGAAAAAGCTGGGACAGTCGCCGCTCGAAGCGGCCTTGCGCACGGGTGCGCAGCGTCTTCGGCCTGTGGTGCTGACTTCGGTGACGACGGCCTTGGGGTTGATGCCAATGGTGATCGGTTTGAACCTGAACTTCTTTACGCGCGACATTGTTTATGGTGCCCCCTCGACCCAGTGGTGGACCGAATTGTCAGCGGCAATCGCGGGCGGATTGGTCATTGCTACTGTGCTGACTTTGGTCGTGACGCCGGCGATGTTGATGCTGGGGGAACGGCGGCGCAATCGTGCGGGCGTCACAGCCTAGCGCGGCCTCTTTAACTCTGCCCGACTGGCGGATAGGGTCGCGCAAAAGCTGCAGGAAAGTGCCCATATGCCGCCGATCGTCGAGGTGCGAAACCTCAGGAAAACCTATGACAACGGGTTTGAAGCCCTGAAATCCGTCGACCTGGATATCACTGAGGGCGAGATTATCGCGCTGCTTGGGCCCAACGGCGCGGGTAAGACGACGTTGATATCCACGATTTGCGGAATTACGCGGCCAACCAGCGGCACCGTCACGGTGGGCGGACACGATATCTTGACTGCTTATCGGGGCGCGCGAAATCTGATCGGTTTGGTGCCGCAGGAAATCACCCTTGAACCGTTTGAAAAGGTGATCAACACCGTCCGGTTTTCGCGCGGATTGTTTGGCAAGGCGGCTGATGATGCCTACCTCGAAAAATTGCTGCGCCAATTGTCCCTATGGGACAAGAAAGACAGCAAGGTCATGGCCCTTTCGGGGGGATGAAGCGCCGCGTTTTGATCGCCAAGGCCCTGTCGCACGAACCACGCGTCCTGTTTCTGGACGAACCCACGGCAGGCGTCGATGTGGAGCTGCGCAAGGACATGTGGGAGATTGTCGCCGAGCTTAAGAAGACCGGCGTGACGATCATTCTCACAACCCATTACATCGAGGAAGCCGAGGCGATTGCCGACCGGATCGGCGTGATCAACAAAGGTGAAATTCTGTTGGTCGAGGACAAGGATGCCTTGATGGCGCGGATGGGTCAAAAGCACCTGCGCATTGATTTGACCGAACCGCTTGATGGGGTGCCTGCCGCGCTGGCCAAACACGCGATAAAGCTGACTGACGGCGGGAAAACCCTGATCTATGCCTATGATACCTCTCAGGAACGCACGGGCATTACCGCCCTGTTGCAAGACATGCAAAAGGCGGGGCTGCATCTGGTCGATTTGCAGACGCAGCAAAGTACTCTCGAGGATATTTTTGTTGGTCTGGTAAAGGAAGCGCCATGAACTTTCGGGCCGTAAAATCTATCTACGTGTATGAAATGGCGCGATTTTTTCGCACATTGATGCAAAGCTTCATTTCGCCTGTGATTTCTACTGCCTTGTATTTCGTCGTGTTCGGCGCAGCGATCGGCAGCCGGATTGATCAGGTCGAAGGGATCAGTTATGGCGCGTTTATTGTGCCCGGGTTGATCATGCTGAGCGTGATGACCCAAGCCACATCAAACGCTTCATTTGGCATCTATTTCCCGAAATTCATCGGCACCATCTATGAGCTGTTGTCTGCGCCGGTGAACTTTCTCGAGATCACGATTGGCTATGTTGGGGCGGCCGCGACCAAGGCCTTGTTCATCGGGTTGATCATTCTTGGCACGGCGTTCTTGTTTGTCGATCTTAGCATCGCGCACCCTTTCGCGATGATCGCGTTTCTGGTGCTGACCTGCCTGTCGTTCAGCTTGCTGGGCTTTATCATCGGCATCTGGGCGCAGAACTTTGAGCAGTTGCAACTGATCCCGCTGCTGATCATCACCCCTCTCGTGTTTCTGGGGGGGTCGTTTTATTCGGTCAGCATGCTGCCGCCGGTCTGGCAGATCATCACCATGTTCAATCCGGTCGTCTACCTGATTTCGGGATTTCGCTGGGCGTTCTTTGGCACGGCGGATGTTTCGATCGGCCTGAGCCTTGGGGCGATCGGGTTGTTTACAACGCTGTGTCTGGCGGTGATCTGGTGGATTTTCCGCACCGGTTGGCGGATCCGCCAATGACGCGCCGGACGGCAAAGAATATGCATTGTGGGGCGGCTTGCGTCCCTTGTCGCGGGGCGAGTGACCGCCTAAGTGAGGCCCTATGAAACGTTATATCCCATTCGTGAAATCGCCGCCTTTCGTGGCTGTAATCCGCTTGCAGGGGCAAATCGCAACTGGCCCGCGTGGGTTGAACGATACGACCCTTGCGCCCGCGATTGAAAAAGCATTCGCCAGGGGCAAGCCCGCAGCCGTCGCGCTTGAGATCAACTCGCCCGGCGGGTCGGCTGTGCAATCGTCACTGATCGTCGCACGTATTCGGCGGCTGGCAATGGAAAAAGACATCCCCGTATTCGCCTTCGTCGAGGATGTCGCGGCGTCGGGCGGCTATTGGCTGGCAACGGCGGCTGACGAGATTTTCGTGGACCGCGGATCAATCGTTGGATCAATCGGCGTGATTTCAGCGGGTTTTGGGCTGACTGGCGCGATTGACAAAATTGGTGTCGAACGGCGTGTGCACACGGCCGGGAAATCCAAAAGCATGATGGACCCGTTCAAGCCGGAAAAACCCGCAGACGTGAAGCGCCTGAAAGGTCTGCTTGATGATCTGCACGTCTATTTCATTGATCACGTAAAACTACGGCGCGGCGCGCGGCTTGTTGATAACCCGGATCATTTTACCGGTGAAATCTGGGTGGGCGACAAGGCCGTTGAACAAGGTCTGGCCGACCAGATCGGTCATCTTGTGCCGGTCCTAAAGGAACGCTTTGGCGACAAGGTGAAACTGCGGCGTTATGGTGTAAGACGGTCGTTGTTTTCGCGTTTCGGGGCGCAGTTGATTGACGACACCCTGTCCTCGGTCGAAGAACGCGCGGCCTTTGCGCAGTTTGGCCTGTGACGTGATTTTCAAGATCGTCAGCCTCTTTCTGGTTGGCATGGCTGTGTTAGCCATGTTCGGCAAGATCAGGTTTCCCGGGCAGGGACGGCTGGCGGCGGCCAAATGCAAGGGCTGCGGACGCTACCGGATCGGCAAGGGACCATGTTCCTGCGGGAGGGGCCGCAAATGATCATGGACTGGGTGTATACCGGCCTTGGGCTGGTGATCCTTCTGCTTGCCGGTGACAGCCTCGTGAAGGGGGCTGTAAACATGTCTCTGCGGCTGGGTGTGCCTGCGTTGATCGTTTCCTTGACGGTTGTGGCCTTTGGCACGTCAGCACCGGAGTTGCTCATTTCGATCCAGGCGATCATTGAAGATGTGCCGGGGCTGGCCCTTGGGAATGTCGTGGGATCGAATACCGCAAACATCCTGCTGGTCTTGGGTGTGCCGGCCTTGCTGGCGGTGATGCACACCAGCGAATGTGACACCCGCAATAGCTACTTGCAGATGATTGCCGCGTCATTCCTGTTTATCGCGCTGGCGTATCGCGGCGTTTTCGATTGGGTTGCCGGGATCGTGCTGTTGGCTGCCTTGACGGCGATGCTGACGCATGCGGCGCGCGCCGCGCAAAACCACCGCAGGGCCGATCGCGCCGCCGCGGATGATCTTGAAGATGTGGAGGGCGCAGATCCTGATCTGCCCTGGGCCAAGATTATGTTCTATCTGGTTCTGGGTTTGATCGGTTTGCCGCTGGGCGCGAACCTCTTGGTGCATGGGTCCACCAATATCGCGCGCGATTTCGGTATTTCGGAAACGGTGATTGGCCTGACGCTGGTGGCCGTTGGCACATCGCTGCCGGAACTGGCGACAACCGTGATGGCGGCCCTGCGCCGTCAGGCAGATGTGGCGCTTGGGAACGTGATCGGCTCGAATATGTTTAACCTCTTGGGCATCATTGGTATCGCGTCGCTGGTTGGCCCGATCACCGTGGATTCGCAGTTCCTGCGTTTTGATCTGTGGGTGATGCTGGCCGCCTCGCTGATCCTGATCCCGTTTGTTTTCTTTCGGGTGGATATCAACCGCATCTGGGGTATCGCGCTCAGCGTGCTTTACGTCACTTATCTGTTGGTGGTGCTGTGATGCGGGCGCTTGTCACAGGTGCGGGTGCGCGCCTTGGGCGGGCGATGGCGCTTTATCTTGCGGAGCGTGGCTATGATGTTGCGGTGCATTATCATACCTCGGCGAAAGACGCAGATGCCGTGGTTGCTGAAATTCGCGCCTATGGGCGGCAAGCCGCTGCAGTGCAGGCTGATCTGCTGGACGAAGATGCGACAGCGGGTCTTGTTGAAGCTGCCGCCAGCGTCTTGGGTGGTTCGCTGACCTGTCTGATCAACAACGCGTCGATTTTTGAAGATGACTCGATTGAAACCGCAACGCAGGAAAGCTGGAATCGCCACATCGGATCGAACCTGCGCGCGCCATTTGTCTTGACGCAGAAATTTGCCGCGCAAGCGCCCCACGCTGTTGCGGATGAGAATGGTGAACCCATCGCGCAGGCGCTGATCGTCAACATGATTGATCAGCGGGTGCGTAATCTGCGGCCCGACTATGCCAGCTATACAATCGCCAAGTCCGGCCTTTGGGTCATGACCCAGACCACGGCGCAGGCACTGGCCCCCGCGTGCGGGTGAACGCGATCGGGCCGGGGCCGACATTGCAGGGCGCGCATCAGACGACGGCGCAGTTTCAGGCAGAGCGGTCCAAGACCCTGCTGAAGCGGGGCGTAGGACTGACTGACATTACCGGTGCGCTTGGGTACTTCCTTGATTCACCGGCGATCACCGGGCAAATGCTGGCGGTAGACGGCGGACAGCACCTTTCCGGATAACCCCCTTGTCGCCCGAGATTGAGTGACCCAGCGACAAGTTGTGCACCGGAGCCGCTGTATGTCGTAAAACCTTTACAAAAGCTTAATGTTTTCAGTCTCTTGTCAGGCCGCATTTAAAATATCCTTGTGAATCATATAGTTATGATAGTGCCCAAAAAATAGGCAAGGTAACGAAGTCATAATTAAACAAGGGAAAATTCTCGCCGAAACAGTTTTGCCCCCGTAGTTATCCACACAGAAAGTGGATAGGTTTCCACTTGCCCTCGCTGCGATATGGTTGCAGCCCAACGTAAGAATCAGAAACACTCTCATGAGCGACAAAACGATCAGTGAAACGCCGGACGTCCTGACAGGCCATACCCTGATTCAGTCCTATCTGCGCACGCTGGATTCCTCGCCGGGGTGTACCGGATGCTCGACCATGAAAGTCGTGTTTTGTATGTGGGCAAGGCGCGCAATCTGCGCGCGCGGGTCAGCAACTATGCGCGCCTGACCGGACACAGCCAGCGCATCCAGCGCATGATCACTGAAACCCATGCGATGATGTTCTTGACCACGGTGACCGAAACCGAGGCGCTGTTGCTGGAACAGAACCTGATCAAGCAACTCAAGCCAAAATACAACGTGCTGTTGCGCGACGACAAGTCGTTCCCCAATATCCTTGTGACGGGGGATCACGCCTATCCCCAGATCAAGAAACATCGCGGCGCGAAAAAGGAAAAGGGTGATTATTATGGTCCCTTCGCCAGTGCGGGTGCGGTGAACCGGACGCTGAACCAGTTGCAGCGCGCCTTTTTGTTGCGCACGTGCACGGACAGCGATTTTGAAAGCCGTACGCGCCCTTGCCTGTTGCATCAGATCAAGCGCTGCGCGGCCCCATGTGCGGACAAGATATCGCAAGAGGATTATGGCCAGTTGGTGAAGGACGCACAGCGCTTCCTTGATGGTAAATCGACTGAAATGCAGGCCCAGCTTGCCGCCGATATGGCCGCCGCATCCGAGGAGATGGAGTTCGAGCGCGCCGCCGCCCTGCGCGACCGTATCCGCGCCCTGGCTCAGGTGCAGACCGCCCAGGGCATCAACCCCCAAGGCGTGCCCGAGGCCGATGTCATCGCCCTGCATACAGATGGCGGGCAGGCCTGTGTGCAGGTGTTCTTCATCCGCGCCAATCAAAACTGGGGTAACCGCGACTATTATCCGCGCATCAGCGGTGACGAGGATTTGGCCGAGGTCATGCAGGCCTTTGTCGGGCAGTTTTATTCTGATCGCGAACCGCCACGTATGTTGCTGCTGTCGCATGGATTGGACGACACGGATTTGATGTCTGCCGCCCTGTCGGAAAAGGCCAGGCGCAAGGTTGAGATCATCGTGCCTCAACGCGGCGAAAAGGCTGAAATCGTCTATGGTGCCGCGCGCAACGCCCGCGAAAGCCTTGCTCGCAAGATGTCAGAAACCGCCACCCAGGGAAAATTGCTGCAAGGCCTGGCCGATGCGTTTGATCTGATGGCCGCGCCCCGCCGGATCGAGGTTTATGACAACAGCCATATTCAGGGATCCCACGCGGTCGGGGCGATGATTGTCGCGGGGCCGGACGGGTTCGAGAAAAATCAATACCGCAAGTTTGACATCAAAGGCGAAGGGATCACTCCGGGCGATGATTTCGGCATGATGAAAGAGGTGCTGACGCGCCGTTTCAAACGCCTGCTGAAAGAAGACCCCGACCGGCAGTCCGGCACCTGGCCCGATTTGTTGTTGATCGACGGCGGTGCGGGGCAGGTAAGTGCGGTGCGCGAGATCATGACAGAACTGGGCGTCGGCGATGTGCCGATGGTTGGTGTGGCCAAGGGTCTTGATCGTGATGCGGGCAAAGAGGAATTTCACCGCACCGGCAAACGCATCATGGCCCTGCGTCATAATGATCCGGTCCTGTATTTCGTCCAGCGTCTGCGGGACGAGGCGCACCGCTTTGCCATTGGCGCGCACCGTGCCAAACGCAGCAAGGCATTTGGCGCGACTCCGCTTGATGATGTGCCCGGTGTCGGGGCGACCCGCAAACGAGCGTTACTGGCCCATTTTGGGAGCGCCAAGGCCGTGTCGCGCGCCGGTCTTGCCGATCTCAAGGCCGTCAACGGAATTTCCGACAACATGGCGCAGGGTATCTATGACTATTTTCATGAAAAAGGGTAGGTGGTGCGCAGGGCCAATCGGCGGTAGGACTATGACATGACTTGGAACCTGCCAAATATCCTGACCCTGTTGCGCTTGCTAGCGGCCCCGGGTGTTGCGATCATGTTCTTGTATTTCACGCGCCCCTGGGCGGATTGGTTCGCTTTGGTCCTGTTTGTCGTGGCGGCTACGACCGACTGGATCGACGGCTATCTGGCCCGAGCGTGGAACCAGCAAACCAAATTCGGTGCCATGCTTGATCCGATCGCCGACAAGGCGATGGTGGTGATCGCCCTGTTGGTAATTACCGGCTTTTCGGGAATGGACCCGTGGATTTTGCTGCCCGCGACCTTGATCATGTTCCGCGAGACCTTTGTCAGTGGCCTGCGCGAATTCCTGGGCGATACTGCGGGTACCTTGGCCGTGACAAAATTGGCAAAGTGGAAAACAGCGGCGCAGATGACAGCGATTGCCGTGCTGTTTTCAACCGGTGCGTTTGATACCTATTTCCAGATATCCACCGAGGGCATGGATGATGCGATGATCATCGCCGTGCTCGAAGGGATTGAGCCGGACTTGCAAGGTATCTTGTGGAAGCTGAATGGTGCTTTTTATAGCTGGTGGATTGGCATCGTGTTGCTTTGGGCGGCGATGGTTCTGACGGTGCTGACCGGCTTTGATTACTTTCGTAAATCGCTGCCCTATCTGAGAGAGACCGCATGATTGACGTTGTCTATTTCGCATGGGTCCGTGAACGGATTGGCTTGCCCCGCGAACAGGTGGCTACGCGGGCCGCAACCGTGAATGACCTGATCGCTGAACTGCGCGCGCGCGAGGAACGTTATGAGTTGGCGTTTTCGGATATCAGTGCGCTACGGGTTGCCCTGGACCAGACCTTGACTGATTTCGACGCGCCCTTGGCTGGCGTGCGCGAAGTAGCGTTTTTCCCACCGATGACGGGTGGCTGATGGACATTCGCGTTCAAGACGGGGCGTTTGACGGCGGGGCCGAACTTAATGCGTTTACCGCCCGCGCGTCCGGTGCCGGTGCCATCGTCAGCTTTAGCGGGTTGGTGCGTGATGTAACGGACGGTTTGGTTGCGATGACCATCGAACACTATCCGGGCATGACCGAAAAGGCGCTGGAAGATATCGCGCAGCAGGCCGCGACGCGCTGGGCGCTTGCGGATGTGATGGTGATTCATCGCTATGGGCGGCTAGCGGTAGGTGAACCGATCATGATGGTAGCGACCGCCGCACCGCATCGCGCGGATGCCTTTTCGGCGGCAGAGTTTCTGATGGACTACCTGAAATCGCGCGCGCCCTTCTGGAAGAAGGAAGAAACCGACAACGGGGCCGATTGGGTCACGGCCAAAGACGCGGACGAGGATGCATTGAAGCGTTGGTAGCTATCGTGCCAGCGCTTTGCATGACGCGTATTGTGGGCAAGTGACCAAATGGTCGTTGATCAGCCCACAGGCTTGCAGCCAGGCATAGACAATCGTCGGGCCGCAGAACTTGAAGCCCGCTTTTTTCAAATCCTTGGACATCTGGGTGGAAAGGGGGGTGGCCGCCGGAACCTCGGCCATAGTCGCCCAAGTGTTTTGGATCGGTTTGCCATCGGTATAGGCCCAGCACCACGCCGCGAAATCATCCATCTCCAGATAGGCGCGGGCATTGGAGATCGTCGCTTCGATCTTGCCGCGGTGGCGGATGATTCCGGGGTTATCAAGGCAAGCCAGCACTTCGGGCTCGCCCCACTGCGCGATTGTTTCGGGGTCGAAGCCGGCAAATGCCTCGCGAAAGTTGTCGCGCTTTTTCAGGATCGTGATCCAGCTTAGACCCGCCTGAAACCCGTCCAGAATCAGCTTTTCCCACAGGGCGCGGCTGTCGTATTCTGGCACGCCCCATTCGGTATCGTGATAGTCGGTATAGATTTTCTCGCTACCAGCCCAGCCACAACGCTCGCTCATATCGCCCTCCTGCAATCTGCCTACAATTCATCGCAAATCGTGATCCTTTACCAGCCGTTAAGTGCGGGGCGGGGATAACAGTGGCCGACCAGGGGACAACTGCAATGGCCACGTTTGATCTTTCACCGGGTGCGTTGGACGCACAAATGCCGATGGATCCGCTGCAATACGCTGTGGCCAGTCGTGACCGCGACGTGCTCTCGATCGTGCGTAATGCCCTTGAACGGGGCAACACCATGTTGGCGTTTCAACCTGTCGTGCGTGCGGACGATGCCAAACAAGTCGCATTTTATGAAGGGTTGATCAGGGTTCTGGACGAGGGTGGGCGCATCGTGCCAGCCGGGCAATTCATGGGCCAGATCGCCGAAAACGCGCTGGGCCGTGATGTGGATTGTGAAACGCTGCGCCACGGGTTGGACATGCTGCAAGCCAATCCCACACTGCGCTTATCGCTGAATGTCTCGGCCCGCTCGATCGGGGATGCGGCCTGGCGCCGCCGCCTTGACCAGCGGCTTGACCGTGATCCTGCGGTGGCGCACCGTTTGATCCTCGAGGTGGGTGAAACCTCGGCGATGCAACTGCATGAAATGGTCATTCGCTTTATGGAAGAAATGCAGCCCTGTGGCGTGGCCTTTGCGCTGGATGACTTTGGTGGCGGCATGACGGCGTTTCGCCACCTCAAGGATTTCTTCTTCGATATGGTGAAACTTGATCGCTGCTTTGTCAGCGGCATCAACCACTCTCCCGACAATCAGGTTTTGGCCGAGGCGCTGATCACAGTCGCGCATCAGTTTGAAATGTTCGCCGTGGCCCAAGGCGTTGAAACCGCGGCTGAAGCCGAGTTTCTTTCGTCCTTTGGTGTCGATTGCCTTCAGGGCTATCACATCGGTGTCCCGAAGTTTACGCTTTGACGCCTGCGCATGGCGGGTGCACGCCGATGCCGCTGTGAATCACGTTGCCCTGACGTCGCCCACGCCATATGAAAGTTTGCAACGGCGGGTGTGGGGCCCGCACGCTGTGTTGTGCATGCCTCCTCGTCGCCCCTTTGGGTCGCATTCAGGAGGAGTCATCCATGACCAACGTAGTTATCGCATCCGCAGCACGCACCGCCGTGGGCAGTTTTGGTGGGGCGTTTGCCAATACCCCCGCCCATGATCTGGGCACCGCAGTTCTGGCCGAGGTCGTGGCGCGCGCCGGCGTTGACCCATCCGAGGTCAGCGAGACAATTTTGGGTCAGGTGTTGACCGCCGCACAGGGCCAGAACCCGGCGCGCCAGGCACATATCAACGCAGGCTTCCCACAGGAAAGCGCGGCCTGGTCGATCAATCAGGTGTGCGGGTCCGGTCTGCGTGCTGTTGCGCTGGGCGCGCAGCATATCATGCTGGGAGATGCCAACATCGTCGCGGCCGGCGGTCAGGAAAACATGACGCTATCACCGCATGCGCAAAACATGCGCGCCGGTCAAAAGATGGGCGATATGAAGCTGATCGATACCATGATCAAGGACGGCCTTTGGGATGCGTTCAACAACTATCACATGGGCCAAACCGCTGAAAATGTTGCTGAGAAGTGGCAAATTTCCCGCGAGATGCAGGACGAATTCGCGGTTGCATCGCAAAACAAGGCCGAAGCTGCGCAGAAGGCAGGCAGGTTCGCTGATGAAATTGCGGCCTTTACCGTGAAGACTCGCAAGGGTGATATCGTGGTCGATCAGGACGAATACATCCGCCACGGCGCCAATATCGACGCGATGGCCAAAATGCGGCCTGCCTTCGCCAAAGAGGGGACCGTCACAGCAGCCAACGCATCCGGCCTGAACGATGGGGCTGCGGCCACATTGCTGATGTCCGCCGAGGAGGCCGAAAAGCGCGGCATCGAACCCTTGGCGCGGATCGCATCCTACGCGACAGCCGGTTTGGACCCGTCCATCATGGGTGTCGGCCCGATCTATGCATCGCGCAAGGCGCTGGACAAGGCCGGTTGGGCCGTCGGTGACCTTGATCTGGTCGAGGCCAATGAAGCCTTTGCGGCGCAGGCCTGTGCCGTCAACAAAGACATGGGCTGGGATCCGGCTATCGTGAACGTGAACGGCGGCGCGATCGCCATCGGCCACCCGATTGGCGCGTCGGGCTGCCGTGTGTTGAACACCTTGCTGTTCGAGATGAAGCGCCGCGATGCCAAGAAGGGCCTCGCAACGCTGTGTATCGGTGGCGGGATGGGCGTCGCCCTTTGTGTCGAACGCCCCTAACCACCGGGAGGACGCGGGGCCAAGTTTGGGAGGACTTGGCCCCGCAAACTCGTTTTTATCTACGCAATAAAGTTGCGCCCAAAGAATTCAACACATAACATCATTACGAACAGAATTGAGGAGAATACCATATGTCACGCGTTGCACTTGTCACCGGGGGATCGCGCGGAATCGGCGCGGCGATCTCAAAATCACTGGCCGCCGCGGGCTACACCGTCGCTGCGACCTACGCCGGGAACGATGAAAAAGCCGCCGCATTCACCAAGGAGACAGGTATCAAAACCTACAAATGGGATGTGGGCAATTACGAGGCCTGTCAGGCCGGAATCGCGCAGGTCGAGGCTGATCTTGGCCCGGTCGAAGTCTTGGTGAACAACGCTGGCATCACCCGCGATGCGCCGTTCCACCGTATGACCCCGCAGCAGTGGCAAGAGGTGATCGACACCAATCTTTCGGGCCTGTTCAATATGACCCACAATGTCTGGGGCGGTATGCGGGACCGCAAATTCGGGCGGGTGATCTCGATCAGTTCGATCAACGGTCAGAAAGGCCAGTTCGCCCAGGCAAACTATGCTGCTGCGAAGTCCGGCGATATCGGATTCTCCAAGGCCTTGGCCCAGGAAGGCGCGCGCGCAGGCATCACCGTCAATGTGATTTGCCCGGGCTACATCAACACCGAAATGATGAGCACGATCCCCGAAAAGGTGATGAACGAGGTGATCTTGCCGCAGATTCCGGTTGGTCGTCTTGGCGAACCTGATGAAATTGCGCGCGCGGTTGTCTTTTTGGCCTCCGACGACGCGGCCTTTATCACGGGCTCGACGATATCCGCAAACGGTGGCCAATACATGGCCTGATCGCCGCGGCGCTGTCGTTGAAAAGGTCGGCCCGGTTGGGCCGGCCTTTTTTGCTACCACCAGTGAAACATCTGGCGGATGAAGGCGCCGCGTGCGGCATGCGCTTTGGCATAGGCGTTGCGGGTGCGGTGACTGGATGTAATCTCGATCATTCTAGGCTCCTCGGGTTGTGTTTCACTTGCCCTAACATGGGCTGTGACCGCGTCGCTGACAAACGAGACTTCCTTTGTCTTCAGTTAAGTTATACTAAACTGACTATGGCTGATCGGCTTCCCCCTCTGACGGCTCTGCGCGCTTTTGATGCGGCCGCGCGACACATGTCCTTTGCCCGTGCCGCGGATGAATTGGGGGTCACGCCTGCCGCCCTGTCCTTTCAGATCAAATCCCTTGAGGCGCATCTGGGTCGGCCCGTATTTCGGCGTTTGAACCGCGCGGTTGAACTGACCGAAGCAGGGCGCACGCTTGCCCCGGGGCTTTCGGATGGTTTTTCAACCCTTTCAGCGGCTTGGCGCGCGACCAAGCGGTTAAGTGACGAAAGCACCCTCACGGTCACCGCGGGCCCGGCCTTTACCTCAAAATGGCTCGCTCCGCGTATCTACGATTTTGCGCAAACCCACCCCGAGATTGAATTGCGGGTCGCTGCAACATTGCGCCTGATTGATTTTGATCGCGACGAGGTTGATGCAGCGATCCGGTTTGGGCTTGACGAGGGCAAGACCTACTTTTCCGAACCCCTGATCCGCGAGTGGATGACACCGATGATGACGCCAGAGCTGGCCGCACAAATCAAACGGCCCCAAGATTTGCGCGACGCACAGTTGATCCATGACGATTCGACCGCCTTTTTCCAGCAACCGGCCGATTGGGCAGCCTGGGGCCGGGCTGTCGGTGTGGATATTGACGCAAGCCACGGTGCCCGGTTTTCGCAGGCGGACCACGCGCTTGACGCGGCGTTTTCCGGGGCAGGCGTGGTGCTGGGGCGCGTGTCATTGGCGACTCGCGCATTGGAATCGGGGCGGTTGGTCGCGCCGTTTGAAATCGGTTTGCTGACCAAGGCACAGTTTCGGTTTGTCTGCCCGAAAGGCCACGAAAGCCGCCCGCAAGTGGCCGCGTTTCGCGCATGGGTCAAGGCCGAAATCAAGTCGTCCGAAGTCTTCGAGAAAGGTCGCACCCTGATCAAAGCCGAGGATGTCGCATGACGCGCCGCCGCGCCACAGGCTTTGGGTTTTCAGCGGTTTTACTGTGGTCCTTGCTGGCCTTGTTCACCGTTGGGTCGGCCCCCGTGCCGCCGTTTCTGCTAAGCGCATTAAGTTTTGCGATCGCTGGCGCCATCGGTTTGCTGTGGTTGTTTGCAACAGGTGGTTTGCGCCAGATTACGCAGGTTCCGCTGTATGTATACGCCTTTGGCACCTTGGGTCTGTTCGGATATCACGCGCTATATTTTTCGGCGCTTCGCCTTGCCCCGCTGCCGAAGCTGGCTTGATCGCGTATCTCTGGCCGTTGTTCATCGTGCTTTTTTCGGGGTTTTTGCCGGGGGAAAGACTGGGCGTGGGGCATGTGATTGGTGCGTTTGTGGCTTTTGCCGGAGCGGCGGTTATTGTCGGCGCCGAGGTGCGCAGTTTTGAAGCAGACGCCGCGCTTGGCTATGGGCTGGCGTTGTTGTGCGCGTTGACCTGGTCAACCTATTCGGTCGGGTCGCGCCGGTTCGGGGCCGTGCCAACCGGCAGTGTAGCCGTCTTTTGCGTTGCCAGTGCGCTGCTGTCGCTGATTGCACATATCACATTTGAAACAACGGTCTGGCCCGTGAACACGCTTGGCTGGTTAGCCGTGTTGGGGCTGGGGCTTGGGCCGGTGGGCCTTGCGTTTTTTGTCTGGGACATCGGCGTCAAGCAGGGCGATATTCAACTGCTTGGCGTGGCGTCTTATGCGGCGCCTGTCTTGTCAACGATGGTTTTGGTATTGGCAGGGGTGGCGACAGCGCAATGGACACTGGTGGTGGCCGCGCTATTGATTACGGCAGGTGCGGCGCTGGCTGCAAATGCCAGCGCCAAGACATCAACAGGTTAGACGGTGCTAAGCCGCGAAATTTCTTCCTTCAGGTGGAGTTTTTCTTTCTTCATCCGCGCGATTTCAAGATCGTCTGTTGCTGGGCTTCGCTGGGCCAATTCGACGGCCTCGGACAGGGTTTCATGTTTCCGCTTCAGCTCCTGCAAGTGCGAACTCAAGGTCATGGTCGTCCTCCTGTGTTTGGGTTGTGAGCACGGGTATTGCACCACAGATTTCAGGCGCTGTCACGCTGCACGGCAGCAATTCGCCTAACCATATTCTGGCGCAGGATTCCTTGCCAAATTGTTAACCAGACAAGGGCGGAAGGGGTGCGCCGTCGCGCAAAATAGCGCTCAGGTCGGGGGTAAATTCTTTGCGACCGGATCCACCGGTTTCATTGGTATGCATGACAATCGGCGCGGCCATGCGAAACGGGGCGCGCGCGCCCTTGGTGGCTTGCACAATCACCAGATGCGCGTTGCGATCTTGCTGCGGTGTGAAGGCGCGTACGGTGATCGCGCCGAGGCGTGCATCACAGGCGCGCAACAAGTCGGGCAAGCGGTCAATACGTTGGATGATCGTCAGGCAGCCGCGGGGGCGCAGACGGCGCGTCGCCACATCAACCCAGATCGCCAGATCGGTTTCGCCGCGCAGCGCTGTGTCGCGCCCCTTATCCACCGAAGCATGACCAACACCGGGTCGATAATATGGCGGGTTCGCCAGCACATGGTCAAAGCTGCGATTGCGCAGCGCGACGGGCATTTCAGACAGGTTTCCCGTAACAATTTCGGCCTGGGCACCGTTGGATGCAACATTCGCCCGTGCCAGCTCCGCGTAGTCGGGCTGAAGCTCCAGACCGGTTATGTCCAGATCCGGCACGCGCACGCCAAGGCAAAGCAGCGCCGTCCCGACACCACATCCCAGTTCAAGCACATGATCGCCAGCCTTGGCCGGTGTCGCGGCTGCAAGCAGGACTGCATCGACGCCTGCGCGAAATCCGTCTGCAGGTTGTGCAATCGTCAGGCGCCCGCCAAGAAAGGCATCATGCGTCAGACCGCCTGTCATTGCCCAAGGTCGATTCCGTTGTCGCGCATCGCCGCCACGGCCATGAAGTGATCGCGGTCCGCCACCATCAAGCGGCGCGGCAAAATGCCCAAGCTGCCGTCAAGGATGCTCATGTTTACGTCTAATTCGAAGACGTCTATACCTTCGCCGTCTAACAGGGCTTTGGCAAAGGCGATGACCGTGGGGTCGTTGGTGCGCAAAAGTTCTTTCATCCTCTCGATCTAAGGGTAAATCTGCCCCAAGTCGAGCAACTGACGGACCCGTGATGAGCCTTGATACCGCCGCCAGCAAACCGCACGAACGCCTTGCCGCCGCATTGGCCGGGGAGATGGAGGCCGTTAATGCCCTGATCCGCGAACGCATGGCATCCGAACATGCGCCGCGCATTCCCGAAGTGACGGCGCATCTCGTCGAAGCGGGGGGAAAACGCCTGCGCCCGATGATGACTTTGGCGGCCGCGAAAATGTGCGGCTATGATGGCCCCTATCACATTCATCTGGCTGCAACGGTCGAGTTTATTCACACCGCTACCCTGCTGCATGATGATGTCGTTGACGAAAGCAGCCAGCGGCGCGGGCGGCCCACGGCGAACCTGTTGTGGGACAATACCAGTAGCGTGTTGGTTGGTGACTATCTTTTTGCCCGTTCTTTCCAACTGATGGTCGAAACGGGGTCGTTGCGGGTGCTTGATATTCTGGCCAATGCATCCGCCACAATCGCCGAGGGCGAAGTATTGCAGTTGACCGCTGCTAGTAATCTGGCCACGACCGAGGCGATTTATTTGCAGGTTGTGCGCGGCAAGACGGCGGCGTTGTTTTCCGCCGCGATGGAAGTCGGCGGCGTGATCGCCGATGTGTCCGAAGACCGCGTGAAAGCGCTTTATGCCTTTGGCGATGCACTGGGTGTGGCGTTTCAGATTGTCGATGATCTGTTGGATTATCGCGGCACCGATGCGATCGGTAAGAACGTTGGCGATGATTTCCGCGAGCGCAAGCTGACCTTGCCGGTCATCAAAGCAGTCGCTTTGGCAGACGCCGAAGAACGCGCTTTTTGGGAGCGCACGATTGCCAAAGGCAAACAGGCTGACGGAGATCTTGAAACGGCAATGGCCATCCTTGCCCGCCACGACACTCTTGAAGCCACCCGTGTCGCGGCAATGGCCTGGAGCGAAAAGGCGAAAGCAGCACTTGCGCCGCTTCCCGATCACCCGATCAAGGCGATGCTGGTCGATCTGGCTGATTACGTGGTTGCGCGGGTCAGCTGAGCAGCAGCGCAGGCGCAACCCACCAGCCCATTTCCGACACCTGAATGGCGCGCGCGATTGATACCGCGCGATCCATATCCGCAACCAGCCCGATGCATGTGGCACCCGAGCCCGACATCGTTGCGAACTCAACGCCGGGTGTCTTGCGCAGGCGGGCCAGAACGGCCGCGATTTCAGGCGCGATTTTTTCGGCGGCGGGCTGCATGTCATTACGCTGCTGGGCCAGCCAGGCGGTGAATTCCGCGAATTTCATGCCTGTGGGCAGGGGCGGCATGGCCGGGTTCTCTTTAAATTTCAGGGCGCTGAATACACGGTCCGTTGGCACCGAAACGTTCGGATTGACCATGACCATCGCGCAGCTTGGCAAACGTGGCACATCTGACAGCACCTCGCCGATGCCGGTGACGCGCGTGGCTGCGGGCGCGCGCAGGCACACCGGCACATCTGCGCCAAGGGCAAGCGCAAGCGGATCGCGCGCGTCGGGAACAGGCAGGTTCCACATCCGGGCCAGCAGTCGCAGGGCGGCGGCGGCATCGGAGGATCCGCTGCCGATACCGGCGGCATGGGGAAGGTTCTTGTCCAGATGCAGCGCGGCGCCGACGGGCACGTTGTGGCGCGCCCGCAGGGCCTGCGCGGCTTGCAGCACTAGATTGCTGTCGTCGCAGGGAATGCCCGTGGAAAACGGCCCCGACACATCAAGCGACAGGTTACGGGACGGGCGTGCAATCAGGCGGTCCTGATGGCTCGCAAACACGACCAGACTGTCAAGCAGGTGATACCCGTCTGCCTGTTGCCCTGTCACATGCAGGGTCAGATTGACCTTGGCGGGTGCGTATTCCTCAGCCGTCGTCATTTGCAACATGGATCGGGTCGGCACCTTCTTCGATCAGGACGGCGTCAAGCCCGACGTCCAGCTTGCGGCGGATCCTGTCGGCTTCTTCGCTTTCGGGGTCGAACGACAGCGCGCGCTGCCATTGAAAACGGGCCTCTACGACGCGGCCAACGGCCCAGAACACATCGCCCAAATGATCGTTTATGATCGGGTCAACGGGTTCCAATTCGGCGGCGCGTTCCATTGGCGCGACGGCTTCTTCGAAACGGCCAAGACGATACAGCACCCAGCCAAGACTGTCGGTGATCGCACCGCTATCAGGGCGGGCTGCAACGGCTTTTTCGATCATTGCCAGCGCCTCGTCGAGGTTCACCTGTTCTTCGACCATCGTATAGCCAAGGTAATTCAGGATATTGGGGTTGTCCGGTTGCAGCGCGAGGGCGGCGCGCAAGTCGGCTTCGGCGGCGGGCCAGTTGCCCAGCCGTTCATAGGTGATCCCGCGTGTATAAAGTGGCCACCAGCGATCCGCGTGATCGGCGCCATAAAGCGCGAGGGCTTCGGTATAGGCGGTGTTGGCGTCCTGATATCGCCCGTCCGAGCGCAGGGTATCGCCAAGAGTGGTTTTGACAAAAGGCTGGTCGGGATAGCTGCGCGAGAGTTGCTGCAGGACTTCGACGGCGGCGTCGACCTTGCTGTCGCGGCGCAGCACTTCGGCGCGCCCCAGTTCGGCAGCGAAAAAGGCGCTGTCGCCCTGCGGAACGCGGGCATAAGTGGCGCTGGCCAACTCGTAACGACCCAGCCCCTCAAGCAACTGTGCCGACAGGATCAGGGAATCGGAATTTGTCGGGTTCAGGTAGTCTGCAAGGCGGGCGTAAAACAGGGTGTAGCCATCGGCCGATTCACCCTGTAGCGCACCCGCGACCGAAAACATGACTTCGCCAATCCCCTGCGTCGGGGTTGTGACGGCGGTGTAGCGCAATGGCTCTCCCGCCGCGAGGAGGGCGCGCATATCGGCAACGGCCGGGTCAAGCTGCGGGCCGAATGTATCGTCCAGCAGGGTGATGGCATCGGCGTTCCGGTCAAGCTGGCTGAGGATGGTTGCGTGGATCAATGTGATCCGGCGGGTGCGTTGCAAGCCTTGCTGTGGGGGCAGGGAAAAGATCGCATCGGCCCCCTCGAAATCGCCGACCGAGGCCAGCGCAAGCGCCTTGTGATAAAGCCCGAAC
This sequence comes from Octadecabacter sp. SW4, assembly GCF_008065155.1. Lineage (NCBI taxonomy): Bacteria > Pseudomonadati > Pseudomonadota > Alphaproteobacteria > Rhodobacterales > Roseobacteraceae > Octadecabacter > Octadecabacter sp. SW4. Next base: position 2,912,154 of record NZ_CP042819.1, on the reverse strand, counting down.
GCGCGCAGACCCTGTGATTGGGTCACTTCGTCAAAGGCGGTCAGGGCAGCGCGCATATCGCCCTGGCCGACAAAAGCCCAAGCCTGCGCGATCCCGTCCACAAGCGGCCCGACGGAGCGGCCCGATTCCAACTGGGCGAAAACATCGTTCCAACGGTTGTCTTGGGCGGCTGCGGCCATTTCGACCATATGCGCGATCTGGCTGCTAAAACCGGCATCGATCATCTGCTGGGACAAGGCGCGCGCGGCCTGGATATTGCCCAGGCCCAGCTGCGATGCCATCGCGTTTTCCATCAACAGCGGGTTGCCCGGATCGGCTGCAAGCGCGGCCATGAAATATTCCGCGGCGGGAAGATAGTCACTGGCGATTCCGGCCTGACGCGCGGCCAGATATGCGCCGGGGTTTGGCTCGGCCTTGAGGGCGGGGGCCAATGTCACGGCGGTTGAAATCAGGAGGGCGTGGATCGTTCTGCGCGGCACGTGGCATTTCCTAAATCTGGGTGTTCGCGCAGAACCTAGTGCCCAGGCTCTGGCGGGGCAATGCGTTGGTGCGAATTTGGCAGGAAGTCGCGTATGAGCGGCGCGTTCTGGCCGCCCATCCTATGACTTTCAGCTACATATTCGGGTAGTTCGGCCCGTCACCACCCTGCGGGACCGTCCAGTTGATGTTCTGGCTGGGGTCTTTGATATCGCAGGTCTTGCAGTGGACGCAGTTCTGAAAATTGATGACGAATTTGTCGTCGACCACTTCGTAAACGCCAGCGGGGCAGTAGCGCTGGGCGGGTTCCGCGTATTTCGGCATGTTCACGGCCATCGGCACTGACGGGTCTTTCAGGTGCAGGTGCGCTGGCTGGCTTTCTTCGTGGTTCGTCATTGAAAACGACACGTTGGTCAGCCGGTCAAACGACAATTTGCCATCGGGTTTTGGGTAATCAATGGGTGTGTGTTTGCTGGCGTCTTCGGTTGCATCTGCATCGGTCTTGCCATGCTTGAGCGTGCCCAGCAGCGACAGGCCGAACAGGTTGTTTGTCCACATGTCAAACCCGCCCAGACCAAGCGAGGCCAGCAGGCCGTATTTTGACCAGAGCGGTTTGACGTTGCGCACCTGTTTGAGGTCTTTGCCAATCGCACCTTCGTGGATTTCGGTGTCGTAGGCATCGAGCGTGTCACCACCGCGCCCGTCCTGAATGGCGGCAAAAGCGGCCTCGGCTGCGGCCTTGCCTGACAGCATGGCGTTATGGTTGCCCTTGATGCGCGGCACGTTGACCATGCCGGCCGAACAGCCCAGAAGCGCGCCGCCCGGAAAGACGGTTTTGGGCAGGGATTGATAGCCCCCTTCGGTGATCGCGCGCGCGCCGTAAGCTACGCGCTTGCCGCCCTTCAGCAGCTCGGCCACCATCGGGTGATGCTTGAAGTGCTGGAACTCCATGTAGGGGAACAGGTAAGGGTTTTTGTAGTTCAGGTGGACAACAAAGCCCAGGTAGACCTGATTGTTTTCAAGGTGATAGATAAACGATCCGCCACCGGCTTTGCCACCCAGCGGCCAGCCCATCGTGTGCGTGACGGTGCCTTCGCGGTGCTTGTCCGGGTCAATCTCCCAGATTTCTTTCATGCCAAGGCCGTATTTCTGCGGCTGGCTGTCTTTGGCAAGGTCGTATTTCGCGATCACCTCCTTGGACAGGCTTCCGCGCACGCCCTCGGACAGGAACACATACTTGCCGTTCAATACCATGCCGGGTTCATAGGATTCGCCCGGGGTGCCATCATGGTTCTTGCCAAATTCGCCCGCAACCACGCCTTTGACTTCGCCATCGTCGCCATAGATCAATTCGGAACAGGCCATGCCGGGGAAAATTTCAACGCCCATGTCTTCGGCCTGTTCGGCCATCCAGCGACAGACATTGCCCATCGAAACGATGTAATTGCCGTGGTTGTTCATCAGCGGCGGCATGACGAAATTGGGGATACGGATATGGCCCGCTTCGCCCATCATATAGAAATTGTCGGCTTTAACGGGGGTGTTGAGCGGCGCACCCTTGGCTTTCCAATCGGGAATCAGCGCATCAAGCCCGCAAGGATCAAGCACCGCGCCTGACAGGATGTGCGCGCCCACTTCGGAGCCTTTTTCAAGGACAACGACATTGATGTCGGCGTCCAGCTGTTTCAGGCGGATCGCGGCGGACAGACCGGCCGGGCCAGCGCCCACGATCACCACATCATAATCCATCGCTTCGCGTGTCATCTCGGCCATTTGGGCATCCTCCCGATCACAGGGTAATTATCTTTCGTCTGTGGTTATAGGAGAGTGTAAAAAGGGGCAATCGCGACACGACGTTAAAATGTCGTGGCGCGACGTTGTTACGCCATTGCGGGCTGGAACCCGTGTGCCTGGGTTGCGCGGCGGCGCATATAGGCCCAGGCCGCGCCAATCACGATGATCGAGGCATAACCGTCAATCGCATAATGGTAGCCGGAATAGATCGACATGAACAGGATCGCCGCCACAAAGACTGCACCCACCGGGATCAGCAGGCGGCTGCGTTCGCCCATATAAAGCGCGGTCACAAAGGCCATCGCGACGTGGACCGAAGGGAAGGCTGAAATCCCCGAGCCAATCGCCTGTCCACGCTCAACATAAACGTTCCAAAGGCTTTCTTGCAGGTTGCCGATCCACGTGGCTTTCAAGCCGCTGTCGACCAGTGCCGGGGCCAGATCGGCAAAGCGGTCGCCGCCGATCAGGCGGTCGTAATAGACGGGTCCGGCGGACATGCCGGCCAGCGCGATGATATTGCCCAAAACAACCCACCCCACGACATAAAGCACCAAAAAGCGGTTCACGCGGGCGGTATTGCCGTCAATCGCGGCGATGATCACCGGCAGGGCCATCGCGGGCAGGCCCCAGACCGACACATAGACCCAGACCAGTTGATTGGCCGCAAAGCTTTCGGCCAGCGCATGGGTCAAAACCCACGGATCCTGCCCAAAATGCAGGGCCTGATCAATCTGCGCGAAATACGGATCGGCATAGAATGGTACGATATAGGGCAGCGATGTCTTGATCAGGGTAAAGGCGGCCTGAATGAACATGCTGGCGATCATTGCAGTGGCAACCACGCGCGCGCGGCCCAGCATGACCTTTGGGCCAACAACGAGTGTCGTCAAGCCAGCCAATAGCGCCAAACCCAGTGCAAATTGCCCCATCACGATGAAAAACACCTGTGATGATGACATCAGATGGCCCATAATCGACACCCCGTCGTCGCGGAAAACCATGACGATGGCGATAGCACTTACGAAGTAAATCAGCGCAAAGCGCAAGAAATTCTGCATCGGTTCAGCCTGTTTTCGTATTGCGCTTTGCGGTTTGCCGCTATTTGTGCGCCTATTGACAATCGATCTGTGGTTCACGTTATGGACCTAGTGTAAGAATGTTTCTCAATTAGGGCAGATTTCAGGCACCGATATGGAAAAGATACCGATGACCCGCGCAGGGTTCGACAAGCTGGACAGCGAACTTAAGCATCTCAAGTCAGTTGAGCGGCCAGCGATTATCCGTGCGATTTCCGAAGCGCGTGAACATGGCGACCTGTCCGAAAACGCCGAATACCATTCTGCAAAGGAAAAGCAGTCCTTCATCGAAGGGCGGGTGAAAGAACTCGAGGGCGTGATTTCGCTCGCCGATGTGATTGATCCGACCAAGATGTCTGGTTCGATCAAGTTCGGCGCGACGATTCATTTGGTTGATGAGGACACCGATGAGGAAAAGACCTATCAGATCGTGGGCGAATACGAGGCCGATATCGAAAACGGCAAGCTGAACATCAAGTCGCCCTTGGCCCGCGCCATGATCGGCAAGGAGGAGGGCGATAGTGTCGAAGTGCGCACCCCCGGCGGTGATCGCAGCTATGAGATTTTGAAGATCAGCTATATCTAATCGGGTTTGGGGGCTCTTGATTATGGCCAATAGCCAACAAAAAGCAGATGCAGCACTGGGCGCGACGGCGACCCCTGAACGGGCACGTTTTACCGCGGGCGAAATGATTGCGCTTGGGCTAAGCGTGCTGTGGCTGCTGATTGCAGGTATCTATTTCATGTCGATCCCCGCGACTGATCCGGCTGTTGTTGGGGGTGGTCTGGATAGCCTGCGTTTCGTGATAAACCTGATGGCGGTTTTCCTACCCGTGGCGATGATCTGGGTTGCGGCAGCGGCTGCCCGTTCCGCCCGTATCGTGCGCGAGGAATCGCGCCGGCTGCAGGCTGCGATCGACGGGATGCGCCAGACCTATGTGGCGGATCGTCAGGCGCGCGGTGCGGGCATGGAACCTTCGGTTGAGCGCAAGTTGAACGAAATAGCCAAGGCCACGCAAAAGACCGAAACCGCGCTGGCCACTTTCACAACCTCGCGCGATGCGGCGCGCCCTCGCGTCGCGGCGGCCCCGGCCAAGCCCGATGATGGGCCCGATGATCAGGCCGCCCTGGCGCTTGGCACATCTGCCGATGAAATGGCCCCACCTATCGCGCGGCCAGACCTGATCCGTGCCCTGAATTTCCCCGATACCGAAAGCGACGAAGTGGGGTTCGCCGCCCTGCGCCGCGCGCTCAAGGACCGTCAGGCCCGGCAATTGGTGCAGGCCAGCCAGGATATTCTGACCCTGCTGTCGCAAGACGGAATTTACATGGACGACCTGCGCCCCGACCGTGCGCGCCCTGAAATCTGGCGCCGTTTTGCCAAGGGTGATCGCGGTCGCGCGGTGGCTGCCCTGGGGGGGGTGCGTGACCGGTCATGCCTTGCCCTGACTGCGGGGCGGATGCGCGAAGACGCGATTTTCCGCGATGCCGCGCACCATTTTCTGCGCAAATTTGACCAGACCCTGATCACATTCGAGGCCGATGCGACCGACGAAGATATCGCCGCCCTCTCCGAGACCCGCACATCGCGGGCGTTCATGTTGCTGGGCCGCGTGACGGGCGCGTTTGACTAGCACAGATCGCGCACCATCGTCGTCGCGCTGTCAAATCGAAACACATGGCGCAGCACCCCCAGGTCTTGCGTCTTGATCGCGACAAACCCCTGTCGTTCATAAAGCGCGCGCGCCCGCGGATTGGTGTCGATCACATCCAGGCGCACTTCGCTATGGCCGCGGGAGCGCGCCTTGTCGGCAATCGCGTCAAGCAGGGCCGTGCCCACACCTTGGCCGCGCGCAGCTGGTGCTACAAAAATACCGTCCATCAGGAAGCGATCATTTTCGGTGTCCCGTTCAAGGAGCGCCAATAAGGCAACCCGCCACATCGCCCCGACCCAGCCGTAGACCCGCGCCAGATCGCCCATCCCGCCGCCGACCAGCGCACCGGTATGGGTCTTGAACCCCGCAACGCCCAGTAAATCGCCGTTGGCGGTGTGGGCGCAGATCGCATGGGCGGGATCAAGAACAGCCTCGAAGAACTGCAAGGCGCGGTCGCGTGGTCCCATGACACGACCCAGCTTCTGGCCAAAGGCCTCCCAGTAAAGGGCGGCGATCTGGGCGCGGTCCCGTTCGGGAAAGCCGGACGAGATAATCATGCGCAACGTCCCAGCGCGGCGGCGAGGGTCGCGTGGTGCCCGTGGCCCAGGATCCAGCCCTCGACGGGGGCGTTGACATCCAGCATCAGCGCCAGTTCGGACGGGGACACATTGGCAAAGGCCGTTGCCATTGTCGTAACCTGCACCGCGTCCTTTATCGGGTGATCCGTTATACGCGCCGCGACCTGGGGCGCCAAAAGCGAGGGCCAGATTTCGACGAAGGCGATGGGGGTGCGCAAGGGCTCGAATGGCCAAACAGATACCGGAAGGGCGGCACGCAGGCGCGCCAAGACGGGCAAGCCCATCAGGGTCTGTGACCCGACGGCCCCCGCGCCGGCAAGCTGCCACAGTGTAAAGGCTGTGGGTTCCCGCAGTTCGATGACGCGTTTTTCGGCAAAAGGGTTGGCGGTGCGATCCCGGCCCTTGCGCGGCAAATGCGCAATGTCGCGCTTGAGCGGGTTGAACCAGAACGGGCCAACCCCTTGAAACCTTGCGTTGATCCCAGCGGCCACGTCAAAGCGATTGTTGGCCTTTGGCATGTCGGTGATCCGCCCCGCCAGCCAGTCCCACAGCAAGAGAGGATCATCGCTGTTGGTGAGCGCGCGGGCAAATCCTTGGGGATAGCCGAACGGGAAATCAAAGCCGACACAGGTGCGGCGCCCAGCGGCAATTTCGGCCAATAGGGTGTCGTGCAGCCAGCTTTCGGCCAGTTGGCGGTTGCGCATATAAACCGGTGCGTCCGCGGTTTGGCCGCGCCGCGCCGTCGCGATCCAGATGGCGTCTTTCTTTGGTTTGGGGCCGCGATCATTGCCGCCTGACCAGTCAACCATGATGAAACAGTCGAAATCGCTCATACCAGGGTGTTCGCCAGCGCAAGGTCTTGGGGCGTGTTGATGTTGAAAAATGCATCAGGGGTCGTGTCTGGAAAGCGCAGGGTTGCAGCCCCCTGATCCAGGGCCCAACCGCCAAGGCGGCGCTGCCCCGCCATGATGTCGGTGCGCAAACGGTCACGCAGCACCACGGGCCAGATCGCACAGGTCGGGTGACGCCCCGTGGCGGTTTCAGCAATGGCGATCGGGCATCGGCCGCCGCCAGCAAAAGCTGCGGCACAAGATCGGGGGGCAGGAAGGGCGTGTCGGCAGGGACACTGACCACCTGGTCGGCGCCTTGCGCTGCGGCCCAATCAAGCGCAGCAAGGATGCCCGCCAAGGGGCCAACACATCCGTCGATACTGTCGGGAAGGATGGGCAGGCCGAAGGGGGCAAAGGGCGCGCCATCGCCGTTCACGTTCAACGCAAGCTGCGCGACCTGCGGCACGAAACGATCCACCACATGCGCCAGCATGGGCCGCCCGCCAAGCAGCAACAACGGCTTGGTCCGCCCGCCCATCCGGCGCGCCTGTCCACCTGCAAGGATCACGCCAAGGGGTTGCTGCATTTTCGTCCCGTCTGGCCGATTGCCAATCACCGCACGCGGGCCTATCCCGATGCGCAAACAGATTAGGCGCTTGTTATGTTCAAGACCACCGAGAAATCAACCTATTGGGAAGGACTGCGCAACGGGCTGCCTTTCGTTTTCGTTGTCGGGCCTTTTGCAATGCTGTTTGGCGTTGTCGCCAGCGAGGCAGGGATGGGGTTGGCCCAGGTCATGGGGTTCACGGTGATGGTCATTGCGGGCGCGGCACAGTTTGCCGCCCTCCAGATGATCGTTGAGGATGCGGCGCTGGGTATGGTGTTGCTGGCTGCTTTGGCCGTCAACCTGCGCATGGCGATGTATTCGGCCGCCCTTGTTCCCTATCTGGGCAGTGCGCCGCTGTGGCAGCGGGCGTTGATCTCCTATGTAAATTTTGATCAAACCTACGCCGCCAGCGTTGCCAAATACGAGGTCCGCCCACTTTGGTCGGTGACCCAGCGGGTGCAGTTCTTCTGTGGGCTGGCCACGCCGATCGTGCCTGTCTGGATTGCCATGACACTTGTCGGGGCCTTGATCGGCCAGGCGATCCCGCCGGAATGGGCGCTCGATTTCGCGGTGCCGATTACGTTTCTGGGGCTGGTTGGTCCGGCTCTCAAGACGCCTGCGCACATTGCCGCGGCATTGGTATCATCTCTCGTGGCGCTTGCGCTGGCGGGCTTACCATCCGGCACCGGCCTGTTGATCGCGGCGCTGGCGGCGATGATCACCGGTGCGGTCATTGAAACGCGCACGGGGCGGGCCGTGCCATGACCTATTCAAACGCTGAAATATGGATGGTGATCGTGGTCTTGGCGGTTGGCACGTTCTTGATCAGATTCTCGTTTCTTGGGTTTATCGGTGACCGCCCCTTGCCCGACTGGATATTGCGGATGCTGCGCTACACCCCTGTCGCGGTGTTGCCCGCGATGGTCGCACCGCTGGTCTTTTTACCGAACGCTACCACCGGAGAGGTGGAGCCAGTGCGCCTTGTCGCCGCCCTTGTGACGCTTGGGATCGGCTATTGGCGCAAATCGTTCTTCGCGGCCATTGGCAGCGGTGCGGCAGCATTATACTTGGGTCTATGGCTTACTGGCCAGCTCTGATAGCAGCGTCGATTTCGGCGGCGGCGAAGGATTTGTCATCGGCATCGTCTTCGCGATATTCGGTTGTGACAACACCGGGAAGTTCAGCAAACTGATCGTGCAGGTTGTTGGGGAAGAACGACACGGTAAAATCTTCGAAACCGGGCAGTTCGCGCAGGATTTTTGCTGTTGCACGCGTGCAGTTTGCCTTGGGCACGGCACCATATGCCATCACGGCACGCAAGGCCATTTCAGCAACTTCGGGCGACACTTCGATGGTTTGCTGGACCGTGTAATAGGTCACGCGCGAATGATAGGACAAGTAGAACTGTTCGATCCGCGGCGTCACGCCAAAGATCACATCGTTGCGTTCGGGAATGGAGGGATGGGCAAAGGTTCCGGCCGGGTCCCAAAGCACACGCTGGCTAGCATTGATCATCACAGCGGTGTGTGCGCCATTGCCTGTCCCGGTGTTTTTCATTGTGATCAGGGTCAGGGTTGCTGGCCCGGGTTTGCGATAGACGTTGCGCTCCATAAGCTCATCGGGCGCCCAAACGGACTCACCGACGCAGGCGGCCAGCAAAAGAGGGAAAAACAATACAATAAGATAACGCCGCATTAGGTTTCCCCCAACAAAAGTAAAGAATTAGCCATTTACCAAGTAAATGAAAATCAACAGAAAAACGATCGCAATCATCGTGCGCGTCACCATTTTGACGAAACCGTCAAAGGTTTTCTCCTGAACCGAGATATCCATTTCGCCGTGCTTGTGTTCAGCCATCGTGCCGTTCCTTTGTAAATGCCTGCGTTCAAATAGACGATTCAGACGGGGCTGTCACGCTTCACCTGCATCTTGCGCCGATTTGTCGAGGTCATGCGCCAGACGAAAGCCGATCCTGTTTGGCTCGGCCCGATCCACATGTTTGGGGAGGGCGCGCAGCATCACGTTCAACTGGCTGACGTGCTGGATCAGTTGCGTTTTTACGCCGGTGGGGTCGCTGCCGTAAAAGGTGACAATGTCGGGGTCGAAAAACCCCATGCCTTCAATACGGATCACGCCCGCATCGCCACCGGTGAATCCCATCGCGATTTCATGCTGCGCATCCAGCTGTTCTTCGAAATTCTTGATGTAGATAATCAACCGCTCATAGGCCCATTGCGCCGCACTTTTGGCCGCCGTCGGTTTCTTGATTGAGGCGGGCATGTCTTCAACGCTGGGTGCGCATTTGTCCGGGTCGGTGTGAACCTCGTGCACCCGGGGCAGGGCGTCGTTTTCGGCGGCTTCGGCAGCGGTGGCGATGACGTCGTCCATTGTGGTCCTTTCGTGTCAAAGCGGCAGGGCGGTCGTTTCCTTTATTTCCTCCATAACGAAACTTGCGGACACATCCGATAAAGAAATCCGTGATGTAAGGCGTTTATAGAAGGCATCATAGGCCGGCACATCGGCGACACGCACCCGCAAGACGTAGTCCAGATCGCCGGTCATCCGGTAAGCGCTGACCACTTCCGGCATAGCCCGCACCGTGCGGTGAAAGGTATCAAGCCAGTTTGCGTCGTGGCTGTGGGTGCGGATCATCACCAGCACGTGCAGGGGGCAACCGATCTTGACCGCATCAAGTAAGGCCACGCGTGCCGCAATAATGCCTGCCTGCTCCATCACCTTGATGCGCCGCCAGCAGGCATTGCGCGACAGGCCAGCCCTATCGCTGATCTCGTCCACGCTTAGGGTGGCGTCCCGTTGCAGCAAGCCGAGTATTTTTGTGTCTATGCTGTCGATTTTCTGGGTCATGTTGGGATAATGTCCCAATATGTAGTGAAATAGCAATCATATTTGGGACCGCAGTGGGTGTCGCTTGGGCTAGGGTCATCGAAACCAACAGGAGCACCCATGTCAGATAGCAGCCAAACCCCCGACCGCAGCACCGTATTTGCGAGCCTGTTTATGGATCATCCCGCATCCGTCGATGAAACCTATCTGCAGCATATGCGTTTTGCCTTCACGTTTGCGTTCTGGCTTGCGACAGCGGCCGGTGCAGCCTTGGTTCATGCGTTCATACCGGCTTTGTGCGAAACAACTGCCAGCCGTATCCTGAAACGCCTGCACGCACGGATCGAAAACCGCCACGCCCATTAGGCCGTGCGCGCATTCGGCCGCGCAAGCCCTTGTTGCAGGGCAACCACGCAAACCTCGTCAAAGGCGCTGCCGATATCCCCCTCTATGGTCTCAAACACCTTGGCCAGCGGCATCGCCGTGCGATAGGGGCGTTCGGCTGACAGTGCATCAAACACGTCTGCCGTGGTCAGAATGCGCGTTTCAAGGCAGATTTGATCGCCCCGCAACCCATAGGGGTAACCTTTGCCATCCAGCCGTTCGTGATGCGCGCGCCGTAACCCGCAGTGAACGGGCTTTTGGCGTCAATCTCGGCGGCAAAGGCGCGGGCGATGTCATCGAGATAATCCTCGGTTACGGGGGCGCTTTGGCTGGCCGGCGGCAAAGTGAACACGATATCGGCAATATCGGGCCGCGATAGGCTGACCCAAAAAGCTGGGTTCGCGCCCAGTTCGGCCATTGCGACGTCAGGTCCGCCAGTTCGCCGCCGGTGATACCGATATACTGGCCCAGGCGCGTGCCGATATAAGCGCAGCGAATACAATGCCCCTCGGGCTGTCCTTCGGTGATGTCGAGCGCGCGGCTGAGCATCCCAAGCAGGTCTGCACGGCGCAGATCAGGGGGCGCGGGGCGATCACGCTGATAGTATCGGGCGAATGTCATTGCGCCAGACTAGGGGCGCAAGTCTAACGCCCGATTATCGTGCCTGAAACCAGTATGCCCCGTCATCACCAAGGGTTCGCATGGCGCGCCCGGCCTGATGCAGGTGGTTCAGGTGCGCCAGCGACTCCACAAGGGCCAGCCCATATTCGGCCGCGCAGACGCTGCGCTTGAACAGCGGTGCGAAACAATCGCCCGCCCGCTGCGGTGTGACGATATGGGTGATCAGCCGGTCCAACGCACCGTGGTGATTGTCAATCAGCTGCCGCATCCGCGTGGGCAGGCCGGTAAAGGGTAATTTGTGTCCGCCCAGCACCAGTTGCTCGGGCGTGGCGAATTGCACCAGTCTTTCGCAGGCCTCGAGCCATTCGGCCAAGGGGTCGGCCTCGGGTTCGGTCGGGTAAACGCCGATATTGGGGCTGATCGAAGGCAGAAGTTGATCGCCGCCAATCACCAGATCATCGCTCCAGAATGTCGCGTGTTCGGGCGCATGGCCGTTACCCATGTGAATGTCCCAATCTCGCCCGCCCATCGTGAGCGTGCCGCCTTCTTGCAGACGGGTGAAACCCAAAGGCAAGGGGCCACGCAATCGGCAAAGTTGAACGGACGCTCGGCCAGCCGCTGGGCGAGAATGTCCTGGTCCATTCCTGCGCGGCGATAAAAGTCCAGGGTACGTGCGGGGTAGGCGGGTTGTTCGTCCAGCGTCAGCATGCGCGCCATCAGGTAGGGCGTGCGCGGCATGACCAGTTCGGCGCCCTGATCCGCGAACCAACCGGCAAGCCCCACGTGATCGGGGTGATGATGGGTAATCACAACGCGGGTCACAGGTTTGCCCGCCAGCGGCCCGTCAAGCAGCACTTGCCAGATCGCGCGGGTACGTTTCGAGGCAAAACCGGTGTCAATCACCGTCCAGCCGTCCCCATCATCAAGCGCATAGACATTCACATGATCCAGCGCCATCGGCAGAGGCAAGCGCATCCAAAGGATGCCTTTCGCTACTTCGGTTGCCTGCCCTTCGGCGGGTGGGTCATTCCACGGGTATTTGATCACGCGACAAGATCGTCCGGTGTGATCGCCAGCAGCGTGTCCGCCCCTTGGCGCACGTGGGCCAGCAGGCCGGTGTGTTCCGGCAACAGACGTTCAATATAAAACGTGGCAAGGCGGGCGCGGCGCGCGTCACCGGTCATGGCGGCGGCCAGGTGGTAATGCCCGCCCAACACCCGCGCAAAGGCGCGCAAATACGGCACGGCCCCCGCGAAACGGTCGTTCAGATCGTCCTGCGCTGTCAGCCATTCAGTCGTTTCGCGCAGGGTTTCCGCCGCTTGCCAGACGGCGTCTGCCAAAGCGGGGTGGGCTGCCTTGGCGGCTTCCGATCCGGCCTCTATTTCATCCAGAAGGGCCGAGGCCGCATCGCCCCCGTCCATCATCTTGCGCGCGACAAGGTCCATCGCCTGAATGCCGTTGGTGCCCTCGTAGATTGCGGTAACACGGACATCTCGGGCATATTGCGCGGCCCCAGTTTCCTCGATGAAGCCCATGCCGCCATGCACCTGCACACCGGTTTCTGCGACGGCAATGCCGGTGTCGGTGCCGAATGCCTTGGCGATGGGCGTCAGAAATGCTGCGCGCGCCTGCCATGCGGGATCGTCGGACAAATCAATCGCCACGGCACAGGCCATCGCGATGGCACGGGCTGCAAAGGTGTCAGCCTTCATTGTCGCCAGCATCCGGCGCACATCAGCGTGTTCGATAATTGCACCGGTGCCGCCTGCGCGGCCCTGTTTGCGGTCCTGCGCATAGGCCAGCGCGTGCTGATATGCCCCCTCGGCTACACCGATCCCCTGCACGCCGACCCCAAGGCGGGCGTTGTTCATCATCGTAAACATTGCGGCCATGCCGCCGTGTTCCGGCCCGACCAGCCAGCCCGTTGCACCATCATATTCCATCACGGCGGTAGGCGATCCGTGCAGGCCCAGCTTGTGTTCCAGGCTGACCACACGCAGGCTGTTGCGCTCGCCCGGATTGCCATCGGCATCGGGGATGAATTTCGGCACCATGAACAGGCTGATCCCCTTGGTGCCGGGCACGCCGTCGGGCAGGCGGGCCAGCACCAGATGGCAGACGTTTTCGGTAAAGTCGTTGTCGCCCCAGCTGATGTAAATCTTCTGGCCGCTGATCGCATAGCTGCCGTTCCCATTCGGCGTAGCCTTGGAGCGCAGTGCGCCCACATCGCTGCCAGCCTGCGGTTCGGTCAGGTTCATTGTGCCGCACCATTCGCCGCTGATCAGCCTGGGCAGGTAAAGCGCCTTGATTTCGTCGCTGGCGTGATGTTCCAGCGCTTCGATCTGGCCCTGGCACATCAGCGGGTTCAGTTGCAGCGACAGACAGGCGCCCGACATCATGTCGTTCACGGCCGTTGTCAGGCTCATCGGCAGGCCCATGCCGCCGTTTTCCGGATCAGCGGACATGCCGATCCAGCCACCAGTCGCAATCGCGCGGTAGCCATCGGCGAACCCGGGCGAGGTGCGCACAACGCCGTTTTCCAGCACGGCGGGGTGCAAGTCGCCGTTGCGTTGCAGGGGGGCAAGAACCTCGTCGCTCATCTTGGCGGCTTCGGTCAGGATGGCATCGACCATGTCGGGCGTTGCTTCGGCGTAACGTTCGGTCGCGGCGACAGCATCAAAGCCAACCACGTGATCCATCAAAAAACGCAGATCGGTGATGGGGGATTGATAAGCCATGATATACTCCGACACATTCGCGCAGCTTGGAAATCCCGACGGGCGCCGCTATGAGGTTTGCAATAGGGCAAAGTTACGCCAGCCCGCCCGTCCCGCAACCTGAACGCAGCGTCATGACTTTGAAAGAAACCGATATCCTTGCGTCAGACCCCGCAGGACTCGCTGCGGCGGCCAAAGTGTTGCGTGCCGGTGGTTTGGTCGCCTTCCCCACGGAAACGGTCTATGGTCTGGGGCAGATGCGCGAAATGATCGCGCCGTCGCCGGGATATTCGCGGCCAAGGACCGCCCTGCCTTTAACCCCTTGATCGTGCATGTGGCAGATCTGGAAATGGCCGAAACCCTATGCGAATTTTCCCATGATGCGCGCGCGCTGGCGCAGGCGTTTTGGCCCGGGGCGTTGACGTTGGTGTTGCCGATCCGCGCAGATGCGGGGATCGCGCCGCTGGTCACGGCGGGGTTGAAAACTTTGGCGGTGCGGGTGCCTGATCATCCGGTCGCCCAAGCTCTTTTGCACGCATTTGATGGACCGGTGGCCGCCCCGTCCGCCAATCCATCAGGGCGCATCAGCCCGACATCGGCGCGCCACGTTCTGGCAGGGCTGAACGGGCGCATTGATGCGGTCGTCGATGGTGGGACGTGTGGAGTTGGCGTGGAATCCACGATCGTGGGCTGGGATGGCGCGCCGGTCCTGTTGCGCGCAGGCGGCCTCCCGCGTGAAGCGATCGCGGCCTGTCTTGGGCGCGAATTGGCCGACGGACCAGAGGGGGGCGCGCTGACAGCCCCCGGGCAGATGGAGTCGCATTACGCGCCACGCGGGCTTTTGCGCCTGAACGCGACCGATATCCACAACGACGAGGTCTTGTTGGGGTTCGGCCCCGTCGATGCGCCGCTGAACCTGTCACACAGCGGTGATCTCGTCGAAGCGGCAGCAAATCTGTTTGCGATGCTGCATGACCTTGATGCGATGGGCGCGGCGCGGATTGCGGTGTCGCCGATTCCGACCCACGGGCTGGGCGCGGCGATCAATGATCGGCTGGCGCGCGCGGCCGCCCCGCGCGACTAGGCGTTTCCAGCCTCGGCCGATAGCAGCAACGGATCAATTCCCAGCACCTTGAGCGCCGCGCTCCATTTGTGTTCATTCGCGCGCCCGAACAGGATATCGGCAGGGGCGGTGGCGGTCAGCCAGCCATTTTGGGCGATTTCGGCTTCAAGCTGCCCCGGTCCCCAGCCGGAATACCCAAGCGCCAGCAGTGACCGTTCCGGGCCGTTGCCCGCGGCGATGTCTTCCAGGATATCCTGCGTCGCCGTCATGCTGATCGCATCGTCCACCTCCAGCGTGCCGGCCCCCGATTGATAATCCCCGAATGCAGCACGAATCCGCGCTCGTTTTCCACGGGGCCACCAAAATGCACGCGAATGTCGCGCAGGCCTTCGCCGGTGGGGATCTCCAATTGCGCCAACAGGTCGGCGAACCGGACATCGGGGGCGGGTTTGTTCACGATCAACCCCATCGCGCCATCATCGGAATGGGCGCAGACATAGATCACGCTGCGGGCGAAACGTGGATCGCCCATGCCGGGCATGGCAATCAACAACTGACCGGTAAGGGTATCGGTAACGGGTTCCATACGATCAAGATGTGGTGCAGGGCGGCCACGCGCAAGGGGCGTGTGACAGCATTCTCGCCCAAACGTGACTTTCCATCGTGTGGGTTTTGCATGACTAAGGCGCCATGAAACACCTTGCCCTGATCCTTGCCGCCTTTGTCTCATCTGCGGCGCCCGCCCTTGCCCAACAGATAGATGGCGTTGCGGCGTTCGAAATCCTGCCCGGGTGGCGCACGGATCGCGGCACGCATATGGCGGCGGTGCGGATCAGCCTTGCGCCCGGCTGGAAAACCTATTGGCGTGCGCCCGGAGATGCGGGTATTCCGCCGCAATTTCAGTGGGATGGGTCGCAGAACGTCGCGACTGCGCAGTTTCACTGGCCGACCCCGGGCGTGATGAATCAGAATGGCCTGCGTAGCATCGGGTATGACAAAGATGTGGTCATTCCAGTTGAACTGACGGTGCCGGATGCTGGCGCGCCAGCCCGGTTGCGGGGTGGCGTGCTGATCGGTGTGTGTCAGGATATATGCGTGCCGATGTCATTTGATTTTGATGCGACCCTGCCCGTCAGCGGTGCGCGCGACACGGCCATTCTCGCAGCTCTCGCGGATCGCCCGAAAACGCAGGCCGAGGCAGGCATTGGCACGGTAAACTGTGCGATTGCACCGCTTGAGGATGGTTTGCAGATCACCACGTGGATCCCCTATTCGGGTGCGGATGCGGTCGTCATCGAAGCGGGCGACGACGAAGTCTGGGTCTCGGAACCAAGCCTGACGCGCGAGGGTGGCATGATCGTCTCGCAGGCCGATATGATCCACATGGATGGCGGCGCATTCGCGCTTGACCGATCCGAAGTGCGCATCACCCTGCTGTCGCAGGGAAGTGCCGTTGATATTCGCGGTTGCGTTGCCCGCGGCTAGGCCGTTTTGCGCAAGGCAAGGGTCAGCGCGACAGAGGCGAAATAAACCAGCGTCACCCATATCGCGACACTGACCGCGAACAACCCGAATGCAATGCCCGTCCCGCCGTTCAACATGGGCAGCGCGCTGGCAACGGCAGGCAGCGGCGCGCCGGTGATGATCATGGGGGCCATCAGCACGGCGAACAAAGCGGCAGCCCCAAGGGCCGCGATTCCGGCAGGTAAACGGGCGCCCGCGTCACCACTGCGCAGCGCACGGCGGGCGGCGCGAACCTGTTTGTGAATATCCTGCTGCATCGCCATCAATGCAGGCACGACCAGCAGCACGATCACCATCCCGAACCCAAGACCATAAACCAGTGTAATCACGGTCGGCTTCAGGAACTCGGCCTGACTGGACCCTTCATAAAGCAGCGGCGCAAGGCCCAGAACCGTGGTCAGGGTCGTCAGCAAGACGGGGCGCAGACGGTCGCAAGCCCCGTCAATGATCGCCGGGATGAGCCCGCGCGTTTTCGCGTAGTCGTCAATCGTCGTCACCAGCACGATGGAATCGTTGATGATGATCCCTGTCATCCCGATCAATCCGACAATCGAGAACATGCTCATCGGGATGCCCCACAGGTTATGCCCGTAAATCGTGCCGATCAGTCCAAAGGGGATGATCGCCATGACCACCAGTGGGCGCGTCCAGCTTGAGAATATCCAAGCGAGCGTCAGGAAAATGCCTGTCAGCACAAAAATCAGACCGGTGCGCGCGTCATTCAGGAATGCGTCTTCCTGCTCGCTGAGGCCCGACAGATTGGTGCTGACCCCGAAATTCTGCTCGATCTGGGGCAGGATCGTTTCGTTGATCTGTTTGGTCACTTCGGCGGCGCGGTCGGCATCGTCATCGGTGAGATCACCATTGACCGAAATCAGCATGATGCCGTTTTCGCGTCGCACGGTTGAAAATCCGGTGCGCCGGTCCACCGATACGATATCGGCTAGCGGCACGTAATCACCCGTCGCAGTGCGCATCTGGGTGCGCTCAAGGAAATCGGCGGTTAGTTCGCCAGCGGGTAGTTCCACGCGGATAGTCGCACTGCGCGGGCCGTCGGGGTAGGTCGCGGCCTCGATCCCGTTCAGGCGGTCGCGCAGCACACGCCCCAACCCGTCAATCGTAAACCCAAGCGCTTGCCCTTGCGGCGTCAGATCAAGGATCAGTTCCTCTTTGTCATAGGCCAATGTGTCTTCGACGGCAGACACTTCGGGAAACTGTGCAAGCGCGGTCTTCAGCGCCTCGGAGGCGGATTTCAGGGTTTCGGCTGTCGCGCCGTAAAGCTGGATGTCAATATCATCGCCACCCGGTCCGCTGCCCCAACTGCGAAAGCTGACCGTTTCGGCCATCGGATGTTGCACCACCGCGTCTTGCAGGGCCGCGACAAAGGCAAAGCTGGAGTAGGGGCGCAGATCGGCGTCGATCAGTTCGATGGAAATCGCCCCCAGTTGATCGGCGTCTTTAGTGTCGGCCCCTGATAGACCGCGCCCGGAGTTGCCGCCGACTTCGGCAATCACATAATCGATCGGGTTGATACCATATTCGGCCTCGTACTCGGCGCCCAGATCGTTTGTGGCGCGCTGAAGTTCGCGCATCATCGCCAATGTGTCGTCGCGCGTGGCCCCCGGCAGCATCGCGAAATTGCCTGTTACCGAGCCCCGCTCGGGCGCGTTGAAGAACCGCCACTGCACGTCACCCTTGATGAACAAGGAGACCTGACTGGCGAGGATCACGAACACTCCGGCCATCACGGGATAGCGCGCCCGGATCACCCCTGCCATCATCGGGCGGAACAGGTTTTCACGCACCCAGTCAAAACGCCGGTTCACAAAACGCGAAGGCGCGTCATACCACTTGCCACGTGCGCTGGGTGCGAGAGCGTGTGACATGTGATTGGGCAGGATCAGGAAACACTCCACCAGTGACGCCAGCAACACGACGATCACCGTAAAGGGAATGTCGGAAATCAGATCGCCAAACCGCCCGCCAATCGCCACCAGACCGAAAAAGGCGATCACGGTGGTGATCGTGGCGGAAAAGACCGGGCTGAACATGCGGCGCGCTGCGTTCTCGGCGGCCTCGACCGGATCTTCGCCCAGCCGCCTGACGCGATAATCGGCGTGTTCACCCACGACGATGGCGTCGTCCACCACGATCCCAAGGGTGATAATCAGTGCGAAAAGGCTGATCATATTGATCGTCAGCCCCGCCATATACATCAGCGCAATCGCGGCGAACATCGCCACGGGAATACCCGCCGCGACCCAGAACGCGGTGCGCGCGTTCAGGAAAAGAAACAGCAGGCCAACCACCAGCGCGAGGCCCAGTGCGCCGTTCTCCAGCAGGATATTCAAACGATCGGTGATGTAGTCCGCGCGCGTGCGGATCAGTTCAACGGTAACCCCGGCGGGCAGGGTCGCCTGCATAGCCGCGGCAACCTCTTCCACACGCTTTTGCAGTTCAATCGCATCGCCCTTGTCAGAGCGGTCAACGCGGATGGTGATGGCCGGATCGTTGCCAACGAAATAGGCGCGCTCGCGGTCGACGCCTTGCACGTTGATGCGCGCTACATCACCGACAGCCAGGGTCGATCCATCCGCGTTCGTGCGCAGCACGATCCCCGCGATTTCGTCTGCCGCGCGTTTTTCCACGCCCGTGCGCACGCGCGAAGCGCCACTGACGTCACCGGCCGGGTCGGCGTTGACCTCCTGGCCGATTGCAGCCGCAATCTCGGACATGGTGACGTCATGTTGGATCAGCGAAAGCGAGGGCACTTCGATCACCGTGCTGGGGGCGGCGACACCCCGAATTGTGGCGCGGGTGACCCCTGCCGCAAACAGCCGCGTCACCAGTTCATCAGCAAAGCGCCCAAGTTGCTCGGTGCCCACGGGGCCGGTGATAACCACATCGGTAACCCGATCGCTCCAGGCGCCGCGGCGCACGACAGGGTCTTCGGAATCGTCGGGCAGGTTGCCTGTGGCATCGACAGCAATCTGCACGTCCTCGGCGGCCTGCGCCATGTCATAGCCCGGCTCAAACTCAAGCGAAATTGACGCACGTCCTTCGCTGGAACGTGCCGAACTTGCGGTGACTCCATCGACCGACAGCAAAGCGGGTTCCAACACCTGCACAATGGCCGCATCGACGTCTTCGGCTCCTGCGCCCGACCATGCGACTGACACGCTGACGGAGTCGATGATCACATCGGGAAAGAACTGCGCGCGCATTTTTGGCATCGCCGCAATGCCGGCGGCCAGCAGCACGACAAGCAGCAGGTTCGCCGCTGTGCGGTGGCGGGTGAAATACGACAGCAATCCGTCAGCGCGGCCCATCATCAGCTTCCCATCCGGCTTTCAAGGCGGGTGACGACATCCGAGGGAACCTGGTCTTGTTCAAGTTGTGACAGTATCCTTGTCTTTGCCTCGTCGGGCATACGGCTTTCGGTGACAAAGGCCACAAGGCGCGCGCGGCGATCTGCATCAAGCGCAATGGTTTCAGGCTCGGCCGGTGTGGCAGCCACGCCGCCGGGAACGATCGGGTTGACGCGAATACCGGCCCCCAACAGTGGCGAACGTTCGGCGACCACCGACTGTCCGGTCAGTTGCGGCGCGCTGACGATCACATCATTTCCCTGACGGCGCAGCAGGGTCACAGGCACCTCGCGCAGGCGGTTTTCGTCGTCCAGGACCAAAAGCGCCCCATTCGCGGAAATGGCTGTGGCGGGCAGACGGGCGACATTTTCAAGGGCAGGTTCGTCAATCGCGACGGTCACGAAATCGCCGGGGCGAAAGCCCACCGCAGTGTCCAGCGTTGCGAAGATAATCCGCCCTGTCAGCCCGTCACCCACGGCGGCGCCTTCGCGGGTGATCGTGCCGGTCGCGGATAAATCAACACCCGACACATCCAGCGTGACACGCAGGGGCGCACGCAGCAGCGTGCCATCCGCGTTCAGCAGGCGGGCATATTGCGAGGTCGAGACCCGAAACGTGACCTCAAGCTGGGTCGGGTCGATCAGTTGCGCAATCCGTTCGTTTGCGGTGACGCGACCGCCGTCTGTAACGGTGACATCGGCCAAGGTTGCATCAAAGGCGGCGCGGATTTCAGTGTCCGCCAGCGCACGCTCGGCCTCGGCAAGATTGATGCGCACGCGCGACAGGCGGGTGGCGGCAAGATCAATGCGGGCCTCGGCACTGGCGATGGACTGGCGGCGCGACAATACGGCCTGCCGCGCCGTCGACACGGCCAGTTCGGCGGTTTCGACGGCGGCGGTTGACCCAACACCGCGTTGCAGCAAATCACGCTGGCGGGTCAGGGCTGTTTCGCGCAGAAGTATTTGGTCTTCGGCGGCGGTAAGCTCATCCTGCGCCAGCGTCAGGGCCCGGGTTGCATCGCGGCTTTCGGCCTCGGCGTCGCTCAGGTCCGCGGCAAGGCGGTCAAGAGCGGACTGGGCATCCACTGGATCAAGGCGCAGCAGCAAATCGCCAGCCTGCACGGCACCGCCTTCGACAAACGCATCCGCCGTTTCAAGAACCGTGCCGCCGACCGAGGGGCGCAGATCAAGGGTCTTGCGGCTGCGCAATTCGCCGAAGACGGTCAGTTCGGGCGTGATCGTTTCCGGCGTGATCGTCACGACGTTGACCGACAGCACCCGTTCGCGCTGTGGGAAACTGCGTGGCTCGGCGTTGATGCGGGTTTGCACGGCGCTGTAAACCATCTGACCTGCCCAGGCGAAGAGGGCCAGTGTCATCGACAACAGAAAGATGCCGATCATGCTGCGGCGCAAGAATCTCATGTGGTGCCGTCTCCATAGACTTTGAAGTCGCTATATATATACGCGGTTTCGCCCGTTTTAGATGCAATCCCGATGATGTTACGGCACAGCATTCTATTTCCGTCGCTTGTGTTCGTCCAATCTTGGAAAAATCTCGACAAAGTTGCAGGGGCGATGGCGGTAATCCAGTTGCAGCGACAGGATATCATCCCACGCGTCCTTGCAAGCCCCCGTGCTGCCGGGCAGGGCGAACAGATAAGTGCCATTTGCCACCCCGCCGGTCGCGCGGCTTTGCACGGCGCTGGTGCCGATCTTTTGCAATGATACGATGGTAAAGACAGTGCTGAACGCGTCGATCTCTTTTTCATAGACATCGCGGTGCGCTTCGACAGTCACGTCGCGCCCGGTCAGACCGGTGCCGCCGGTCGAGATAATCACGTCAATGTCGGGGTTGTCACACCACACGCGCAGTTGCTCGGCGATTTCGGCGCGTTCGTCCCGCAGGATCATGCGCGCGGCAAGGATATGGCCCGCACCGGTCAAGCGATCCACCAGCGTTTGGCCTGACTTATCTTCGGCCAGACTGCGGGTATCGCTGACCGTGAGAATGGCGATGCGGACGGGCACAAAATCAAGGGTTTCGTCAATGCGGCTCATGTGCGCTCCAATATGGCCAAACGGGCGGCAAGTGCGATGAAGATTGCGGATGTGATCCAACCCAACGCGTGTCCACCACGGGCAAAGCGGCGCCCAAGGCCGCTTGCAAATACCCCAGCCGCGCCGTTGACGAGGAAGCCGCCGATGGCCAGCACCGCGCCGAAAATCAGGAACTGGCCCAGGATCGGCCCCGCGTCAGGCACGACAAATTGCGGCACAAAGGCCAGCACGAACAGGATCACCTTGGGGTTGGTCAGATTGACGGCAAAGCCGGTTGCAAAGGCACGGGCAATCGTCATTGGCGGCGCGGTATCACGGCCCGCACCCGTCTGACGTAGCGCGCGGTAGGCGAGATAAAGCAGGTAAGCCACCCCGACCCAGCGGATCACATCAAATGACCACGGGACGGCGGCAATCACGGCCCCCAAGCCCACCCCCGCCAGTGTCACATGGACCATTCCGCCCGTTGAAATACCCGCACTTGCGGCAATCGCGGCGCGTGGGCCCGAGCGCAAGCCCTGACCAAGGCAAAACATCATATCAGCCCCCGGCGTAAGGTTCAGCGCGAAGGCTGCAGGCACAAAGGCCAGAAGAGTGAGCGGATCAACCACGCAGCTTTGCCTTTAGCGCCAGCAAATCCGCCCAGGCCTCGCGCTTGGCGGCGGGGGTGCGCAGCAGGTGGGCGGGGTGGAACATTGGCAGGGCGGGGCGGCCCAGCACCTCGGCCCAGCGGCCGCGCAAACGGGTGATGCCGGATTCACCCAGCAGGGCATGACAGGCGACGCTGCCCATCAGCACCAAGACGTCGGGGTTTGCCAGCGTGATATGGCGGTGCAGGAAGGGCAGCAGCATCTCGCGGTCGCCGTCATCGGGCGGGCGGTCCTGGGCGGGGCGCCACGGCACGACGGCAGTGGCATAAACGGGCGTCGGTGCATCCGCGAACCCCATGTCAATCGCCGCCAGCATTTTATCCAGAAGCGCCCTATTGCGGCCCGCAAAGGGCAATCCGGCGCGGTCTTCGTCCTTTTCGGGCGGGTCGGTGATGATCATCACGCGCGCGCTTGGGTCGCCATCGGCAAACACCAGATTGCGCGCGCCTTGCTTGAGCGCACAGTGATCAAAACCTGCCAATGCCGCTTGCAACGCGGGAATATCGGCGGCTTCATGGGCCATGCGCATCGCTTCGGCGACGGTATCGACCTTGGGTGCGGCGGGGATGTCGGGAACGCCTGATGCAGCATGTTCTGCGGCCTTCGCGGCTGGTTTGGCCACCTGATCGGGCAGTTCATAGCGATTAACAGGCGTATCAAGCATTGCTTCGGTCGCACCCATTTCGACCTGCCATTCCAGCAGGGCGCGGTTGGTCCAATATGATTGTGTCGAATCCATATGCCAAGTTTAAGTGGGCTGCGCGGGAATGTGCAGCAGATTCTGCGCTGATGCCTTGCCGCGGCGCTGCAGCCTTCCTATAACCCATCAAATTCGGGCAGGAGGCCACATGACATTCCGCGCGACGCATCTGCTGGGGATCGAACATCTGGCCCCTGATGAAATCACCACATTGCTGAATCTGGCGGATCAATACGTTGATCTGAACCGGCGCGAACACAAACACTCCGATGTGCTGGCGGGCCTGACCCAAATCAACATGTTCTTTGAAAATTCGACCCGCACGCAGGCCAGTTTTGAACTGGCGGGCAAACGGCTGGGCGCTGATGTGATGAACATGGCGATGCAGGCCTCCAGTATCAAAAAAGGCGAGACCCTGATTGACACCGCGCTGACCCTGAACGCGATGCACCCTGATTTGTTGGTCGTGCGCCACCCGCATTCGGGGCCGTGGACCTGCTGGCGCAAAAGGTGAACTGCGCGGTGCTGAACGCAGGTGACGGGCGTCACGAGCACCCGACGCAGGCCTTGCTTGATGCCCTGACGATCCGGCGCGCCAAGGGACGGTTGCACCGTCTCAGCATTGCGATCTGCGGCGATATCGCCCATTCGCGCGTCGCCCGGTCCAACATTCTGCTTCTGGGCAAGATGGAAAATCGCATCCGCCTTATCGGTCCGCCGACGCTGATGCCTTCGGGGATAGGTGAATTTGGGGTCGAGGTTTACGAGGACATGCACGAAGGCCTGGCGGATGTGGACGTGGTGATGATGCTGCGCTTGCAAAAGGAACGGATGGATGGAGGTTTCATTCCCTCCGAGCGCGAGTATTACCACCGCTACGGCCTCGACGCTGAAAAGCTGGGGTTCGCCAAGGATGACGCCATCGTCATGCACCCCGGCCCGATGAACCGCGGCGTGGAAATAGACGGCACAATCGCCGACGACATCAACCGCAGCGTCATTCAAGAACAGGTCGAAATGGGTGTTGCTGTGCGTATGGCCGCGATGGACCTTCTAGCGCGCAACCTTCGCGCAGCGCGGCAGGCTGAAACCGGCGGGGTGATGGTGTGACCGACACCATGCACATCGCGGCTGCCGAACACGGGGTCGTGCGGATTTTCGCGGTTGATTTGCCCGCTGATGCGGTGGCCGCGTTTACCCGGGCAACCGATGACGCAAAGGATGGGCATTGGCCGCTTCGGGAAGCCTTGGGCGCAACTATTCTTAACGAGGAATTCATCGAGGTTTTCGATGTGGGTGACCTCGAAGGGGTCGGGCTGGCGGGCTATGTTGAAGAAGGATTGGGCATGCCGAGCGCCGCGGTGCAACCGGACCGCGCCTTACTGGACGGTGTCACGGGCACTGTCCTGATCGTCTTGTCGGCGGCGTTTGGCGGTGCGGAACAGACCCTCACGCCGCGCGCGCCATTGCGTTGGATCGCGACCTATCAGGATGATGTTGAAATACCGGCCATGATCCCGCTGCGCGCCGAAAGCGCGACGGGCGTGATGGCTGGGGGGCGCGCGAAACCGTCTGATGCGGCCATGTCGGGGCGCATCGCGACGATTGTGCTGGTCGTGCTGGCCCTGTTGGTCGTGGCCATGATCTGGATTGGAGGTTAGCGATGTATGAACTGATACCGACCGCCCCGCTTGAAGAGGGCGAAACCGTCATCACCAGTTTCTATCCTGATCGCGGGGCCTATTGGAAAGACCACATCGTGCTGGCCGCCGTAGCGATGGCGATCGGCATGGCCGCGCTGTTTTTCATGGGCAATCCGTATATCTGGACGGGCGCTGTGGGTGGTCTGGCCGCTGTGGCTGTGCGCGCCTTCTATGTGGCGTCGGATGAATTGCAGGTGCGGTGGGATCTGACCAATCGCCGCCTTTTGGGGCCAGGGCAGCGGATCGCGCGGCTGGATCAGATCAGCAGCCTCAAGACCTTTGGCAGCGCGGTGCAGGTTGTGACCAGCACGGGCGACAAGCACCTGCTCAAGTTTCAGGCGGACAGGCCAGCGGTGATGGCAGACATTCGCGATGCGATGGGGCGAAGGAGCTAGATATGGCTGATCAGTATTTCACCAACGCGCGGCTGATCGACCCCGAGGCGGGCACGGATTCCATCGGCTGGCTGCGGGTTGTCGATGGGGTGATCGCCGAAATCGACAATGGCGACGCGCCCAAGACTGGGCTTGATTGTAACGGCAAGTGCCTTGCCCCCGGTATCGTTGATATCGGCGTCAAGGTCAGTGAACCGGGCGAGCGCCACAAGGAGAGTTTCCGCAGTGCGGGCCGCGCGGCGGCGGCGGGCGGTGTCACGACGATGGTCACGCGCCCGGACACGGACCCCGCGATTGATACACCCGAGGTGCTGGAATTTGTCGCTAAACGTGCGCTTGCCGACAGCCCCGTGAAGGTGCTGCCTATGTCGGCCCTTACCAAGGGGCGGGCGGGGCGCGAGATGGTCGAGATCGGTTTTTTGAAGGACGCCGGTGCAGTTGCCTTTACCGATTGTGACCGTGTCGTTGCCGATACCAAGGTCTATATGCGCGCGCTGACCTATGCGCGCAGTCTGGGCGCGCTGGTGATCGCCCATGTGCAGGAGCCGATCCTGTCCAATGGGGCTGCCGTGACAAGTGGCAAGTTTGCCTCGCTGCGTGGCCTTCCCGGTGTCAACCCGATGGCCGAACGTATGGGATTGGATCGCGATATTGCCCTGCTTGAAATGACCCGTGCGCGTTATCACGCGGACCAGATCACGACGGCCCGCGCCCTGCCAGCGCTGGAACGGGCCAAAGCGAACGGTCTGGATATCACGGCGGGTGTCGGCATCCACCACCTGACGCTCAATGAACTGGACGTGGCCGATTATCGGACGTTTTTCAAGCTGAAGCCGCCCCTGCGCAGCGAAGATGACCGGCTTGCCGTGGTGCAGGCTGTTGCCAGTGGGTTGATCGACATCATCAGCTCGATGCACACACCCCAGGACGAAGAAAGCAAGCGCCTGCCGTTCGAGGAGGCAGCGAGCGGGGCGGTAGCCCTTGAAACGTTTCTGCCTGCGGCGCTGCGTCTTTATCATGCGGGGCAGTTGGACCTGCCGGTGCTGTTCCGCGCGATGTCGTTGAACCCGTCGCGGCGACTTGGACTGGAGACCGGCCGTCTGGCTGTCGGGGCCCCCGCTGATCTGGTGCTGTTCGATCCGGACGCGCCGTTTTTGCTGGATCGTGCTAAGCTGCGCTCGAAATCCAAGAATACCCCTTTTGACGGCGCACGCCTGCAGGGGCGGGTCTTGGGCACATGGGTCGCGGGCAAAATCGTGACCGGGGAGGCCTAGATGCCGACAATTGAAAACACCGCGATCGTGCTGACCCTTTGGGCGACAATTGGCTATCTGCTGGGGGCGGTGCCGTTCGGTGTGATCCTTGCGCGTGCGATGGGGCTGGGGAACCTGCGCGAAATCGGGTCGGGCAACATCGGCGCGACGAATGTTTTGCGCACGGGCAATAAAAAGGCGGCGGCGCTGACTTTGCTGTTTGATGCGGGCAAGGGCGCGGTTGTGGTCCTGCTGGCGCGTGCAATGGCGGGTGAGGATGCAGCGCAGATTGCAGCACTCGCGGCGTTTCTTGGCCATTGTTTTCCCATTTGGCTGGGCTTTCGCGGCGGCAAAGGGGTTGCAACCTATATCGGCATCGTGCTGGCGCTGGCCTGGCCGGTTGGTCTGGCGGTCTGCGCCACATGGTTGGCCGTGGCGTTGTTGCTGCGCTATTCGTCGCTTGCGGCCCTGATGGCAGCGGGCATGGGCCCGCTCTGGGCAAGCCTGCTTGGCTACGGAGACTTCTTTTTCCTTGGGATCATCTTTGCGGTGCTGATCTATGCGCGCCACTGGGCGAACATCACAAGGTTGCGGGCAGGGACCGAAACCAAGATCGGTGCAAAAACCTGACCTTAATTATTCTTTTGCTTTTTTTAGGAAATGGGCAATGCTGTGTGCACGCAAGTATGTCTATTTGATCTGAAAGGAATGTATTATGGGGTTTGGGGACGCAATTCGTACCTGCCTGAATAAGTATTTCACCATTCAAGGCCGTGCGAGCCGGTCAGAATACTGGTGGTTTTATCTGTTTGTTTTTCTGGTCGGAACGGTGCCGACGCAGCTTGGCGCAGCCATGCAATCCAATTTGATCACGATCATCGGCGGGCTGATCTCACTGGCGCTGCTTGTCCCGATCATCACAGCGGGCATCCGTCGACTGCACGACAAGGACAAGTCTGGTTGGTGGTTCCTGATCGGCTTGGTGCCAATCGTCGGGATCATCCTGTTGCTGGTCTGGTTCGTGACCGAGGGCACAAAAGGCCCGAACCGGTTTGGTGAAGACCCACTGGCCTAAGCCGGCCAACGGGAAATCTGACAGGCGCGCCCAACCGGCGCGCCTTTTGCGTTAGTAACTGTATTCGCCGTAAATTTGCGTCAGGTCGCCGTTCCAGTCGCCATTGTAGCGCTCCAGCAGTTCGTCGGCTGGTGTCTTGCCCGTCTCGATGGTCTCTTTCAGCGCGTTCAGGAAGTGGGTTTCATCGGGCAGCATGCCACCCGCACCCGGTTTGGCACGGTTGCGCAGACCGATCTCGGAAATTGCCACGGCTTCGCGCGCAAGGTCGTGCATGGAGATGTTGCCCACCTTGGCCTGCAAACCGTCAACGGACGCGGCGACGCGCAGGGCCTCGCGGGTATCGGCGTCCCAACCCTTGACCAGATCCCAGGCAGCGTCGAGCGCCGTTTGGTCATAGGTCAGCCCGACCCAGAACGCAGGCAAGGCACACAGGCGGCGCCACGGGCCACCATCCGCCCCGCGCATTTCGATGAACTGCTTGATGCGCGCTTCGGGGAAGACGGTTGTCAGGTGGTCGGCCCAATCCGAAAGGGTTGGCATTTCGCCGGGCAGGGCGGGCAATTCACCGCGCAGGAAATCGCGGAATGACTGACCCAAGGCGTTGATATATTTACCGTTCCGATAGACGAAATACATCGGTACATCGAGAACCCAATCCGCCCAGCGTTCAAACCCCATTCCGTCCTCGAACACCCAAGGCAGCATGCCTGTGCGGTCGGCGTCCAGATCGCGCCAGATGCGGCTACGCCATGATTTGTGGCCGTTTGGTTTACCCTCGAAAAATGGCGAATTGGCGAACAGGGCGGTGGCGACGGGCTGCAAGGCCAGTGCCACGCGCAGCTTTTGCACCATGTCTGCCTCGCTCCCGAAATCAAGGTTCACCTGCACGGTGCAGGTGCGATACATCATTTCGGTGCCATGCGTGCCGACGCGCCCCATGTAATCGGTCATCAGCTTGTAGCGGCCCTTGGGCATCATATCCATCTGGTCATGGGTCCAGATCGGTGCGGCCCCAAGCCCGATGAACCCCACGCCGATCTTGTCGGCCACATCCTTGACCTCGCGCAGGTGTTCGTTCACTTCGTCACAGGTCTGGTGGATGGTTTCAAGCGGCGCGCCGGACAATTCCAGCTGGCCACCCGGTTCAAGACTGACGTTTGCGCCGTCTTTTTCAAGGCCGATGATATTGCCGCCTTCCAGCACCTCGGCCCAGTTGTAGGTATCGCGCAGGGCGGTCAGCACGGCTTTGACCGACCGGTCGCCTTCGTAGGGCAGGGGTTTGAGCGTGTCTTTGCAATAGCCGAACTTTTCATGCTCGGTGCCGATGCGCCATTTGTCCTTGGGTTTGCAACCCTTTGCCAGAAACTCGGCCAGTTGATCATGGCTTTCGATCGGGCCGCCGCCGGACTGTGGAATGGACATGGGTTTGGCCTCGTGCGCAGATGATAAGGTGACTAGGGGTGATCGTTCCGCGCGCCGGTGTCAATCCGGTGCGGGCCGCTCCGGGCAAACTTAATGCAACTGACGGTGCGCTTTTTGCCATATGGTAAAGCGCGCGTTCTGGGTGGACTGCGCGGCGCTGATTGCCTTTTCGTAATTCACACCCTGCAAGGCTGACAGCGCGTCAAACAAAGTATCGGCCCCCGCCGCATTGCCGGGGATCATCAGCGGGGAAGCGCCATCCACAAAGAAGATCCAGATCAGGTCGCTGCCGATCGGTCCCTGATCGGTGGTTTCGATTTCGATCCGGGTCAGTTGGTCAATCGACACCGCGCCGCCACCAGAGGGGCCGAAATAAGTGATCTGGCGCTCATCCACCTCGACCATGCCGGGGCCATCGTGACCCTGCGGAAAACGGGCGTTGCGCACGGCGATCAGAGTCAGGGCGATGCCCGTTGCGGTGACGATTGCGCCGATGACCTGCCAAAACAATCCGCCGCGCAGGAACAGCCAAGCGCCAAACAGCACAACCACGATCCATACGGCGGTTTCTGTCCAGCGCAGCAGGCCTGCGCGGGCTTCGGGGCGGATAAAGTCAGCCATGCGCCACCTGCGGTGTCTTGAAAAGGTGAAGGGTGAAGTGGCCGATGTGTTCAAAGCCGATTGCGTCGTAGGCCCGTCGGGCGGCGGCGTTTGCGGCGGCAAGGATGGCGCGGGTCACGCCCTTGTCACGGGCTTCTTGCAGATGCAAGGCAACGGCGCGGCGTGCGTAGCCACGGCCTCGCAACGCTGGGGGTGTGTAAACACCGCCGATTTGCACGGTATTGGGCAGGGTGGCGTTAAAGCCGGTCATTGCCACAGGCGCGCCGTCGATCATGAGCGCACGGTGGCTGTCGTTTGCAAGGTAGGTTGTCACATCGCGCGTGCCGATCGCGGCGGCCCTGTCGGGATCAACGCCCAATGCCTCGATCACAAAGGCGGCGCGCCACTGCGCCATTTGTGCAAGGTTGCAAATGGCGAGCGGGACAAGTTGACCGTCACCTTGGGGCACGACAAGGTTGACAAGATCAAGCTGCATCGATGGTTCGCGCCCGTTCAGGCCAGCGTGGGCGTTTTCAAGCCCAAGAGCTGTAATAATGCTGTCGCATTGGTCGCTGTCCCCCGCCAGGCCGATCAGCGCGCGATTGGCGCAAATCTGCGCGATTTCTGGCCAGTTGCCCGACGGGCAGTTGGGCATGACCATGCCTTCGTTGGTGATACACAGCACATCGGTCACATTTCCGGCGCTTTGGGCGATCCAAAACTGCGGTCCGCGCGGGGCGTCACTGTTCCATCCGTGCCGCGCCAGGTTCGACAGGGGGAACATCGCAGTGGCGATGTGCTCCGTCAGGAACACGGTGATTGCGGGCAGATCGGCCTGCAAGGCGGGCCGCATCACCAATCACCCAAGTGCTGTTGCCAGACTGTCAACGCGGCAACGGCGGCGGTATCGGCGCGCAGAATCCGCGGGCCAAGGCTGACGGAATAGGTATAGGGCAGGGCTTGCAGGCGCTTGCGCTCGGCGGCGGAAAACCCGCCTTCGGGACCGATCAGGATCGCCCAGGGGCCGCCGCCGTCGGGTAGGGCTGGGCTTTGGCCCGCCATCCCCTCGTCACAAAACATCACCTGGCGTTCGGGCGGCCAGTGATCAAGCAGCTTGCCCAGTTTTTGCAGATCGGCCACTTCGGGGACAAAGGTGCCGCCGCATTGTTCGGCGGCCTCGGTCGCGTGGGCCTGCAGGCGGTCCTGCCGGATGCGTTCGGAATTGGTGTAATCGGTCTGCACGGGGCAGATGCGCGCCGCGCCCATTTCGGTGGCCTTTTCGACGATGAAATCGGTGCGGGCCTTTTTGATCGGCGCAAACAACAGCCACAGATCGGGGGGCATTTGCAACGGCTTGGTCTGCGCCTCAAGGATCAGTTCAACCCGCTTGCGACTGGCCGCTTCAATGCGCGCCGCCCATTCGCCATCGCGTCCGTTGAAAACCTGGATGACATCGCCCGCACCCAACCGCATCACATTGACGAGATAATGCGCCTGATCCGTGAGCGTGATGCCTTGCCCCGCGCCAAGCGGGGCGTCTACAAAGAGTCGCACAAGTGAAGCCATGGACGGACCATATGACCGACAACGCGCCGATACCAGAGCAGAGCGGACAGGTTTCCGATGCGGTTGCGGGAAACTGGGTGGATCGGTTTGCGCCTGCTGCAACGCGCCCGTTTCTGCGGCTCAGCCGTGCGGATCGCCCGATCGGGACGTGGTTGTTGCTGTTGCCGTGTTGGTGGGGGTTGGCGTTGGCGGCGCTGATGACGGGGCGGTTTGGCTGGTATGATCTGTGGATCGCCGCGGGATCTGCGCTGGGTGCATTCCTGATGCGCGGCGCGGGCTGCACATGGAACGACATCACCGACCGCCAGATTGACGGATCGGTCGCGCGCACGGCCTCGCGGCCCATTCCATCGGGGCAAGTGGGGTGCGGGCGGCGCTGGCGTGGATGCTGGTGCAGACGCTGCTATCCTTGTTGATCCTGCTGACCTTCAACTGGGCGGCCATCACGCTGGGCGCCTTGGCGCTGTTGCCGGTTGCGATCTACCCCTTTGCCAAGCGGTTTACCTGGTGGCCGCAGGTTTTTCTGGGGCTTGCGTTCAATTGGGGGGCATTGTTGGCTTGGACAGCGCACACCGGTGCATTGGGATGGCCTGCGGTGGTTCTGTATGTCGGCGGGATCGCGTGGACCCTCTTTTATGACACGATCTATGCCCATCAGGACGCCGAGGATGATGCGCTGATCGGCGTGAAATCCACCGCGCGCCTGTTTGGTGATGACAGCCGCAACTGGCTGCGCCGATTCCTCGCGGCGACTGTGCTATTGATTGGCTTGGCCGTGATCGGTGCGGCGATAGACCGGTCCGTGCTGGCAATGGTCGTTGCGCTGGGCGGTCCTTGGGCGATGGGCTGGCATCTGGCATGGCAGCTGCGCCATTTCGACGCAAAGGATTCGTCGGGTTTGGTGCGGTTATTCCGTTCGAATCGTGATGCGGGGCTGATCCCTGTGCTGTTTTTTGCCGTTGCGTGGTTCCTATGATTGAACCTTGGCGGCAAGCAGCTTAGGACAACTGCAACCATATAATGTGAATGAACGTCATGCGCCTTTCTTCTCTTGTCATACCCTTGGCCGCTTTTGTTCTGGCCGCCATCGTGTCGGTCTTTGCGGCGCGGGCGACCGTTGCCGTTGTCGAGGATCGCTCGGTCGATGCCGTGCAAGAGGCGTTGCAAGACGCAGGCCACAACTGGGTGACTGTTCTTGGTGACGGTCTACAGGTCATTCTTGAGGGCGAGGCTGCGTCAGAAGCTGTCCGTTTTCGCGCAATCTCGATTTCCGGGTCGATGGTTGATGCCAGTCGCGTGATCGACAACATGAAGGTGGTCGATTCGGCCGGGATCGCCCCGCCTGACTTTTCCGTCGAGATTTTGCGCAATGACAGCGGCGTCTCCTTGATCGGGCTAATCCCTGCGCTGTCCGACCGCGCGGGGATCAATGCGCGGATCAGCGATATCGCGGGAGAAGACCTGCCCGTGACGGACCTGTTGGAGGCGGCGAATTATCCGGTGCCGGAAGGCTGGGATCCGGCAATGAATTTTGCGCTTCGGGCGCTGGCGCAATTGCCGCGCTCCAAGATTTCGGTTTCAGCCGGTGTTGTTGAAATAACCGCGATTTCCGAAAGCGCCGAGCAAAAGGCGCGTATTGAAACAGAGCTGCGGCGCACCCTCCCCGGTGACGTGCGCTTGGATTTGGACGTCACGGCCCCGCGGCCCGTGATTTCACCGTTCACGGTCCGGTTTATCCTAGAAGACGGAGAGGCCCAGTTTGACGCTTGCGCGGTAAGCGCGGACGTGGGTGAGCGCAAGATTATCGCTGCCGCCCGTGAGGCTGGCCTGACAGGGCCGGCAAGCTGCACGCTTGCGCTGGGCGCGCCGTCGCGCACATGGCCCGATGCCGTGGCGCGTTCGATTGCCGCCGTAGGCGAGTTGGGTGGCGGCACCGTCACCCTTTCGGACACCGATATCACGCTTGTTGCGCCCCAAGGCACCGTTCAGGGGTTGTTTGACCGGATCGTCGGCGAACTTGAAAACGATTTGCCGGATGTTTTCGCGCTCGAGGCGATTTTGCCCGCCACACCGGACGCCGCAAGTGCGGGGCCGCCGCAATTCATTGCAACGCGCAGCCCCGAAGGCAATGTGCAGTTGCGCGGCCGGGTGTCGGATGAAACGCTCAATTCGATCGTCGAAAACTATGCGCGCGCCCGCTTTCCCGGAACTCATGTTGATATGGGCACCCGGATTGTCGATGGCATGCCCGCCAATTGGTCGGTGCGTGTTCTTGCCGGGATCGAGGCCTTGTCGCTGCTGACCAACGGGTCCGTCATTGTGGAACCCGACAGCCTTGTGGTGCGTGGCAATACCGGCAATGAGGGTGCAAGCGCGGCGATTTCGCGCCTGTTGATCGACAAGCTGGGCCAGTCGGAAACGTTCGAAATTGACGTGGCATACGTCAAGCAGCTTGACCCGATCGCGGGCCTGCCCACGCCCGAGGAATGCATCGAACAGATCACCGTTCTATCTTCTGAACGCAAGATCACTTTTGAACCGGGATCGGCCACCATCGACGCGGCCGCGCAGTCGCTCGTCGATGATATCGCCGAAGTGCTCAAGATTTGCGCTGATCTGCGGCTTGAGATCGCAGGCTACACCGACAGTCAGGGACGCGAAGAAATGAACCAGCAACTAAGCCAGCAGCGCGCCGAGGCGGTTCTTGCGGCCCTGCGGATGCGCCGTGTGCCGACAGCCCGTTTCACGGCAGTCGGCAATGGCGAAGCTGACCCGATTGCGGATAATGATACCGAAGCAGGCCGCGAGGCGAACCGCCGGATCGAATTCCACCTGATCGAGCCTGAACCGATTGAAGAACAGCCCACCGCGCTGGAAGAAGCCGAAGCGGGCACGCCCGAGGATACCCAAGAACAGCCCGCCGCGCCGACAGAAGCCGATCCTGTCCCGCACGAGGCTACTGTAGAACATGCAGAGACAGGAACAACCGATGAACAGAACTGAGTTTATCATTGCCACGGCAATCATTCTTTTTGTGGCATTCTGTCTGGGGTGGTTCGCAAGCTGGCTGGTGAACCGCTTTACCCGCGTAACCAAAGCCGAGATCGGCGAGCTGGACAAGATGGCGCAGTCCTTGCACGAGGCCGAGGAAACTCGCGATCAGGCGATTACCTATCTGCAACAGCGCGAGGCTGAAATCACCAACCAGCTGTCCCAGACCGAGGCCGAATTGCGCGCCGCTATGGACGGATTGCGTGACGCCCGGCACGAGGCCGAAGAGCTGCGCAATCATATCGAACGGCAGAATGCCTAAGGGGCTGACGGGATGTTTGGCAGGGTCAGGTAGGCCTTGCCATGACATCTAGCGCGCGTAAATGGACTGCGACTGCGCTAGGATTTTGTGCAGGGAAGTCGGCGCGTTGATGGACGATCAACCGGCTACTGCACCCCGGCCAACACCGCCATAATCGCCATCGCGCTTTCGCTGGCCCAGTCCGCGTCGCCTTGCATGCGGGCGATTTCCTGACCCTCGGGGTTCAGGATCAAGGTCACGGGAAGGCCCAGCACGCCCATATCGCGGGCCAGATCGCTGCGCGGATCGCGGTGCAGTGGTAGGTTGGTCACCCCGATTTCATTGAAAAAGCGCTCCATCGCGGGGCGGGGGTTGGGGCCGGTCGCTATGGTGACCACCTCGACCGCGTCACCGCCATAGGCGTCCTGCAGGGCCGATAGTTGCGGCATTTCCTTGCGGCAGGGCGCGCACCAGGTCGCCCAGAAGTTCAGCACCACATACTTTCCTTCGAAGGCGGCAAGGGTCATCTGCTCACCATTCTCCGAGATAAATTCCTTGTCAGACCCGCGCACTGGTTCACTGTGAAAGTTAAGTTTGCGCATATCGCCTTCGCGCAGGTCCGCCAGCGCGGCAATATCAAGGCCTTGCGCCACCGCAGCATTTGCAAGCACGGCAAGGGCCGTATAAAGCAGCGCTGACTTCATTTTCCGTGCCGTCACTTTCAACATGGGACCTCCGATATGACCAAATCCTCGAATGCAATGTGGGGCGGACGCTTTAGCGCAGGACCGGACGCGATCATGGAGGCGATCAACGCCTCGATCGGGTTCGACAAACGCATGGCGGCGCAAGACGTTGCAGGCTCGCGGGCCCATGCGGCGATGTTGGCCGCACAAGGTATCATTAGCAGTAGCGACGCCGAGGCGATTGGGGAAGGCCTCCTCACGGTGTTGTCAGAGATTGAGGGCGGAACATTCCCGTTCCGCACCGATCTGGAAGACATCCATATGAACATCGAGGCGCGGTTGACGGAAATTATCGGCGAACCGGCGGGGCGGTTGCACACGGCGCGGTCGCGCAATGATCAGGTTGCCGTCGATTTCCGCCTCTGGGTGCGTGACCAGTGTGACGCCGCAGACAGCGCGCTTGCCGCACTGATGTCCGCATTGTTGGGGCAGGCCGAGGCGGGGGCAGATTGGGTCATGCCCGGCTTTACCCATTTGCAGGTCGCGCAGCCTGTGACCTGGGGCCATCACATGATGGCCTATGTCGAAATGTTCGCCCGTGATCGCGCGCGGTTCGCCGATGCGCGCGCACGGATGAACCTGTCACCACTGGGATCTGCAGCCCTGGCTGGCACGTCATTTCCGATTGATCGCGATGCGACGGCGGCCGCGCTTGGCTTTGACGGGCCGATGCATAATTCGCTGGATGCCGTGGCGGATCGTGACTTTGCACTGGAATTTCTGGCGGCAAGCAGCATTTGCGCCATGCATCTGTCGCGGCTGTCCGAGGAACTGGTGATCTGGTCGTCAGCACAGTTCCGGTTCGTGAAAATGTCGGACAAATGGTCGACCGGTAGCAGCATCATGCCGCAAAAGCGCAACCCTGACGCCGCTGAACTGATCCGCGCCAAGATTGGCCGGATTTTCGGGGCCAATGTCGCGCTGATGACGGTGATGAAGGGACTGCCGCTGACCTATTCCAAGGACATGCAGGAAGACAAGGAACAGGTCTTTGATGCCGCCGATCACCTGATGCTGGCACTGGCCGCGATGACGGGGATGGTGGGCGATATGACCGCCAACCGCGAGTCGCTGCGCGCGGCCGCCGCCACCGGGTTTTCCACCGCGACCGATCTGGCTGACTGGCTGGTGCGCGAATTGGGCCTGCCCTTCCGCGAGGCACATCACGTCACCGGAACCCTTGTGGCCAAGGCCGAAGCGGCAAATTGTGACCTGCCGGACCTGTCACTCGAGGTCATGAAATCCATACATGAAGGAATCACACAGGCCGTGTATGATGTCCTTGGCGTCGA
This sequence comes from Octadecabacter sp. SW4, assembly GCF_008065155.1. NCBI lineage: Bacteria > Pseudomonadati > Pseudomonadota > Alphaproteobacteria > Rhodobacterales > Roseobacteraceae > Octadecabacter > Octadecabacter sp. SW4. The sequence continues at coordinate 2,875,865 of NZ_CP042819.1, read as the reverse complement.
AAATTCAGTGGCGTCTCGCATGTCATATGGCGGCACGGCTCCGACGCAGGTGCGCGCGCAGATCGCCCGTTGGAAAGAGGTTCTATCATGATGAAACTGTCCGGTTTGATTGTCGCGCTGACCGTGTTGTCAGCTTGCGGTGCCGATGCGCCCCCCATGACGCCGACCGCAAGCGCGGGTGTCAGCGTTGGAACAGGCGGCGTCAGCACGACCGCAGGTATCGGCGCAACCAATGGCACGTTTAGTCTGGGGCTTAACCTGTAACATGTCGCCATTGCGCTTGATCTATCTTGCCCTCGCGATCTGGGGTGCGATCCACCCAATGTACTATTTCGTCACGTGGTTTCAGGCGAATGGCTGGGACATCAAGGCGATGGTCGATGCGTGGCACGTCAATGCGGCCACCTCGGGTCTTGTCTGGGATCTGACGATTGCGGCGATTGCCCTGACCGTCTGGATTTTGTCCGAGGTCGCGGTGCGCCGGAACATGATCGCATTGATCGCCATCCCCGCCACATTCCTTGTCGGCGTGAGCTTTGGATTGCCGCTCTATCTGTTTTTGCGCGCCAAGCCGGTCACGTGAGCCTGCAAAAAGGGTTGGGCCTGCCTGTCGATCTGCTATGAGCGTTGTGTTGCAACGCGAGGCATGTCTGCATGGATCATTTTCTTTATCGTGACGGTGCGCTGTTCGCCGAGGATGTGCCGGTGGCCGAGATTGCCGCCGCAGTGGGCACGCCCTTCTATGTCTATTCCACAGCGACCCTGCAGCGGCATTTTCGCCTGTTCGACGAGGCCTTGAGCTTTGCCGATCATTTGGTCTGCTTTGCGATGAAAAGCCTGTCAAATCAGGCCATTCTGACGCTTTTGGCGCGCGAAGGTGCGGGAATGGACGTTGTGTCGGGTGGCGAATACGCCCGCGCGATTGCGGCGGGTGTTCCGAGCGACAGAATAGTGTTTTCGGGCGTCGGCAAGACCCGTGATGAAATGCGCATGGCTTTGCAGGGCGGGATTCGCCAGTTCAACGTCGAAAGCGAACCGGAAATGCTGGTGTTGAACGGGGTCGCGCTGGAACTTGGTGTTGTTGCCCCGATCACCGTGCGCGTCAACCCGGACGTCGACGCCAAGACCCATGCCAAGATTTCGACCGGCAAGAAGGAAGACAAATTCGGTATCCCGATCACCCGTGCGCGCGAAGTTTACGCGATGGCTGCGACCCTCGAAGGGCTCAAGGTGATCGGCATTGATGTGCACATCGGTTCGCAACTGACGCAGTTGGAACCGTTCGAGGCGGCCTATCGCAAAGTCGCCGATCTGGCGGCGCAACTGCGCGCCGACGGGCACGAGATCACCCGCCTTGATCTGGGTGGCGGCCTTGGTATTCCTTACGAGCGATCAAATTCCGCACCACCCCTGCCAGTCGAATACGGGCGGTTGATCGAGCGCACCGTCGGCCATCTGGGCTGCGAGATCGAGATTGAGCCGGGCCGCCTGATTTCTGGCAATTCGGGCATCATGGTCAGCAAGGTGATCTATGTGAAATCGGGCGAGGACCGCGATTTCCTGATCCTTGATGGCGCAATGAATGATCTGATCCGCCCCGCGATGTATGATGCATGGCATGATATCGTGCCCGTTGTCGAACCTGCCGCAGGCGTGGAGCAGCACCGCTATGATATTGTCGGTCCGATCTGCGAAAGTGGCGACACCTTTGCAAAATCACGGGACATGCCGCCACTGGCTGCGGATGATCTGGTGGCGTTCCGGTCGGCCGGCGCTTACGGCGCGGTGATGTCGAGCGAATATAATTCCCGCCCGCTGATCCCCGAAGTCCTGGTCAATGGGGATCAATTTGCGGTTATCCGCCCACGCCCTACCTTTGAAGATATGATTAATCGCGATAACATCCCTGAATGGTTAGGGTCATCGTGATCCAACCAAGTTAAACGGAGCGGGCAACTGACCCCACGCAACGACCCCTTGTCGCACCTGCGCGTGCCTGTGTTTGCGACACAGGTAGGCATGCTGGCTGAACGCGTGACACAGGCGTTTTGGCCGTTCTGGACCATTCTGTTTGCCACTCTCGCGCCGCTTATGATGGGGTGGCAAGACAGCTTACCTATTGAAATCGTTTGGGGATTTGTTGTTGTGATGGCGCTGGCGTTGATCGCCGCCGCTATTTGGGGCGCGCGCCGGTTCAAGATGCCAAAACGGGCCGAGGCATTGGCACGGGTCGATTCCCGCCTGCCGGGCCGTCCGATTGCAGCCCTTGCGGATCAGCAGGCAATCGGTGCCGGCGATGCCGCTTCGGAAGAAATCTGGCAGGTCCACCTTGAACGTATGGCCGCGCGCAGCCGTGATGCCAAGGCGGTGCAGCCCGATCTGCGCGTTGCATCGCGCGACCCTTACGGACTGCGCTATATTGCGCTGTTGGCGCTGGTTGTCGCGTTCATGTTCGGGTCGCTGTGGCGGGTCGGGTCGGTTGCTGACCTTGGGCCAACAGGCGGGGCCGCGATGGCGTCCGGCCCCATGTGGGAAGGCTGGGTCGCGCCCCCTGCCTACACCGGCAAACCGACGCTTTATCTGGCGGATATTCCGGCAGGCCCTCTGCGGGTGCCCGAAGGCAGCACCATAACCCTGCGCCTTTACGGCGAGGTGGGCACGCTGACGGTGCATGAAACCGTGTCCGGGCGTATGGGCGAGGTCGAAAGTGCCTCTGCGCCGCAACAGGCTTTTGTTGTCGAACAGGCGGGACGTCTGGAAATTGATGGTAATGGTGGCGCGGCATGGGATGTGTCTGTCATCGACGATATCGCCCCAAGCGTTAGTATCACTGCCCCCGTCGAAGCCGATGCAAACGGTGAAATGGCGCAGGCATTTGTCGCTGATGATGATTATGCCGTGGTGTCGGGAACGGCGACGATTGCGCTTGATCTGGACCGCGTTGACCGCCGCTTTGGCCTTGCCGTCGCCCCTGATCCGATTGATCCGTTGATCCTTGATCTGCCGATGCCCTTTACGGGGAGCCGTGCCAATTTCGAAGAAACCCTGATTGATAACCTGAGTGAACATCCGCTTGCGAACTTGCCGGTGACAGTGACCTTCGCGGTGACAGACGCGCGTGAACAGATCGGTGTCGCGGCACCTGAACAAATGATCCTGCCCGGTCGGCGTTTTTTCCGTCCCATCGCCAAGGCCGTGATCGAACAGCGGCGCGACCTGCTGTGGTCGGCTGAAAATGACCGGCGCGTGTTACAGGTGTTGCGCGCGCTGTCCAATCGCCCGGGCGATTTGTTTCGCAATGAAACGACCTATCTACGGATGCGCCATATCATCCGTCAGCTGGTGAATTTTGAAGAATTTGGGATGAATGACGACCAGCGCGACGAACTTGCGCAGGCCCTGTGGGATTTGGCGATCCAGCTTGAGGATGGCAATCTGGCCGATGCCCGTGAACGTCTGGAACGGGCGCAGGAAAGGTTGGCCGAGGCCATGCGCAATGGCGCCAGCGACGAAGAAATCGCCGCCTTGATGGATGAATTGCGCGAGGCGATGGACGACTACATGGCGATGCTGGCGCAGAATGCCGAACCCGCGGAGGGTGGCACCGATCAGCCTGATGGCGGTGACGGTGAAAGCCTTGATGTGTCACGCGCTGAGTTACAGGCCCTGATGGACCGGATTCAGGAACTCATGGAGGAAGGCCGTATGGCCGAAGCCGCCGAGTTGATGGAGCAGTTGAACCAGTTGATGGAAAACCTGACCGTCACCCAAGGTGAAGGCGGCGATGGCCCGCCCACCCCCGGCGAGCAGTCGATGGAAGAGCTGGCCGACACGTTGCGTGATCAGCAGCAGTTGAATGACGAGGCTTTTCGCGACCTGCAAGAACAGTTCAACCCCGGGCGCGGGGAACAAGACGGCAATCAACCACAGCCCGGACAGGGCCAGCAGGGCGAACAGGGTCAGGGCCAAGGTTCTGGCCAACCGCTCGAGGGTGGTGAAGGCGGCCAAGACGGCCAAACCGGCGAAGGTCTTGGCCAGGGTGACCGCCCCGAAGGCGGGGCGCAATCGGGCGACGGCGCAGGCGGTGAGGGCCAGGGCGGCACCGAACAAAGCCTTGCGGACCGTCAGGATGCGTTGCGTCGGGGGCTTGAGCAATTGCGCAGTCGCCTGCCCAGCCTGCCCGGTGAATCAGGCGAGGAAGCGCGCCGCGCGCTGGAACAGGCCGAAGATGCAATGGACGAGGCCGAAAATGCCCTGCGCGATGGCGATCTGGCCGAAGCGATTGACCGTCAGGCCGAAGCGATGGACGCCCTGCGCGAAGGCATGCGCAATCTTGGCCGTGCCTTGGCAGAAAACGATATGGACCAGCCCGACGAAGGGCAGGGCGGCCAGCAGGGCGACGTGACCGAACAGGCGCAAACCGAACGCCGTGATCCGTTGGGGCGCCAGGTCGGCAACACCGGTCAGTATGGATCGGACGAAAACATGCTGCAGGGCGGTGATGTCTATCGCCGCGCCGAAGAGTTGTTGGAAGAACTGCGCCGCCGGTCCGCCGATCAGGCGCGCCCTGATCTGGAGCTTGAGTATCTCAAGCGGTTGCTTGACCGGTTCTAGGCGCTAGGCTTCGGGCGTGCCTTCCATCCGCAAAAGAATATCCTGCATCTTGAGGTCGAGCCAGAGGCGCGCCTGATCGACCAATGCCACATAGCTTGTCAACAGGGAGTCCAGTTGTGGCACAGCAGCGCTGATCTGGGGCGCAAAGATGTAAATCGCGGCGGCAATCGCGGCCACGATCACGATCAGCCAGAACCCGAACCGGAACCCGCGCTTGCGCTGGCGGCCTTCTTCGGCCACCGCTTCGGTCTGGTGGCCACTGCCTTCGCGTTCACTTGATGACCGCAGGGTGGAGTTGATTTCTTCGATATCGGGCAGCAATTCGCGGCGCGATGCGGCAACGGTGGCCGCAGCGGCGGCTTCGGGTTCGCCGCGCAGGCGGGCCATGCGACGGCGCGCTTCTTCGTCGCGTTGGTCTTGGGCGCTGGGGGCGTCATCAAGGCCAAGATCCTGCTGGGTTTCCAGACCGGACTGGGCTTCGGCTTGACGCGCGGCTTCTTCGCGGTCTGCTTCCTCGCGCAGGATATTCGCAACATCGGGGTCAATTTCGCGGCGCTCGGGCTGTTGCGGGGCAGAGCTGTCGTCCTCGGCCTCAACTTCGGGTTCCGGCTCCGGTTCGGGTTCCAGCTCCGGTTCAGGCGTTGGTTCTGGCTCCGGCTCAGTCTCAGGCGCTTGTTCCGCTGCTGGTTCTGCCGCGGGTTCGGGCTCGGCCGAGGGTTTCTCCTCTGGTACGGGCGGCGGTGGCAGGTCAATGCCTTCCTCGGCGGCTTCGGATGCGCCGGGGTGTTCAAACCATGTCTGGCCACAATTGGAGCACTGCACATCGCGTCCAGCTTCGGAGATGACATCATCCGCAACTTCGTATTGTGCCCCGCAATTCGGGCAAATCAGTCGCATATTGTTTCCCTTACGCCCGTTATCATGCAGTTTTCCTGCGGTTGTTTACCATTATTTAGCAGCCAAAGACAGAAGCGCAAAGGAATTGCGACCAGTTGGTGACAGGGTGTGATTGAAACCCGTCACCTTATTGGGCAAAAGGAGGGCAACCAGCAAAGGGGTTTCCTGTGATCGCGCTCGAAAATGTGGCCTATACATACGGCGGCGGAGAGCTGTTTTCCGGGGTTGATCTGTCCCTCGCGCCCGGGTCGTTCCATTTTCTGACGGGTCCGTCCGGGGCGGGAAAGACGACATTGCTGAAACTTTGCTATGGGGAATTGATCGCGACATCAGGGCATGTGCGCGTCTTTGATCAAGATACGCGCGCGATGGATCGCGATGCGATCGCGATGACGCGCCGCCGGATTGGGGTTGTGCATCAGGATTGCCAGTTTCTTGATCACTTGCCACTGGCGGATAACGTGATGTTGCCGCTGACTGTTGCGGGGCGCAGGGCAGAAGGGATCGGCAACCTGAAAGACCTGCTTGGCTGGGTCGGGCTGACCACGCAGGCTGATCAACTGCCGCCGCAATTGTCAGGGGGTGAACGGCAGCGCGCTGCTTTGGCGCGCGCCGTGATCATGTCACCGGATGTCATTCTGGCGGATGAACCTACCGGCAACATTGATTTCGAGATGTCCCAGCGCCTTTTGACGCTGCTGATCGAGTTGAACAAGATGGGCAAGACCGTGCTGATCGCGACCCATGATCTGTCGTTGATCCGCGCGGCCAAGGCGCAGGTCGCAACGCGCGTGTTGCGTCTCAAGGATCGGCGCTTGCAGCTTGCGGGGGCAGACCTATGAAGGATTTTCTGTCCCGTGTCATGGCTTTGCTGGCTGGTGATCCCCAAGCGGATCGCGCCGTGCCGCCCACCGGTTTTACGGCCCGCCTGACGTTGTTCACATCGGCGGCGATGGCGTTTCTTGCGGTCTTTGCCTTGGCGCTGTCACTTGCGACGGGACGGTTGGCGAACCGCTGGGCGGCAGAGCTGGCGCAGACCTCGACTCTGCGGATTTCTGCACCTGCCGATCAGATGGAGGCACAGACCCGCGCGGCGATGGCCGTGCTGGAAACGACCCCCGGCGTGGCCCAAGCCCGTCCGCTGACGGCCGATGAACAGCGTGCATTGCTGGCCCCGTGGTTTGGGCCTGATTTGCCGGTTGAAACCCTGCCTATTCCGCAGCTGATCGAGATCATCGAAGATGGTAACGGCTATGATGCCACGGGTCTGCGCGCGCGCCTGCAGGCCGAAGTGCCCGGTGCGGTGCTTGATGATCACACCCGCTGGCGCGAACCGCTTGTGGCGGCGGCGGGGCGGTTGCGCACGCTTGGGTTCGTGGCGATCCTGTTGATCGCGGCCAGCACCGGCGCGATGATCACGCTTGCGGCGAATGCGGCATTGGCCGCCAACGCGCAGGTGATCCGCGTGATGCGCCTTGTCGGCGCGCGCGATATCTACATCGCCCGCGCCTTTGTGCGCCGCTTTACGATGCGCGCCCTTTTGGGGGCCACCGTGGGGATGATCGCGGGCATTTTTGCCGTGCTGTTGCTGCCCCGCGCCGATGTGGCAGGCGGGTTCCTTACCGGGCTTGGTTTTCAGGGGTGGCACTGGCTTTGGCCTTTGGTCATTCCGCCGTTGGCGGCGATCGTTGCCTTTTTTGCAACCCGCGCGGCGGCCTTGCGCACCCTGAGGGAGCAGTCATGAAATACGCCGTCCAATGGGTGCGTTCGCTGATCTTCAACGTGCAGATGTATGTCGTGATGCTGCCCATCGCGATCATCTATCTGCCCTGGGCCATTGCCTCGCCGCATGGGGCGATTGCCGCCTGTCATGCCTATTGCCGCTGGGTGCGTTGGACGGCGCGTTGGATGATCGGCATGAAGACCGAAGTGCGTGGCGATGTTCCGACGGACGAGGTTCTGGTGGCTGCCAAACACCAGTCGTTCATGGATGTGATCATGATTTACGGGGCCGTGCCGCGCGGCAAGTTCATCATGAAACGGATTCTGATGTATGCGCCGATCCTGGGACAATACGCCTTGCGGATCGGTTGTATTCCGGTTGATCGGGGCAAGCGCGGGCAGGCGATCAAGAAGATGCTGACGGATGTGGCCAATGGCGATGCGATGCCCGGTCAGTTGATCATCTATTCCCAAGGCACCCGCATCGCCCCCGGTGTCAAGGCGCCCTACAAGGTTGGCACGGGCGTCCTTTACAAGGAAATGGCGCAGGACTGTGTGCCTGTCGCCACCAATGTTGGTGTGCTTTGGCCGAAACGCGGTGTGTATCGCGAGCCTGGCACGGCGGTCGTCGAATTTCTGCCACGCATCAAGGCGGGCTTGCCACAGGCGCAATTCATGACCCAGCTCGAGGCGGCCGTCGAGGGGCGCTCGGATGCCCTGATGGCCGAAGCGGGGTTTGATTTCGCCAAGGGTGTCGAACATGCGGACGGTTGAGACGATTGCCGATCTTGAGGCGCTGTATGACGCGCCGTCGCCGAGGTCTCTGACCAAGGTCGCCCACCAGTTGACGCCGCTTTATCGCCGCTGGATCACGGCCGCGCGGTTTGTCGTGGTCAGTACGGTGGGGCAGAGCGGCGCTGATGGGAGTCCGCGCGGCGATGAAGGGCCGGTGGTGCGTATCCGGGACACGCAGACCTTGTTGCTGCCTGACTGGCGCGGCAACAACCGGCTTGATACCCTGCGCAACATCGTCGAGGACGGGCGTATCAGCCTGATGTTCATGATTCCGGGCGAAAACAATGTGGTTCGGGTCAATGGGCAGGCGGTTCTAGCGGTCGATCCGGCGCTGACCGGGCAGTTTGAAAAGGGCGGCAAGCACCCCCGCTCCGTGGTCGTCATCACGATTGACGAACTCTATTTCCAGTGCGCCAAGGCGATCATGCGGTCCAGACTGTGGGCCGTGGCCGAAAAGGCCGATGTGCCCACGGCAGGCGCATTTTTGCGTGAACAGGCGGTCGATTTTGACGCTGATGGCTATGACGCGGCCTATCCGGACTACGCCAAGACGAAGATGTGGTAGCCTAGGCCGCCAGCCCCTTGGCGCCAAGCCCAAGGTATTTCTTACGACGTGCGTCGCGGATTTCTTCGCCGGACTTTCCCTGCATCTCCGCCAGCATGATCTGGATCGCCTTGCCCACGGCGGCGATGCTTTCGGCCTTGTGACGATGTGCGCCGCCCACGGGTTCCTTGATGATGCGATCGCAAACGCCCAATTCCTTGAGGTTCTGGGCGGTGAGGCGCAGCGCCTCGGCGGCTTCGCGCATCTTTTCGGCGTCTTTCCACAGGATTGACGCGCAGCCCTCGGGCGAAATCACCGAATAGATCGAATGTTCCAGCATCGCCACTCGGTTGGCAGTTGCAAATGCGACAGCGCCGCCTGATCCACCTTCGCCAATGATCACGCTGACCAGTGGCACTTTGACCGACAGGCACTTTTCGGTTGCGCGGGCGATAGCCTCAGACTGGCCGCGCTCTTCGGCGCCTTTGCCGGGATAGGCACCTGGGGTGTCCACCAGCGTGACAATCGGCAGGCCGAAGCGGTCGGCCATATTCATCAGGCGGATCGCCTTGCGGTATCCTTCGGGGCGGGCCATGCCAAAGTTGTGTTCAATGCGCGATTTGGTGTCGTTGCCCTTTTCGTGGCCGATGACCATCACCGGCGTGCCATCAAGACGGGCAAGGCCACCCATAACGGCGTGATCGTCGGCAAAGTTCCGGTCGCCAGCAAGCGGTGTGTATTCGGTAAACAGCGCGCCGATGTAGTCTTTGCAATGCGGGCGGTCGGGATGGCGGGCCACCTGACATTTGCGCCAGGGCGACAGGTCGCCATACATCTGGACCATCAGCTCGGCGGCCTTCTTGTCGAGCGCGGCGGCTTCTTTTTCGACGTCAGTCCCTTCGTTGGCGCGGGCAAGGGCGCGTAGCTCCTCGGCTTTGCCTTCGATCTCGGCCAGAGGCTTTTCAAATTCAAGGTAGTTGGTCATGCGTTACGCTCCGCTTGGGCTTGCCCTGATATAAGGCGGCGACGGCGGCAGATGCAACTCACCTTGCGTTTGCACATCAGCGAGCTTGCATTGCGGCGCGTCGGGCGGCAGGATTTGAAGGATAATCAGAATGGAGAGTATTATGCGTTATTTGATAATGGCACTGGTTATGGCGGTCGGTTTTGCCGCGCCCTTGGCCGCGCAAGACATCAATTTTGGCAATAATGATGGCGAATGGGCCAGTGACGGCGAATGCGATGACCGCCGTTTTTATGGCGCAGGCATGGCCGCGACCGTGACATGGGAGTATGTCGGGCAGGATGCCGCAGATTGTCAGACGCTATACGAGGCGGGCGTGATCAAGCTTTGGGATTTGGCTACATCCGTAGCCGCGACCCAGTGTCAGGCGATTGATTTTGGCGATGACAGCGGCGACTACCCGCAGGATGGCGAATGCGATGACCGCCGTTTCGAAGGGCTGGCGGTGGCACATATCCTGTTGCCCGATTATGTGCGCAAGGATGCCAGCGATTGCAGCAGGCTCTGTGCTTTTGGCGTGATCGGGTTGCGCGAATACTAAGACATCGCGCAAGTCAGCAAGATTTGTCGTGTGACGGCGTGCCAGGCTGTTCGCATGCGTGAATACCCTCACATTGACCCTACCAGCGCCCGTATCTTGCGGGTGCTGGATTATGTCTACGCCAATACGGATGGCGATCTGTCGCTGGACCGGCTCGCTGATGTCGCGGCCCTGTCGCGGTTTCACTTTCATCGCGTGTTTCGCGCGATCACCGGTGAAACCGTTGCCCAGGCCGTGCGCCGTGTGCGGATGAACCGCGCTGCAACTATGTTGGTGCAGTCCGAAGATGCCATTGCTGCCATTGCCACCAGTTGCGGCTATCCCAATGGTGACAGTTTCGCCCGCGCGTTTCAGGGCCAGTTCGGCCTGACACCTGCTGCCTTTCGGGCGCGGGGGGCCATGCAGGTTGCACGCACAACCCTGACTGAAAGGACGACGCACATGACCTATCCCGTTGAAATCCGCGATTTGCCGACCCATCGCTTGGCCACTGTTGATCACGTTGGCCCTTATCCCGAAATCCCCAAGGCCTTTGATACGATATCGGCCTTGATGACGGCGCGGGGGCTGTGGCCGCACGGGCAGGGGATGGTGGGTATCTACTTTGATGATCCCGCGACCGTTCCCGCCGCTAAGCTGCGCAGCAAGGCCTGCGTGATCGTCGATGAAGCCTGCGAGATCGCGCCGCCAATGAGCGAATACATCCTGCCTGCGGGCGAACATGCGGTGCTGACCTATACCGGCCCCTATTCCGGTCTGCCCACGGCCTATGACCAGATTTATGGGCAGTGGCTGCCCGAGTCGGGCCGTGAATTGCATGATCTGCCCTGTTGGGAGCGGAGCCTGAATTCGCCGATGGACACCGCCCCGGAGAACCTGATCACCGAGATTTGCGTGCCTTTGAAGCCCGCCTAACCCGCGATCATTTCCGACTGTTTCACGATCACTTCGGCCTGTTTGATGCTGGCGATGTCGACAAGGCGGCCCTTATAAACGGTCGCGCCTTCGCCGCGCGCTTTGGCGTCTTCCATCGCGGCAAGGATTTCGCGGGCTTCGGCCACGGCCTGTGCAGACGGGGTAAACACCTCGTTGGCGAGCGCGATTTGCTTGGGGTGGATGGCCCATTTGCCGACCATCCCAAGGGTCGCAGAACGCCGTGCCTGCGCGCGATAGCCGTCGTCATCGCTGAAATCACCGAACGGGCCGTCTACGGGCAAAACGCCGTGGGTGCGGCATGCGGCAACGATGGCGGCCTGCGCCCAGTGCCACGGATCGGAATAATGGCGGGTGTCGCCGTGTTGCATGTAATAGTTTTCCTGCGTCCCGCCGATGCCGGTCGTCTGCATCCCCATCGAGGCTGCAAAGTCAGCGGCGCCAAGGCTCATCCCGGCCATACGCGGGGAAGCGGCGGCGATGTCTTCGACATGGGCGATACCGGCGGCGGATTCGATGATGACTTCGAATGTGACAGGCTTGCTGCGCCCCGTGGCGCGTTCAATGGCCGTGACCAGCGCATCAACGGCATAAACATCTGCCGCGCAGCCAACCTTTGGAATCATGATTTGATCCAGCCGGTCACCGGCCTGTTCCATCACATCGACCACGTCGCGATACCAATAAGGCGTATCAAGGCCGTTGATCCGCACCGACAGCGTCTTGTTGCCCCAGTCGACGGTATTGATCGCTTCGATCACATTGGCGCGGGCGGTGTCCTTGTCAGAGGGCGCTACGCTGTCTTCCAGGTCAAGGTTGATCACGTCAGCCGCACTCGCCGCCATTTTCGCAAACAATCTGGTGTTTGATCCCGGGCCGAACAACTGACAACGGTTTGGGCGGGCAAGGGGGGCAGGTTGCAGACGGAAGGACATGGCGGGCCTTTCGGGTAATGATGTTTCGTTTCGAGCTGGTGAATGGGTAGAATATTGCGCGTCTGTGCGCAAGGCGTGTTTTGCAGTCGCAGCATTGCAGGCGCGGCATTCTGGCGGGCATCGGGCCGGGGCGCAGGATTTTCGCGCTATAACCATAATTGGCGGGTCAATCATGCAACGAGTCTGTCTATATATGGCGATTTCAGTATGACTTCGTGCTAGTTCGCGCCCAAACATAGCGTGACCCAGAATCGGAGAGAGCCATGATCAAGACGCCTTACCTATTATTCCTTGGCGATGCGCCAGACCAACTGGCTGCAAAGGTTGCCCAAGGGATCAAGGATTGGCGCCCCGATCATGCGGTTGGGCAGTTGCGCCTGCCGGGTTGTGGTGCGGATCTCGGGCTGCCCGACCTGACCTTGCAAGCGGCGCGCACGGCTGGCGCGCAGACGTTGGTGATTGGCGTGGCCAACCGTGGTGGCGTGATTTCGCAAGCCTGGAAAAAAGTGCTCGTGATGGCGCTGGAGGAAGGGTTCGACCTTGCCAGTGGGCTGCACAACCTGTTGCAGGATGAACCCGATCTGGTGGCGGTCGCGCAGGCCTGTGGGCGCAGCCTGCATGACGTGCGTATCCCGTCGGTGAAATATCCCATAGCGAATGGTGTGAAACGGTCGGGCAAGCGGTGTTTGGCCGTGGGCACCGATTGTTCGGTTGGCAAGATGTATACCAGCCTGGCGATGGACCTCGAGATGAAAAAGCGCGGATTGAAGTCTTCGTTTCGCGCGACCGGCCAGACGGGGATTCTGGTGACGGGCAATGGTGTGCCGCTGGACGCTGTCGTGGCTGATTTCATGGCCGGATCGGTGGAATGGCTGACGCCAGATAATGATGCTGATCACTGGGATCACATCGAAGGGCAGGGCAGCCTGTTTCACGTGTCCTACTCGGGCGTGACGATGGCCCTGATCCACGGTGGGCAGCCCGATGCGCTGATCCTGAGCCACGAGCCGACCCGCAAGCACATGCGCGGCCTGCCCGATTACGAACTTCCCGGCCTTGAGGTGCTGCGCGATACGGCCCTTGCGATGGCACGCGTTGCCAACCCGGCCTGTCAGGTCGTCGGGATTTCAATCAATACCCAACATCTGAGCGAGGCCGATGCGATGGCCTATCTGGCCGAAGTCGAGACCCGCATGGGCCTGCCCGCAGTTGATCCGTTCCGGCAGGGGGCTGCGCGGCTGGTGGATGCGCTGATCGCGATCTAAGGTATATGTCTCACGCGTCGGAGCCTCCGGCGGGAGTAGTTTTAAACAGAAGAAGCAAGGTGGTGCGCATGGTCATCAGCGTGAGTGAGGACGTCTTTCGGTTGGCCGAGGTGTTCACCATTTCGCGCGGATCGCGCAGCGAGGCCAAAGTGCTGACCGTGCGGGTGACGCGCGGTGCTGTAACGGGCTGGGGCGAATGCGTGCCCTATGCCCGCTATGGCGAGACGTTGGAGAGCGTTGCTGCACAGGTGCGCGGGTTGCCCGGTGGGATTGATCGGGTTGCTTTACAGGATGCTTTAGCTGCGGGCGCGGCCCGAAATGCGGTCGATTGTGCGCTCTGGGATATTGAAGCGAAACAAGCGGGCAAACGTGCCTGGGAAATGGCTGGACTGCCGGCGCCGCAGCCTGTGATCACCGCCTTTACCCTGTCGCTGGGCGAACCCGATGCGATGGAGGCGGCGGCGCGCAAACACGCCCATCGCCCGCTGTTGAAGATCAAGCTGGGCACGCCCGATGATATGGCGCGTCTTGAAGCGGTGCGCCGTGGCGCGCCAGATGCACCGATCATCGTCGATGCAAACGAGGGTTGGTCCGCCGAGGTTTACAGCGACCTTGCGCCGCATCTTGTGCGTCTTGGCGTGCAGCTGGTGGAACAGCCCTTGCCAGCGGATGCGGACGACATGCTGGCCGAAATTGCCCGCCCCTTGCCGGTGTGCGCCGATGAAAGCTGCCATGACCGCGCCAGCCTGCCTGCGTTGAAGGGCAAATATGATGTGGTCAATATCAAGCTGGACAAGACAGGCGGCCTTACCGAGGCGCTGGCGCTGCGCGATGCTGCCCGCGATCAGGGCTACGGTGTGATGGTGGGCTGCATGGTCGGCTCGTCGCTGGCGATGGCCCCTGCGGTGATCGTCGCGCAGGGCGCGCAGGTCGTTGACCTTGACGGCCCGCTTCTTCTGGCCGAAGACCGACCGGAACCACTGATATATGACGCAGCGGGTGTGCATGCCCCCGCCGCCGCCCTTTGGGGATAGGAGAAAGACCATGAGCCGCACAGTTTACGTCAACGGAGAATACCTGCCCGAGGATCAGGCGAAGGTCAGCATCTTTGATCGCGGCTTTCTGTTTGCCGATGGTGTTTACGAGGTCACCAGCGTGCTGGGTGGCAAGCTGATTGATTTTGCGGGCCACGCCAAACGGCTGGAGCGGTCGCTGAATGAATTGGACATGCGCAATCCGATCAGCACCGATGATCTGCTAGCGGTGCATCGCGAATTGGTGCGCGCCAATGGCATTGTCGACGGGATGATCTATTTGCAGATCACGCGCGGCGCGGCGGCCGACCGTGATTTCGCTTTTCCCGCAGATGAGGTGGAGCCGACGGTTGTGCTGTTCACCCAGTCCAAGCCCGGTCTGGCCGACAGCCCCGCTGCCAAAGTCGGCATCAAGGTGATCAGCATTGCCGATGAACGCTGGGGACGGCGCGATATCAAGACGGTGCAGCTGCTTTATCCATCGATGGGCAAGATGATGGCGAAAGCCGCAGGGTGCGATGATGCCTGGATGGTCGAGGACGGCGCCGTGACTGAAGGCACTTCCAACAACGCCTATATCGTCAAGGGCAACACGATCATCACCCGCCAGTTGGGCCACGAGATCTTGAATGGGATCACCCGCGCCGCCGTGCTGCGCTTTGCCCGTGAGGCGCAGATGAAGGTTGAAGAACGCGCCTTTACAATTGCCGAAGCCCAAGACGCCGATGAAGCATTCATCACCTCGGCCAGCACATTTGTGATGCCTGTGGTCGAAGTGGATGGCGCGGCTGTGGGCACGGGCACACCCGGCCCCGTGGCCGCCCGCCTGCGCGAGATTTATCTGGAAGAAAGCCGCAAGGCCGCCGTCTAGCCTTCGCGGTCGGTGACGTTTTCCTTGAACGCGACGTCGAATGCCGCCTGCTTTTCGGGGCTTGCTTCGGTCTGGTTGGCAGCGCGCCAGTCGTCATAGGGCATACCGTAAAAGGCTTCGCGCCCTTGCGCCTTGTCCATGTCGATGCCGCGCTCGTTTGCGGCTTCCTGATACCAGCGCGACAGGCAGTTGCGGCAGAATCCAGCCAGGTTCATCAAATCGATGTTTTGCACGTCGGGCCGATCCTGCATCAGGTGGTCTCGTAGGCGACGGAATGCAGCGGCTTCGATTTCGAGTTTGGTTTGGGCGTCCATAGCGGCCTCCTTTGGATCAGAGATTGGCACGGATTCGCGCCGCTTGAAGGATCGGGGCGAGCCGTTCGGCCCATGCGATTTGATCCTCGAAGCTGTCAATCAGGTCATTGCGCAGTTCGACCAACGCGTTGGGCCGCCCCGTTTGCAGGGCATGCCGGTCAACCGTGTCGCCGGGCAGGTGGCCTGCGTAGGGTTCGTTATCGCCCACGGTCAGGTCGGTTTCCTGACGCAGCAAGGCAATCAGCGGATCGGGCAGGCGGTCATCACCTTCGTGCAGGATGCCGATCTCCCAAGGGCGGGGCGGGCGCCCGTTCAATTGTGGCGTAAAGCTGTGAACTGACAGGATAATCGTATCCTTTTGCCGCGCCGCCATCTTGGCAATTGCAGTGTGATAGGGCTCGTATAGGGCGCGGCGGCGGCGCGCCAATTCGTTGGCATCGGCGTGCCGGTTGGCGGGAATGACTGTGCCGTCATAGATCTTCATCAGCAAGGTCGGGTCATCCAACCCGCGGTTCGGGTCAATCACCAGCCGCGAGAAATTTGACAGGATCGCAGGGGCGTCCAGCAATGCGGCCAGTGCGTGGGTCACGCCTGCCGCGCCCACGTCATAGGCAATGTGGCGATGCATATCTTCGGCGTGCAGCCCCAGATCGCCGCCATTGATCCAGTCTGGCACGGCATTTGTGGCGTGGTCACATATCACCAGCCATTTCGCGGGGCGATCCGCGCCGACAATTTCAAAAGGTAAGTGAGTCACAGCTGTGTCCGGTGCCTGTCAAGTCCATGTCATTGCGTTTAGAATAGTTGTAGCGGGAAGTGAATTGCGCAATAAGGCGACAACAGCGGCGTTAGCGGTAACGGCGCGCAGCAAGACTTAAAAGGACGATCCAGATGAAACGCTCTCGGAATGTGAAAATCGTCGCGACCCTTGGGCCTGCGTCCAACGACGAAAAGATGATCCGCGCCCTGCACGAGGCCGGCGCAGATGTGTTTCGCCTGAACATGAGCCACGGCGATCATGCGGAAATTCGCGCCCGCCACGCGATCATCCGCAAGATCGAGGATGATCTGGGTAGTCCGATTGCCATTCTCGCCGATCTGCAGGGGCCTAAGCTGCGTCTTGGCGTCTTTGCCAACGAAGAAGAGGAGCTTGAGGTTGGCGCGTCGTTCCGCCTTGATCTGAGCGATGCACCGGGTGACGTGAACCGCGTGCAACTGCCCCACAAGGAAATTTTCGACGCACTCGAGCCCGGCTCGCACCTGTTGGTGAATGACGGCAAGATCAAGCTGCGGGTCAAGGATTGCGGCGCGGATTTCGCCAATTGCGTCGTCGTTGTGGGCGGCACAGTGTCCAATCGCAAGGGCGTGAACGTGCCTGATGTCGTGCTGCCGCTGGCGGCGCTGTCGGACAAGGACCGCAAGGATCTGGAATTTGTCTGCGAGTTGGGGGTCGACTGGCTGGCGCTGTCGTTTGTGCAGCGCCCCGCCGATGTGGATGAGGCCCGCAAGCTGGCCAAGGGGCGCGCCGCGATCCTGTCCAAGATCGAAAAGCCCGCCGCTGTAAAGGCATTTGACGATATTCTGGCCGTGTCTGACGGGATCATGGTGGCACGCGGCGATCTGGGTGTGGAACTGCCCGTGCAGAATGTCCCGCCGATCCAGAAACAATTGGTGCGCAAGTGCCGTGCGGCCGCCAAACCGGTGATCGTTGCCACGCAGATGCTTGAATCGATGATCGACAGCCCGATGCCGACCCGCGCCGAAGTCTCGGACGTGGCCACCGCCATCTATGAGGGCGCGGATGCGATCATGCTCAGTGCGGAAAGTGCCGCCGGATCGTTCCCGATCGAGGCCGTGCAGACCATGAACAACGTCGCGATGGAGGTTGAGGCCGATCCGACCTATCGCGATATCATCGAATCCTCGCGTCGTGCAGATCGTAAAAGCGTGGCCGATGGCATTGTCGCGGCCGCCCGCGAGATCGCCGAGACTGCTGATATCAAGGCGATCTGTTGTTATTCAGAATCTGGAACGACCGCGCTGTTGGTCGCGCGCGAACGTCCGCGTGTGCCGATCGTCGCCTTGACCACGATTCAGAAAACCGCCCGGCGGTTGTGCCTGACATGGGGCACCAATTGCGTCATGTCGGGCGATGTGAACCGCTTTAAGTCCGCGGTGATCGAAGCCGTTCGCGCAGCTGTGTCCCAGGGCGTCGCGACGAAAAAGGATATGATCGTCGTGACTGCAGGTGTGCCGTTCAACACGCCCGGGTCGACCAATATTCTGCGCGTGGCCCCCTGCGAGGAACGTTTGATCTTTGCTGCGGAAACAGAGTAGCCTTTCCCCAACGTAACGGGTGAAAGGTTTTTTTGGGCGATGAATCCTGACGTGATGCTGGTAATCGGGCTGATTGTTGCAGCCTTTTCTATCCCGCCCATCTTGGGCGCTTTTGCCGAGGGGCGCGCGCCCCGCGCTGCCGCCATTATGGTGTTGATTGGCGGCGGGTTGATCGCCCTTGCGGTGTCCCAGAAACCCGGCGGCTACGAGATCAACGAAATCCCTAATGTCTTCGTGCGGGTTGTTGGCCAGTTAATACGCTAAATCCGCTTGCTTTGACTGCCGGTGCATCCTATAGCACCGCTTCAACCCGCGCGTCCGGCCGAAATGGCATGCCGAGTCGCGCGCTCGACCGACCCGAAAGAGGAGACGGAAATGCCGAAGATGAAGACGAAATCGAGCTGCAAAAAGCGGTTCAAGGTGACGGCCTCGGGCCGCATCAAGGCTGGTCAGGCAGGCAAGCGCCACGGCATGATCAAGCGTTCCACGAAATTCATTCGTACCGCGCGCGGCACGACAATTCTGGCCAAGGCTGATGAAAAGATCATCAAGCCTATGATGCCATACGCGCGCTAGGGGGGACGGAACATGCGAGTTAAAGGCGGAACCGTCACCCATCGTCGTCACAAGAAGGTCACTGATGCGGCCAAAGGCTATTATGGCCGTCGCAAGAATACCTTTAAGGTCGCAGCGCAGGCTGTCGACAAGGCGAACCAATATGCAACCCGTGACCGTAAGAATCGCAAGCGCAACTTCCGCGCTCTGTGGATTCAGCGGATCAACGCAGCCGTGCGCAGCCATGACGAGGCGCTGACATACAGCCGCTTCATCAACGGCCTGTCGCTGGCTGGTATCGAGGTCGACCGCAAGGTGCTGGCCGATCTGGCCGTCCACGAGCCCGAAGCGTTTGGCGCGATCGTAAAGCAAGCTCAGGCGGCACTGGCCTAGGGCCAAGGACGCGCGTCATTGAAGAATCAAGAAAGGCCGCCCTTTTGGGCGGTCTTTTTTTGGGCCTCCATTTGGTTCGGACGGGCCTGAAATCAGCGCTCTGTCCCACTGTCTATTGATGTGGGGTCGTGGGGACTTTAGCCTATGCAGGGGTGGGGATTGGCAAGTTCAGGCCCGCGCCCGGTGCCTCGCCCGGCCAGACCGGAAAAAAAATTCGACAACATTGTCGAAATGCCGATCCGTGAATCGTCTGGTATGTAGAGGGTTCGTCCCTCGGCAAAACATCAAAGGAGACCAGCATGCAATATATGTGTCTAATCTATTCCACCGAAGGCACCGGCCCACAGCCGGGAACTGATGATTGGGGCCCGTTCATGCAGGGCTATATGGACTTCACCCAACAGGTGAAGGACGAAGGCAAATTCATCGCCGGGGATGCGTTACAGCCCGTCGCCACGGCGACGACGCTGGCCATTCGCGACGGCAAGACCGAAACCGTCGACGGCCCATTTGCAGAGACCAAGGAACAGCTTGGCGGGTATTATCTGCTGGATTGCGTTGATCTCGATGAGGCGCTGAAATATGCCGCCATGATTCCAACGGCCGAACATGGCCGCATCGAGGTGCGCCCGATCATCGTGTTTGACGCGTAAGGCCCAATGCCAGCGCAGCCCCCTGTTGACAGCGGCGCGACGATCGAGCGTCTGATCCGTGAAGACTGGGGGCGCATCCTGGCCGCGCTGGCGCGTGGGCTGGGGGATTTGCAGCTTGCCGAGGACAGTCTGCAGGACGCGATCGAAACGGCGATGCTGCATTGGCGCCGGAATGGCCTACCGCGGGCCCCGGATGCATGGCTGCTGACAACGGCGCGACGGCGGGCCATTGATCAGATTCGGCGGCGCGCCAACCTTGCCGCAAAACTGCCGGATCTGGCCTATCTGAGCGCGCTGGAAGCGGCCGATGCCGCGGATGCTGCGGCACCGGATGGTGTGGCGGGCCCGGTGCCGGACAAACGGCTTGAGATGATATTCACATGCTGCCACCCGGCGCTGGAGGAAAAGACGCGGATTGCCCTGACCCTGCGCACGCTTGGTGGGCTGACGACGGAGGAGATCGCGGCGGCATTTCTGGATAAACCCGGCGCCATGGGGCAGCGTCTGACCCGCGCCAAGACCAAGATCGCCAAGGCCGGCATCCCCTACAAGATCCCGGAGCCGGAAGATCTTGGCGAGCGCCTTGATGGCGTGATGCGGGTTATCTATCTGATTTTCAACGAAGGTTACCGGGCGAATGCAGGTGACGCCTTGACGCGGGTCGAACTGAGCGACGAGGCAATCCGGCTGGCGCGGATCATGGTCGGGCTGCTGCCAAAGGAGGCGGAACTGCGCGGCCTTCTGGCGCTTTTGCTGCTGCATGATGCGCGTCGCCACACCCGCGAGGACGGGTCGGGCGGATTTGTGCCGTTGGAACATCAGGACCGAAAGCGCTGGGATCGCGGGCGCATCGGCGAAGGGCGCAGCGCTCTGATTGGCCTGCCATTGAACGGGCCCTATCAGATCCAGGCGGCGATCAGCGCGCAACATGTCGCAGCGGCGGCATGGGCGGACACTGATTGGCCCGCCATATCGCGGCTTTACGCGCAACTGGAACAGCACGAGCCCAACCCGGTTGTGCGGATCAATCGGGCCGTTGCCCTGACCTATGCCGGTGATCTGGCTGCGGCCTCGGCACTGTTGGGTAAGGTCGCCGGGGCGGGAGGGATCGAGACCTATCAGCCATTCTATGTCGCAAGGTCCCTGCTTTCGCGGCGTCAGGGAAACCGGGCCAAAGCGATGGCTGATCTGGACCGGGCGATCGAATTGACGCGGTCCCCGCCCGAACGGCGGTTCCTGATTGCCAAACGGACCGATCTGCTGCGAACTTGAGTGCCAGGGCCCGCAGGTTTGTCTCGGCGTTGTTTCGCCGCCTCAGGTTTGGCGCTCCCGCGGCGGGCATTGCTTGAAGTTGTCAGGCGCGCGCGGTAACGAGCATTGTCCAATTCAAGAGGCCCCCAATGGATGAATTGAAGTCCAAATATCTCGACCTGATCGGCAGCGCCGCTGACGAAGCCCGACTGGAAGATATCCGCGTCGCCGCTGTTGGCAAAAGGGGCGAGATTAGCCTGCAAATGCGCGAGCTGGGCAAGATGACGCCCGAAGAACGGCAGGTGGCTGGCCCCGCGCTGAATGCGTTGAAGGACGAGATCAACAGCGCCTTGGCCGCGAAAAAGGCCGCGCTTGGTGATGCCGCACTCGATGAACGCCTGCGCAGTGAATGGCTGGACGTGACCCTGCCTGCGCGCGACCGCCGCGTTGGCACGATCCATCCGGTCAGTCAGGTCTGGGAGGAATGCACCACGATCTTTGCCGACATGGGCTTTGCCGTGGCCGAGGGGCCGCAGATCGACAGTGACTGGTATAATTTCGACGCGCTCAACATTCCAGGCCATCACCCTGCGCGCGCCGAGATGGATACGTTTTACATGCACCGCGCAGAGGGCGATAACCGCCCGCCGCACGTGCTGCGCACCCATACATCGCCGGTGCAAATCCGTCATATGGAAAAGCACGGCGCGCCGACCCGGATCATCTGTCCGGGCCGTGTCTATCGCGCCGATTACGACCAGACGCATACGCCGATGTTCCATCAGGTCGAAGGGCTGGCGATTGACAAAGATATCAGCATGGCCAACCTGAAATGGGTGCTTGAGGAATTCTTTACCGCCTATTTCGGCACCTCCGTCAAAACCCGTTTCCGCGCCTCGCATTTCCCCTTCACGGAACCCTCAGCCGAGGTCGACATTCAGTGTTCGTTCGAAGGCGGCACCGTGAAAGTGGGCGAAGGCGATGACTGGCTTGAGGTGCTGGGCAGCGGCATGGTCCACCCCAAGGTGCTGCAAGCGGGCGGGATTGATCCCGCCGAATGGCAGGGCTTTGCCTTCGGCATGGGCATCGACCGGATCGCCATGCTCAAATACGGCATCCCCGATTTGCGCGCGTTCTTTGACAGCGATTTGCGGTGGTTGCGGCATTATGGGTTTGCTGGATTGCAGGTGCCGACGATCAGGGGCGGGGTGTAACGTGGGTTTTAACCCACCTTACCAACAGGAAAACCAATGACCGACGACATCGAAGACCTTCAGCAAACCTATCCCGGCGCCGGAACGTTCAAGTTCGGCGACAGTGCGGAGTTGTGTCAGCGTCTGATCAAACTGGTCCGTCAGGGCAAGAAGACCGCGACCTGTGGTGCGGCGTCGGATTTCGCGGATGAACCCGAAGCGATGCCGGTTATGGGCCGCTGCGACATCGCCGCCAACTGGGATGGCACGCCCGCGCTGGTCATCAAGACCACCAAGGTTGAAGAAGTCCGGTTTTGTGACGTGACCGAAGACATGGCACTGGCCGAGGGCGAAAACGATACGCTGCTGGGCTGGCGCAAGGATCACAAAGCGTTTTTCAAACGCAATGGCGGCTATGACCCTGAAATGCTGCTGATATTTGAACATTTTACGCTGGTCGAAGACCTGCACGGACGCGCCTTGGAGGCAAAGACATGAAGTTTACCCTAAGCTGGCTGAAATCGCACCTTGAAACAGATGCATCGGTGGATGAAATCACCGAGGCCCTGACTGATCTGGGGCTTGAGGTCGAGGGTGTTGAAAACCCTCTGGCCAAGCTTGATGCGTTTACCCTTGGCTATGTCACCCACGCCGAAAAGCATCCCGATGCGGACAAACTGCGTGTGTGCAAGGTCGACACGGATGAGGGTGAGCTACAGATCATCTGTGGCGCGCCCAATGCACGTCAGGGCATCACCGTGGTCGTCGCCAAACCCGGCGTTTACGTGCCGGGCATCGATACGACCATCGGCGTGGGCAAGATCCGCGGCATTGAATCCTATGGCATGATGGCGTCCGAGCGCGAGTTGGAACTGTCGGACGAACACGACGGTATCATTGAACTGCCCAGCGGCAAGGTGGGCCAGAAGTTCACCGACTGGTTGGCTGAAAATGACCCCTCCAAGGTGGACCCCGTCATCGAAATCGCGATCACCCCGAACCGCCCCGATGCCTTGGGCGTGCGCGGGATAGCCCGCGATCTGGCGGCGCGTGGTTTGGGTGTGATGAAGGACCGCACGGTTGATCCGGTGCCCGCGTCCTTTCCATGTCCTGTCAGCGTGACGATTGATAGCGATACACTGCCGCAAGCCCCCGTTTTTTACGGCCGCGTCATTCGGGGCGTCAAGAACGGCCCCAGCCCTGTATGGATGCAGGATTTGCTGCGCGCCATCGGGTTGCGCCCGATTTCATTCCTTGTCGATGTGACCAATTTTTTCACATATGACCTGAACCGCCCGCTGCACGTCTTTGACGCGGACAAGATCGCCGGGAACACCCTGCGCCTGCATCGCGCCAAAGGGGGTGAAACCCTGATCGGGCTGGACGAAAAGGAATACACCTTTCAGGAAGGCATGACGATCATCTCGGACGCCGAAAAGCCCGAGAGCATCGCCGGTGTGATGGGGGGTCTGGAAACCGGCTGCACGATGGACACGGTCAATGTCTTCGTCGAAGCCGCCTATTTTGACACGGTGCGCACCGCCTATACGGGGCGCGCGCTGAAAATCAATTCCGATGCGCGCTATCGGTTTGAACGCGGGATTGATGCGGCATTCACGCCCGAGGGTCTGGAACACGCGGTGCGCATGATCGTGGACATCGCGGGCGGCGAGGCGTCCGAGGTTGTAATGGCTGGCGAACAGCCCGATTTTGCACGCGCCTACAAACTGGACACGGATCGCTGTTCTTCGCTCGTGGGCATGGACATTCCCGCCGATACCCAACGCAAGACCCTGACCGATCTGGGTTTCGTGATGGAGGGTGACATGGCCCATGTGCCGTCATGGCGCCCTGATGTCATGGGAGAGGCTGATCTGGTCGAGGAAGTCGCGCGGATTGCCTCGCTCACCAAACTGCAAGGCAAGCCATTGCCTCGCGTCCGTGCGGGCGTGCCTGCCCCGGTAATGACGCCCGTGCAGAAACGTCAGCAGATGGCGCGGCGCACCTGCGCGGCGCTGGGTTACAACGAATGCGTCACCTACAGCTTTATTGATCAGGCCTCGGCGGGGCTGTTTGGTGGTGGCGATGACGCGACCATGCTGCAAAACCCGATTTCGTCGGAAATGTCGCATATGCGCCCTGCGCTTTTGCCCGGTTTGTTGCAGGCCGCCGCGCGCAATCAGGCGCGTGGTTTCATGGATATGGCCTTGTTCGAGGTCGGCGATGCCTTTGCGGGCGGTGAACCCGGCGAACAGCATGGCATTGTCACGGGCCTGCTGATCGGACGCACAGGCCCCAAGGATGTGCATGGTGCGGCGCGCGCCGTGGACGTGTTTGATGCCAAGGCCGACTGCGAGGCCGTGTTGGCCGCCATCGGTGCCCCCGCCAAGGTGCAGATCATGCGTGACGGTGATACCTGGTGGCACCCCGGGCGGCATGGCAAGGTCTGTCTGGGTCCGAAAAAAGTGCTGGCAGTTTTTGGTGAAATCCATCCCAAGGTGCTGGCCGCGATGGATGTCAAAGGTCCGGCGATGGGCTTTACCATCTGGCCCGAAGAGGTGCCTTTGCCACGCAACGCCGGTGCCAGCCGCGGCGCATTGGTCGCGCCCGATCTGCAAGCGGTCGAGCGTGACTTTGCCTTTGTGGTCAGCGCCGATGTCGAAGCACTGACGTTGGTCAACGCCGCTGCCGGGGCAGACAAGGCGCTGATCGAAGGTGTGCGCGTGTTTGACGAATTTATCGGGGGTAGCCTTGGTGAGGGCCAGAAAAGTCTTGCGATCACGGTGCGCCTGCAGCCGACGGATGCGACCCTCAAAGAGGCCGATATCGAGGCTGTTAGCGCCAAGATCGTCGAGAAAGTCACTAAGGCGACGGGTGGAACACTGCGCGGTTAACGGGCGACGATTGCCTCGGCCAAAAGATCATACACCAGCCGGATGCGCGGGCTGGTGTGGATTTCGCGGTGGGTGACCAGCCAGATCGGAAAGGTCACGTGCAGATCGTCTGGCATGATCGCCTCCATATCGGGTGCGCGGGCGCCGTGGTAAACATCCATCGGGCAAATGCCCAACCCCGCGCGGGCAAGTTCCCAAGCCACCATGCCGTTTTCGGAGGAGGCCCGAAAGGACTCGGGCGTGACAGGTATATCCATAGCGACCATATAGCTAACCATGCGATCCACGTCGCCAAAGGAGACCCAGTCGTGTTTTGCCAGCTCCGCGCGGGTGGTGGGGCGGCCGCGTTGATCCAGATAGGTTTTTGACGCATAGAAATGCCCGACAGCATCCAGCACAAGGCGCGCCACAAGGTCGGGTTGTTGGGGGCGCTGGTGACGGATCGCGATATCGGCCTCGCGACGCATCAAATCCTGAATGTCGTTGCTTGCGACCACGTCGATCATCAGTTGCGGCGCGGCCTTGCGCAGGGTCGCGACCACCTTGGGCAGAAATGTCACGGCGGTGATGTCGCTGGCCGTGATCCGCACCTGGCCACTGATTTCCGAGCGTTGCCCGCTAGCGGACAGGGCAACGCGTTGCGCCGCCTGCCCCATGTCGCGCGCATGGGGCAGTAACTCGCGGCCCGCATCCGTCAAATCAAGCCGCCGCCCGACCCGTTCAAACAGCATCACGCCCAATTGTTCTTCGAGCGCGGCGACCTGTCGGCTAAGCGTTGGTTGCGTCAGACCCAACCTGCGCGCAGCGGCGGACAGGGAGCCAGAATCTGCCGTCGCCAGAAAGGCGCGCAGATGGGTCCAGTCGGGGGCCGATTTCATAGTATCCATACGAAAATGTATAAGTAACCTGCGAATTTCGTCAATTCCCCGTGGACCAATGCATATGTAGGGTGGTTTCTGAAAGGAGCACACCATGAAAATCGCAAATTACTGGGACAAGCGCGCTCGCAAATATGCCGCTTCCAAGATCGCCGATCAGGCCGCTTATGAATATACCCGTGAACGCACGCGCAGCTACATCAAGCCAACCGATACGGTGCTGGAAATGGGTTGCGGCACGGGATCGACGGCGCTGGAACTGGCCCCCAATGCGGCGCAGATTATCGGCACGGATGTCTCGCCCGAGATGATCAAGATCGCGACTGAAAAGGCACAGAGCGGCAGCGTGACCAATGCCAGTTTCCGCGTGGCATCCGTTGACAAAGCGCTCGACGGGCCGGAACCCGTGGATATCGTCACAGGCTTCAACATCTTTCATCTGGTGCGCGACCGCGAAGACATCTTTGCCGCGATTTCCCGCAAATTGCCCGCAGGTGGGCTATTTATTTCTAAAACGCCTTGCCTGTCCGAACCCTCGACCGGGATCAAGCGTTTTGCTTTTGCCGCGATCATTCCGCCGATGCGCCTGTTGGGTATTGCGCCCTATGTAGGGCGGTTCAGCTTTGCGCAACTTGAAGGGGCGATCCGCGACGCCGGTTTCGATTTGATCGAAGTGGGCAGCTTTCCCGAAATGAGCCGCTATATCGTCGCGCGCAAGCGTTAACCCCACGCGACAAGTGTGTTAGCAACGGCCCGAACAAAGCGGAGAAATCGGATGTTGAATGTATATCTCTCGGGCGAAATCCACACGGATTGGCGTGAACAGATTATCGCGGGGGCGCAGGGACTGGATGTGACATTCAGCAGCCCCGTCACTGATCATGCGGCCAGCGACGATTGCGGCGTGACGATATTGGGTGAAGAACCTGACAAGTTCTGGCACGATCATAAAGGGGCCAAGGTCAATGCGATCCGCACTCGCAAGGGAATCGAGGATGCGGATGTGGTGGTCGTGCGCTTTGGCGAGAAATACAAGCAATGGAATGCGGCGTTTGATGCAGGTTACGCCGCAGCACTTGGCAAGTCATTGATCGTGCTAAGCGGGCCTGACCACCAGCACGCCCTGAAAGAGGTTCACGCGGCAGCGCTGGCCGTGGCCCAAGACCCCGCACAGGTTGTCGCGATCTTGCGCTATGTGCTGACCGGTAGGGCGGGTTAGAACCCGACACTGCGGGACCGCGCAGTTCATAGTGCGCCCCTGTGTTTCAAGCGCGATAGAGACCCCGACGCCGTTGGGCGGGGCGGGGAAAAACAGGATCGCGCCTTGGCGCTTTGCCGACCAGCATGCTGTGGTTGGACACTATGAAAGGTCAGCCCTGCTTGGCCGCTCTGTGTTGTATTTTGACCTAAACGCGCCGCAGATATAAAAAAACCCTCGTTATCTGCGATTTTAGCGCTATCAATGTGCGCACGAGCGCAGCGGGCAACAGACCCGCGCGCAGGTAACACAGTGGGAACAGTGAAATGATTAAAGAATTCAAGGACTTCATCGCTAAGGGCAATGTCATGGACATGGCTGTTGGTATTATCATCGGTGCGGCCTTCACCGCCATCGTCGGCAGCCTTGTGGCCGATCTGATCAATCCGATCATCAGCCTGTTCATGGGCGGCATCGATTTCAGTGGCATGTATGCGTTGCTGGGAGAGGGCGAGTATGCCTCGATCACTGCAGCCGAAGAAGCGGGCGCGGCCGTGTTTGCCTATGGCCGCTTTATCATGGCGATTATCAACTTCCTGATCATCGCGTTTGTGGTGTTCGTGTTGGTGCGCAGCGTCAACAAGATGAAGAAGAAAGAGGAAGAAGCCCCCGCCGCGCCAGCAGGCCCGACGCAGGAAGAGCTTTTGATGGAAATCCGTGACGCCTTGAAAAAGTAAGCGTTGCAATAGGTCCAACCGGAAAGGCCCGCCATGTTGGCGGGCCTTTTCGCGTTTGCGGTGGTCTGATGGCAAATGCGACGATAGGCTTGACCGGGCAAAGGGGACACACCATGAAAATCATTATTATCGGCGCCACTGGTGCCGTTGGCAAAACTGCCGTTCAGGCCTTGTCTGCACGTCATGATATCATCACGGCGGGTCGATCAAGTGGCGACATCAACGTCGACCTCGAGGATTGTGCCAGCATTCAGGCGATGTATGATCATGTTGGCAAGGTCGATGCCGTGGTCTGTGCGACCGGACATGGCCACTTTGGCCCCGTTGCCGACATGACACCTGCGCAATGCATGATCGGGATCAACGCCAAGGCAATGGCGCAGATCAGTCTGGTGCTGGAAGGGATCGGGCATGTCAGTGATGGCGGATCATTCACCCTGACCAGCGGCGTGTTGAACCGTGATCCGATCAGGGGCGGGGCGGCGGCTGCGGCGGCGAATGGGGCGATTGACGGCTTCGTGCGCGGGGCGGCGGTGGATATGCCGCGCGGTTTGCGGATCAACGCCGTCAGCCCCGAAGTTCTCGAGGCGTCACGCGCAAAATATGACGGGTTCTTTCGCGGCCATACGCATGTCAGCGATGAAGCCGTCGCGCTGGCCTACAGCAAAGCCGTCGAAGGCTGCCTGACCGGCCAGGTATTCATCGTCGACTAGGCCCGCCATCGCTGGCGGGCCTGCCTTGTTCAGGATTTCAACGCCAACTGCGGTGACAGCACGTCGATCCCCAGCGCCTTGCCGACGGCATAGTAGGTCAGCTGGCCCGCGTGAACGTTCAGCCCGTTCAGCAGGTGTTCATCGTCTTCACAGGCTTTGCGCCAACCCTTGTCGGCTAAGGCCAGCATGAACGGCATTGTCGCGTTCCCCAAAGCGATTGTAGATGTCCGCGCAACGGCGCCGGGCATGTTCGCCACGCAGTAATGCATGATCCCGTCTACCTCATAGATCGGGTCTTGATGGGTTGTTGCCTTGGAGGTTTCAAAGCATCCTCCTTGGTCAATTGCCACATCCACAAGGGCCGCACCGGGTTTGAGTTCGGCCAGTTGCGCGCGGCTGATCAACTTGGGGGCCGCAGCACCGGGGATCAGCACCGCACCGATGATCATGTCGGCCTCGCGGGCCAGTTCGATGGTATTGCCTGCGCTGGCATAGCTGGTCTTGAAGGTGCCACCATAGACATCGTCCAGATACCGCATCCGTGGCAGCGACCGGTCAAGGACCGTTACATCCGCGCCCATCCCAGCAGCGATACGTGCCGCATGGGTACCGACAACGCCGCCGCCGATCACGACCACACGGGCGGGACCAACACCGGGCACGCCACCCATCAGCACACCGCGCCCGCCATTTGCCTTTTGCAGGGTCCAAGCGCCGACTTGGGGGGCAAGACGCCCCGCCACTTCGGACATCGGCGCAAGCAGGGGCAGCCCGCCATTGCGGTCGGTCACGGTCTCGTAGGCGATGGCGGTGCAGCCTGATTCCATCAGGTCATTGGTCTGGGCGGGGTCAGGGGCAAGGTGCAGGTAGGTGAACAGGATCTGGCCCTCGCGCAGCATCTTGCGCTCGCCTGCCTGGGGTTCCTTGACCTTGACGATCATGTCGGTTGTGTCGAATACCTCTTTGGCGGTGCCGACGATCTTGGCGCCCGCAACGATGTAGTCTTCATCGGGAAAGCCCGATCCAGCCCCCGCCTGTGTTTCCACCGTGACCTGATGTCCGTGGGCAATCGCCTCGGCGGCGGCATTTGGTGTCAGACCGACGCGAAATTCCTGTGGTTTGATTTCTTTGGGGCACCCGATGTGCATTTTATGTCCTCCCTGAACTGGCGCGACTATGGGCGGGGTGGTCTGCAATTGGCATGTGAATGGGGCTGACTTTGGTGGATTTTACGCTTAGAATCGAGCGTGGAATGGCGAAAAAGTCGAAGGATCATGCGTGATATGGAAATTGACCAGATAGACCGCCGAATCCTGGTGGCCCTGCAAAAAGGCGGGCGGATGTCGCACGCCGAGCTGTCGGACAAGGTAAACCTGTCACCATCGGCCTGTCACCGCCGGGTGCAGCGGCTGGAAAAGGACGGGATCATTCGCGATTACGTGGCCCTGCTGGATGCCCGCAAGATCGGGCGCAAAACCACTGTTTTCGTGGAAATCACCCTGTCGGCACAAGCGGATGAAGTGCTGGACGCCTTTGAAAAGGCCGTCGCACGGGTGCCGGATGTGTTGGAATGTCACCTGATGGCCGGGTCAGCCGATTACCTGCTCAAGGTTGTCGCCGCCGATACCGATGATTTCGCCGCGATCCACCGCCGCCATCTGGCCAGCCTTCCGGGCGTGCAAACCATGCAATCCAGCTTTGCCCTGCGCACCGTTGTCAGCACGACGGCCCTGCCGGTTTAGGGCTTAGTTTCCAATCAGACTTCATAGAATCGGTATGGTCGTTGCTCCGAACGCGCCGATAAATGCGTTAAGGACGGCAACTTTCAGGTTTTCTCGTTTTGAAATGTTGAACTTCAGGAGATCGATTGCGCGTTTGTGTTGTTCTAGGACAGCAGCAACGCCAAGATCGCTAATCCCGACGGCACGGATTGCACATAGATGATCCGTTTGCTGACGGTCGCCGCACCATAAACGCCCGCGACGAACACACAGGCCAGAAAGAACAGCGCGACATTCTGGGACCAAGCCGAATCCGCGATGACCAGCGACCAGATCAGGCCCGCTGCGAGGAACCCGTTGTAAAGTCCCTGATTGGCCGCCATGGCTTTGGTCTTCGGGAACAAGTCTTTGCCGAGGCTGGCAAAGACTTTGGGGCCGCGGCTTTCCCATGCGAACATCTCAAACCACATAATATAGACATGCAGGAGTGCGATGAGAGCAATCAGCAGTGTTGCGAGTAGAGCCATGGGATCCTCTTTTTTCCGTTAGGCTATCAGTCGAACCGTGCTGCACCTAACGAAAAACCCCGCGCTATAAAGCACGGGGTTTCCTTAATTCTTCAGTGCCAGAGGTTGCTTAGAGCATCCCCTCACGCTGTGCTTTCTTCCGAGCCAGCTTGCGCTGACGGCGGATGGCCTCGGCCTTCTCGCGCGCCTTTTTCTCGGAGGGCTTCTCGAAATGCTGCTTGAGCTTCATTTCGCGAAAGACACCTTCACGCTGGAGCTTTTTCTTCAGAGCACGAAGCGCCTGATCGACATTGTTGTCACGAACACTAACCTGCATGTGGTTTTCACCACCTTTCTAAGTTGGATTTGCAAGGATTTGCAGGAAGCCGCCGTATAGCAAAGGC
The DNA here is from genome assembly GCF_008065155.1 of Octadecabacter sp. SW4. Taxonomy (NCBI): domain Bacteria; kingdom Pseudomonadati; phylum Pseudomonadota; class Alphaproteobacteria; order Rhodobacterales; family Roseobacteraceae; genus Octadecabacter; species Octadecabacter sp. SW4. The sequence goes on along the minus strand of NZ_CP042819.1, from coordinate 2,844,943 downwards.
TCGGCGTCTTGTCTACACTGGCCACAATCAAGGAGAACGCCATGCCAACCCCCGCGCCTGATCCCGTCAAATCCGTGCTTTTGCAGGCGATCGTGCCGCATGTGCCCTTTGATGGGTGGTCGCAGGCGGCGTTTGACGCGGCGGTAGCCGAATCGGGTGTTGATGCGGGGGCGGCGCGTGCGGCCTGTCCGCGCGGCGCGGTGGATCTGGCGGTTCTATATCACGAGGACGGCGACCGGGCGATGGTCGCGCGCCTAGCCCAGACCGATCTGGCCAACATGCGTTTCCGCGACAAGGTGGCCACCGCGATTCGCTTGCGCCTCGAGGTTGCGGGCGACAAGGAGGTCGTGCGCCGTGGCACCTCGCTGTTTGCCCTGCCACATTTGGCCCCCACGGGCGCGGGCCTGATCTGGGGCACGGCGGATGCGATCTGGACCGCGCTGGGTGACACATCGCGCGACATCAACTGGTATACAAAACGCGCGACCCTGTCGGCGGTTTACGGGTCTGTTGTGCTGTTCTGGTTGGGTGATCAAAGCTTTGACGCGCTGGCTACTGACGAATTCATCGACCGGCGCATCGAAAACGTGATGCAGTTTGAAAAGGCCAAGGCACAAGCGCGCGAGAACCCGTTGTTGCGGCCTGTTCTGGGGCCGTTGGGACAGCTGTTTGGCCATGTCAAAGCGCCGCAGGGTGCCGCCCGCGATGATTTGCCCGGCCACTGGACTCCCCATGACTAAGACGATGCGCGCTGTTGAAATTACCACCGCTGGCGGCCCTGATGTCTTGCAGATTGCTGACCGCTCCATGCCCGTGGCGGGCCACGGTCAGGTTGTGATCAAAGTGGCCTATGCTGGCGTAAATCGCCCTGATGCCTTGCAGCGCGCCGGCCTTTATGCGCCGCCAAACGGGGCGAGTGATTTGCCCGGTCTGGAGTGTTCGGGCGAGGTTGTGAGCCTTGGTGATGGCGTGACCGAATGGGCCCTGGGTGATGAGGTTTGCGCCTTGCTGCCCGGCGGGGGTATGCGGAATTTGTCGCCACACCGGCTGCGCATTGCCTGCCCGTGCCGGGGGGCATGGGGATGCGCGCGGCCGCCTGCCTGCCCGAGACGTTTTTTACCGTCTGGTCCAATGTGTTCATGCGCGCTGGGTTGCGGGCGGGCGAAAGCTTCCTTGTGCATGGCGGCTCAAGCGGGATCGGCACCACGGCAATCCAGCTGGCGCGGGCCTTTGGTGCGCGGGTGTTCACGACCGCCGGATCGGACGAGAAATGCGCGGCCTGCCTCGCACTTGGGGCCGAAGTGGCGATTAACTACCGTGAGGTGGATTTCGTTGATGTGATAAAGGGCGTGGGCGGGGCTGATGTGATCCTTGATATGGTCGGGGGTGACTATATCGCGCGTAACCTGCGGTCACTGGCCGACGACGGGCGGTTGGTGCAGATCGCCTTTCTGCAAGGTCCCAAGGCCGAAGTGAATTTCGCACCGATGATGATGAAGCGGCAGACGATCACTGGATCAACTCTGCGCCCGCAGTCCGATCTGGCCAAGGCAGAGATTGCCCGGCAATTGCGCCAAAAGGTTTGGCCGATGTTGACGGCGGGCAAAATCGCGCCTGTCCTGGATCAGGAATTTGCCCTCGCCGATGCCTGCGCCGCCCACATGCGCATGGAAAGCAGTTCGCATATCGGGAAAATTGTGTTGCAGGTCTGAAAAGATGGGGTGGCTGCACGTAATCGCAAATGCGAGCCCACAGCGTCGGATGCTGCGCAATGAATGTATGCTTGATAAGGGGGATGCTTATCCAGCTTTTCGATACCTCGATAGGCACGCCGCCAAAGCTGAGACCTCAACGCGGTCCGACACCAACCTATAGCTGAGGCCGACTTGCGATCAGGTCAATGAGTGCCGATTTGCCGGAATGGCCCGGGCCTTCGTGCAGGTCAGCGCCGTAGTCTTCAAGGCGAAGGATATCTCAATCGGCAAACCGATCGGCCAGCATGTCACGGGTGTAAAGAAACGCTGACACAGGCGGGCCGTCGGTTCAGTATTCGATCTGTTTGGGTGTGTCGCCCTGCAGCATCAGCACCCCGCCGGCTTTCTGTTCAGGGAGTTCTTGCTTCAAAACATACCGATGCCACGGGATGAAAAGCTGCGTCGCAATCTCCACGACTGCGCCGACAAGAGTGGTTGTCGGGAACTCGCCCGCAGTGACAATCGTGTAAATGCGCAGAACGCCCGCAATCGCCATGACTGAAAATACGATCTGTAAGACTGGGCCAAACGTCTTGATGTTGAAGGCCATCCAGAGGCTTAGCCAAAATACCCCTTTAAACCAGATACCATAAATACGGATTTGCGCGTCGAAATCCGTGGCGATCTATTCGGCGGGCACAAAGTGCGCCGCGCCGGCGAAAGTCGCCAGACGGCCGGTCAGCAAGGGGACAGCATTTGATCTGACCAATATGATTTGAAACAAGCGTATCATGTCATGCCCTTTCAGATGGTGACCCGTCTTTAACGGGCTGCATATTTCACGAGGCTGATGGCCAGCCCGAGGCCCCCGGTTATTCCAGCCCCGACCATAGTTCCTGGGATGTTTCTACCCAAACGCAACGCGATCCGGGCGCCTCGCTCGGGTGATGAATGGCCATCTGAAAGACCACGGCGGTGATCGACCCGCACACGACGCCAAAGGCCGCTTCGTCAGTCGGGTTTTGCGCTGTCATCGGACCATTTCGCATCATGGTGGGACCCGTCGCAGAACGGTTTGTTCTTCGACAACCCGCAGCGGCAGAGCGAGTATTTGGCCCGCGATGCGCCCGCGCCGTTGAACTCGGCCTCGAGCGCCACGTTCGTGACGTGATAGGGGCCGTTCTTTTCAACGGCGATGCCGACATCCCCGGTTGTCATATGTTGGGCGGGCTGATCCCCGACCGAGACGCGCAGTGCGCCCGAGGGACAGGCCGCCATCACATCTATAATCGCGTCAAGCGTGCCGTTTTCGGGCTGGATCCACGGCTTTTGCTTTGGGTTGAACACGGCCACGGCACGGGCCTGGCATTGCGCGGCGTGGGTGCAAAGAACGGGTGTGTAGCTGACCGTGACTTCTACGCCGTTCACTTGGCCGGTGTAATTCACCGGCGTGTTGCGCAGGCGGCTGCGATCCGGCGCGCTGGTGAACCCGACCTTTGTATGGGTTCCGTCGCAGAACGGCTTGTTGGCGGACGCGCCGCAACGACACAGCGCGACCTTGGGCTTGCCGGTCAGGTCCGCCTCAACAGAGCCCTTCAGGTTGGGCGGGTTTTCGACGATCAACGGACCGTCTTGGGCCGGGATGATTTTCGCGAGGTCGGTCATGGCTTTGGCCTTTCGTTGGGGCTGAGGACAGTTCAGGCGTTGCGGTTTGACAACCAGACCCAGAAGCTGAGCAAGACGGCCGAGCCGGAGATAAAGGTCATCAAGGTGCCGGGGAAGAAATTGACGTATCCGGGGAAGTCCACGAACAGCAGGTAGCCAAGGTCGGCCAGACCGCCGACCATGCCGGTCACCCAGATCGCCGTCATGTTGCCGCGCCAGATCAGCAACCCGCCAATGATCGTCGCGACGCCAAACCACAAGAGGTTCCATCCGTGCTGGTTCAGGATGCCCCCGACGGCGGCGTGATACTCGGCCTTCAGCGCCTCGGCGTCGATAGCGTCGGCGATGGCGGCAAAGCCGGACGAGGCGTCGGAAGTCAGCACTATGATACCGGCGAAGGCGTGAACCAGGCCCCAGATCACCCAAAGGACGGTGGCGATCTTCAGAGCGGTAGATTTTGCTTGTGTCATTTTCGAAAACTCCAATGCGCGTCAGAGAGGTGCCAGGTCAGGCCTGACCGAGCAGCTTGCGGTATTTCGCAAGGAATAGGTCGCGGCCCTTCATCATGCGGGTTATCCAATCGCCGCCGGTGAAGGCCATCAGGAAGGCGCTGCCGCGACGCGGCCCCAGCGGGACAAGGATCGGGGCTTTTTCACCCCAAGGCGCGTAAGGCTTGACCTCCTCGATACGTTTGCCGGACGAAAGCGCCTTGAGCGTCTTTTCCAGCCACGGTTTCTGGCGTGAAATCCCAACGATGGTCATGCCGTCGCCGGTGGCTGCCATATCTCCGGCGGCAAAGACGTTGGGCAGGTCCGACGGGCGCAGCCATTCGTCCACTTTCACTCGGTGCACCACGTCCAGCTCGGCCCCCGGCAGGGTTTCGGCAAGCCCGGCAAGCGCACTGGACCCGACGGCGGGGATCACGAGGTCAGCCTCGATGGTCTGCCCGGTCGAAAGCGTCACGCGGCCGCCCTCCGGTGCATCACGCCCTGGCAAGGTATCGGCCCGCGCGCCAAGGATTACTTCCACATCCATCCGCATCAGCTTGCGGTAAAGTGACTTGCCCAGTTTTCCGGGCGTTTGCGGGAATAGCGTCGTATCGCTGGACACGAGCGTGACCGTCTTGTCTGGGTGCGCATGGGCGATCTCACCCGCCAGTTCGGTGCCGACCGCGCCCGCGCCGATGATTAGCACGGTTTTGGCAGCCGTCAGCGCATTGTGCCAGCGGTCGTTGTTGGCGCGCAGTTCTGCTATGTTGCCCGAGGCCGTCCGGAATGGCGCGAGGTTAGCCGATCCGGTGGCCATAACGACATAATCGGCGTCTACTCGCTGCCCATCCGTCAACGTGACACCACCGCCGTCCACCGAGGCCGCTTCGCCCTGCACCACACGGCCGCGCGACAGCAAATCGTCATAGGGGATCAGCGCCTGATCCAGCAGCGCCGGGTCAACCATCGCGCGGATCATGGCGGGGGCGTGGGTAAAATGGCTGGCCCGCTCGATCAGCGTGACATCCATGTCCCGCTCCAGTGATTTGGCCAAATCTGACCCAAGATAACCGCCGCCAACAATGGCGAGCCGTTTGCGATCAATCGCCATATCGGGGCCTCCTCTTAAACGGTTTCCAGGACGAGGCCGTCAAGCGCGTTGCGCAGCGCCTCTTTGTCTTCCGGGCGGTTCAACGTGCGGGTCTCGCCATCCCAGGCCTCGGCCCATTTTCCGATGCCAAGTTTGCCCCGAACGTCCGCGCCAAAGAACGGCGCTATCATCTCTTGACCACCAAGCACGCCAGCGCCCGCGCGCGGGCCTGGCGTCGCGGCCAGCATCACCACCGGCTTGCCCTGCCATAGCTTCATTTCGATCCGGCTCATCCAGTCAAAGATGTTCTTCCATGCAGCCGTGATAGAGCCGTTATGCTCGGCAAAGGATACCAGCACCGCGTCCGCCCTACCGACCTTGTCAAAGAAAGCCTGCGCCTCGGACGGAATGCCGCCCTCGGTCTCACGGTCGATCGAATAAAGAGGCATCTCAAAATCGTTGAGGTCCAGAAACTCGATCTCGGCGCCCGGCAACATATCGGACTTCAGTTGATCGGCGGCGTGTTCGACCAGCGTGCGGTTGATGGACTTGCGGCTGTTTGTGGCCGCGAAAGCCAGTATCTTCATCGGTTTGATCCTTTCTATCTGACCCTGATTGGGGCTTCGTGATCTGAATGCAATCGGTCAGGCGCGACCAACGTAGGCCGGAATTTGGGCCCGGTAGATGAATAGAACCGCAGCCGATAGCAGACCAAGAACGGTGGCCGGGAGGGCCGAGGGTCCAACGACGAACCAATGGGCCAGTACCGCGCCGACCATTGTGGCCCCAAGCAACGCCGCCCCTAAGACTTGGCGGTTTGGCATCCAAAGCAACACGGCGCCGACGATTTCCACGATACCCGTCAGGTACCGGAACCATTGGCCCAGGCCGATCGTGTCATAGGTCGCGACCATCATCTCGACGCCGACGAGCTTGGCTCCGCCGGCGGCAACGAATGCGAGTGTCAAAAGGGCGCGAAGGCCGATCGAAACATATTTCATGGTTTGTCCTCTCAATGTTCATGTCTTGCTGTTTGACCAAATAAATCTCAGCAAATCAAATCGCGCACCAGACATCAAAAAACGCACCTTATGCGCGTTGATGCGACATCCTAAGCCTGATAGTCATAAGGGATGCAGCATTGGACTGAACTCAGAACCGCGCTCATGCTTGCCCGGCACGGGACCGTCAGTGCCGCGGCAGATGCCCTCGGCGTGCATCGCGCGACCGTCAATCGTCACATCGACACGCTGGAGACAGAGTTCCAGACGAAGCTTTTTCAACGGCACGCGCGGGGCTATACCTTGACAGAGAGCGGCCAGGAAATGTTGGAAGTTGCCGGTCGCGCCGATGAAATGTTTACCGATCTGGCTGGGCGCAACCGCGGGCGTTCGGCGACGTTATCGGGTAATCTTATCGTGACCGCGCTGTCCGGCATCGCGCCACTTGTCACATCGGCGTTGCGCGATTTTCATTCGGCGCATCCGCAAACCAAGCTGGAATACGCGGCCATCGCCGACCTTGCCCGACTGGAACATGGCGAGGCCCATGTCGCGTTTCGCGCCGGGCCAAAGCCCGACACCCCTGACTATGTCGTCACTCTCTTCAGGCACATTCGTTTCGGCCTTTACGCCAGCCGCGGCTACATCGGTCGGCATGGGCACCCCACCTTGGACGAACTGACGCGGCACGGTTTTGTCGGTTCCTGCGAACAGCCATCCCGGTTGCCTTTTGCCGGGTGGGTACTGGAGCATGTCGGGGCCGAAAATATCGCGCTCAAAACGACTGACCAACAGGTCGTAAATGCTGCCATCAGAGATGGTATTGGCGTCGGTTTTCTTGCCGAGCATGACGCGTCTGGCGATCCGAACCTCGTGGAAATATCTCCGCCATCGCAAGACTGGTCGGCCCCGATCTGGGTCGTGACCCACGTGGACCTTCACAGGACGGAGAAGGTGCAAAAGTTTCTCGAATACATCAGACGGACTGGGCCAAAAGGTGCAGCACGCTGAGGTAATCGGCCTCCACATGCTCCAAGAATTGTTCGAAATGCAGTAAGAAACTGCGTTTACCGTTCTTGGTCGCAAAGAGTCACGAATAAGGCCTGAGAGGATCTCCAACACGTGACCACGCGCGCAAAGCCGCCGTCCGGCGCGATGTACGAAATGGCGGCTTTGTCCGCCCGGCAGCCGTTCTTTTAACGCAGCGGATCAAACAGAGCGTCGTCGAGCGTGCAATCGCGGATTACATCAGCCCCACAGGTGCGCGGGTCCAGATCGCGGGTCAGGCAGATGCGGACCTCTTGGATTCGCCCAGACCGACAGGTGATCGTGATCATGTCGGCGGTCAGCTGCGGATTATCGCGCAAGAAGGCCTGTTCGATCAGCGCGGCAGGCAGGGTCACTGCACGGTCAAGGTCGCGCAAAACGGCGGGGCGGGTGATCCGGTCATACGCGATGCGGGCGAGGGCGTAGTAATCGTCGGCTGACAGCCCCGAACAACGGCCATGCTTGTTCCATTGATACCATGCCGATCCGCTTGATCCAAATAGCGATGCCTGCGCCGCCGTATCGGCCCGTGACGGGTTGCGCCGCACGGTCGGGCAATAATCGGGCCAGCCGCGTTCATATTGCGGCCAGAGCCCGTGCAGCACCCAGCCAAAATCGGCCCCGTCCTCGCATTGTGGTGAATTGCGCGCATCCCCTTCCAAGGCGCACCAGTTGGGCGACCACGACAGGGACATGACGTAATAGTCAAATTCGCCGGCTGTGCCTTCGGCGCGGGCAAGGGTGGCGGATAACAGCAGCGGTAAAAGAAAGCGTAACATTTTGATCTTTTCACTTTGGGTCAGCGCGACTATATAGCACGCAAGTTCCCCGACAATGAGAACCCGGCCCAAGCGGTCTGCCCGATTAAGGGCGCGGGGAAGGCATGTGTATAGGAGACCGAGATGTCTGATAAACCGATCATGGCGAAAGCCACCGCTGTTTGGCTCTGCGACAACACCACGCTGACTTTCAAACAGATCGCCGATTTTTGTGGCTTTCACGAATTGGAAGTGCAGGGCATTGCCGATGGCGATGTGGCAATGGGCGTCAAAGGGTTTGACCCGATTGCTAACAAGCAACTGACGCAAGACGAAATCGACAAGGCCGAGGCTGATCCGCTGCACAAGCTCAAGCTGGTGCACAACCCCGCCGCCGATGGTGAGGAAAAGCGCCGTGGCCCGCGCTATACGCCACTGTCCAAGCGTCAGGATCGCCCTGCCTCGATCTATTGGCTGGTGAAGTTTCACCCTGAATTGTCCGATGCGCAGGTCTCAAAACTGGTGGGCACGACCAAGCCGACCATTCAGGCGATCCGCGAACGCACCCACTGGAACATCAACAACATCGACCCGATTGATCCGGTTGCGCTGGGCCTTTGCAAGCAGTCCGAACTGGACGCGGCTGTGCAAAAGGCCAACGCCAAGAAGGCAAAAGAGGGCGGCGTGATGTCTGACGACGAGCGCCGCAAGCTGGTCAGCACCGAGCAGAGCCTTGGGATGCCAGACGAACCGAAGATGCCAAGCGCGATTGCGGGGCTTGAGACGTTCACATTGTCTACGGACGTGGATGAAGATGTAGAAGATACATCCGTACCAGATAAAGACACGTTCTTTAACCTGCCCGATGATGACGACGATGACGACGACGCATAAGACTGCCGCGTTGTTTGCGATACAGAAACCCCAGCCTAGTGCTGGGGTTTTTTGTAGCGATCATAGAAACAATCTAGTTCTGCCGTAATTAATCAAATCGCAGCCATTTTCGCGCCACATGGATGGACTTTTCTCGTTCCTGAGAAGTCGGAATGATCGCGATTGAGGAGCAGAGCAGTGTTGCATGACGTGAGAACCTTCAAGGACCCCGCGGTCCGCAAATTAATCAAACAGGAACGGATCAAGGCCGATACGATCGACCTGTTCGGTGAGACCCCGCCCGCTGAACTGATGGCGGACTACCCGCTTGACACCGAAGGGCAGCGCCGCAGCGCGACGATGCAGCAAAAATACGCCAAACGCGGGCGCAATATCGAACGGTGCTGGAACCGCATTCAGCTTTATATGCCCGAATTGCTGATCTCGCAGCCGCAAGATGTGCTTGAACTTTCAACGGCCCACGGTGCCATGCTGGAAATCCTGCGCCACTACGGCCACAACGTGATGGGCACCGATTATGCAAATATGGCCTGGTCCAAGGACGGCGCGGCGATGTCCCAGTTTCGGGCGCTGAATGATCCCGACTTTGAACGCGAATATGATGATCGTGGCAACGCAATTGACCCCGAAAAACCGGATTGGCCCTATCGCCACGTTGTCGAAAGCATTGACTTGCCGATGACCGTCTTTGATGCCGGGCACGCGCCCTATCCGTTTGCGGACAAAAGCTATGACATGGTCATGTGCTTTCAGGCGATCGAACACTACTGCCATCCCAAGGACTGGATGGTCCTGATCGACGAATTCTGCCGGATCAGCCGCAAATCTGTGTTCGTTTTGCTGAATCGGATCATGCCCCAGTTCCGCGAGCGGGAAGACTATAACAACGCGTTCAACGAATTCCGGCATGGCATGCGCAGCTACTCCAAGAATGGATTCATTTGCACAGGGACCTTTGTGCACTGGGATCAGGCGTTGGGGTTCAAACTGACTGCACAGTAATCGCGCCACATTGTTGGTCCGACCAGATTGAAAAGCCCCGCAGCCGATGGCCGCGGGGCTTTGTCGTTTTTGTTGATTGGTGCGCTGCGCGGTTGTGCCCAAGTGATCGGGCGGCAGACATGTGGTAGGGTCGGCGCCTCCGGCGGGAGTGGTTTTGAACAGAAGAAGGGGTGGTCAGGCGCGTTTCTGCTGTCATTTTCTTGGTGATCTGGGGTGGCGCGGTGCAGGCTGTCGAAATTTGCGACGAGCTGTGGTTCACCCGCAATCTCGTGTTTGATCACGCCGGAAACTGTTTTCAATCCCCGCTAGGCCAGGCGATTTTTGATAACTCCGACTGCACGGTGACGGGGGCGGAGCCTGATCCCTCAGAAGCTGGGATCGTCGCTCAGGTGCGCGAGATGGAAGCCAAGTGGGCCTGTGCTATGGACACCACGCGCACAAGCCTGCGCATCCCAAATATTGCGGCGAGGATGCGGATGATTGATCTGCCCGTGGCCATTGGTTTCGAGAGGTCCTGTATCGGCTATCGTGGCCCCGAGATCGCGCTTCACACCGGGCGCCACCAGGACGCGCCGGTCAGCGGTGTGCTGCGCGCAGGTGACGATATTCAATATCGGTTCATTCCGGTCGACGGCTGGACCTTTGTTGATCTGGATCGCGGTGACGAAATGGGCTGGGCCGTGATTCCCGAGATACCGGACCTGCCGTGCGACGGGGTCGCGGGCTAAAGTGCCTTGCGTGCGTTCAGGGCGGCGGTGATCGTGCCCTCGTCGAGGTAGTCGAGTTCGCCGCCAACCGGCACGCCCTGCGCGAGTGATGTCACGGAGACGCCTGGCAGGTTATCAGCGATGTAATGGGCGGTGGTTTGCCCGTCGATGGTCGCCCCAAGTGCAAGGATCACCTCGGTGATGTTTTCGCTGGCGATCCTGTCGCGCAGTTTTGGGATGCGCAACTCTTCGGGGCCGATATCATCAAGGGCCGACAGTGTGCCGCCCAGCACGTGATAGCGGCCTTTGAACACAGCCGCCCGTTCCATCGCCCAAAGGTCGGCGACATCTTCGACCACGCAAATCTGCCCTGTTGCACGTTTTTCGCTTGTGCAGATATTGCAGATATCGCCGGTGCCGATATTGCCGCAGTTCAGGCATTCGCGTGCCGTGGCGCCGACTTTTTGCATGGATTCGGCAAGGGGCGTCAGAAGCCGCCCGCGTTTCTTGATCAGGTGCAGCACCGCGCGCCGCGCCGAACGCGGCCCAAGCCCGGGCAGTTTCGCCATCAAGGCGATCAGGTCGTCGATGTCTTGGGTGCCTTGGGTCATGGGTATGTCACCGCTTCATAACGTCTTGGCGCGGCCCGTCAAAGGGGTTGCCTTTCCCTGCACCACACCAATTTGAAGGACTTGCGTTCAAGCTAGAACGGAAGTTTCATGTCGGCGGGCAGGCCCATGCCTTCGGTCAATTTCGCCATTTCTGACTGTGCGCGGTCTGATGCCTTTTGCTGCGCATCCTTGATTGCCGCCAGGATCAGGTCTTCGACGACTTCCTTGTCATCCGCCTTGAAGATCGACGGGTCGATATCGAGCGCCTTGAGTTCGCCCTTGGCGCTGGCTGTGGCCTTGACCAACCCTGCGCCGCTTTCGCCTGTGACCAGGATGTTGTGCATTTCTTCCTGCAGTTCGGCCATCTTGCCCTGCATTTCCTGCGCTTTTTTCATCATTTTGGCCATGTCGCCCATTTGGCCTAAACCTTTGAACATCTGCTCGTCTCCTGAAAATGTGCGTTTGTAATGAGATACGGTCTGTCCGGGCGCGCGACAAGGGGCGCTAGCTGTCCTCGAAGGGATCCCATTCCTCGTCGACCTCGGGGAGGGCGTCCTCGGCGGCTTCGGTCTCAAGCTCCTTTGGTGAGCGGATTTCGGTAATCTGCGCGGTCGGGAACTGCATCAGGACGGCCTGCACCAGCGGGTGCTTTTCGGCCTTTTCACGCAGGTCGACATCGGCCTTGTCGCGCAGTTCGGCGATGGTGGGTGCGCCGCCACTGCCGGTCACGCTGACGGCCCAGCGATTGCCCGTAAAGGCCTGCAAGCGCGCGCCAAGGCGCTGGGCCAGATCGGGGGCGGCATCGGGCGCCTGTTCAAATTCGATCCGCCCGGGCGCATAGCTGACAAGTTTGACGCCGCTTTCGACGTCGACCAGCAGTTTCGCGTCGCGGTGTCTGCGGATCAGGGCAACCACACTTTCAAACGTCGCAAACCGCGCGAGGCTGTCATCGGTGGCGATGGCAACTGCGGTTTGGGCGCTATGGGCAGAGGGGCCGGATGGGCCGGAGTGGGTGGGTGCCGGCGTCTGGCTGCGCGCCTCGGTGGATTGCCCGGCGCTTGGCGCGGGGCGGCCGCCGCCACCGGACGGGGGCGGAGTTGTGTCTTGCAGCTTGCGCACCAGGTCGTCGGGTGTGGGCAGGTCCGCCACATGGGTCAGGCGGATCACAGCCATTTCGGCGGCCATCATCGCGTTGGGTGCCATCGCCACTTCCTCAAGTGCCTTGAGCAGCATTTGCCACATGCGAGTCATGATCCGCATCGGCAGTTTTTCGGCCATCGCCAGACCGCGGGTGCGCTCATCGGGGCCGATTGTCGGATCGTCGGCGGCATCGGGCGTGATCTTTACCACGCTGACCCAGTGGGTCATTTCTGCCAGATCGCGCAGCATCGCCATCGGGTCAGCCCCATCGGAATACTGGCCTGAGAGTTCGGTCAGTGCCCCGGCCGCATCGCCTTGCAGGATCATGTCGAACAGATCAAGCACGCGGCCGCGGTCAGCAAGCCCCAGCATCGCCCGCACCTGATCGGCGGTGGTTTCGCCCGCGCCGTGACTGATCGCCTGATCCAGCAGCGATTGCGCATCACGCGCCGAGCCTTCGGCGGCGCGGGTGATCAGGGCAAGCGCATCATCGGCAATTTCGGCCCCCTCGGCCGTGGCAATCCGGCGCAGCATCGCGATCATGTCTTCGGGTTCGATGCGGCGCAGATCAAAGCGCTGACAGCGTGACAGGACGGTTACGGGCACCTTGCGGATTTCGGTCGTCGCAAAGATGAATTTGACGTGAGCGGGTGGTTCTTCGAGGGTCTTCAGCAGGGCGTTGAACGCGCCGGTGGACAGCATGTGCACTTCGTCGATGATGTAGACTTTGTAGCGTGCGCTGGCGGCGCGGTAATGCACGGAATCGATGATTTCGCGGATATTGGCAACGCCGGTGTTGCTGGCCGCGTCCATTTCGATCACGTCAACGTGGCGGCCTTCCATGATCGCGCTGCAGTGTTCGCATTCACCGCAGGGTTCAGTTGTCGGGCCGCCCTGTCCGTCTGTGCCGATGCAGTTCATTCCCTTGGCGATGATCCGCGCGGTGGTGGTTTTTCCGGTCCCGCGAATCCCCGTCATCATAAAGGCCTGCGCGATCCGGTCAGCGGCAAAGGCGTTGCGCAGGGTGCGCACCATCGCATCCTGACCAACAAGATCGGCAAAGGTTTCGGGGCGGTATTTCCGCGCAAGAACTTGATAGGCTGGTTTGGGGGCGTCGGCGTTCATGTCGGCTTTCTGGATTCGCGATAGGGGGCTAGGGTATGGCGGAGAAGGGCCAAGGTCCACAGGCATCGCGGGAGTATTGATGGCATCGGATTTCGGGATAAGCGCGCTGCCCGTTTTGGCGGGTGCTTTGGCGATCACGCCGATGCCGGGGCGGGGCGGCAACTATGATGTCGATTTGCGCGCTTTGGTCGCGTGGGGCCCGCAGTTGGTGGTCACGATGACGCCGCTGGCGGAACTGGCCGCGCAGGATATGCCCGATGATCTTGCCGCGCGCGGGATCGGCTGGGTGCATCTGCCGATTGCGGATTTCGGCGTGCCGTCGGGTGTTGATCCTTGGGGCGCTATTGAGGCGCAGGCCTTGGAGGTTCTGCGCAGCGGCGGGCGCGTGCTTGTCCATTGCCGTGCGGGGTGTGGCCGGTCAGGCATGGCCTGTTTGCGGATCATGGTTGCCGCCGGAGAGGACGGGCGCACCGCGCTGCTACGTCTGCGCGCGGTGCGCCCGTGCGCCGTGGAAACGGGCGAACAGATGGATTGGGCGCTGGGTGGCTAGGTGTTTTCCGCTGGTTGGCATTGATTGCGAAGTTGGTGCGGCGGCCTGCGCAACGCAAACGCCATCACGACTCGTTACCGCGTTTGGTGTGCTTTGCGCTCAGCACGCTGCGATACATCTTACCCAGCTTTTTATTGCGGGCACGGGCCTCGGCCACGGATTCACTGTTGTATTCGTCCTCGCGCAGCAGTTTTTGCCAGCGCGCAAGGCGATCCGCGTCAATCGTTCCCGCGGCGATTGCCGCCTGAATGGCGCAACCCGGCTCGCTTTCATGGGCGCAGTCGTTGAATTTGCACTCCTGCGCCAATTCGCTGAGGTCACCAAATACAGCGTCGATCCCTTCGGCCGCGTCGGTCAGGCGTAACTCGCGCATGCCAGGCGTGTCGATCAGCCAGCCGCCTGCAAGGGTCGGGCGCAGGGCGCGGCTGGTCGTGGTGTGGCGTCCCTTGGCATCATCTTCGCGCATGCCCTGGGTCGCGTCCTCGATCCCTGTCAGCAGGTTTTGCAACGTGGTCTTGCCCACGCCGGACGATCCGACCAGCGCGAGGGTCTGGCCGTTCCTGCACCACGGATAAAGGCGTTTGGCATCCTCGGGATCGCGTGCATCAATTGCGATGACGGACGCGAGCGCCGATAGATCCTGCGCGCGATCAATGTAGCTGTCCACATCGGCGCATTCGTCCGCCTTGGTCAGCACGATCAGCGGCAAACAGCCCGCCGCCCCGGCCATCGCCAGATAGCGTTCAAGGCGGGCAACGTTGAAATCTGCGTTGCAACTGGTGACAATCGCAAGCGTATCGACGTTGGCCGCAATCAATTGCCGCATCGCTACTTCGCCCGCGGCGCGGCGCGACACTTCGGTCTGGCGGTGCAGCAGGCGGGTGATCACTGTGCCGTCATGCAGCACCCAATCACCCACCGCATAGTTGCCAGCCTGTTGGGGGGGCAAAAGCGTGGCGATCCCTTGGGGGCCAAGCACGGTCACGCTGGCGCGATGCACAGCGGTGACACGCGCAGGTGTTCCAATGTCGTCCGCATCGCGTTGGGCTTCAAAGAAAGGGGACCAGCCAAGGCTGGCCAGCGTCAGGTCTGTCATTGTGAGTGCCGTCGATCAGGAAAAAGGATCAAAGCGGGCAAAGGCGCGTGTCCTTCAGGAATGCGCCAAATCCGGTAAAGGGGATACTGATGCAATCATGGTGATCCTCCTGACGTGGCGTTTGCGCAAAGGGCGCGAGGTGAGAGGCTGGACATCGACCCAAGCGGGGCTCGTTGTGGCTGCTTCCTTCCGGACCTGACCAGGTTGGCGAGGCGCTTGCCCGCGCCAACCTCTCGCCCCTCATATAGGGGGGCGGGGACGGTGGCGCAAGGGATGCTAGGCGTCGTCGCGCAACCCGCCCGGGCAGAAAAGCCGTGCATAGGCCCCGTAACAGGTCACGGCCTTGCCAAAGCCGCTGGCGCGCACTGTGGTGAACAGCTTTTGATCGCTTAGCCTCACATCCATCCCCTGGCGCAACATCTGTGCGCAGGCAGGCACATCCGATTTGCACAGGGCCAACAGAACGACCGCCGCCGGATCATTCACATCGTCAAGCTGGCCATCGCTGATCGCGCCTTGCAGCATCGTGTCGATCTGCGCCTCGATACCGTCGGCGCTTGGGTTCGTCATGTATGCGGCAATTGCGGCCAGAACGACCGTCAGGAACAACAGCTTTTTCATGTCACGCGCCTTTGCTTTGGTACTACGCCCGCTTTTTGCCCCTAAGCGGCGTCAAAGCGCAATGCATATTGGGCAAAGCCGTTTGTAGCGGGGCCAAGATATGTGATGGCGCGGTCTTTGATGGTGTTCACGAACCGCCTTGCGTGCGGGCTGCTTTCAAACTGCGCGGCTGTGTCGGGAAGCGGGCGAAAGCGCCATGTCGCGGCAGGATCGCGGGGTGCGTCAGTGCCGTCACGCAAATGATCAAGCAGGGCATCGCGGATACTGGACATGCCCTGCGCGATCACGGTGCCGCCCAGTGCCCCCTGAAAGCCGCCGCCGCCGCCCGCGCGGTAGCTATTGGTGATCACAAGATATGTCTGATCATTGGAAACGGGCAGGCCATCCAGCCGCAGGTCGCGGATGCGCCGCGCGGCCGGGTTGATTTCGACGCCCTGCGCGTCAAAGCGCGATGGGGCGGTCGGGTCGATTTCATAGGTCAACCCGTCAATCACATCAAAGTTGTAGCTGGGAAAGCTGGGGTCAAGCAGCGGTTGATCCGTCACGCCTCGTGTGATTCGCGCAAAAGCACCTGCCGCGCGTTCCAGCCAAAGGTGCAGCTGCGCGCCGGTAATTTCCAGCAAGGACAGCGTGTTTGGATAAAGGTAAAGATCCGCGACATTGCGCTGTTCCAGCGGACCAGCGGGGATGTCGACAAAGTAATTCGGCCCGCCGCGCGCGCCCACTTTAAAGGGCGCAACTGCTGACAACACCGGTTGTCCCGCGCGTGGACCGTTTGCAAGGATCGCGGCTGCGGCCTTGCGTTGGGCCTGTGCGACGATCCTGATCGTGATGTCGTTGGCGACCATCGCAAAGTAGCTTTGCAGCGGTACCGGGGTGGCTCCGATGGGCTGGCGCACACGGTCTACCGTTGCTGCGTGGGCGGCAAGAGCGGCGTCGCGCACCTGTGCGTCACAGGCAACCAACCCGTGAACGGTATCTGATCGCGGATCGCGGCGCGCAATCGGAACCGCACGCACGGTATCATGTATAATTTGCCAGCGGCCTTTGTCAAAGCTGAGCGTCAGGTCGACAACCCCCAAGTGCGACCCGTTGAATCCTGCCATCACCGCTGGTTTACCGTGGAGGTGCCCCTTTTCGGGATCAATCGCATCGGTTTTAGCAAATTGATTGCTGGGGAACACCAGATGCGTGTGCCCTGCCAGAACCACGTCGATTCCGGCAATCGCGGCCAGCGGCACGGCGGCATTTTCCATCATGTTGGTTTCGCCCTGTGCACCGATGCCTGAGTGGCAAAGCGCGATGATGATATCTGCCCCGTCAGCCTTGATCTGCGGCACCACGGCGCGGGCCGTTGCAACGATATCGCGCGTGCTGACACGGCCCGCGAGGTGCTGGCCGTCCCATTGCAGAATTTGGGGTGGTGCCGCGCCAATCACCCCGATCCTGATGGGGTGCGCCTGACCGGAATCGTCCGTCAGCATCCGGTCCAGTATCAGATATTGCGGCAAGAGCGTTTCATCCTGCGCGGGCGTGGCCCCGAGGGCGCGAACGACATTGGAACAGGTCACTGGAAAATGCGCCTGCGCCAAGGCATCGCGCAGGAATTCCAGACCAAAGTTGAACTCGTGATTGCCCAGCGTCGCGGCGTCATAGTGCAATGTGTTCATCGCCGCGATTGCCGGGTGAATATCTGTGCAACCAGCGCTATTTTGTTGCGCCACAAGATCGGACAGAGGTGTGCCCTGTAAAAAGTCACCATTGTCAAACAGCAGGCAATTGGGAACCTGCGCGCGCATCTGACGGATCAGGCTGGCCGTGCGCGACAGGCCCACGCCGACGTCTGGCCGGTCAGTGTAGTAGTCGTATGGAAGAAGATGCACATGCAGGTCGGTGGTTTCGAGGATGCGCAGGGTCGTGGTGGTCAAAAGGTGCCTCGCCGATGAAGGGCAGGATTTCGGAAATTCAACCTTAGGGTGAATGGGCCCGAATGCAAGTTCGCTGCTGCGTTCGATTGCGCCTTTTCCGCCTGCGTGGCAGTTGTGGCGCATGAGACACGCAGAAACGGTAACATTTGGCGGCGCAGCGCTTGATCGTGCGGGGCCCCTGCGCAGTGACCCGGCGGCGCTGGATCGCATGCGCGCGCAATCTTCTGCCCGGGCGATGCTGATCTGGCGCGGCAAGCCGTTGGTGTATGAAGACGGGGCGCTGGCTTTGCTGCCGCTTGATCACGCCGTGATGGCCGATGCCGGAGTCGATCAGGTGTTCCTGGGGCTTGATGACGGAGCGGCGCTATTTGCCGCTGATTTGTCGGGCTGGGTGCCGGACGATCTGGATGACAGCACCCTGAACCAGTTTCTGGACCCCAGCGAACAATGCCACCCCGCATTGCCCGCTGATCACCGCTTTGCCGAATTGCGCGCCGTGATGACCGGGCTGACCGCGCGCGAGGCTGAGCTCGCCGCGATCGCGCGCGCCGTCTTTCAGTGGCACCTGAGCCATCGGTTTTGCGCCAGTTGCGGTGCCGAAAGTGTCATGGCCGCGGCCGGTTGGCAGCGCGATTGCCCCCGTTGCGGTGCGCATCATTATCCACGCACGGACCCCGTTGTCATCATGCTGATCACCCACGGGAATTCGGTGCTTTTGGGGCGCTCACCGGGGTGGCCGGAGGGGATGTATTCCTTGCTGGCGGGGTTTGTCGAACCCGGTGAGACCATCGAGGCAGCGGTGCGCCGCGAGGTGTTTGAAGAATCGGGCGTGCCTGTTGGTGTGGTGTCATATCTTGCCAGCCAACCCTGGCCGTTCCCCGCGTCACTGATGCTGGGCTGCCGTGGTGAGGCCCTGGGGCGCGACATCACGATTGATCCTGCAGAAATCGAGGATGCACTATGGGTCACCCGCGAGGAGATGTTGCAGATTTTCGCTGGTCGTCATCCTCTGATCAAACCCGCGCGGGAAGGGGCGATCGCGCACTTCTTGTTGCGTAACTGGCTTGCGGATGATCTTGAATAAGGCGACAAATGCATGAAACGGGCCACGCCCTACAAAAACAGGCAGATCAGGCATGAAATTCACGACCAAGGAAGACATCGAAGCGCCGATTGAACATGTATTCAAAGAGGTGTCCGACTTTCACAGTTTTGAAAGATCGGCGCTGCGCCGTGGTGCTGACATCAAACGGGTCGATACCCATGCGACAGCGCAGGTTGGTTCGGCGTGGGATGTGTCGTTCAAATATCGCGGCAAGGAGCGTCGCTTGCGTGCGACCCTGGCCGGGCTTGAAGCCCCTAACGGGTTCACCGCCGAGATTGCATCCAAAAGCATTGACGGCGTGACCCAGATCGACCTCGTGGCCCTGTCACGCAGCCGCACCCGGCTGAGCGTTTCAGTAGAACTGACCCCTAAGACGCTTGCGGCCAAATTGCTTGTGAAATCACTGGCCCTTGCCAAGGGGAACATGAACAAGCGCTTTGCCTTGCGGGTTGCCGATTTCGCCGAAGACGTCGAAGAACGCTACGCCTAGACCGCGCAGCGCCTATTTGTCGCGCGTGATTTCGTGGCGGCGCGTGGCAGACGGATAAACTCCCATCACATGCAGGTGGTCGGTAAAGTAATCCAATTCGTCCAGCGCCAGTTGCACGTTGCGGTCATCGGGATGGCCTTCGATTTCGGCGTAGAACTGTGTCGCCGTGAAATGCCCGCCAACCATGTAGCTTTCGAGTTTGGTCATGTTTACGCCGTTGGTCGCAAAGCCGCCCATCGCCTTGTAAAGTGCGGCGGGAATGTTGCGCACACGAAACACAAAGCTGGTCATCATCACATGTTTGCCGCGCTTTTTGTAATCGGGTTCGCGTGACATGATCAGGAAACGGGTGGTGTTACGATCGTGATCTTCGATGTTGCGCGCCAGAATCTTGAGCCCGTAAATATCGGCGGCCAGTTCCGAGGCCAGCGCCGCAACCGTGCGGTCATCGCCTGATGCCACGTCACGCGCTGCACGGGCATTATCGGAACTGACCTGACCGCGGATGCCGTGTTCGCGCAAATAGCCCGCGCACTGTGGTAGAATCACCACATGCCCAAGGGCCGTCTTGATATCATCAACCCGCGCATCGGGCAGGCCCAGCAGGTTGATATGCACCCGCACGAAGGCTTCGTCGACGATATGCAACCCGCTTTCGGGCAAAAGCGAATGCACATCGGCCACGCGTCCGTAGGTCGAGTTTTCGACAGCGATCATCCCGAGGTCCGCTTCACCTTTGCGCACGGCCTCGATGGCGTCATCAAAAGTGGCGCAGGGCAGGGGGTCATAATTGGGTCGGGCTTCGGCGCAGGCCTGATGGCCATAGGCACCCAGTTCCCCCTGAAAGGCGATTTTTGCGGTCATTTTGGTGTCCTTCCCCCCTTGGACTCGAAAAATGGGCATTTCGTCGCGGTGCTACACCTTGCAAGATGGGCATGGAAGCGGATACACGTCTGCCAACCTTTGATCGAAACGGAACGCGACATGTTCGACACAATGACGACGACGAAAATTGTAGGTGCTTTGTGCGGCACTCTTTTGGTATTCCTGTTGGCCGGCTGGGCTTCAGAAACGATTTACAAAACCAGCAGCGGCAGTGAACACAACAAGACCCAAGCCTATGAGATCGCAGTCGAAGGCGAGGAGGGCACTGAAGTGGTTGTTGATGAAGGCCCGGCCTTTGCAGAGGTCTACGCGACGGCTGATGTCAGCGCAGGCGAAGGGCTGTGGCGCACCTGCCGCGCCTGTCACGCGCTTGAGGCTGGCGAAAATGGCACCGGTCCCTATCTTATCGGTGTTGTCGGCCGTGACGTGGGCGCCGCCGAGGGCTATGGCTATTCCGGCGCGCTGACAGCGGTCGCCGATGTGTGGACACCGGAAAACCTGAACCTCTTTCTGGAAAACCCCAAGGGTTACGCCCCCGGCACCGCGATGAGCTATAACGGGATGCGCAAGATCGAAGACCGCGCGAACCTGATTGCCTATCTTGATAGCCTTGATGACTAAATCGGCTGCCACTGCCGTAGGTTCGGGCCGCTCCTTCCGGGGGCGGCCTTTTTCGTTGTGAAAGGCTTTGATCACTCGCTGATCACGCAATCTCAACTTGAATGTTGGCGGCCTGCACCTTTAGCGTTGTTTCACTGCTTAGGCCCAAAGGAGAATTTGATGCATCGTCCCGCCCAACGCCTGCCTCGCACCCGTGTTGCATTTCCTGCCAAGGACCGCACGCGTCTTTGGTTTACAGGCACGGCAATCATGATTGGCGGGGTGCTTTGGGCGCATCAGGCGCTGGCTGACAGTCACGAGACCATCATTACCAGCCACGGATTCTCCAACTTTGGCGAGCTGGCCTATCCCGCGGATTTCACGCAGCTGGACTATGTGAACCCAGACGCGCCCAAGGGCGGTGAAATTGCGATTTGGGCGCAGGGCACCTTTGACAGCATGAACCCCTTTGCGACCCAGCGCGGAACGCCGGGCCGCCTGTCAAGCATCCCTTATGAAAGGGTCATGACCCCAACGGCAGACGAGGTTGGATCGGCCTATTGCCTGCTGTGCGAAACCATCGAATATCCTGAAAGCCAGGATTGGGTCATCTTCAACATGCGCCGTGATGTGATTTTTTCGGACGGGACGCCGATGACGGCTCAGGACATGGTCTTCAGCCACGAACTGTTGCGCGACGAGGGCACGCCGTCTTACGGATCATATGTGAAACAGGTGATTGCCTCGGTCGAGGCGCTGGATGACTACACAGTCAAGTTTGTGTTCGCCGAAGGTATCCCGCGCAAGGGACTGATTTCGCTGGTGGGCAGCACGCCGGTGTGGAGCGAGGCCTGGTACGAGGAAACCGGTGCCAAGCTGGATGAAAGCCGCTTTGAAATCTCGCCCGGCACTGGCCCCTATATGCTGGACAGCTATGATGCGGGCCGCCGGATCGTCTATCGCCGCAATCCCGATTATTGGGGCGCGGACCATCCGCTGAGTGTTGGTCACTACAATTTCGACACGATCCGGGTGGAATACTTTGCCGATACCACGACTGCGTTCGAGGCGTTCAAATCGGGTGAATACACCTTTCGGCAGGAAAACAGCAGCCTGACCTGGGCAACGGGTTATGATTTTCCCGCGCTGACCAATGAATGGGTCGTGCAGGATGTTGTGCCGGTCGGCACCGTGCCGAATGCGACGGGGTTCTTGCTGAACCTGCGTAATCCCAAATTCGATGATGTCCGCGTCCGCGAGGCACTGGGCCTGATGTATAACTTCACCTGGACCAATGACACGCTGCAATATGGCCTGTTCCAGCAACGCGAGAGTTTCTGGCAAGGCAGCGCGCTGGCCGCGACCGGCGTGCCCGAGGGCCGCGAGCTTGAACTGCTGCAAACCGTGGCCGACTTGATTGATCCATCCTTGCTGACCGATCCGGCCGTCACGCCGCACACCTCTGGCGAACGCCAGCTTGATCGCGGCAATCTGCGTGCGGCCCTTGCCCTGATGGAGGACGCCGGCTGGGTTGCCGGCGATGATGGGATGCTGCGTAATGCGGCCGGAGAGGCATTCACGCTTGAGTTCCTGAGTGTCAGCCCATCGTTTGACCGGATCATCATGCCCTACATCGATAATCTGAAACGTCTTGGCGTGGATGCTGTCTATAACCGCGTGGACCCCGCGCAATACCAACTGCGCAGCCAGACCTTTGATTACGAGATGATCTATGACGGCTATACCTCGGGCCTCGAGGAAGGCAGCGGCCTTGGACAGAAATATGGCTCCGAAGATGTGGATGATGTGTTCAACCCAGCGGGCTTTTCGCATCCGGCCGTGGATGCATTGATCGACTTTGTTGAAGGGGCGGAATCCTATGATGAAATGGCCGCGGGGGTGCGGGCGATTGACCGGATCATGCGGGCCGAAAGGTTTATCACGCCCGCGTGGTATCTGGGCAACCGCTGGCTGGCCTATTACGACATGTTTGAACGCCCCGAAGAATTGCCACCCTATGCCATAGGCGAACTGGATTTCTGGTGGTATAACGCCGAAAAGGCCGATGAACTGCGCGCCGTGGGCGCGCTGCGATAACAAGGCCGGACAACGGGCAGGTATATGGGCGCTTACATCCTTCGACGGCTGTTGCTGATCATTCCCACATTGCTGGGAATCATGATCATCAACTTCACACTGGTGCAATTCGTGCCGGGCGGCCCGATCGAGCAAATCATTGCGCGTATGGAAGGCGGCGGCGACGTTTTTGAAGGGATCGCGGGCGGCGGCGGTGACGTCGATTTTGGCACCGAAGCCAATAGCGAATACGCGGGTGCACGCGGCTTGTCGCCCGAGTTCATTGCCGATCTGGAACGCCAGTTCGGGTTCGACAAACCCCCGCTCGAACGCTTTTTCAACATGATGTGGGACTATATGCGCTTTGATTTCGGAGAAAGCTATTTCCGATCCATCAGCGTGTTCGACCTTGTTGTGGAAAAGATGCCCGTGTCGATCACGCTGGGCCTTTGGTCAACGCTGATCGCATATATCATCTCGATCCCGCTGGGGATCAAAAAGGCGGTGCGTGATGGGTCGCGCTTTGACACATGGACAAGCGGGGCGATCATCGTTGGCTACGCGATCCCGGGATTTCTTTTTGCAATCATTCTGTTGGTCTTGTTCGCGGGGGGTAACTGTTTCCGGTTCCCGTTCGGAATATCCGAGGTCATTCGCGATAATGCCCGCTGGTTTTACGATCTGAACCCGACCTGCAAGCAGACATTCCCGCTGCGTGGTTTGACCAGCGATAATTTTGACCAACTTAGCTGGTTCGGCAAGGTCAAGGATTACCTGTGGCACATCGCCCTGCCGGTTGCCGCCAGCACGATCAGCGCATTCGCGACCCTGACCTTGCTGACGAAAAACAGCTTTCTGGACGAGATCAAAAAGCAATACGTGATGACGGCCAAGGCCAAGGGGCTGACGGAACGCCGCGTGCTATATGGCCATGTGTTTCGCAACGCGATGCTGATCGTGATTTCCGGCTTTCCGGCGCTGTTCATCGGGGTGTTCTTTGGTGGGTCACTGATCATCGAAACAATCTTTTCGCTTGATGGGCTGGGCCGATTGGGCTTTGAGGCCGCGATTGCCCGCGATTATCCGGTGATCTTTGGCACGCTGTTCACCTTTTCGCTGATCGGACTGATCGTCGGTATCCTGACTGACCTGACCTATGTGTTCGTTGACCCGCGCATTGACTTCGAGAGGCGGGGCTGATGGCGCTGTCACCACTGAACCAACGCCGCTGGCGCAATTTCAGGCGTAACCGTCGCGCGGTCTGGTCGCTTTGGATATTCCTGTTCCTGTTCGGTCTGAGCCTGATGGCCGAATTTCTGGCCAACGACAAACCGATCATGGTCAGCTATCGCGGCGAAATCCGCATGCCGGTGTTTACCTTCTATTCGGAACGCGACTATGGCGGCGATTTTCCGACGGCGGCGAATTACGGCGATGTCGAGGTGCAGTGCCTGATCATCAGCGGCGGGCTTGACGATTGCTTTGACGACCCCGAGGGCGTGATCGACGCCGCCGATACCGGCAATCTGGTGAATGACGGGTTTGCCAAGGGCTGGATCCTGTGGCCGCCAGTGCCTTATTCCTATGACACCATTGTCGATGTGCCCGGCGTGGCCCCGTCACCGCCCGATCAAAACAACTGGCTTGGCACGGATGACACCAAGCGCGATGTGGTCGCGCGGGTGATCTACGGCTTCCGCCTGTCGATCGTGTTCACGATCATCGTCACGACGTTCGCATCCCTGATCGGAATCGCGGCAGGGGCCATTCAAGGGTATTTCGGCGGCTGGACCGATCTGATTTTCCAGCGCGTGATTGAAATCTGGGGCGGCACGCCGTCTCTTTATGTCATTATCATTCTGTTCGCGATCCTGGGGCGCAGTTTCTGGCTCCTTGTGGTGTTGACAGTGCTGTTCGGCTGGCCCGCGCTGGTGGGTGTGGTGCGGGCAGAATTCCTGCGCGCGCGCAATTTCGAGTATGTGCGCGCCGCCAAGGCGCTGGGCGTATCGGACCGCAAGATCATGTTCCGTCATATGCTGCCCAACGCGATGGTGGCGACGGTGACGATGCTGCCCTTCATCATCACCGGCACGATTGCCACGCTTGCCAGCCTTGATTTTCTGGGCTTCGGATTGCCGTCATCCGCGCCATCCCTGGGCGAAATGACCCTGCAAGCCAAACAGAACCTGCAAGCGCCGTGGCTGGCCTTTACGGCCTTCACCACATTCGCGGTCATGTTGTCGTTGCTGGTGTTCATCTTCGAGGGCGTGCGCGATGCCTTTGATCCGCGAAAGACCTTCTCATGAAGACTGTGTTGGACGTGCAGAACCTGAGCGTTGATTTCCGCCAGGACGGCGAGGTGACCCATGCTGTGCGCGGCGTGTCGTTCAAGGTCGGCAAGGGTGAAACCGTCGCGCTGGTGGGTGAAAGCGGGTCGGGCAAGTCGGTTACGGCCTTGTCCACAGTGCAATTGCTGGGCGATAGTGCCACCGTCAACGGATCGATCATTTACAACGGCACGCAGATGATTGGCGCGCCCGAGGCCGATTTGCGCCGCGTGCGCGGCAATGACATCAGCTTTATCTTTCAGGAACCGATGACCAGCCTGAACCCGCTGCACACACTGGAAAAGCAGTTGGCGGAAAGCATCGAATTGCATCAGGGGTTGCGTGGCGGTGCCGTGCGCCAGCGGATCATTGATTTGCTGACAAAGGTCGGTATCCGCGATCCGGAAACGCGTCTTGGGGCCTATCCGCACCAGCTTTCGGGCGGGCAGCGCCAACGGGTCATGATCGCGATGGCTTTGGCCAACGGGCCCGAATTGCTGATCGCTGACGAACCCACAACGGCGCTCGATGTGACCATTCAGGCGCAAATCCTTGATCTCTTGGCTGACCTCAAGGATCGCGAAAGGATGAGCCTGCTGTTCATCACGCACGACCTGACCATCGTGCGCAAGATCGCGGATCGTGTCTGTGTGATGAAAGACGGCGAAATCGTCGAGCAAGGCATCACCGAGGAGGTGTTTGCCAATCCGCGCCACCCCTACACGCGGATGCTGCTGGCCGCGGAATCCACCGGTCTGCCCCTGCCAGTGCCCGCAGGGGCCGAGGTGGTCGCGCAGACCGAAAACCTCAAGATATGGTTCCCGATCCATAAGGGCCTGCTGAAGCGCACCGCGGGCTATGTGAAGGCCGTGAATGACGCGACCCTTACCGTGCGTGCGGGTGAAACCGTCGGAATCGTGGGCGAAAGCGGGTCAGGCAAGACCACGCTTGCGTTGGCGATGATGCGATTGATCCGCTCCGAGGGGCGGATCGTGTTTTTGGGCAAAGACATCCAGGGTTATCGTGATGGCCAGATGCGCCCGCTGCGGTCGGGCATGCAGATTGTGTTCCAGGATCCTTATGGCAGCCTGAGCCCGCGCATGACAATCGAACAGATCATCGCCGAGGGGCTGGGCGTGCACGGGGTCGATCCGGGCCGTGACAAACGCGAAATGGTCGCGGACATCATGCGCGAAGTGGGGTTGGACCCCGCCTTGATGGACCGTTACCCGCACGAGTTTTCCGGGGGACAACGCCAGCGGATCGCCATTGCCCGCGCGATGATCCTGCGTCCGCGGCTGCTGGTTCTGGACGAACCCACCAGCGCGCTGGACATGACCGTGCAGGTGCAGATTGTGGACCTGCTGCGCGATCTTCAGGCGCGGCACGGGCTGGCCTATCTGTTTATCAGTCACGACCTCAAGGTTGTGCGCGCCTTGTCCCACAAGGTCATGGTCATGAAGCAGGGCGACGTGGTCGAGGCAGGCGATGCCGCCGCGATCTTTGATGCGCCGCAAACCGACTATACCCGCGCCCTGATGAAGGCCGCCTTTGAAGGCGAAGTCGCCTAGGGGGCGATTGTCACGCTGGCGGGGGACAGCCCCGCAATGTCAACCACACAGGTCTGCCCCTTGGGTATCGGCCCCACGCCTGCGGGCGTTCCCGTCATGATCACATCACCCGCTTGCAGGGTCACAAGGCCGGACAGACAGGCGATGACATCGGCCACGGGCCAGATCATATCGGCAGTGCTGGCATCCTGTCGCAGCGCACCATTGACGGTGCAGGTGATGCGGGCGTTTTCCAAATGGCCGACCTCGGCGACGGGGTGAATATCGCCAAGGATCGCCGAATTGTCGAACCCTTTGCCCATATCCCACGGGCGGCGGGCCGCCTTGGCCGCAGCTTGTAGATCACGGCGGGTCAGGTCGTTTCCGGTTGCATAGCCCCACACGTATGAAAGCGCCGCATCAGGCGGGATATCGGCCCCTTCGCGCCCGATCAAGACGCACAACTCGGCCTCGTGATGCAAGTCCCGGGTCGCGGGCGGATAGGGGATTGTGCGGCCCGACCGCACGACAGCACTGGCGGGTTTCATGAAAAAGAAGGGCGGATCGGACGGGTCGTTGCCCATTTCGCTTGCGTGGTCCCCATAGTTGCGCCCGACACAAAAGATGCGGTGCAATTCAACGTATGAGCCAGCGGTGCTGGTCGGATGCGCCATGACAGTGGGTGCGCGCAGTTCGAGAATCGCCATCGTTTTTCCTTTCGCTCACCGTGCCAATAGGGAAGCGGAGGGCATGAAAGGCAAGCCGCTTAGGAGGCCGGGCCGATCATAAAGCAGGTGGTGCCACGCGCCTGAAGGCGACGACAGGCCAGATCGGCGGTTTCACGGGTCAGCCCCATGAAGTTTGCGTCAAACCCGCGCGGCGATTGGTTCACGCGGCGCAACGACCCGTCAAGCGTGCTCATCTCGTTCAGGGCGACACGCAGCAGGACGCTTTCGGCCTGATAACGTGAATTGTAGCGTCCGACATTGATGCCCCAAAGACGCCCGCCCGATGTGGAAATGCGTGTGATGACTTCGGGCTGGGTCGGCGCGGCAGCTGCGGGGGCGGCTGGCGGATCGGCCGAGGCCATTACAAGATCAGAGGGGCGCGCTGGCGGCGCGATTGTGGTCTCGGGGGCGGTCGTCTCGGCGATTTCTTCAGCCTGCGCTTCGATGACGCCGGCCACGGCATCCTGAATGACGTCGGCATTGGCCAAAAGCAGTTCCTGCGCGGGCTCGGCCGCGGGGAGGCGGCGGGCGTTGGGACGTAGACTGCGCGTTACCAGCCCGTTGACGCGGATCGTGCGCCCGGCAGAGCCCGGCGCTGCGGGTTGTGGTGCCGCGGATGCAATCGCGCCGTAGCTTGGCGCGCTTGGTGCGGCAAGTGGTGCACGTGATGGCGCGCGGGCAAAGCCCATATCCAACAGTTCCGCCACCCGCGCATTGCGCGCAGCGGTTGATGAACCACCAAACATCGTGGCGATAATGCGTTCATTGCCCCGTTCCGCCGAGGCGACGAGGTTGAAGCCCGCCGCGCGGGTATACCCAGTCTTGATCCCGTCTGCGCCGCGATAGGCGTCAAGAAAGCGACGATTTGTGTGGCTGACGGTAGCAATGCCTGCGTCGGCGGTGCGGCGTGAAAACAGGTTATAATACTGCGGAAAATCATAGATGACGTGGCGGCCAAGGATCGTCATGTCGCGCGCGGTTGACAGGTGTCCGGCTTCGGTCAGCCCATGAGCGTTGCGAAACGTTGTGCGGGTCATGCCCATCGCCGCTGCGGCGCGGTTCATGCGACGGGCGAATGCGGCCTCGCTCCCCTCGAGCGCGATCCCGATTGCGGTGGCGGCATCATTGGCGGATTTCACGGCCGCGGCACGGATCAGGTAACGCAGGCGGATCGTCTGCCCCGCGCGTAGGCCCAGTTTGGAAGGCGGTTCATTGGCGGCAAGCGGGGTAATGGTGACTTCGGTATCAAGGCTGATCTCGCCGTTCTCGATGGCTTGGAACGCGAGATAAAGAGTCATCATTTTTGTCAATGACGCGGGATGCAGCCGGGTATCGGCGTTTCGTGAATGCAGCACCTCTCCGGTGCGGGCATCCATGACCATCGCCGCGTAGGGCGCGGCGCGGCTGGCCAAGGGGGCCAAAGCCGCCATCACCATGACAAACATAAGTAATATCCCGGTCAAAACCGGGTGTCCCAAACGTCGTTTCACGACACTGCCTCGTTCTACTGCCTCGTGGTGCCAATTTTTTGCGGCACCTTTGATTTGTAAATACCCTAGCACGAGATCGCGTTTCAGAAAATACCCTATTTTCAAAGACTTTGGCAGCGCCCTTAAACCGCCTATGGCACATCTTGGGGCAGGCTGGATTGGGCCCGCAAGATGGGCGAATGTGGCGGAATTGGGGCAGGCCGTCCGAATTGATTTTTGCGTAGCATATTCGCGGTGAAGCCGGCCGTATCACCCTTCCGTTACCTCCCCGAAAACGGCCCCTTTTCATGTGGGGGATCACGGTTATATAAAGCCCAGCGATGATTGATCTCGGGAACCCCATGCGCGCTGACGTTTTGAAGATGGCCAAGAACGATGATGACGGTGATGGCGACATCGGCGTCAAACTTGAAACGCGTCAAAAGACCAAACGTCCCCCGATGTATAAGGTCATGATCCTGAACGACGACTATACGCCGATGGAATTCGTCGTGCATGTGCTTGAACGGTTCTTTGGCATGTCGCACGCGCAGTCGTTTGAATTGATGCTCACGGTTCATAAAAAGGGGCTGGCCGTGGTGGGCGTCTATAGCCACGAGATCGCCGAGACGAAGGTTGCGCTGGTGATGGATTTTGCCGCGCGCCATGAACATCCGCTGCAATGCACGATGGAAAAGGAATAGGCCCGCGGGCCGTTTCGCATGTCTGTCTCCCGCCTGAATACAGCCCTTGAAGGCGGTTTGATCCTGCCTGATGAAGGCCAGATTGCCGTGCTGCGCCCGCCTGCCGGCTATGACCTTGGGGAGTTGCCGCGCGATCGCGTGCAGGTGTCACAAGGGTTTCGCCCCGATCTTGATTATTGGACCGCGGCGGGGCTTCCTGTTTCGGCTGACCTGCCTGCCGGGGCCGCAGCGACTATCATCGTTGTGCCACGTGCCAAGGCGCTGGCCCGCGACATGGTTGCACGTGCCTGTGCGCTGTCGCCGGGCGGGTTGATTGTCGTGGACGGGAACAAGACTGACGGCGTCGATAGCCTGTTCAAGGAGGCGCGCAAACGGCTTGGCGATGTGGCCAGCGTCACCAAGGCGCATGGCCGCTGTTTCTGGTTCCCTGCCAGTGATGCATTCGCCGATTGGGCGGCCCCCGCGCCCGCGCGTGGCGCACATGGGTTTGTCACCACGGCGGGCGTTTTCTCGGATGGGACGGTCGATCGCGGATCAGCACTTTTGGTCGAAAACCTGCCACCAAAGATGAAAGGGCGCGTTTGTGATCTTGGGGCGGGCTGGGGCTATCTTTCGGCGCAGGTGCTGGACCGTGCGGGTATCACCGCGCTTGAGCTGATCGAGGCCGAAGTGCTTGCGTTGGAGTGTGCCCGCCAAAATGTGAAAGACCCGCGCGCGGTGTTTCATTGGGCCGATGCCACCACGTTCCGGCCCGCCACGCCGTTTGATCATGTGATCTGCAATCCGCCGTTTCACGCGGGCCGCGCGGCGGACCCTGCGCTGGGCAAAGCGTTTATTGCGGCGGCTGCAGACATGCTGACCCCGCGCGGCGATTTGTGGTTGGTCGCCAACCGGCAACTGCCCTATGAAGCGCCCCTGCGTGCTGCATTTCGCGAGGTCGTGCAGATCGCGCAGGATGGCGCGTTCAAGGTTTTTCATGCCTCTCGCCCCGCGCGATAAAATCAACTAGCGTTTCCTTTCGGGAATCAGGAGAACCTCATGCCATTTTCCATCGCCGGCAAGACAGCCATCGTCACAGGTGCGGCAAATGGTGTCGGGCTTGCCATCGGGCGGCATTTTCTGGCCGAAGGTGCGAATGTCATCTTTGCCGATATGGACGAAGACACCTTGGTCAAGGAAGTGGGCGAGGGTGAGGACGGCAGTGCATTTCGGATTTTCGCAGGCGATCTGCGCGAAAAGCTGACGATTGCGAACCTGCTTTCGGCGACGATTGATGCCTTTGAACGGGTTGATATTCTGGTCAATGCCTCGCGGCAGATGGTCGTCGGGGATGCGCTTGATCCCGACGAAGACGGGGTGGATATGCTGTTGCAGCAAAATCTGATGACATCCTTGCGCCTTAGTCAGGCGATTGCCAAGCGGATGATCAAACAGGCCGAGGACCAAGATGAAGGCCCGGCCGGATCAATCATCAACCTGTCGTCAATTGCGGCGCGGCGCACCCATCCGAAATTGCTGGCTTATTCAGTCAGCACGGCGGCGCTTGATCAGATGACTCGCTCGCTTGCGGTGGCGCTTGCGCCTGAACGGATCCGCGTGAATGCGGTTGCCTTTGGATCAGTGATGAGCGGCAGCCTGAAGGACTGTCTGCGCGACAACGACAGCTTTCGCGATGATATCATCGGCCACACACCCCTGCAGCGGATCGCCGGCCCGGGTGAAGTGTCGGATGCGGTGCAATATCTGGCCTCGGATGCGTCAAGTTTTGTCACCGGACAGATTGTGACGGTGGATGGCGGGCGCACGCTGATTGACCCGGTTGTCGCGCCCGCGCACTAGCTATTCGGGATATTGCGCGATGCACTGCCGCGTGGCCGTCTGGGCGCGGCGTTGTTCAAGCGCCAGACGGTCTTGCAGGGACTCCAGCTTGGCCTGTTCGGCGTTCAGATCAATCGCGACAGGGACATTCCGGGTAAAGGTCTCGGTTTCCTCACAGGGGAAGCGAAAGGTCGATCCGTCAGCATTTGTGCCCTCGCACGACCGGCGCAAGACGCGAACTTCTTGTTGTTCGGCAAGGGCATAGCCGCGGGTCAGGTTGCCTTGGGTTTGTGTGATCAGGCTGTTGATCACGCGAACTTCGCTGTTGGCCTGATTGACACATCGTTCGCGCGGCGTTGCACAAGCCGTGAGGGCAAGAAGGGGCAAAAGCATTACTGAAGCGCGCATGGGCTGGTCCTTGTTCGACTGTGGTCGTTCACGATAAGGGATGATATCCGCAGGTGTTATGCAATAGCAGGGGGCAAAGGCCATGGTTGAAGAGGCAATGGAATCGCAAAAGGCGCAGGCCGCTGAATGGTTCAAGACCCTGCGCGACGAGATTGTCGCGGCGTTTGAAACCCTTGAGGACAGCCAGACGACTGGCCCGTTCGCCGGTGCGCCCGCCGGCCGCTTTGATGTCAGTGAAACGAGCCGCGCAAGTGACGATGGCAGCGACGCCGGCGGCGGCCTGATGAGCGTGATGCGCGGGGGGCGTGTGTTCGAAAAGGTCGGGGTCAATATTTCAACTGTGTATGGCACCCTGGGGCCGCGCGCGCAGACCGCAATGGCGGCGCGCAAAGGGTTGGATGGCATGGCTGACGATCCGCGCTTTTGGGCTTCGGGTATTTCGCTTGTGGCGCATATGCAGAACCCGCACACGCCTGCGGTGCATATGAATACGCGAATGTTCTGGACACCGCATGCATGGTGGTTTGGCGGCGGGTCCGACCTGAACCCCTGCATCGAATATGGCGAGGACACGGCGCATTTCCACGCCGTGCAAAAGGCGCATCTCGACCCGCATGGGGACGGGCATTATCCGCGCTTGAAAGCGTGGGCGGACGAGTATTTCTATATCCCCCACCGAGGTCGTGCGCGTGGGGTTGGCGGGATATTCATGGATGATTACTGCACCGGCGATTGGGCCGCGGATTTCGCCCTGACCCAGGATATTGGCCGCGCGTTCCTGCCCGCGTTTGTCCCCCTGGTGGAGCGCCGCCGTGATAAGAAATGGAGCGCGGCCGACAAGGATGCGCAGCTGATCCACCGCGGGCTTTATGCGGAATACAACCTTGTCTATGACCGCGGCACCAAGTTTGGCCTTGAGACGGGCCATGACGCCAACGCGGTGCTGATGAGCCTGCCGCCGATGGCCAAATGGGTTTGATTGGTTAACACCCGACTGCGCCATCCGGCGAATCATGGGTTAATGCCAGTTTTTGCTGGGGTTTGCCCCGTATGGAAAGCGTCTGGAAAGCGTATGGAAACCGTATGGGTCCGGTATGGTAATGGGCGTGGTTAACGCACCGCGCTCTGGGTCATGTTAACGCTTGTTAAGGGTTGGTTTGCAAATGCAGCGAAGGTTGGGTTTGAGCCCGAAGTGACGCCTGCCAAGAGATGCTGGACCGCCCGGAATCAAGGCGAAGCCGCCGGGCGATCGTCGGCCCGTCCCCACGGGTCGGCGATTTTGCTAACCGCACATCATGCCGATCCGAAAGATGTGCTTGGCCGCCATAAAGCGCCAATGCGGCAGTGTCTTATCGCCAACCTACGGGCCGCCGACCGCCCGACTTATTGACCTTTGGCGACGGCTGCTTCGTCCCGCAAAGCGGACGCTGATACTCTCCGCCCCGATGCGGAGATCTACCCACCCCGAACGGTGTCGATCATCAACTGCACGTTTTCGGGATCGGCGTCGGGGGTGATGCCGTGGCCAAGGTTGAAGATATGTGGCCCGTTTGAAAACGCATCGACGATACGGCGGGTTTCGCGGATCAGGTCATCGCCGCCCGTCACCATATGCGCAGATTTCAGGTTGCCCTGCACGCAGCCATCGGGTTGCACGTTGGCGGCGGCCCATGCGGCGCTGACCCCGTCATCAAGCGCGATGCAGTCCGCGCCGATGGCCGCGTGCAGCCCAGCATAGTGTTCGCCTGCCCCGCGCGGAAAAGCGATTACGGGGGTGTCGGGGTGGCGCGCCTTGAGGGCGGCGGTGATGCGTGCGGCGGGTTTCACCGCGTAGGTGGTGAAGTCTTCGCCTTGTAGCGATCCGGCCCAGCTATCGAATAGTTTGACGACTTCGGCGCCGGCTTTGATCTGTTCGGACAGGTAATCGATGGTGCCGACTGTGATCAGGTCAAGCAGGGCGTCGAACACGGCCTTGTTTTCCGCCTTGAGCGCGTGGGCTGGTCCTTGGTCGGGTGTGCCCTGACCTGCGATCATGTAGGTTGCCACCGTCCACGGCGCCCCCGCAAAGCCGATCAGCGTGGTTTCTTGGGGCAGTTCACGTGACAGGATTTTCACGGTTTCATAGATCGGCGACAGGGTGTCGTGAATCGCGGTGGCGGGTTTCAGGGCGCGCAGATCATCGGCAGAGGTGACCGTGGACAGGCGTGGCCCTTCGCCCGTGACGAACCACAGATCCGCCCCCAGCGCCTGCGGCAACAGCAGGATATCGGCGAACAGGATTGCCGCATCAAAGCCGTAGCGGCGAATGGGTTGCAGCGTGACCTCGGCGGCCAGATCGGGGTTGTAGCACAGCGACAGGAAATCGCCCGCTTGCGCGCGGGTTGCCTTATACTCCGGCAAATAGCGCCCTGCCTGCCGCATCATCCAGATTGGCGGGGTGGGCAGGGTTTCACCCGCGAGGGCGCGAAGGAGGGTTTTTTGCGGTGCCATGAGTGCCTCTTGTGGTTTGGATGGTGGTCCCAAGTGACGCGGGGATTGTCAATGCGGTTGTCAGCCACATTGCGCGCGCCTAGAAGGCCATATGACCAATGAATTGCCCAACCCCTCTGCCCCGCTTTGCATCGGCACCCGCGGATCACCGCTTGCTCTTGCGCAGGCCCATGAGACGCGCGCCCGTTTGATGGCAGCCTTTGATTTGCCCGATACCGCGTTCAAGATTGTCGTGATCAAGACCACGGGCGATGATCGCACCCTGATTGATGCGGATCGTCCGTTGAAAGAGATCGGCAACAAGGGGTTGTTCACCAAGGAAATTGAAGAGGCGATGCTGGACGGCTCTATCGATATTGCCGTGCATTCGATGAAGGACATGCCGGTAGAGCAGCCTGAGGGGCTGTTGCTGGATACCTATTTGCCCCGCGAAGACGTGCGCGATGCCTTTGTGTCGGTTGATTTTGCCGCGCTGGCAGATCTGCCCGAGGGTGCGGTTGTCGGCACATCGAGTTTGCGCCGCCGTGCCCAGTTGCTGGCCCGCCGTCCTGATCTGACCGTTGTTGAGTTTCGCGGCAATGTGCAGACCCGGTTGCGTAAGCTGCATGATGGTGTGGCGGCGGCGACGTTTCTGGCAATGGCCGGGTTGAACCGGCTTGGCATGGACGATGTGCCGTGCAGCGCGATTGGTGTTGAGGATATGTTGCCCGCCGTGGCGCAGGGCGCGATCGGGATTGAGCGACGCGCGGATGATCGACGCGCGCGCGACATGCTGGCGGCGATCCACGATGCGCAGACCGGGCAACGGCTGGCAGCTGAACGCGCGTTTCTGGCGGCGCTGGACGGGTCATGCGAGACGCCGATTGGCGCTTTGGCCGAGCTGAACGGCGACAAGCTGCGCCTGCGCGGCGAGATTTTACGCCCTGACGGGACGGCCTGCTATCGCGATGCGGCCGAGGGTGTGATCGCCGAGGGCCCAGAGATCGGTCGCGCGATGGCGGCACGGTTGCTGGCGCAGGCAGGGCCGGATTTCTTTAGCGTTTAGGCAGCACCTTGCCGGGGTTGAGGATGCCCTTGGGATCAAGCGCGGATTTGATCGCGCGCATCACGTCAAGGGCGACGGGGTCTTTGCGCCGCGCCATTGATGACAGTTTCGAGGTGCCGATACCGTGTTCGGCAGAAAAGCTGCCGCGCAGGTCCTGCACCAGGTCTTCGACGGCTTCCATCATCGCATCGTGCAGGGCCGGATCGGATGAGGTGGGATACATCGAAAAGTGGATATTGCCATCGCCGAGGTGGGCGACGGACAGCTCTGCGGCGTCTGGATCAAGGGCTTTGAGGCGCGGTGCGATCAGGTCGAAAAATGTGGCGACCTTGTCCAGTGGCAGGGCGATGTCGGTATCTACAAAGGGTTTCACACCGTGGGAGATTTCTGCGGCGGCTTCGCGGCGCGCCCACATTTCCGCGCGTTGCGTTTCGTTTTGCGCGATCACGGCATCGAGCAGCGTGCCGTTCTCGAGCATCGCGGCAAGGGTGTCTTCCAGCAGGGCGACGACGGGAACGCGCCCGTCATCGGCGGCGGTCGCATCGCGCGGGGACGTGGCGGCGATTTCGATCAGGATGTTGACGTCATGGGGTACATCAAAGGGTTCGCGCGCGCCTGCGATCCGGTCCACATGCCCCTGGATATAGCTGCGGGGCATGTATTCAAACGCTTCGACGGCACCGCCGGTGATGTCTTGCATGGCGTTCAAAAGGGTCAGTGCATCGGCAATTGACGGCACGGCGACCATCGCGGTGGCATAGGCGCGCGGTTTGGGGCGCAGTTTCATCACGGCGGCGGTGATCACGCCCAGTGTCCCTTCGGCCCCGATCAGCAGGTTGCGCAGGTCATAGCCGGAATTGTCTTTGTGCAGCTCGCTCATCAGATCCATGATGCGGCCATCGGCCAGCACCACCTCGACGCCAAGACACAGATCGCGGGTATTGCCATAGCGCAGGACATTGGACCCACCCGCGTTGGTCGAGAGAACGCCGCCGATCATCGCCGACCCGCGCGCGCCAAAGCTGAGCGGAAAGATCAGATCGTGGGTCGCGGCGGCCTCGTGCAGGGTGGACAGGATCACGCCGGACTCGACCACGGCGATGCGGGCATCGGGGCGAATGTCGCGGATCGCGTTCATCCGGTCCAGAGAGAGCATCAATGCCCCCTTGGCCTGTGTGCCGCCCACAAGGCCGGTGTTGCCCGACACAGGCGTCACGGGCGTGCCGCTGGCATGGGCGATCTGCATTACGGCGGCGACCTGGGTTGTATTTGCCGGGCGCAAAACCGCAATCGGATCAAGGTGATAGGCGCCCATCCAGTCGGATTGCCATTTGGCGGTGGCCTCGCCTGTCAGCACATTGTCAGGGCCAATAGCGGCGCGGAGTTGGGTGAGGATATCCATGGGTGGACGGTAATGTGCTTGTTCATCCGGAATCAAGCCGAAGGCGCCCGATGATCGACGGCCCGTCGATCATCCAACCCGTTCTGAATGCATCCGGCATAGCGACCGGGCGCGGCCCGCATTTCGCTGCGCGAATTGCTATACCGCACAGATTCAAAAATCCTTGATATTGTGAATGGTGGTGGCGTGGGGGAGACTTGAACTCCCGCACTCAGGGTGGCTTGCGTAGCAAACGCCCGTAAGTCGGGCTATCGGCGAAAAGCGGCATCGAAATTTGCGGAACGGTGAAGAGTGGTGGCGTGGGGGAGACTTGAACTCCCGCACTCAGGGTGGCTTGCGTAGCAAACGCCCGTAAGTCGGGCTATCGGCGAAAAGCGGCATCGAAATTTGCGGAACGGTGAAGAGTGGTGGCGTGGGGGAGACTTGAACTCCCGCACTCAGGGTGGCTTGCGTAGCAAACGCCCGTAAGTCGGGCTATCGGCGAAAAGCGGCATCGAAATTTGCGGAACGGTGAAGAGTGGTGGCGTGGGGGAGACTTGAACTCCCGACCTATCGATTATGAGTCGATCGCTCTAACCAACTGAGCTACCGCGCCTAACCACTGGGGTGCTTTAGATACTGGTTCCGTCTCTGTCAAACAGGTTTTGGTGGAACGATCAGCTTGCGCGGCCTTTCAACGTGGCAATGCGCGGGCTAGGCTTTGGTTTGACCTGCGAGGGGGCGATTTTGATGCAAAAGAACATCCTGTTCGTGATGTATGACCAGTTGCGGTTTGATTATCTGTCCTGCGCGGGCCACCCGCATTTGCATACCCCGAATTTCGACCGAGTCGCGGCCAAGGGTGTGCGGTTTACCCGCGCCTATGTGCAGTCACCCGTCTGTGGGGCATCGCGGATGTCAACCTATACGGGGCGCTACGTGTCCAGCCACGGGGCGCAATGGAACGGCTTTCCCCTGCGGATCGGCGAGATGACGATGGGCGATCATTTGCGCGCGCTGGGCATGGAGTGTTGGCTGATCGGCAAGACCCATATGAAGGTCGATGCGGAGGGTATGGCGCGCCTTGGGTTGTCACCCGATTCCGTGATCGGTGCCCGGCAGGCCGAGTGCGGCTTTGATGTCTGGTGCCGCGATGATGGGTTGTGGGCCTGGGGGCCGGACGGGTTTTATGACACCAAACGCAGCCCCTATAACGCCTATCTGAAATCGCGCGGCTATGACGGGGAAAACCCTTGGGCTGATTATGCCAATGCAGGCGTCGAGGGCGATGAGATGGCGACGGGTTGGATTGCCGCGAATGCGCGCAAGCCCGCCAATATCCGCGAAGAAGACAGTGAAACCCCGTGGCTGACGCGGCAGGCGATGGCGTTTCTGGATCAGGCCAAGGGGCCGTGGTGCGCGCATGTGAGCTATATCAAACCGCATTGGCCCTATATCGTGCCTGCGCCCTATCATGCGATGTTCGGGCCGCAACATGTGCTGCCCGCCGTGCGCGATGCGGGCGAACTGGAGGACCCCAATCCGGTCTACGCCGCCTTTGCCGAAAGTGATTTTGCCAAGCTATATCAAAAGGATGAGGCGCGCGAGGCCGTGATTCCCGCCTATATGGGGCTGATCAAACAATGCGACGATCAGCTTGGGGCGTTACTGGATCACCTTGCGGCGACAGGGCGCGACAAGGATACAGTTGTCGTGCTGACGTCGGATCATGGGGATTATCTGGGCGATCATTGGCTGGGTGAAAAGGACATGTTTCATGATTCGTCGGTGAAGGTTCCGCTGATTATCTATGACCCAAGTGAATGCACAGGCGGCACGACCTGCGATGCCCTGGTGGAATCGATTGATCTGGCCGCGACCTTTGTGGAAATGGCTGGCGGCACGGTGCCTGACCACATCATCGAGGGGCGGTCATTGGTGCCGTTCCTGCGCGGTGAAACGCCTGACTGGCGCGACTATGCGGTCAGCGAATACGATTATTCCTGTCAGCCGATGCGTGCCAAGCTGGGCGTCAGCCCCCGCGATGCACGCATGTTCATGGTGGTCGATCAGCGTTGGAAATTCATCCATGCCGAAGGGGGTTTCCCGCCGATGCTGTTTGATCTGGCACATGATCCGCAGGAATTGCGCGACGTCGGGCGCAGCGGCTTGCACGATGATGTGTTGGCGTTGATGTATGACCGGCTTGGTGTCTGGGGGCGGCGCATGTCGCAGCGTGTGACCATGTCGGACGGCGATATCATGGCGCGGCAGGGCGGGTCCGAAGGGGTTGGCGTTTTGCACTGGCTTTGGGACGGGAGCGAGGTGTCCGAAGACGCATTGGCGCGCTATCGTGGCCCTGTCCGCCAGCGCCATGTGGATGACTAGGGGGCCGAAAAGCGCCAGCTTGTGATCTGTTCATAGGTCTGAGCGGGGCGCAGGCCGATACTGGGAAAACCCGATCTGTTGGGGGCGTCGGGCCAGTTTTGTGCCTCGAACGCCAACCCTTCATAGGGCGAACGGTTTGGCCGGTTTGTTGTCGCGGCGTCAAACACCTGAATGCCCGGCTGGTTGGTCGCGATCGTCATGGCAACTCCGGATTGGCCGGTGAGGGTAAGCACATCGCGCGGGGTGGTCGGCGCGTCAGAGAGACAGAAATTTGTATCGAAATCAGGGTTTTGCGGGTGAATTTCGCGTTCTGTGCGGAAATCATATGGGGTGCCGGTGACATCGCGGACCTCGCCCGTGGGGAAATTGGCATCATCGGTCGGCGTGTAACGATCCGCAGCGATCCAAAGGCGGTGGCCCGCCCAGGTATCGCGCCCGTCAAGGTTCCAGTAGCTGTGGTTGGCGAAATTGATCAACGTTTGTTTGTCGGTGGTAGCCGTCACCGTCATGGACAGGGTCGTTCCGCTGAGATGGTAGTGAACATGCGCCACGCGGTTACCGGGAAAGCCGCCCTCGCCATTCGGCAATTTGACGGATAATTTGCATGAATTTTGATATATTTCATCAATTTCCCACACTTTTAGCTGGGTTCCCGCCGCGCCGGAATGAAGCGTATGCCGGCCCTGATAGTTCGGCTCGAACCGGTGGGTTTTGCCGTCAATCACGGCCCGCGCGTTGGTCAGACGGTTGACCACCGGCCCCATCAACCCGCCGTAATGATGCATCGCGCCCATGTAATCGGACAGGTCAGCGCTGTTCAGGGTCAGCCCGTATGGCACGCCTGCCAGCCGCACGTCCTGCAGCACCGCGCCCCATGTCAGGATCGTCGCTTGCAGGGTTTCGCTGGCGATCGTGATCGCGTGGACATCGCGGCCGTCAGCCGTCGTGCCAAAGGGCGTCACGGCAGCGGTTCCCAATGCACCCCGGCGGCTGGAATTTTCGTGCCATTCCATTTTTGCGCCTTGGGGGCATAGTTGAAGACAAACCGATGGGTGTCGGTGTCGCGGATGCGCAATCCATCGGGCAGGGCGTGGGTTTCAAGATCGAGCGCATCACAATGGTAGCCGATGATCCGGTCAAAGGTGTCGTCATCGGGCCACCCTGCCAGGTAGCGCAGATTGTCACCACCCATGATCGCTGGCTGCCCCGATTTCGTGAGCAAATGCGCCGTTTCATTGCCCTCAAGATGTTCAAACCAGTGCAGGAAGCAACCGCCACCTTCCAGTTTGATCTGATCATCCGGCGGCATGCTTTCGGTCAGGACCACGGATACATCCAGCCCGTCAATGCGCGGCCCGAGCGGTGTCGGGATGCTGAGGTTTTCAGTCTTGGTATCGGTGCGCGGGCCGATCAGCGCGATCCCATCAAAGGCGGCCAAAGCGGCGCGCAACGGGTCGGACAGGTGCATGATCCCGGGGGCGAGGACAAACTTGTAGGGCGACAGATCTGCGCAGTCGGGCGGCAGGATGTCGATGTTCAGACCCGCACGGCGCAGGGCGCGATAGGCGGCAAAGGCAAGGCGGAACATGTCGAAATCGGCGCCCTGTGGCTGGGCCTCCCAGGCCCATGCGCTTTGGTAGTCAAAGACCAGCGCGACCCGTGCCTTGGCTGTGCCGACGTCGGGTAAGTTATTGATTTCCTTTGCGACTTGCTGTGCTTCGCCCAATGCGGGGGCGGCGGCGCTATCGGGGCGCAACAGGCCAGCATGCATCTGTTCCTGGGCAAAGGGGGCCTGGCGCCAGCGGAAATAACAGACGGTTTCGGCCCCATGAGCGAAAGCCTCCCAGGCCCAAAGGCGGGCCATGCCGGGAAGGGGTGCCGGATTGTAGGGTGCCCAGTTCACGGGGCCGGGTTGCTGTTCCATGATCCACCAGCGACCGCGCCCCACCGCACGGTAAAGGTCATGGTGAAATGCCTGATTGTCGGGGTCGCCCTGGCGCAGGAATTTCAGCTTGTGTTCAGGGGTGCATTCCACCCGATCCGAGAGGAAGCCCAGCGGGTAACTGTCCCATGATGCCACATCAAGATCGGCCCCGACCTTCCAGTGATCGAAGGAGGTTTCGCGGCCCATGTAATTGTGAATGATCGGTGCGTTGGAACATTTACGGATCTCGTCGACCTGCGCCCGGTTGAAGGCCACGACCTGATCACTGGCGTAACGCGCGAAATCAAGAACGTGCGGATGGTTTTGTTCGGTCACGGTCAGGTTGGGCAGGTCAATCTGGGACCAGTCATCGTAATCCATCGACCAGAAGACGTTGCCCCATGCACGATTCAGGGCACCGGGGCTTTGATATTTCTGCGCCAGCCAGTCGCGAAAGCCAGTGCGCGCCGTGTCTGAATAGCTGCGTGTAGTGTTGTGACATGCGTATTCATTATCGATTTGCCATGCTGCGATGTGTTTATTTGATCCATAGCGTTCGGCCATCAGCCGCGCGATGCGGCGTGATTCTGCGCGGTAGCCAAGGTGGCTAAAGCAATAGTGACGGCGCGACCCGAACCTGCGGGGCCGCCCCTGCGCGTCAACGGGCAACATGTCGGGGTGCTTGTCGAGCATCCAGCGCGGTGGCGTGGCGGTGGGGGTGCCAAGGATGATTTTCAGCCCCGCGCCACCCAGCGTCTCAATCGCGCGATCAAGCCAGTCCCAGTGCAATTCGCCGGGACTCGGTTCCATGCGTTGCCAGGCAAATTCGCCGATCCGCACCCATGACAGCCCGGCGTCGACCATGCGCGCCGCGTCCTGCGCCCAGATCTCTTCGGGCCAGTGTTCGGGGTAGTAGCAGACGCCGAGTGTGCGTTTCATATCGGTCCCTTACAGAATGACTTGGTGTTCGGGTTGGCCGGTGTGGGTAACCTGCGTGGCAAAGGTTTTCCCGTCGTGCGCGTTTGGATTGGGCAGGCCGATGGCGGCGGATGTGCAGAACAGGGTTTGCAGGTTTTCGCCGCCAAAAGCCGGGCAGGATGTTTGTGACGCGCCAAAACCGACCGCTTCGATGAAGGCACCGTTCGGGTCGTAGCAGGCCACGCGGTTGGCCCCCCATTGCGCGTTCCAGAGGTTGCCGGCGGCATCGACAACCGCGCCGTCGGGCCGCCAGTCGGTGCCTGTCAGATCAAGCCACAAAGCCGGGTCGCCCTTGGGCCAACCCTGGCTATCAAGCGCGACGCGCATAATTTGTTGCGTCGGCGTGTCGGTGAAATAGGCATGTCCGCCATCGGGGCTGAAACAGATCGCATTGCTGATGGTGATCGGGCTGTAAAGTGCCCGCAATTGCCCGCGGTAATAGCGATAGATCGCCCCTGCGCCGTCTTCGCCGTTGATCCCCATCGTCCCGATCCAGAAGCCGCCGTAAGGGTCGGCGCGCCCGTCATTCGACCGGGTCAGCGGATTGTCGGCTTCGAGCGGGCAAAGCGTTTCGGCCTTGCCTGTGATCAGGTCAAAGTGGTGAAGCGCAGAGGCCGAGGCCAGCACAATGCTGCCTGTGTCGACCCATCCGGCGGCCGAGACATATTCATCAAATCCCCATGACTGGGTTTTCGTATGAAGGGCCTTGCCCAGAATATCGAACCATAACAATTCGTGGCGCGTGGGGTGCCAGAGCGGCCCTTCACCAAGCTGGCAGATGCGATCATCAAAAATCATGGGCGCGCCGCGTCATAGGCCGCGACGATATTGTCTGCGCGGGCGCTGATGTCGGCAAGCGTCATGCCGGGTTTATAGAGGGCCGATCCGATGCCAAAGCCGTCGGCGCTGGCGGCGAACCAATCGCCAAAATTGTCCGGTCCCGCGCCGCCGACCGCGTAAACCTGGGTGCCTGCGGGCAGCACCGCACGGATGGCGCGCAAACCTTCGACGCCAAGCAGGGAGCCGGGAAAGATTTTCAACCCGTCCGCGCCATTCTTGAGCGCGGCGAAACATTCGGTCGGGGTCAGCACACCGGGCCAGCTTTGCATACCGGCGGTCTTGGTGGCGACAATCACGCGCGGGTCGCAGTTGGGCGACACGACAAGCCTGCCCCCGGCCTGTGCAACGCGGCCAACGTCATCGGTGGACAGGACCGTGCCTGCGCCGATCAGGGCATCCTTTGCATGGGCGTCGGCCATTGCCTTGATGCTGTCGAACGGGGCAGGTGAATTGAGCGGCACTTCGATTTTGGTGATGCCCGCGTCGATCAGGGCCGCAGCGGCAGCGGCGGCCTCGGGCGGGGTGATGCCGCGCAGGATGGCGATGATATTGCGGGTCATGAGATGCCTTTCATGCGGCGGTATGCGGCGGTGAGGCCCGCAAGGGTCGCGCGATCGCCATCGGCCTGGATGACCGGCACGCCCTGGGCTGACAGCGCGGCGGTATAGATTTTGACAAGCGGGCCCGCGCCAACGACCGCCACGGATTGCCCCAGCCAATAGGGCCGTGCCGCCGCAAGTTCGGCGCCGATCAATAGGCCCGACAGCCGCGCACGCGCGCTGCCCGGATCCTGCCCGTTGACCAGATCATTGGCCCGCAGGTTGAACAGACGCGCCGCAAGGGATTCGGGCTTGGCGATTGCGTCACTGACGCCCGTTTCAAAGGCCTTGTCATCCCAGCCCGGGCCAATCGAATGGCGCAGGACCGAACGGTCCGCGAGAAGCGCAAACATTTCGCCCGTCATGCAGGTTTGGAAACTGACAACTTCGCCCGCGCTGAGGTGCGCCCATTTCGTATGCGTGCCGGGCAGGCAAATCACCCCATCCCAACCGGGGTTCAGAGACAGGAACCCCATGATCTGCGTTTCCTCGCCGCGCATGACATCGGCGGGGTGCTGTTGCTTGAGGCCCGAGATGATCCGCACATCCATCCTGTCTGACGGGGCATTGGCCAGACCATCGCCCAGGGGCGGGCAGGGTGTTGTGGCATAGGGCACTTCGACCCAGCCCTGTCGGCTTCCGACCATCCCGCAGGCGATCATCGGGCCGGTGCAGCCCCAGCCGCCAACCAGATCATGCAGTGTGTCTTCAAAGGCATCGCGCGCCAGGGCACCCATCCCGCGATCGGATAGGGCGGTTTGCAGCACTGTGCCGCTGCTGGTCATCGCCCAGGCCCGCAGGTGGGTCGTCCCCCAGTCGATTGCAATCCAGTCCGGTGTTGTCACGATGTCTCCTTGTTGGCGACATTGATAGGCAGGC
The DNA here is from genome assembly GCF_008065155.1 of Octadecabacter sp. SW4. Taxonomy (NCBI): domain Bacteria; kingdom Pseudomonadati; phylum Pseudomonadota; class Alphaproteobacteria; order Rhodobacterales; family Roseobacteraceae; genus Octadecabacter; species Octadecabacter sp. SW4. The sequence continues at coordinate 2,800,842 of NZ_CP042819.1, read as the reverse complement.
GCGCGGGTCTTCGCAATGCGCTGCACGGCGGGCGACACCCACGTTATCGTTTCCCGTAATACATCCCGACAACATGTTCGGCCTGCGCAAAGAACAGCCAGCGCGACACCGCAACGCCGATCAGGTGGGACAGGACCGCAAGTGCCGCCCAGATAGGCCCGAAAGGAAGCATCAGCAACAGGATCGGCAGGCCGACCATGAGGATCAGCGCGATCAGCCGCAGAATGCTGGCATGTTTGCGCCCGACCACATGCACCATTTCGCGCAGCAGGTAGTTGGTGCCCGTATGGGGAGGTTCAAAGGCGCGCACCTTGCCGATTGCCCCAAGCCCCGTGGCCGTTTCCATCGTCGTGCCGGATGTGCGCAACTGCCCGTCCCCGACGATCCAATAAAGGATCTGCACCGTGCCCGCGATCGCCAGCAAGGGCAGGGCGATTTTCGGTTGACCCGCCAGCAAGGCACCGCCCGTCAGGGACAGCGTGCCAAAGAGCAGCGGCGTTGACCAGTGATGCCACCGCGGCACGGTTTTCAACTGGCCATAGATCATCGACGTGGTCAGCACCGTGCCGATCGACAACAGCGCGCCCAGCCATCCCAGCGCCGTGATTGCCGTGCCCCAGAACACCAGCCCCGCGCCAAAGGCGGCCATTACCAGCAGCGCGATTACGCTGATCCATGCCTCGCGCGAGAGCCAGCTTGTGCGCCACTGGGTGAAGGCCTTGAGTGCGCGTTCGGGGTGGCCAAGGTGGAATGTCGATGCCAGCAGGCCGCCCACGGCCAGCAGGTAGGCGATCGTGAAAAAGACAAAGGCGTTGAGGCCGGTCGCCGCAGGATAGCCAAGGCCAAGCCAGAACAGCAGGCCAAAGCCAAGGCCGCTGAGCGTGGTAAAAATGATCACAGACGGGGCGGGATGCATTACTTTGTCCCTCCGGGCATGGATGACAGCGTCTTATCAAGCCAGCCAAGGAACCCTTTTGGTTCCTGTGCGACGGGGTCAAGCAAAGGCGCAAGGATATCAATGGGCGCATCCTTGGGCCGCGGCGGCAGATATTTGTTGACCGGTTTCGTGCCCAGTTCCGGCATCAGGTCCATCCCGCCGCGTTCAGCGGTCAGGATGCTGACATGGCTTTCGGGATCGGCAAAATCGCCAAAGTGGCGTGCGCCTGCGGGGCAGGTGCGCACGCAGGCCGGTTCGCGGTCTTCCTCGGGCAGGTTTTCGTTATAGATGCGATCAACGCAAAGGGTGCATTTCTTCATCACGCCCGCCGCTGCATCCATTTCGCGCGCGCCATATGGGCAGGCCCAGGCGCATAGCCCGCAGCCGATACAGTCACTTTCATTGACCAGCACGATCCCGTCCTCGACCCGCTTGTAGCTGGCGCCTGTGGGGCAGACCGTCACGCAGGGCGCGTCATCGCAGTGCAGGCAGGATTTCGGGAAATGGATGAGTTGCGCGGCACCGGCATCGGGCTGGACTTCGTAGCTGTGCACACGGTTCAGGAAGGTTCCGGTCGGGGCGGCGCCATAGGGGTCCTGATCCGACAGGGGCGCGCCGTAGTTTTCGGTGTTCCAGCCTTTGCACGAGATCACGCAAGCGTGGCAGCCGACGCAGGTATCAAGGTCGATCACGAGGCCGAGTTTGCGATCCGTAGAGGCGGGGAGCGTGGTCATGTTGTTCCCTTTTCGATGATGTGTGCGCCTGCGGCGGGCGGGCCCTCCGGGGGGAGTTGTATTGGCCAAGATGAAGCGGGGAGCAGGGAGACGGGTTCTTCGGCGTCGGCGTCCCATGTGGCGACGAACCAGATGAAAGAGCCGATCATCAGGGCGAGGAAGGCAAAGATGAGGAGGAGGGTGCGGGTCATTTAGCGGTCTCCGCACTTGTGCGTATCGCTATTGCCGCGGGGGCAGCAATGAGGCCGACACCCGAGCCAATGCCAAGCCATTTCTGCACCGTGGCGCCAAAGGTTGCGACCAGTTTGGCGGCAAAGGCCCCCATCGCCAACAAGATGGCCCCGTCGATGATCAAATAGGTCACCCCGAGGATCGCGACCTGTGGCAGCACCGGGCGGGTCGGGTCAATGAACTGGGGAAAGAGTGCCGCGAAGAAAACCACTGCGTAGGGGTTGGCGGCAGAGGTCATGAAACCGCGCTGGAAGAGGTGACCACGGGACGGGACCGGTTTCAACGTGCGTGGCGTTGTAGCGTCGCGGATCATGCGCAGGCCGATCCAGAGAAGATAGCCCACGCCCGCCCATTTGATTGCGGCAAAGGCATCGGCTGACAAAACGATCAGGCTGGTGAGACCGAAACCGGCGATGACGATCTGGATTGCATTTGCGCCAAGGTCGCCCGCCATGATTGGCAAAGCGCGTCGCAGGCCGTGTTGCATGGACCCGCCGATGAACAAGAGTTGGCTTGGTCCGGGCGGGTGGGCGAAAAACACCAGCACCGTTGCAAGGTAAATGAGAAAGGTATCCAGGGTCATTTTCCGACCTTCCAGGCCAGCGCGTCTGGCCCGCGTGGCACGGGCGCGTTTTGTGCCGGTGTGACGGGTTGGCTTTCGGCGGGCGCGGCGGATTTTTCGATTTTGACCCGCAGGTCGAACCATGCGGCCTGCCCGGTGATCGGGTCGGAATTGGCCCAGCGCATGCCGTCGTCCTTTTCGGGCAGAAGTTCGTGGATCAGGTGGTTGAGCAGGAACCCCTTGGTGGCTTCGGGCGCGTCTTGGTCCAGCGCCCATGCCCCCTTGCGCTTGCCGATCGCGTTCCATGTCCAGACGGTGTTTTCGTTGAGCGCGGCCATATGCGCGACCGGCACGGTGATTTCCCCCGTGGGTGAAGTGACGCGCGCCCAGTCGCCCTCTGCAAAGTCGTGCTGTTCCCAGATTTTCGTCGGCACATAGAGCGGGTTATGCCCGTGGAGTTGCCGCAGCCACGCGTTCTGGCTCCCCCATGAGTGATACATCGCCATTGGCCGTTGCGTCAGCGCGTGCACGTTGAATTCCGCCGGATCGCTGCTGGCGTCGCCCATTGGCGCATACCAGAACGGCAGCGGATCCATCAGCAGTTTCGTGCGTTCGCGCAGGTGTTTGGGCGGCTGGACCGGTCCATGCCCTTCGGCGGCCAGTTGGAACCGGCGCAAAGGTTCGACGTAAAGCTGAAAGATGTAGGGTTGTGGAGAATCGTAAAAACCCATCTGCACGGCCCAGTCCTGATAGGCCTTGGAGAAGGGTTTGTAGAAGGCGGCCTTTTCAGGGAGGTGTTCCATCCAGAAGCCACCGTTGTCGATATAGCTTTGCAATTGTCCTGCGTTGGCGTCGCCGCGTCCGTCTTGCAGCCCCTTGTCGCCCATTCGCCAGCCTGCCAGCGGGCCGATTCCGGGGCGGCGGATATGGTTGGTAATGTAGTCGGCGTAGTCGGCGTATTTCTGGCTGCCATCCTCGTTCACAAACCCCGGCAGATCCAGCCGCGCCCCAAGATCGCAGAGCGCCGATTGGAACCCTTTGACGTCACGGTCGGGTTCCAACACGGGCCAGCGGATCGCGTCGGCCACCGCATCGGCCTCGCAGATCGGGCGATCCAGCAGGCTGATGCAATCGTGGCGTTCAAGGTAGGTTGTATCGGGCAGGATCAGGTCGGCAAAGGCGACCATTTCTGATGAATAGGCATCGGAATAGATGATATGCGGGATTACGTAGTCGCCGTTTGCATCCTTGTCGCGCAGCATGTCCATGACGCCGGATGTGTTCATCGACGAATTCCACGACATATTCGCCATATACATGAACAGCGTGTCGATCTTGTAGGGATCGCCTGCGTGGGCGTTGCTGATCACCATATGCATCAACCCGTGTGCCGACATGGGATTTTCCCATGTAAAGGCCTTGTCGATCCGGCTGGCGGTGCCATCGGGTTGCAGGCAAAGGTCTTCGGGCCCTTGGGGGTAACCAAGGTGCGGGCCGTCGAGCGCCTGACCCGGTTTGAAACCGTGATGCGGTTTGGGGTGGGCCGTCGCCGGCTTTGGGTAGGGTGGTTTGAAACGCATGCCGCCGGGTGTTTCGACAGAGCCAAGGATGATTTGCAGCGAGTGCAGCGCGCGACAGGTCTGAAAGCCATTGGAATGTGCAGAAATCCCGCGCATGGCGTGGAAACTGACGGGGCGCCCCACCATTTTCGGGTGCACCTTGCCGCGGAAATCGGTCCATTCCTGATCCACTTCGATGGCCTCGTCAAAGGCGACGCGCGCCAGATCGGCGGCAATGGCGCGGATCCGGTCGGCGGGGATACCGGTACGCCCTGCGACCTTGTCGGGCGCATAGGTCGGGTCCATGAAACGGTCGATCATCTTGCGCAGGGCGGGCGCGTGGGTCACCCCGGCGTGCCGGTATGTGCCGTTCAGGTCGGGTTCAACCCCTGCGCCATCCCAGGGGGCCAGATGGCCTGTGCGCCTGTCGATGACCTGCGGGTTGCCGTCATCATCGCGCAGGAACAGGCCGAACTGGTCGGATTTCGGATCGCCGTTCAGCAGAACCGAGGCGTTGGTGAAACGCGCGAGGTAATCAAGATCAATCTTGCCTGCGCGGAACAGCTCGTAGATCAGCGCCATGATGAACAGCCCGTCGGTACCCGGCGTGATCCCGACCCAATCATCGGCCACGGCGTTATAGCCGGACCGGATCGGGTTGACGCCGATCATGCGCGCGCCGCGTGCCTTGATCTTGCCGATCCCCATCTTGATCGGGTTGCTGTCATGGTCTTCGGCGACGCCGAACAGCATGAACAGTTTTGTGCGCTCCCAGTCGGGCTGGCCGAATTCCCAGAACGCACCGCCCATCGTGTAGATGCCTGCGGCCGCCATGTTGACCGAACAAAATCCGCCGTGGGCCGCATAGTTGGGGGTGCCGAACCCCTGGGCCCAGAAGGATGTGAAGGATTGCGATTGATCGCGCCCGGTAAAGAACGCCAGTTTTTCGGGCGCGGTTTCGCGCAGGGGGCGCAGCCAGGCTTCGGCGATGTCATAGGCCTCGTCCCATTCGATTTCCTCGAACTTGCCCTCGCCGCGTTCGCCGACCCGTTTCAGGGGTTTGCGCAACCGTGAGGGAGCATTGTGCTGCATGATGCCAGCCGAGCCTTTGGCGCAAAGCACGCCCTGATTGACGGGGTGATCGCGGTTGCCTTCGATATAGGCGACCTTGCCGTCCTTCATATGCACGTTGATCCCGCAGCGGCAGGCGCACATGTAGCAGGTGGTCTTGCGGACCTCGTCGCTGACCTTTGGCGAGGTATCGAGTTCTGGCTGATCCTTTGGCACTGGTTCCGGCCCTCCCTGTTCGTAACGTATATCGATTATCTAATGTATGGCAATCGGCGCGCGCGCCTAACGGTCATTCACGGGGGCATAGGGCCGCATGTCCGGCCCGTTATAAAGCGTCAGCGGGCGGATCAGGATGTTGCTGCGCCGCTGATCAAGGCACTGGATCACCCAGCCGGGCATCCGCCCGATCGCGAAAATCGGCACGTAAAGGTCCATCGGGATTTCGTGCAATTGGTAGATCACGCCGGAATAGAAGTCGACGTTCACATTCAGGCCGTGGCGCGCATAGGGTTGCATCGCGTCGACCACGGCTTGCAGGATTTCATACCATTCGGGCGCGCCCATTTCGTCGCCCAGCTTGCGCACCCCGTCACGCATGTGGCGCGCGCGCGGGTCTTCGGCGCGGTAAACCCGGTGGCCGAAACCGGTGACGGCTTCACGGTTGGCGCGCTTGGCTTTGACATAGGCGGCGGCTTTGTCGGGGGTGCCGATCTCGCGCACCATTTTCATCACGTCCTCGGCGGCACCGCCGTGCGCAGGTCCGGCAAGGGTGGCCAATGCGGTCGTGATTGCGCCGTGGATATTTGCCTCGGTCCCGACGGTCACGCGGGCGCCAAAGCTGGAAGCGTTGCTGCCGTGTTCGGCGTGCAGGATGAAATCGACATCGGCAAGGCGGGCGGCATCCGTTGAAGGCTTTTCACCCTTCAGCATGTAGAGCCAGTTTGCGGCATGGGTCAGTGCGGGGTCGGGCGCGACGGGCGTGCGTCCGTTGCGGATGGCCTGATGGGCGGCGATGATCGTCGGCAGCTGTGCGGTGAGGCGCAGGCCGTTGCGCAGAAAGCCGTCTTCGGTCGCATCTTCGCTTTCGCGGTCAAGCGCGGCGAGGGCGGACACGCAGGTGCGCAACACGTCCATCGGGTGGCCGTCCTTGATCGTGTCGATCAGGGTGTGAAGTGCGGGCGCAATGGCGCGGTTGGCACGCAGGGTTGCGTCGAAATCGGCCAGTTCGGTTGCGGTGGGCAATTCGCCGTGGATCAGCAGATAGGCGGTTTCCTCGAACGTGGAATGCTGGGCAAGATCGTGGATGGAATAGCCTCGATAGCTCAACTCGCCCTTGGCCCCGTCGATATGGCTGACGCTTGATCGCTCGAAATAGACGCCCTTGAGGCCACGGTTGATCTTGACGGTGTCTGTCATATGAAGGCTCCTGAGCGGAAAGTGGAGGGCGCGATGGGCATCTTGGACAATCTGAAAGACGCCGCAAAGGCCAAACAGGCGCGCGTGGTTTTTCCAGAAAGCGATGATACGCGCGTTGCCGCCGCGATGGCGCGGCTGGCGGATGAAGGGTTATGCGTGCCGCTGCCCTTGGGCGATGTTACTGAGGCGCAGGTTGCCGTCTTGGTCAACGGGCGGGGCATCAAGGAGGCATTGGCGCGGCGGATGCTGGGCAAGCCGTTGATCCGCGCGGCCGCGATGGTCGCGGCGGGCGAGGCAGATGTGATGGTCGCCGGAGCTGATGCGCCCACGCGCCGCGTGATCGAGGCGGCGGGGCTGGCGATTGGGCTGGCCGAGGGCGTGACACTGCCATCGTCGTTTTTCCTGATGGTGTTTCCTGATGGCCGGGCGATGATCTGGGCCGATTGCGCGGTCAATGTCGCGCCCGATGCTGACGGGCTGGCGGCGATTGCCAATGCGTCGGCGGCGACCGGCCGCGCGTTGCTTGGGTCGGCAAAGGTGGCGCTGTTGTCATATTCAAGCGGGTCCAGCGGCGCGGGTGACAGCGTGGATGCGGTGCGCGCGGCGGCCGAGGTTACGGGTTTCAGCGGACCATTGCAGGCCGACGCCGCCCTGAACGCGGCGATTGCCGCGACCAAGGGCGTGACGGGCGGTGACGCGAATGTGCTGGTTTTTCCTTCGCTGGACGCGGGCAATATTGCATACAAGCTGGCCCAGGAGTTGGCGGGGGCGCAGGCGCTGGGGCCGATCTTGCAGGGTTTTGCGCGCCCCGTCTGCGATCTGTCGCGCGGGGCAAGCATCGACGATATCGTCGCGGCGACAGCCGTCACGGTGGCGCTGGCATAGGTCATCGCAGGCTGGTCGCGTCGATGGCGATCTGGCGTTCTTCGTCGGCTGGGATGATATGCGCGGGCAGGTCGCCCAGCCATGCCAACCGCGCCATGATCCGGTCACGTATGGGCGCCGAATTTTCGCCGATCCCGCCGGTAAAGGCGATCGCGTCGACGCCTTCCAGTGCGGCGATCAACCCGCCCGTCTGATGCACGACAGAATAGACGAAATGATCAACCGCGAATTGCGCCGCGTCTGACGGGTCGGCCAGCAGGGTGCGCATGTCGGCGCTCGTGCCCGAGAGGCCCAACAACCCGCTTTGCTTGTTCAGCAGGTGGGTAGCGGCATCGAATCCTTCTTCCTGTGCAATCCGCAAGACGGCCATACCATCAATGTCACCGGTGCGGGTGGCCATCGTCGGCCCCGACAGCGGCGAATAGCCCATCGAGGTGGCCAGCGATTTGCCATCCCTGATCGCGCAAAGGCTGACCCCCGCGCCAAGATGCAGTGCCAGCAGGCGGCGCGGCAGAGCATCGCCAAACTGGCGCACCATCCCGGCATAGGACAACCCGTGAAAGCCGTAGCGCCGAATGCCCTTCTCGCGCTGGGCGATGGGCAGGGCATAGGTGGTCGCCAGATCCGGCTGGCAGGCGTGAAAGGCCGTGTCGAAGCTCGCAAATTGCGGCACGTGTGGCAGTTGCGCGGTGACGGCGGCGATCCCCGCGAGGGCGGGCGGATTATGCAATGGCGCAAGCGGGATCATCGCTTTGATCTGGGTGATTGTTTCGTCGGTGATGCGGCACGGCGCGGTCAGGCGGCGCCCGCCGTGCACAACACGGTGGGCCGCGGCGGTGATCTGATCAAGCCGGATGCCGCGTGCCACCAGACCATCCAGCAAGTGGTCAAGCGCGTCGGCGTGATCGGCGCAGGTTACATCTGTCTTGTCACCGCCCAGCGTCATACGCCCCGCTTGGCCAACGCCTGCGATATTGCCCTCGATCACAAGATCCAGTGCTGCATCAAACACCGCGATCTTGATCGAGGACGATCCGGTATTCAGCACCAGCATCATGCGCGCCCACCTGCAGCGATGACGCCAAGCGCGGCCGAGGCGATGCGGGCGGGGGCCTGCTGGCTGCGCGAGGTCAGCAGGATCGGCACCCTGGCCCCCAGAACGATCCCGCCCGCGCAGCAGCCCATGCCAAGGACCATCAGTTTGAACAGCGCGTTGCCGGTGGTGATATTGGGTGTGACCATGATGTCGGCGTCGCCCGCGACGGGGCTGTCATAGCCTTTGACCTGTGCGGCCTGTCTGGACAGGATCAGGTCCATCGCGATGGGGCCGGCGACAATGGCCTGGGGCAGATGATCGCGTGCCCAGGCGGCGATGGCGGCGCTTTCCATCGTGTTCTGCACCGATGGGATCGGGTCTTCGGTCGGGGCGAGAAGGGCCGCCTTGGGCTGTGCGATGCCAAGGGTTTGGGCGAGGTCCACTGCCAGTGACAGGCAGGCCTGACGGGTTTCCACACTGGGATCAACATTGAGCGCGCCATCCGTCAGCAGCAGCGGGCGATCCGAATGCGGTGTCGTGATATGGAACACATGGCCGCAGCGGGTATTTTTGTCACGCAGCCCCGCCTTGGAGGGCAAAAGCCCCTTGAGGAAGGTCGAGGTATGAACCTGACCTTTCATGATCGCTTCGGCCTGTCCGGTTCGGGCGAGTTCCGCAGCTTTCACAGCGGCCTCGGCCTGTGGTGCGTGGATCAGGCGCAACTGGCTGATGTCGTAGTCCAGCTTTTCGGCAGCGGTTCTGATTTTGGTCTCGTCGCCGATTAGGATGGGTTCGGCGAGGCCCACCTCGGCGGCTTCGCGGATGCCGATCAGGGGGTTTTCGGCCCCAGCATTCACCAGTGCGACACGCGGCACAGGCAGGCTGCGCGCCTGATCAAGCAATCGTTGCGGGCAATGTGGCAGGGTGGCGGACAGAAAGGGATAGGGGTCGGGCATCGCGCGTCCTTGTTGTTTGTTTCGCCCTATTCCATCACAGGCAGACGGATGCGACCAGTGGCCCGGTCGCGGCCTCCGGCGGGCGTTATCTTGAACAGAAGAAGCCCGCCGGAGAGATTTTTGGTCACTGGGCGCGCATATCGTCCCTGGAAATTCCCGCAACCGAGACAGGCTTTTTCATCGCGTCGCGGCGGAACGGTTCGCCAAGTTCCTGATTGATCATCGCTTCGATCAGGGTGGTCTTGCCGTGTTTCATCTGGTCCTCGATTGCCTTGTTCAACGCGGCGGTCAATTCGTCCATCGTGCGCGCGACAACCCCCTGCAATCCGCAGGCCTGTGCAATGCCCGCGTAGGACACGGATGTATCCAGTTCGGTGCCGACGAAATTGTCATCGAACCAGAGCGTCGAGTTGCGCTTTTCCGCACCCCATTGGTAGTTGCGGAACACGATCTGCGTGATCGCGGGCCATTCGCCGCGCCCGATAGCGGTCAGTTCGTTGACCGCGATACCGAAAGCACCGTCCCCGGCAAAACCGACGACAGGCACGTTCGGCTGGCCGATTTTCGCGCCAACGATCGCGGGGAGGCCGTAACCGCAGGGGCCGAAAAGCCCGGGGGCGAGGTATTTGCGCCCCTCGTCAAAGTCGGGGTAGGCGTTGCCGATCGCGCAGTTGTTGCCAATGTCGGAGCTGATGATTGCCTCGCGCGGGAGTGCGCTTTGGATCGCGCGCCAGGCCATCCGGGGGCTCATCCAGTCGGGTTTGTCGGCGCGGGCGCGTTCGTTCCATGTGGTGCCGGGATCATCGTCTTCGTGGTCCATGCTGGAAAGCTGTTGTGCCCATGCGGATTTGGCTTTGGCGATGGCTGCCTTGCGCTCGGCGCGCCCGCTGTCGCCTGCGTCATCTGCAAGTTGGCTCAGGATACCGCGCGCCACTTTGGCGGCGTCGCCGACAATGCCGACCGTCACTTTTTTCGTCAGGCCGATCCGGTCGGGATTGATATCGACCTGAATGATTTTCGCATCTGTCGGCCAGTAATCCATCCCGTATCCCGGCAGCGTCGAGAACGGGTTGAGGCGGGTGCCAAGGCAGACGACGACGTCTGCGCCCTTGATCAACTCCATCCCTGCCTTGGACCCGTTGTAGCCCAGGGGACCGGCAAACAGCGGGTGGCTGCCCGGAAAGGCGTCATTGTGCTGGTAGCCAACGCAGACCGGTGCATCCAGCCGTTCGGCCAGCGCCATCGACGCCGCTATCCCGCCCTGCGACAGCACGACACCGGCGCCGTTCAGGATGACGGGGTTTTTCGCGCCCGAGATCAGGTCGGCGGCGGCCTTGATCGAGTTTTCGCCGCCCGGAGAGGTTTCAAATTCAACCGGATCGGGGATTTCAACATCGACCACTTGCGTCCAGAAATCACGCGGGATGTTTAGCTGCGCAGGGCCGGACAGGCGTTTGGCCTTGGCGATCACGCGGGTCAGGACTTCGGCGACGCGGGTCGGGTCGCGCACTTCTTCCTGATAGGCGACCATGTCTTCAAACAGTTTCATCTGTTCGACTTCCTGGAAGCCGCCCTGGCCAATGGTTTTATTGGCCGCTTGCGGCGTGACCAGCAGCAGGGGCGTGTGGTTCCAATAGGCGGTTTTCACGGCGGTCACGAAATTGGTGATGCCGGGGCCGTTCTGCGCGATCATCATCGACATCTTGCCGGTGGCGCGGGTGTAGCCGTCAGACATCATGCCTGCCGAACCTTCGTGGGCGCAATCCCAGAACTGGATGCCGGCCTGCGGGAACAGATCAGAGATCGGCATCATGGCCGACCCGATGATTCCAAAGGCGTGTTCGATACCGTGTTTCTGGAGCGTTTTAACAAAGGCTTCTTCGGTGGTCATTTTCATCTGGAGGATCCTTGGTTGGGATGTCGCGCGAGGTTATGAATTGAGCCGCTGATTCAGTAGGGCCAGTTGATTGGGTCAGGTATGGCCAGTTGTCGCTGTGATGGCAGTGGCGATCCGGGCAATCCCGTCGGGAATGCGGGTGCTGGGGATCGACGAATAGGCGAGCCGGTAATAGTTTTTGGGCGGGTCATTGGCGGCAAAGAAGGGTTGGCCCGGTTCGATCAGGACGCCGCTGCCTGCAAGGGTCGCGGCAAGTTTGGTCGTGTCAACCTGATCAGGCGCGCGCATCCAAAAGGACGAGCCGCCGAAACTGCCCGCGCCAGCAACTGTCAGCCCGTGATCGGCGATGGCGTTATCCATGACGCGGCGGCGGTCGAAATAGGCCTTGCCCATGCGCCGGATCAGCGCGTCGTAGTGGCCCCGCGACAGGAAATAGGTGGTCGTGCGCTGAATATGTCCGGGCGGGTGACGCAACACGCTGGCGCGCAGGGCGCGGGCTTCGCGGATAAAGGGCGCGGGACCGACAAGGTAGCCAAGCCGCAAGCCTGGAAACAGCGATTTCGAGAATGAGCCGACGTAGATCACCCGCCCGTTCCGATCGAGGGATTTCAAGGCAGGCGAGGGGGCCTTGAGGAAGGACATCTCAAATTCGTAGTCATCCTCGACGATCAGAAAATTGTCGCGCTCGGCCCGGTCAAGCAGGGATTGGCGGCGCAGCATCGGCATGGTGGATGTGGTCGGGCATTGGTGGCTGGGTGTGGTGAAAACAACGTCGGTATCGGGCGGCAATGCATCCGGCGGCAGTCCATCGCGATCGACGGGCAGGGCCGTCAGATGGCAGCGCGAATGGGTCAGGATGGCGCGCAACGCGGGGTAGCAGGGGTCTTCGACGACGGCGCGGCGGCGGCTGGTCAGCAATACCTGCGCGGTTAACCATAGTGCGTTCTGCGCGCCAAGCGTCAGCAGGATTTCATCGGGCTTGGCCAGTATGCCGCGCCGCGGCAGGGTTTGGCGGGCGATGAATTCGATCAGCTTGGGATCGTCCTGATCGTTATAATCGGTGGTCAGCGCGTCAAAATCCTTTTTGCCCAAAGCCTCGAGTGCGCAAAGCCGCCAATTGGCGCTGTCAAACAGGGTTGGGTCCGCCTGCCCATAAATGAAAGGATAGCGAAAACTGGCCCAATCGCGGGGTTTGGAATGGGGTTCGCTGCCGGTAAAGCGTTGGCCGATCGCGCGGGTCCAGTCGACGCTGCCAACCCCGGCGGCCTGCGCGGGAAAGCTGGGCGGTTCGGGCGCATTGTCGGACACGAAATAGCCCGAGCGCCCGCGCGCGGCGATGTAATCGTCGGCCAGCAGGTCGGTATAGGCAAGCGTCACGGTGATTCGGCTGATCCCTAGGTGCTGCGCCAGCTTGCGCGAACTGGGCAGTTTTTCGCCACGGCGGAACCGGCCGGACAAAATCCCTTCGGCGACCATTGTCTGAATCTGGCTTTGCAGCGTGCCCTGCGCCTGCGGGTCCAGAAAGAAGGTTTCTTCGGAAATCGCCATCGTGCCGATCTGGATATAAATTGCGGTTCAATCTGGATGTAAAGGAATCCGCTGCCTAAGGCTAGCGTTCTGCAATCTTAATCCTTTACCGGAGGTCGCCGTCATGGCTCTCGACGCTAAAAACAACTCTCTCGAGGAGTTCTGGATGCCCTTCACGGACAACCGTGGCTTCAAGAAGGATCCCCGCTTAATCACTGAAGCAAAAGGCGTTTACATGACGAACCACAAGGGTGGCACGGTCATTGACGGGTCATCGGGTCTGTTTTGTTCGCCTGCGGGTCATTGCCATCCGAAAATCATCGAATCGGTCCACAAGGCGATGCAGGATCTGACCTTCGCGTCGCCCTTTGGCACGGGGCACCCGCTGTCTTTTGCCCTGGCCGAAGAAATTGCGCGGATGACGCCCGAGGGGATCAACAAGATTTTCTTTGTCAATTCGGGGTCTGAAGCGGTGGATACCGCGTTGAAAATCGTCATGGCCTACAACACGGCCTGCGGCAAGAATGCGCGCCATTTTATCAGTCGCGAAAAAGCCTATCATGGCGTCAACATCGGCGGTGTCGCCCTGAGCGGGCTGGTGAATAACCGGCGCGCGTTTTCGGTGACGATGCCCGGTGTCGTCCACATGCGTCACACATGGACTGACGAGGAAATGAAAACGCCCGGTTGCCGGACCACGGGCGCGGATCGTGCCGAAGATTTGCAGCGGATCGTCGACAATTTCGGCGCGGAAACAATCGCGGCCGTGTTCGTCGAACCGGTTGCAGGATCGTGCGGCACGCTGCCCCCGCCCAAGGGATACCTTAAGCGGTTGCGCGAATTGTGTGACAAGCACGGCTTGTTGCTGGTATTTGACGAGGTGATCACGGGCTTTGGCCGTGTGGGTGGCACATTTGCCGCCGACGCCTTTGATGTGACGCCGGATATCATGACGATGGCCAAGGCGCTGACCAACGGGTCGATGCCGATGGGTGCGGTCGCCGTGCGCGACGATATCTATGAAACCGTGACCGATAAGGCGGCGATGGGCGGGATCGAACTGTTCCACGGCTATACCTATTCCGGCCACCCTGCCGCCTGTGCTGCCGGACTGGCGAGCATGGCGATCTACCGCGAAGAACAGCTGTTTGAGCGCGCCAATGACATGGCTCCCTATTTTGAAAAGGCGGTGATGGAGCTGGCCGAACTTGATCTGGTCAAGGACATCCGCACCATTGGCATGATGGCCGGTGTCGAGCTTTATCCGGGAGACAAACCGGGGCTGCGCGGGGTTGCCGCCCAGACCGATCTGTTCTGGAACGGGTGTCACATCAAATTCACCGGCGACAATGCGATTCTTGCGCCGATGTTCATCAGCGAGGAGAAGCACATCGACGAGATTGTCGATAAACTTCGCAAGACGATCGAGGCCATTCCGGCCTAGGTGTCGGGCCCATCCGGATCATACCGGATGGGCCTTTTGCTATTCCGGGGTTGGACAACGGCACGAAACGTGCTTCGTTTAACGTCGGACCGCTCTGGTATCGGGGCAAAACCAACGATTGAGGCAGGGTAAACCTGCCCGGCGTAATCCGGCCCGCAAGGGTCACCAACATGGGAGACGATAAATGAAACTCACTTCTAAACTGATGGGTGCGGCTGCTGGCCTTGCACTTCTTGGCGGCGCACAGGCTGCGCTGGCCGAAGCCCACCTGAGCGAAATCACCGTCGGGTATTTCCTTGAGTGGCCGATGCCGTTCCAATACGCCAAGGTCAACGGCATGTATGACGAAGCGATGGGCGTGACCATCAACTGGGTCAGCTTTGACACTGGCACGGCAATGTCCGCGGCGATGGCATCCGGCGATGTTCAGCTTTCTGTCAGTCAGGGTATCCCGCCCTTCGTGGTCGCAACATCCGCGGGTCAGGACATTCAGGTGCTTGATGTGGCTGTGTCTTATGCCGACAACGATAACTGTGTTGTCGCCGAAAGCCGCGAGATTGACGCTTCGACTGCCGCTGATCTGGCCGGATCAAAGGTTGCTGTGCCGCTTGGCACCGCCGCGCACTATGGTTTCCTGCGTCAGATGGACTATTTCGGCGTCGACCTGGGTAGCCTTGAAGTTGTTGACATGGCCCCCGCTGACGGTGCTGCCGCGCTGGCACAGGGTCAGGTTGATATGGCCTGTGGTTGGGGCGGCGCGCTGCGCCGTATGCTAGAGCACGGCAACGTGCTGCTGAGCGGTGATGAAAAGACCGAACTGGGTATTCTTGTGTTTGACGCGACAACCGCGCCGGCTGATTTTGCCGCCGAAGAACCCGAACTGGTCGCCAAGTTCCTGGCTGTCACTGCCCAAGCCAACGCTATGTGGAACGCCGGTGGCGCAGACGCCGAAGCGATGCTGCCGGTCATCGCGCAGGACGCGGGTATGGATGAAGGTGCCACCGCTGAAACGATGGCAACGTTCGTCTTCCCAAGTGTTGAGGACCAACTGAGCGCGGCCTGGTTGGGTGGCAATGCTGCCAACTTCATGAAGGGCGTGGCAGATGTGTTTGTGGCCTCTGGCTCCATCGATTCGGCGCTGGATAGCTACGAAGGTGCTGTGAACGCGGGCCCACTGGCCGCTGCCGCAGATATGTAAGACCAGATTGGCGGCGCGGGAGAGCCTGCGCCGCCGTTCCCATTCAGGCGTTTTCGGCAAAACCACCCGTGCGGTGGCCTTTCCGAAAACACTTTGGGGCAGGGTATGAGCGGACTACACATCAAGAACATATCAATGCGCTTTGACTTGCCGAACGGCAGTTCGGTGCAAGCGCTCAAGGACGTGACCCTTGATATCAAACAGGGCGAGCTGATGAGCGTGCTTGGCCCCTCGGGCTGTGGCAAGACGACATTGCTGAATATCGTCGCGGGTTTTCTGGCTCCGACCGAGGGGCAGATCGAATTGAATGGCCATGTGGTGCAGGGGCCGGATGCGGAACGCGGTATGGTGTTTCAGCAGGGCGCGCTGTTTGAATGGATGTCGGTGCGCGAGAATGTCAGTTTTGGCCCGCGCATGGCCGGAAAGCGTCCGCGCGATTACATTGAAAATGTTGACCACCTGCTGGATGTGGTGGGCCTGCAAGAATTCAAGGAAAAAGCGATTTACGAATTGTCCGGCGGGATGCAGCAGCGCGTGGCGCTGGCGCGCTGTCTGGCCAACGATCCTGACGTGATCCTGATGGATGAACCATTGGGCGCGCTTGATGCGCTGACCCGTGAAAAGATGCAGGGGCTGGTGCTGAAGCTGTGGAAAGAGACGGGCAAGACGATCATCCTGATCACCCACTCGGTCGAGGAAGCCTTGCTGTTGGGCGAGCGCCTGTTGGTCATGGCCCCGCGCCCGGGCCGGATTCACAAGGAATATCGCCTGCCGTTTGCCGACATGGGTGTGGATGCCGACCTGCGCGAGATCAAGAAACACCCCGATTATAACAAGACCCGCGAAGAAATTCTGGCGATGATCTGGGATATGGAAGAAGAAATCATGGGTCGCACGGAGGCAGGAGCATGACGTTATTACTTGATCTATGGACCGAGCTTGTTCTTGTGCTGCAAACGCTTGCCTATGCCGTGCCCTATATCGCTGCCTACGTCGGGATTGTGCTGCTGACGGCGGTGATCTGGACTGCGATCAAGCGGTTCCTGACCCCCAAACACGATTATAGCTCGCTGAAGACCGTGACGTTTGGCGATGAAAGTGCTGTGTCCTCGAACACGGTCGCATCGGTCGTGTCTGTCCTGTTCATATTCGTGATGTGGGGGTCATTTACCGGATCGAACTGGATCCCGTCTTTTCTGCATGTCCCCGGTGCCTATACCGGCACGGGCAGCTTTACCTATACCGCCGAGGATGACAGCGGCCAGACGGCGCAAGCCACCGTCGACGTGGTGGTTTTCCCATTGGGCGAAGACACGGATGCGCCTGAAACCACTGGCGAGAATGACAGTGTCGCCATTCAAGCCTACCGCAGTGAACTGGTCCGTTGGGATGCCAATGATGCGCTGACCCGTGACGATGGGGCGGTGATCACCGCCATCAACGGCGAACCGATTGCGCAGGGCAGCCCTGTTGATGTGGGCTTTGCCCAGGTCAGCCTGACAAGCCGTGGAACGCTGAACATCGCCCCCGACAAGGGCTGGCAGATGGAGCCGATCTGGCTGCCCCCGCCCGAGGATGTCTGGGCAAGGATCAAGGAAATCTCGACCGATGGTTTCCGCAATTCGACGCTGGCCGAACACTTGGGGTATTCACTGTTTCGCGTGATCATCGGCTTTATTCTAGGCGCGTTGGTCGGCATTCCGCTGGGCTATGCGATGGGGCTGTCGAACTGGTTTCGTGGCTGGTTTGACCCGATCGTGGAATTCATGCGGCCGGTGCCGCCCTTGGCCCTGATTCCGCTGGTGATCCTGTGGGCGGGGATTGGCGAGGTCGGCAAGATCATCCTGCTGTTCCTCGCGGCCCTTTGGATCATGGCGATTGCCGCGCGGTCCGGCGTGTCGGGCGTGCGCATCACCAAAGTTCACGCCGCCTATAGTCTGGGCGCATCAAAATGGCAGATCATGCGCCATGTGATCATCCCCAACTCTTTGCCGGAAATCTTTACCGGCGCGCGGGTGGCGATGGGGGTGTGCTGGGGCACGGTTGTGGCCGCTGAACTGGTCGCCGCCGAAAAAGGTGCGGGTATGATGATCATGACCGCCTCGAAATTCCAGATCACGTCGATCGTGATCGCGGGTATCATCCTGATCGGGATCATCGGGTTCAGCATCGATATGCTGATGCGCTGGGCCGAACGGTTGTTGGTGCCTTGGAAGGGCAAGGGCTAGGATCGCCAAAAGCTGTTTTCAGAAAAACGAACAAACCGGGGCAGGGGTGTGAAAACCACTGCCCCTTTTGCATGGGCGGCCCTAGGTTTGGCGCAAACAACGGGGGCAACATGGCAACGTATCTCAAGAAAGCAGACCGCACGGCACAAACCGATCAGCAGGACGTGCGCGCGGCTGTGCGCAAACTTCTGGCCGAGATTGAAACAGGTGGCGAGGAGGCCGCCCGCGCGATGGCCCAGCGGTTTGATGGGTGGACAGGTGCGCCGGTTCTGACGCGCGATGATCTGGAGGCCGCGATTGCGCAAGTGCCGCAACAGACCCGCGACGATATCCGCTTTGCCCGTGACAACATCCAGCGTTTCGCCGAGGCCCAGCGCGAAACGATCCACGACATGGAGGTCGAGATTTTGCCGGGTCTGTTGGCGGGGCAGCGCCAGATTCCCGTCAGCGCGGCGGGCTGTTACGTGCCGGGCGGGCGCTATGCCCATATCGCCAGCGCGATGATGACCGTGACCACCGCCAAAGTCGCGGGTGTCGGCCATATCGCCGCCTGTTCGCCGCCCCGTCCCGATACCGGGATACCGGCGGAAATTCTGTATGCGATGGACGCCTGCGGTGCCGATGCGATTCTGAACATGGGCGGTGTGCAGGCCGTGGCGGCGATGGCGCTGGGCCTGTTCGGTCTGCCCAAGGCCGATATTCTGGTCGGCCCCGGAAACCAGTTCGTTGCCGAGGCCAAGCGCATTTTGTTTGGTTCTGTCGGGATCGACATGGTCGCGGGGCCAACCGATTTGTTGATTCTTGCCGATGGGCTGGCCGACCCAGCCCTGGTGGCCTGCGATTTGGTCGGGCAGGCCGAGCATGGCTATAATTCACCGGTCTGGCTGGTCACCGACAGTGCCGATCTGGCCGCTGATGTGATGGCGCGCGTGCCTGCGTTGATTGATGCTTTGCCGCAAGTCAACGCCGAGAACGCCCGCGCCGCATGGGCCGATTACGCCGAGGTTGTTCTGTGCGACACCCCCGAGGAAATGGCGCAGGTCTCTGATAGATACGCGCCCGAACACCTGCATGTGCAATGCGCCGATCTGGATTGGTGGCTGGCGCGGCTTTCGGCGTATGGGTCACTTTTTCTGGGCGAGGAAACGACGGTAGCCTTTGGTGACAAGGCGTCCGGCCCCAACCACGTTTTGCCGACCAGCGGTGCCGCGCGCTATACCGGCGGGCTGTCGGTGGGCAAGTTTTTCAAGACGGTTACCTGGCAGCGATCCAGCCGTGACGCCGCCCGCCCCGTGGCCGAAGCGACCGCGCGGATCTCGCGACTTGAAGGGATGGAAGGCCATGCGCGCACGGCCGATATTCGTCTTGAGAAATATTTTCCAGACGAGGTGTTCGATTTAGGGCGCTGACCCCTTGACCTTCCCGTGACTAGAACGTTTAAGTGCACGTTGAACTTACGGCAAGGAGTCCCGAAATGGGCATGCAGACGACATTGAATTTTGAAATTGACGGGATGACCTGCGGCAGTTGCGTGGGGCGCGCCGAAAAGGCGATTGCCGCTGTGCAGGGCGTATCCCGCGCTGAAGTGAACCTTGCCAACTCGAGCGCGCGTGTCACGATTGATGGTGATGAAACGGCCCGCGCGGTCAGCGGAGCCTTGCTTGAGGCGGGATATCCGGCGGTGCCGCGCAAGCAGCGCTTGCAGATTGAGGGCATGACCTGTGCCTCTTGTCTTGCCAAGGTCGAGGCCGCGTTGAACGGGGTGTCGGGCGTTGTCACGGCCAGCGTGAACCTGGCGAGCGGGGTCGCGAGTGTCACGACGCTGACCGATAATCCTGCCGGGTTGATTGCCGCCGTGCGCGGTGTTGGATATGACGCCACCCCGATCAATGATGGCGCACAGCCCGTTGACCGCCATGCGCAAGACGCGCGTCGCATTGGCTGGAATGTGCTTTTTGCAGCGGTGCTGACTTTTCCGGTCGCTGTTGTTGAAATGGGTGGCCATGTGTTTCCCATCATCCATACTTGGGTAAACAGCAATATTGGCATGCAGGAAAGTTGGCTGATCCAGTTTGTGCTGGCGACGATTGTGCTGGCCATTCCCGGGCGCAGTTTCTTTACCAAGGGTGTCCCTGCCTTGTTGCGCGGTGCGCCAGATATGAACGCGCTGGTGGTTCTGGGCACAGGTGCGGCCTGGCTGTTTTCGACTGTCGCCGTGTTTCGACCGCAGTGGCTGCCCGAAGGCACGGTTGTCGTTTATTACGAAGCGGCGGCGGTGATTATCACGCTGATCCTGCTGGGTCGCTGGCTTGAGGCGCGCGCCAAGGGACGCACTGGTGCGGCCATTCGCAAACTGGTCGGATTGCGCCCTGCGACAGCACGTATTGAACGCGACGGTGAGGTGGTCGAGATCGCGGTGGACGACGTGCAATATGGCGATATTCTGGTGATCCGCCCTGGTGAGCGGATCGCCGTCGATGGTATCCTGCGCGAAGGCGAAAGCTGGGTCGACGAAAGCATGATCACCGGCGAACCGCTGCCCGTTGAAAAGACCAAGGGCACGACGCTTGTCGGTGGCACGGTCAACGGCAACGGTGCGTTGCGGATGCGGGCCACGGCGGTGGGCGCGGACACGATGCTGGCGCGGATCATTTCGATGGTCGAAGAAGCCCAGGGCGCACGGCTTCCGGTGCAGGACCTGGTGAACTGGATCACGTCGTGGTTCGTGCCTGTGGTGATGGTCATCGCCACCGTCACTGTCGGGGTATGGTTTTTGTTCGGCCCTGCTCCTGCCTTGCCATTTGCGTTGGTTGCGGGCGTGTCGGTGCTGATCATCGCTTGCCCCTGCGCGATGGGGCTGGCCACGCCTACGTCGATTATGGTCGGCACGGGACGGGCGGCGGAATTGGGCGTATTGTTCCGTCAGGGTGATGCTTTGCAGGCGCTGCAGGGCGTCGAAGTCGTGGCCTTTGACAAGACAGGCACCCTCACCGAGGGGCGGCCCGTTTTGACGGATATCATGGCGCTGAACGGTGACGAGGATGGGCTTTTGGCACAGGTTGCGGCCGTGGAGGCACTGTCGGAACACCCCTTGGGGCGTGCGGTGGTGCAAGCGGCCAAGGACAAGGGTCTGACCCTGCCGGTGGTCAAGGATTTCACCGCGATCACGGGGTTCGGCTTGAGCGCGCAGATCAACGGGCGCACCGTGCTGGTTGGCGCCGCACGCCTGCTGACGCGCGAAGGTGTCGATGCGGCGCCCCTGTCCGAGATGACCGACAGGTTGGCGCGACAAGGCAAGACCCCGATGCTGGTCGCGGTTGATGGGCAGGCGGTAGGCGTCATGGCCGTGGCCGACAAGGCCAAGCCGAATGCCAAAGCCACTGTTGCGGCTCTGCATGCGCAGGGGCTGCGTGTTGCGATGATCACCGGCGATATGGCGGCCACAGCGCAGCATATCGCGGATGAGTTGGGCATTGATCAGGTCGTCGCCGAGGTGCTGCCCGAGGGTAAAGTCGATGCCGTGAAGGCCCTGCAAGGCGGCGGAACCAAAGTCGCCTTTGTCGGGGACGGGATCAATGATGCGCCCGCGCTGGCGACCGCGGATGTGGGCGTGGCGATTGGCACCGGCACGGATGTGGCCGTTGAAAGTGCGGATGTGGTGCTGATGGCGGGCGATCCGTCCGGCGTGGGCAATGCGATTGCCATCAGCCGAGCGACGCTGCGCAATATCAAACAGAACCTTGTCTGGGCGTTCAGCTATAACGTGCTGTTGATCCCCGTTGCGGCGGGCATCCTGTTCCCGCTTTGGGGCGTGATGCTTTCCCCACAACTGGCTGCGGGGGCGATGGCGCTGTCAAGCGTTCTGGTGCTGGGGAACGCGCTGCGGCTGCGTTGGGTGCAACCATGAATATCGGTGAAGTCAGCAACCGCACCGGCCTGCCCGCCAAGACGATCCGCTACTACGAGGATATCGGGTTGGTCACGCCACAGCGCGCCGCAAATGGTTATCGCGAATTTCGCAATAGTGATGCGCACAAACTGGCGTTTCTGGGCAATGCGCGGGGCTTGGGGTTTTCAATCGAGGATTGCCGCGCCTTGTTGACCCTTTGGGAAGACCGCAGCCGCGCCAGTGGCGATGTGCGCCAGATTGCCAAGGATCATCTGGCCGAGATTGACCTCAAGATCACGGGCTTGCAGGCGATGCGCGCGACCCTTTCGGATTTGGTGACGGCCTGCGCAGGCGACGACAGACCCGACTGTCCGATCCTTAAGGGGCTTGAAGGTTAAAGCCGCGCCGTCAGCCGGTGCAGCATGGTCACGCACTGATCAAGTTGGTCCAACGCGATGAATTCATCGGGTTTATGCGCCTGCGCGATTGACCCCGGCCCGCAGACGACCACATCCATCCCGAGGGTCTGAAACAGCCCCGCTTCGGTGCCAAAGGGTACGGTGTCAGCCCCGTTCGCGCCGGTCAGTTCCATCACCAGATCGCGCGCGGCGTTCGCGATCATCGGCTCCAGCCCCACAACTTCGCCCCAGGTTTCGGTGCGGATCGTGGCGCTGGGGTCGATGGCTTGCATCGCTGGCAGCAGGTGGTTGGCGCAATACTCATGCAGATCGCGTTTCACCAGTTCGGCGTCGCCAGGTTGCACGGGGCGCATTTCCCAATCCACATGCGCCTTGCCCGGGATCACGTTATGGGCCACGCCGCCATGTAGTCCGCCGGTGTTGATCGTTGTCCACGCTGGGTCAAAGCGGCTGTCGGCCGGGGCGCGGGCGCGCAGACGGTCCTTGAGGTCAAGCAGGCGGGCAACATAGCGCGCGGCGTATTCCACGGCGTTCACGCCCAGATCGGGGGATGATCCGTGCCCTTCAAGCCCGGTGAAATGGGTGGTGTATTCAAAGCAGCCTTTGTGCCCTTCGATCACGCGCATTTCGGTGGGTTCGCCGATGATGGCCAGCGCCGGACGCAGCCCCTTTTCGCGCAGGTTTTCCACCAGGGCACCGCCGCCGATGCAGCCGGTTTCTTCGTCATAGGTAAAGGCGAAATGCAGCGGGCGGGTGGTGACCGCGGCCGCGAATGTGGGGGCCATCGCAACGCAGGCGGCGATAAACCCTTTCATGTCACAGGTGCCACGCCCGAACACTGCGCCGTCCCGTTCATCCATCACGAACGGGTCGCTGGACCAGTCCTGATCGGCGACAGGCACCACATCTGTGTGGCCCGAAAGGATGATCCCGCCGTCCCCTTCGGGGCCAAGGGTGGCGAACAGGTTGGCCTTTTTGCCGGTCGGATCACGCTGGATGTCGATGCGCGCGCCCGCGTCCGCCAAAAGGGTCGCAAGGTGGTCGATCATTGCCAGATTACTGTCCACGGATACCGTAGGAAAGCCGATCAGATCGCGCAGGATTTCAGTGGTTTTTTGCAGGTCGCTCATCTGGTGTCCTTGGCATTGGCGGCGGGCATGATCATACTTGTGCCAACGGGAGTTTACGATGCCACACGCACTTGTCACCGAAGAAATGATTGCCGCCTACCAGCGCGACGGGGTTGTGCTGGTCAGGGGGCTGTTTGCCGATCACGTGGAAACGATCCGCGCTGGCATTGACCGCAATATGGCTGACCCCGGCCCTTATGCCGCCGAGAACCTGAAAGAGGGCGAGGCGGGGCGCTTTTTTGATGATTACTGCAATTGGACGCGCATCCCTGAGTTCGCGGAGGTAATCCGGCAGTCTCCGGCTGCGGAAGTGGCTGCCGATCTGATGGCATCGCAGGCCGTGCAGGTGTTTCACGATCACGTGCTGGTCAAGGAACCGGGCACAAGCAAGCCAACCCCCTGGCATCAGGACGGGCCGTATTACTTTGTCGATGGCGTGCAGAACGTCAGCTTTTGGTCGCCCGTCGATCCGGTGACGGATGCATCCCTGCGCTGTGTTGCAGGATCGCATTTGTGGCCAAAGCCGGTGTTGCCAACGCGCTGGCTGTCCGAGACGAATTTCTACCCCGACGATGATGCCTATATGCCAGTGCCGGACCCTGACGGCGAGGGTATGGATATCCGGGAGTGGCCCATGGAACCGGGCGATGCAGTGGCCTTTAACTATGGCATTTTGCACGGCGCGCGCGGCAATGAAGCGGCGGCGCGCAGGCGAGCGTTTTCGCTGCGTTTGTTGGGCGATGATGCGCGTTATGTGCAGCGCCCCGGCCCCACGTCACCGCCGTTTCCGGGGCACGGCATGTCCGTTGGGCAAAAGCTGCGCGAAGACTGGTTTCCAACTGTGTTTCGGCGTCCATCATGACCCGGAAGGTCATCGTTGTGGGCGCGGGGATCGTCGGCGCGTCGATCGCCCTGCATCTGGCCGAGGGTGGCGCGGATGTGACCGTGCTTGAGGCAGTCGCACCGGCCAGCGGGGCCAGTGGTAAATCGTTTGGATGGATCAACGCGAATTTCGCCGAAACGCCCGCCTATTTCCGCCTGCGCCGCGCAGCGATTGATGCCTTTCACGATGTGGCTGACCGGATCGGGGCCCAGGCACCCGTTCGTTGGCACGGCAGCCTGTGGTGGGAAGACAGCGGCGCGGATTTCGATGCGCATTTCGCTGAATTGCAGGCGTTTGGATACGAGGCCGAATTGGTTGATGCGTCCGGGTTTCGTGCGCTGGAACCCAATGTCGCCGACCCGCCTGCGCAGTGCATCCGCACCAGTGTCGAAGGCGCAGCAGACGGCGAGGGCATGACGCGCGCCCTGCTTGCGGCCGCCGCAGGATGGGGGGCAAGCGTGGTTGCCGGGTGCGAGGTTACGGGGATTGTGACGCATGGCGATCATGTCACCGGCGTGACGACGAGTTTTGGTGATGTGACAGCCGATGATGTGGTGGTTGCCACGGGGGTTGCCAGCGGTGATCTGCTGGCAAAGGTCAGCGTGCGCCTGCCGATGGACAACAAGACCGGCGTGATCGTGCATACCGCGCCCTTGGCCCCGATCCTGCGCCACGTGATCATGTCGCCCGATATCCATTTCCGGCAGGAAAACGATGGCCGTATCATCATGGGCGAGGTGTTCAGCGGTGGCGGGCTTGACGAGGACTTGGGCGAAAGCCCGGCCGATTTCGCCGCCAAGATGCTGGAAAGGCTGCGCGCGCGTCTGCCATCGGTGCCTGACCTGAAGGTCGCGTCGATCATGACCGGCCAGCGCCCGGTGCCGGTTGACGGCTTTCCGGTGATCGGGGCAGCGCGCGGGGTTCGGGGGCTTTATATGGCGGCGATGCACAGCGGCATCACGTTGGGGCCGCTGGTTGGCAAACTGGCCGCGCAGGACATTCTGCACGGCCAGCGCGATGAACTGCTGGCCCCTTTTGGACCAGACCGGTTTAACTGAACGCCGCGGTCAGCGCGATATCGACCATATCGCCAAAACTGCGCTCGCGTTGATCTGCCGGCAAGGCTTCGTGGGTGATCAGGTGGTCGCTGACAGTCAGCACGGCCAGGGCGCGGCGCTTGTGCCGGGCCGCAAGGATATACAGTTCAGCCGCTTCCATTTCGACGCCCAAAATGCCGTGGCGCTGCATTTGTTCGGTCAGATCGGGGCGTTCGTCATAGAACACGTCCGATGAATAGATCCCACCCACATGGGTCTTGACCTTGAGCGCCCCGGCGGCGTGATAGGCCTTGTGCAGCAGATCGAAGTCGGCGGTCGGCGCAAAGTTCAGGTCTTTGAATATCCCGCGCGAGGGGGTCGAAAGCGTTGATGCCGTTGTCGCAAGGATCACGTCGCGCACGCCCACATGGTCCTGCATCCCGCCGCATGATCCGATGCGGATCAGCGTCTGCGCGTTGTATTCGGTGATCAGTTCGTTGGCATAGATCGACAGCGAAGGCATCCCCATGCCAGACCCCTGGATGGTTACGCGGTTGCCTTTCCATGTGCCGGTGAATCCCAGCATGCCGCGCACTTCGTTCACGCAGACGGCGTTCTCCAGAAAGGCCTCGGCGGCCCATTTGGCACGATACGGATCGCCCGGCATCAGGACGGTTTCGGCGATGTCGCCCGGCTTTGCTCCGATGTGGATTGTCATGTGGCGAACCCCTGATTTTGTGACTATCCTGAATGGGTATCTTGAGATGTGAGAGAAACCAATGGCTGATTTCATGCGCGCCCTGCGCCTTGCGACCTGTATCGCGGTGCTGCCTTTTGCAGTGACGGCGCGGCCGGGTGTCGATCCTTCATGGGAAGAAATTGATTTCGTCATGGGGGTTCTCGAAGACCTGCAGCCGGTGTCATTTCGCAAAGAGCGTGAATACTGCGGCTATATCGGGCGCTACCCCGATGGCAGCCTTGGCGCGACCGAACCAGAGGCGGGCACCCAAGCCAGCTGTCTGCCGGTCTGGCCCAGCGACATGGTCGTGATCGCGTCTTTTCACACACATGGCACTTTTGATACCGGCTACTTCAACGAGGTGCCAAGTGATGTGGATATGCAGGGCGACCGCGCACTGGGGATCAACGGTTGGGTGGCCACGCCGGGCGGGCGGTTGTGGTTTGTCGATTCCAAGGACAATCAAACGCGGATGGTTTGCGGGATTGGTTGCCTTCCACGTGCGACGCTATTTTACAAAGGTATCAACGGCACTATTGAAAAGGCATATACCTATGACGAGTTGCTTGAGAAACTTGGCGAATAAGCGGCTGTTGATCGTGCCGATTCTGGGTTTTGCTGCGCATGGTGTCGCAGCGCAGGACGGGATTGAACAGGCCTTTGCGCAGGAGCTGCTGGCCGGGGTTCAGATGCGCTCGATCACCGAAAACGCAGAATATTGCGGCTATATCGGATTTGACGGGGCGGGCGAATTGGTGGCCTCGCCGCCGACACGCGGGGACGCGGAAAGTTGCCTTGCGGATGACCCCGCCAATATTGATGTCATTACCGCGTCGTATCACACGCATGGTGCCTATTCGCCCAATTATTACAACGAAGTGCCCAGCACCGATGATATCGAGGGTGATGAGGAAGAAGGAATCGACGGCTACGTTGCAACGCCCGGCGGGCGGCTGTGGTATCTCGATACGGGTGATATGGTGATCTCGCAAATCTGCGGGCTGGGGTGCCTGCCCGCAGATGTAAATTTTGTCCCGGGCGATATGGGCAAGATCGCACCCAGCTATCGCTATGAGGATCTTGTTACCTTGTTGGAATAGCGTGCTTAAATCGCCATATCGTCGGCGGACATTCCGGCGGCAATTGCCGATTTATACCAATCGGGCTGGCGGCCCTTGCCTGTCCAGGTTTGGTCCTTGTTTGCGGGGTTGGCGTATTTCGGCGCGGATTTCATGCCGCCCTTTTTTGTCTTCTTTGCAGTCGGAGTGCTGCCAGTCACCTGTGCCAGGGAAAATCCGTGTGCGCGTGCAGCTTTTTCAGCGGCGGCGCGGGCGGCTTTCAATTCCTGCTTTTCGACTTGGCCGATTGCCTTGTCGACATCGCCCGCCAGTTTTTCAAGTTCTTTGCGGTTCATTTTTGTAAGGTCGATTTTCATGATATTGTCCAATACATCGTTATTGGACGCGTCATAACGGGTGAATTCGACTTTGACGATTCAATTCCTTCTGGCCTGACCAAAAGCGCAATTCACCGCCGAATTGATCTATTGCGCGGCCACTTCGGTGGGATCGGCCAGGGTGACGATATCATCCATGATGCTATTCAATTCGAAATCCTTTGGCGTATAGACCCGCGCGACACCCATTACCCGCAATTGCGCAGCGTCGTCTTCGGGAATGATCCCGCCAGCGACGATCGGAATATGGCCAAGACCGGCTGCGTCCAACTGCGCGATGACCTCGCCGATCAGCGGGATATGCGAACCCGACAGGATGGACAGACCGATCACATGGGCGTCGTCCTTTTGTGCGGCTGCGACAATTTCAGCGGGGGTCAGGCGGATGCCTTCGTAGGATATATCCATGCCACAATCGCGGGCACGTGCTGCGATTTGTTCGGCCCCGTTGGAATGCCCGTCAAGGCCGGGTTTCCCGACGAGAAATTTCAGGCGCCGCCCAAGGCGCTGGCTGACGGCTGCAACGCGGTCACGGATATCGTCCAGCCCTTCGGTGCGGTTGGACGGGTTGTGGCTTACGCCGGTTGGTCCGCGATACTGGCCATGCACGGCGCGGATCACATCGGCCCATTCGCCGGTCGTGACACCAGCCCTGGCGCAGGCAATCGAGGGGGGCATGACGTTGTCGCCAGCCTTGGCCGTGGCGCGCAGATCGGCAAGGGCGGTACGCACCGCGGCATCGTCGCGCGTGGCCTTCCACGCGGTAAGGCGGGCCAGTTGATCGGCCTCGGCGTTCTTGTCGGCGACCATGATCGCATCGTCGCCAGCAGTCAGTGGCGAGGGTTCGCCAGCCGTCCATTTGTTGACGCCAACAACCGTTGTTTCGCCCGATTCAATGGCGGCGATACGCGCGGCGTTGCTTTCGACAAGACGGGATTTCATGTAGTCAATCGCGCCCACGGCCCCGCCCATCGCATCGATCTGCGCCAGTTCAGCGCGCGCGCCATCCTTGAGGGTATCGACCTTGGCGGTGACGACGGGGCTGCCATCAAACAGATCGCCGAATTCCAGCAGGTCGGTTTCATAGGCGAGGATTTGTTGCATCCGCAGCGACCATTGTTGATCCCAGGGGCGGGGCAGCCCAAGGGCCTCGTTCCATGCGGGCAATTGCACGGCGCGGGCGCGGGCGTTTTTCGACAAGGTCACCGCCAGCGTTTCCAGCAAGATACGATAGACGTTGTTTTCCGGCTGCTGTTCGGTGAGGCCAAGCGAGTTGACCTGCACACCGTAGCGGAAGCGGCGGAATTTGGGGTCTTGGACACCATAGCGGGTCAGGCAGATTTCATCCCACAGTTCGACAAAGGCGCGCATCTTGCACAGCTCTGTCACGAAGCGGATACCTGCGTTGACGAAAAAGCTGATCCGTCCGACCATTTCGGGGAAATCATCCGGCGCGACCTTGCCCTTGAGGTCGTCCAGAACGGCAGTAGCCGTGGCCAGCGCAAAGGCCAGTTCCTGTTCCGGTGTCGCGCCCGCTTCTTGCAGGTGGTAGCTGCAAACGTTCATCGGGTTCCATTTGGGCAGGTGTTGGCGGGTATAGGCCGCCACGTCGGTGATCATCTGCAAGGACGGTTCTGGCGGGCAAATATAGGTGCCGCGCGACAGGTATTCCTTGATGATATCGTTCTGCACGGTGCCTTGCAGGGCGGCGGTATCGGCGCCCTGTTCTTCGGCCACCGCGATATAGAGCGAGAGCAGCCAAGGGGCGGTGGCGTTGATCGTCATTGAAGTGTTCATCTGATCAAGCGGAATGTCAGCAAAAAGCGCGCGCATGTCACCCAGGTGGCAGACCGGCACGCCAACTTTGCCAACCTCGCCCCTGGCAAGTTCGTGATCGCTGTCGTAACCGGTTTGCGTCGGCAAATCGAAGGCCACCGACAGGCCGGTTTGCCCTTTGGCAAGGTTACCACGATAAAGCGCGTTGGAGGCTGCTGCCGTCGAATGGCCCGCATAGGTGCGGAACAGCCAGGGGCGATCTTTCTGCGGGTGCGACATCGGGCGGCCTCTTGAATCAGGTTCGGTAATTTTATTTCTCAAAGTCATGGATAATCGACACTTTATGACCTTGTCAATTCGCTGCATTGCGGCATGGGTGGATTTACGGCAGCGCAGAACACTGTAAGGTCATGCCATGACGCAAACCGTGCAACTGCCGTTATGGCTCTTGATCCTGATCGTGCTGTTTGCAGCGGTGACGTTTGCGTCGCATTTCCTGTTCCCATCCGTGCGCTGGTTTTTCCGACGCCGTGCCGAACGCGTCATCGCCAAGGTCAATGCGCGCCTGCCCCGCCCGATTGAACCCTTCAAGCTGGCGCGCCGTTACGACATGATCCAGCGGTTGATCTATGACGCCGAGGTCGTGCTGGAAATCGGTGAATACGCCCGCAAGGAAGGCATCCCCGAAAATGTGGCCTTTGAAAAGGCGCGCAGCTATGCCCGTGAAATCGTACCGTCATTTTCCGCCACGGCCTATTTTACCTTTGGCACGCGACTGACGCGCTGGTTGTCGCGGTCGCTTTATCGTATCCGGTTAGGCGTGTTTGACCGCGCACAGCTTGAGGGGATGAACCCTGATGCGGCGATCATCTTTGTCATGAATCATCGCAGCAATATGGATTACATGCTGGTTACCTATCTGGTGTCGCGGGCGTCGGCCCTGTCCTATGCGGTGGGCGAATGGGCGCGGGTCTGGCCGCTGTCGGCTGTCATTCGCATGATGGGTGCCTACTTCATCCGCCGCAAATCGCGCGGTGCGCTTTATCGCAAGGTGCTTGCGCGGTATGTGCAGATGGCAACGGCGGGCGGGGTGACGCAGGCCGTGTTCCCCGAAGGCGGGCTAAGTTTGACCGGTGCGGTGTCTGAACCGCGCCTTGGGTTGCTTAACTATATCGTGTCGGATTTCAAACCGGACGGGCGCGAGGTGATCTTTGTCCCCGTCGCCTTGAACTATGATCGGGTGCTTGAGGATCGTTTCCTGATTGCCGCCGACAAATCGGGTGTGCGCCGGTTCCGTCCGCCCTTGTCCACGGTTTGTCGCGCGGTGCTGTCGCATCTCTGGCAGCGGATCACGGGCCGGTTCGACAAATTTGGCACGGCGTCGGTCAGTTTCGGAGAGCCCTTGGCGCTGGCCGATTTCATGCAAGACCGCGAGGGCGACCAGACCGAGGCCGTGGGCCACGAGTTGATGGCGCGTATTCGCCGCGCGATGCCGGTGTTGCCTGTGCCGCTGGTGGCGCGGGTCTTGCTGGCTGGCGTGACGGATGCTGACGATTTACGTGCCAGGGTGCAGGCCGATCTGGCCGCGCTTGCCAGCACCGATGCGCCCTTGCCAAGGCGCGGGTTGGATAAGGTGATCGCGGATGGGCTGGCGCGGTTGCGTCAACGCGGCCTTATCGGCGACGATTTGCAGGTTCCCGCTGAATCGCATGATGTTCTGGAATATTACGCCGCATCGATCGCGGCGCATTTTGATGCACCCGCAGCAAAAATACCCGAAATTTCTGCATCGGCAAAGTAATAAAATTACAAAAAGTGGCCATTTGGGATTGCAATCTTGCGAAGTGACTTGCTAAGCATAGGTGAACGCAACGATTCTGCGGTGCAGCGCGCATCGCCTGAATACAGGACCCGAAACCGATGGAGACCAAGATGGCCCTTGATCAGACCGCTGAAGTCGCAACCTATTCCGCGCCCGAAAAAGACCTGTATGAAGTCGGTGAAATGCCGCCAATGGGTTATGTTCCCGCGCAGATGTATGCATGGACGATCCGCCGTGAACGCCACGGTGAACCTGATCAGGCGTTTCAGGTCGAAGTGGTCGATGTGAAACAACCCGACAGCCACGAAGTTCTTGTTCTCGTGATGGCTGCAGGTGTGAATTACAATGGCGTTTGGGCCGGTCTTGGCATCCCGATCAGCCCCTTTGATGTGCACAAGGCCGATTACCACATCGCCGGGTCCGACGCGGCCGGCATTGTCTGGGCCGTGGGTGACAAGGTCAAACGCTGGAAGGTTGGCGATGAGGTGGTCATTCACTGCAATCAGGACGATGGCGACGACGAGGAATGCAACGGTGGCGATCCGATGTTTTCCGAAAGCCAGCGGATTTGGGGCTATGAAACGCCGGATGGGTCGTTTGCGCAGTTCACATGTGTGCAAGCGCAGCAATTGATGCACCGTCCCAAGCACCTGACATGGGAAGAAAGCGCGTGTTATACGCTGACCCTCGCCACGGCCTACCGGATGCTGTTTGGCCATGAACCGCATGACCTCAAGCCTGGCCAGAACGTGCTGGTCTGGGGCGCGTCCGGTGGTTTGGGATCATATGCGATCCAGTTGATCAACACGGCAGGGGCCAATGCGATTGGTGTCATTTCCGAGGAGGACAAGCGCGAGTTTGTCATGGGACTTGGCGCCAAGGGTGTGATCAATCGCAAGGATTTCAACTGTTGGGGCCAACTGCCGACCGTGAACACGCCGCAATACAATGACTGGCTGAAAGAGGCGCGCAAGTTCGGCAAGGCGATCTGGGAAATCACCGGCAAGGGCAACAACGTCGATATGGTGTTCGAACACCCCGGCGAGGCCACGTTCCCCGTGTCTACGCTGGTCTGCAAAAAGGGTGGCATGGTCGTGATCTGTGCCGGCACCTCGGGATTCAACTGCACGTTTGATGTGCGTTACATGTGGATGCATCAGAAACGTCTTCAGGGCAGCCACTTTGCCCATCTCAAGCAGGCCGCATCGGCAAACCGCCTGATGATCGAGCGCCGCCTTGATCCCTGCATGTCCGAGGTGTTTGGCTGGGATGACATCCCCGCCGCCCACACCAAGATGCGCAAGAACGAACATAAACCCGGTAATATGGCCGTGCTGGTCCAGTCTCCGAAAACCGGTTTGCGCACGCTTGAAGACGCGGTGGACGCCGGTCCGCGCTAGGCGCACCTGTCGATTCGGTAAAACTAAGGGTGCGACCTGCATGGGGGTCGCGCCCTTTTTTGTTTCAAAAGGTTGGCGCGTCATCCCCTCCCCATAAATGGCGGGTCCGAATTGGTGGATATGTTTCGTTAATCCTGCAATGCTACCATAGGTTGTTAACCAATCATTAACTTCTCTTGAGGAGACTGGCCAATGGGACAGAAGTGGATCATCGACGTATTATCGGACCTGCAAGCTTTTGCGCAAAAGAATGATCTGCCGCTGTTGGCGGATCAACTTGTGCTGACTGCGCGTGTTGCGCAGGCCGAAATCGCGCCGTTGACCAAGGGAACACCGCTTGCGGTGGTTGGTGACGGCGCTGAAGCTGGACAACTTTCTGGAGAGACTGGAACAGGCCCGCGGGCTTGACGATGTTCAGGGCCTGACATTCGCCCTGCGCGACCTTTTTGGTGTCGATCACATCGTCTATCACTGGGTCAGCGCCGATGGCGAACAATACGGCTGCGGCACCTATGATCCGGTCTGGATCCAGCACTACCTTGATCGCGAATACCTGCGGGTTGATCCTGTGGTCCTTGGCTGCTTCCAGCGGTTTCATCCGGTGGAATGGAAGCGGCTTGATTGGTCATCAAAACAGGCGCAGGCATTCCAGCGCGATGCGATTGCGCATGGCGTCGGCAATCAGGGATTTTCGGTGCCCGTGCGCGGCCCGAACGGGCAGTTTGCACTGTTTTCTGTATCGACCAATGCCAGTGACGATGACTGGGCGCGCTTTACCCAGGATTATCAGCGCGACCTGATCCTGATTGCGCATTATTTCAACAAAAAGGCGCTTGAGTTTGAAAAGCACCGCGCGCCCGAACCGACCAAACCGTTGTCCCCGCGCGAGGTAGACGCCTTGACCTTTCTGGCGATGGGATATGCGCGTGCGCAGGTCGCGGAGATGCTGTCGATCTCGGAACATACCCTGCGCGCCTATATCGAAAGTGCGCGCTTCAAACTGGGCGCAATCAACACGACGCATGCGGTTGCGCGCGCCATGTCCGAAGGGATGATCGTGGTGGGTGGATCAGCCCGCGCCGCCGCTGGCGCATGGCCCGGCAAAGGCACGATTCCGCCGCGCGAAGCCGCCGAGTAGACCACCGTCACGGTCGGTTTTCGTTGCGTTAACCATGGCAATCCTAACGTGCCCCCGTTGCAAGTCGCAAAGGGGAACAGGATGCTGCGTTATCTTTATGCTGACCAACTGAAGGATTATCCGGCCCTGCGCGCGTCGATGTTTCGTGACCGCGCCGACCAATTTGCACACCGTCTGGGGTGGGAAATGCAGGTGGATGAACAGGGCTGGGAACGGGATGCATATGACGCCCTGAACCCGCTTTACGTCATCTGGCAGCGCCGCGACGGGTTGCACGGCGGGTCGATGCGGTTCTTGCCAACCACGGGTCAGACGATGGTGCGCGACCACTTTGATGAACTGACCCAAGGCACAGATATCACCAGTCCGCTGATCTGGGAATGCACCCGGTTTTGTCTGGCGCGCGGTGCGGCACCACAGGTCGCGGGCGCGTTGATGTTGGCAGGGGGGGAGCTGATGCGCGGGTTCTCCTTGACGCATTTTGTCGGGGTGTTTGACGCCCGCATGGTGCGGATCTATCGCATGATCGGATCCTCGCCGACCGTGCTGGGCAGCAGCGGCGCGGGGCGCGACAAAATCAGCGTCGGCCTTTGGGAATATGCCCCCGCCGCACGCGCGCGGGTCTTGCAACGTGCAGGCATTTCCTCGGCCTTGTCGGAACACTGGTTTGCCCGCGCCTTTGGCCATTCACCACGGATATCGCAACAGGCTGCGTGACCTCTGGCACGCGCCGCGCCTGCGCTGTAGGGTCACGCCATGTCACTGCCCGCACTCACATTTTCGCACGATCAGGCCGAAGCCTGGGATAGCATTGCTGAAACGCTGCGCGGCTCTGGAATCGATCTGGATGACCACTTGCTGATGCCGCCTGCGGGTGATCCGGCCTCGTCTGTGATGGCCGTGGTTGGCAAGGCGGGTTCGGGCAAGACGCTGCTGCTGGCGGAACTGTTCAAGGCGCTGCGCGATGCAGGCGTCGATGTGGTGTCGGGCGATTGGGAAGGGCGCAGGCGCAAGGATCGCCGCACGCTGGCCATTCTGGCGCCGACGAACAAGGCGGCCAGCGTTTTGCGCAATCGCGGCGTGCCTGCGACGACGATCCACCGGATCCTGTATACCCCCGTCTATGACCCCGAATTTGAAAAGGTCGCCGAATGGCTGGCCGGTCAAGGCGACCGCCCCGAGATCGAGGGGCTGACAGATGTGGCGCTGGATCGTGCCTGGGCGTCTTACCAGGCGAACACATCGGTGCCGGCGGCGTTGGCGGCGGCGGGCCTGCGCGGCAGTGATTTCATCACCGGATGGAAGCGCCGCGAGGAGCCTTTGGATATCGGCCTGGTTGACGAAAGCTCGATGCTGGACGCCAAACAATTCGAGGATCTGACCGAGATTTTCCCGACCCTGCTGTTGTTTGGCGACCCTGCACAATTGCCCCCCGTCAAAGGTGAAGGCGGGGCGATGGTTTTCGATAGTCTGCCGGACAACCGCAAGCTGGTCCTGAACCGTATTCACCGTCAGGATGCGGATAATCCGATCCTTGATCTGGCCCATGCGCTGGGCGATCCGGCGCTGGAATTTCACCAGTTCGAACAGATGATCGCCGATGCCGCCGCCCGCGACGAACGCGTTGTGATGGCGCAGCGGGTCGAAAGTGATCTTATGGCGCGCTCGCCCTGTCTGGTCTGGCGCAACGCCACGCGGATCAAGCTGATCCATGCGTTTCGGGCCGCCTTTGGTGCGCCCGAGGATGAATTGCTGGAAGGCGAGCCGCTGATCTGCGACGGGATCGAACTGCCGATGAAGCACCGCAAGAAACGCCTGGACCTTGAGGCGCGCGGCCTGATCAAAGGCGCGCAGGTGATCTATCTGGGGCCGGGGCGCAAGCCGGGGTTCTCGCGCCTGCACGTGATGGGGGCCGAAGATCCACAGGTCAGTGCCGCGTCCATCGTCAAGATCGAACACGAGGGCGACGAAGAACCCTTCATCCCCTTTGCCGCCCGCATGGGGGCCACGTTCTTGCACGGTGCGGCGGTGACGATCCACAAGGCGCAGGGTTCGCAATGGGATACCGTGCAGGTCTTTGCGCCCGACATCCAGATCGCCAGCCGCATGGGCCGGATGGAGGCGGGCACGCAGCTGTGGAAACGCCTCGCCTATGTGGCGATCACGCGAGCAGAAACGCAGTTGCGCTGGGTCGTTCGCAATCGTCTTGCGCGGCCCAGCGGGACGCTTGGCACCGAAGATTTGCGCGTTGACCCGGTGCCGTTGGAACTTGAACGGGACGCCGAATGAAAAGCATCATGATCACGGGTGCCAGCGGCGGGATTGGCCGTGCCTGCGCGCAGGCCTTTCTGGCAGCGGGCTGGCGTGTGGGGTTGATCGCGCGCCGCGCCGCTTTGCTGCAAGAGGTCGCGCAGGGGCACGACGGCGCCGTCGTCCTGCCCTGCGACGTGACGGACGAGGGCGCGGTTGCGCAGGCGTTCGATACCTTCGCGGCCAAGGCGGGCCGCCTTGATGTGTTGTTCAATAACGCCGGTATTTTTACGCCTGCCGCCCCGATTGATGACATTCCCGTTGCCGATTGGACCCGTGCGGTGGCCGTCAATCTGACGGGCATGTTTCTGTGCGCGCGGGCGGCGTTTGGCCAGATGCGTCGCCAGTCGCCGCAAGGGGGGCGGATCATCAACAATGGATCAATCAGCGCCCATGTCCCGCGCGAGGGTTCGGTGACCTATACCACGACGAAACACGGGGTGACGGGGTTGACCAAGACGCTCTCGCTGGATGGCCGTCCGTTTGATATTGCCTGCGGCCAGATTGACATTGGCAATGCCCGAACGGATATGGTGGCAGAGCTGGCAAAATCGCAGCCCGGAATGGCGACGATGGATGTGGGGCTGGTGGCCGATGCAGTGCTGCGCATGGCGCAATTGTCGCCCGAGGCCAACGTGCAGTTTCAGACGATCATGGCGACCAAGATGCCCTATATCGGGCGGGGTTAGCGGCGCAGTGCCGTAAAGATCGCCGAGGCCCCCCAGCCCGCCGCGATGGCGATCGCAAGCGACATCAGGCCGTAGATCAGCGGTTTTTCATGGGCGAGGTTAAAGAGCCAGCGTTCCAGCCCGACTTTCTTGACGGGAATCACCGTTTCATATTCGTCAACGACGATCCCGTTGCGGGTCAGGTAAATCTGGGCGTTATAGTCGCCCTCGGTAAGGTTGGCTGGCAGGCGGAACGCGGCGCTGAACAGCGTGCTTTCTTCAAGGTCGACCATGCCTTCGCGGACCTGATATAGGTCGTTGCCCGCGCGGATGCGGATCAACGCGGTCGTAAAATTTTCGGAATCTGTCACGCCCATCGGCGCGCCGACAGACCGGATCGCGCGCGGGATGCTGATCTTGTAGCGCAGGTCTTCGACGTCGGTCAGGATTTCGCGCAGGGGGGCAGTGGTCGCGACGGCATAGAAAGACGGGGCCGCGTCAATTTCTACGACATCGGTATTGACCCAAATGCCCAGGCGGCGTTCCTTGCGGCGGACCGTGACAGGGACAGTCGGCCCGGCGATGGTGATGATGACCTCAAGGTCGCTTGCCAGATCGATCGGGCTTTCGCGTTTGACCGCGCCAAACAGCAAAATGTCCGAGCCGTCAAATGTTGCCGTGATTGCAACGGCGTCTTTGCTAAGACCCAGCACGACTTCTTCGGCCTTGGCGGGCAGAGCAAGCACAATCAAAAGGGCGACAAGCCGGATCATGAATGCTCGCTTTCGCCAATGGAATAAAGCTCCGATGGCATGACCAGCAGATCAAACGCCAGCTTGCCGCAGACCGCCAGCACCATGATCGCCAGCAGGATACGCAGCTGTTCGGCTTTCATGCGTGTGCCGATGCGCGTGCCGATCTGCGCGCCAATCACGCCGCCGATCAGCAACAGTACCGCCAGTGCCATATCGACGGTAAAGTTGGTCGTTGCGTGCAGCAGGGTGGTGAAGGCGGTGACGAAAATGATCTGGAACAGCGAGGTGCCGACAACAACCTTGGTGGGCATGCCCAGCAAATAGATCATTGCGGGAACCATGATAAAGCCGCCACCGACACCCATGATCGCTGCAAGGATACCCACCAAAACCCCGACGATCAGTGGCGGAATCACCGAGATATAAAGCCCCGACACGCGGAACTTCATCTTGAACGGCAGCGAATGCACCCATGTGTGCTTGCGCCGGACCGGGGCCGCGCCCGTCTTTTTGCTGCGCCGGATCGCGCGCAGGCTTTCCAGAAACATCAGCCCGCCAACGATGCCAAGAAACAGCACATAGCTTAATTTTACCAGCAAATCGACTTGGCCAAGCGACCTGAGGTAATTGAACACGACAACCCCAAGGGCCGCGCCGACAAGCCCGCCTATCAGCAACACCGTGCCCATTCGCAGATCAACGGTTTTGCGTTTGAGATGTGCCAGCACACCGGAAAAGGACGATGCAACGATCTGGTTTGCTTCGGTTGCAACGGCCACGGCCGGGGGGATGCCGATAAAGAACAACAGCGGCGTCATCAGAAAGCCGCCGCCCACGCCAAACATGCCCGACAAAATCCCGACCATACCGCCCAACCCCAACAGGAGGAAGGCGTTGACCGATACTTCGGCAATGGGAAGGTAAATTTGCATAGGTTACCGGGTCCGGCGATGGCTAAGGCCGCTTACCTAGAAAACGCCGCTTTGGCCAGCAAGTCAAATGCCGCAGGCGTCAAATACCGGAAAATAGGGCTGCTTTCGGCCTGTGGACCTATGCCTTGGTCCGATCTGGATTTATTCGCGGTCGCGCAAATAGCGGCGCAGCACCTTTTCCAGCTTGGCGGCACCGATCGGGGCCATCGCCTTGGTGTGGTCGTGGCTGATGTTTTCGTCACTCATGCCCGCCGCCATATTGGTGATGGTGGAAATTGCGGCACAGCGCAGGCCAAGGAACCGCCCAAGGATCACTTCGGGGACGGTGGACATGCCCACCGCGTCTGCCCCCAACATCGCGATTGCGCGAATTTCGGCAGGGGTTTCAAAGGACGGGCCGGAATACCACGCATAAATCCCGTCGGCCATGTCGGTGTTTTCAGCAGTGGCGGCGGCGCGAAGGGCGGCGCGGAGGCCCGGATCATAGGCGTCTTTCATTGGCACAAAGCGTGCATCGGTCGGTTCTCCGATCAACGGATTCAACCCGGAAAAGTTGATGTGATCAGACAGGCACATGATTGAACCGGTCACCATATCAGGGCGCATGGATCCGGCGGCATTGGTGGCAATCAGCGTGTCCGCGCCCAAGTCGTGCAGCACCTCCAACGGCAGGCGCATTGCATCGCCGCGCCCGCTTTCGTAGTAATGCGCCCGCCCGCCAAAGACGGCCACGCGCACGCCCTCAAGATTGCCGATCACAAGGTTGGGGTTGTGCCCGCTGACACCTGCGTGGGGAAACCCGTCAAGGTCACCATATGGGATTGCCACGCCGTCCACCGCACCGGTCAGATGCCCAAGGCCGGACCCAAGGATCAGCCCGACCTGCACCGGTGCATCACCCGCGCGGGCGCGGATCAGGGCGGCAAGGTCAGCGCTCTTTGACATATGGTTCGCCGCCTGCGCGCGGTGGAATGGCCTTGCCGACGAAACCGGCCAAGATCACGACGGTCATGATAAAGGGCAGGGCGTCAAGCAGTTGACCCTGGATATCGAAACCAAAGGTTTTCTCGATCAGATCGGGGCGCAGGGCAATTGCCTGCAAATAGCCAAACAGGATTGTCGCAGACAGTGCATACCAGGGCCGCCATTTGGCAAAGATCAGCGCGGCCAGCGCGATATAACCGCGTCCTGCGGTCATGTCCTTGGTGAAACCGGCCTGCAAGGCCGTGGCAAGGTATGCACCGGCAATACCGCACAGGACACCACAAATCATCACGGCGGCATATCGCAGCCCGACAACTGAAACGCCTGCAGTATCGACCGCGGCGGGGTTTTCGCCCACGGCGCGCAGACGCAGCCCGAAACGGGTGCGATAAAGCAACCACCACGTGGCAGGGACGCAAAGCAGGGCAATATAAACAAGGATCGTCTG
Source organism: Octadecabacter sp. SW4 (assembly GCF_008065155.1). NCBI lineage: Bacteria > Pseudomonadati > Pseudomonadota > Alphaproteobacteria > Rhodobacterales > Roseobacteraceae > Octadecabacter > Octadecabacter sp. SW4. The sequence goes on along the minus strand of NZ_CP042819.1, from coordinate 2,761,375 downwards.
GCCTGAAATCAGGTCGGCGTAGACAGGGCCAACCATTGGCACGTCTGCCAGGGCTGCGGCAAAGGGCAATTCGATCGGTTCAAACCGCGCGCCACCGGCAAGCTGGGGGGTGCGCCCCCCTTGGGAAAACCAGCTTTGCGCGACGACCACTGTCAGGCCAGCCGCCAGAAAGTTGATGGCAACACCGGAAATAAGCTGGTTGCCGCGAAAGGTGATCGAGGCCATGCCATGCAGTGCAGCCAGTGCCATAGATGCGCCGATTCCCGCAAGCAGACCGATCCAGGCGTTGCCACTGGTATAGGCCACGGCGGCAGACAAAAAAGCGGCCGCCAGCATCTTGCCCTCAAGGCCGATGTCAAAAATGCCGGACCGTTCGGAAAACAAGCCCGCAAGGCAGGCCAGCAGCAGCGGCGTGGCAAGGCGGATGGTCGAATCCCAGACCTGGATATTGAACAAAAGATCCACGTGTTATCCCCCATCTTTGCTTGCGGCTTCGCTTGTGGCTCGGGCTGTGGCTTGTTGAAGGCGATGAACACCTTTTCAAGCGGCGCCCGCACCATCTGGTCGAGCGCGCCCGTAAACATGATCACGAGCGCCTGAATGACGACGATCATTTCGCGCGGGATACTTGTCCACAGGGCAAGTTCGGCACCGCCCTGATAAAGGAACCCGAACAGAATCGCGGCAAGGAACACACCAAACGGGTGGCTGCGCCCCATCAAGGCTACGGCGATACCGATGAAACCCGCGCCCTCGACGGCGTTCAGAACAAGGCGCTCCGCCTCGCCCATGACGTTGTTGACGGCCATCATCCCGGCCAGCCCGCCGGAAATGATCATCGAGACCATGATGATTTTCGTCGGGCTGATACCGGCGTATTTCGCAGCCGATTCCGAGTGGCCAAAGGCGCGGATTTCATAGCCAAGCCGCGTCTTCCAGATCAGCACCCAGATGGCGACACAAGCCAGAACCGCAACAAAAAACGCTACATTGGCGGGTGTGCCGCGAAACAGCGTGGTTTCGCCAAAGCTGAACATATCCTGAAAGGACGGCAGGTTCGTCGCTTCGGGGAATTTCGACGTGGCCGGTTCCATCCCCGGTGCCTTGAGCTGGTTGACCAGCAGGTAGTTCAGCAAAGCGGCGGCCATAAAGTTGAACATGATCGTGGTGATCACGATGTGGCTGCCGCGTTTGGCCTGCAGAAACGCCGGGATCACGGCCCATGCGGCGCCAAGCAGCGCAGCACCCGCCGTGGCCCCCAGGATCGCAAGCGTCCAGTGCGGCCAGGGGATATAAAGGCAGACAATCGCGACGCCAAGACCGCCCAGAATCGCCTGCCCCTCACCGCCGATGTTGAACATGCGCGCGTGAAAGGCGATGGCGACGGCAAGCCCCGTAAAGATGAAATTCGTCGCGTAATAAAGCGTGTAGCCCCAGCCATAACTGGACCCAAGCGCGCCACTGACCATCAGTTTCAACGCGGCCCAGGGATTTTCTCCGATCGCAAGGATCACAAAGGCCGAAATAATTGCGGCAAGGATCAACGAGACAAGCGGCACAAGAATAACATCGGCCCATTTTGGCATCCGTTCCATCAGGCGGCCTCCCCTTTGGTCATACCGGCCATCATCAGGCCAAGCTCGTTTTCGTCCGTGTCAGCGGGCAGGCGTTCGCCCATCATCTTGCCGTCAAAAATGACCGCGATCCGGTCCGACAAGGACAGGATTTCTTCAAGTTCGACTGACACCAGCAAGATCGCCTTGCCTTGGTCGCGCAGGGCGATGATCTGCTGGTGGATGAATTCAATCGCCCCGATATCGACACCGCGGGTGGGCTGGCCGATCAACAGCAGATCGGGGTCGCGCTCCATCTCGCGGGCCAGGACGATTTTTTGCTGGTTGCCGCCGGAAAAGCTTTTGGCCTGCAAAAAGGGATCGGGCGGGCGCACGTCAAACCGTTCCATCTTGTCGGCGGTGTCTTTCTTGATCGCGGCGTTATCCATCAACAGGCGGTTGCGCTGGTATTTTGGGTCGTGATGATAGCCGAACACCATGTTTTCCCAAGCGAAATAGTCCATGATCAGGCCTTCGCGCTGGCGGTCCTCGGGGACGTGGGCGATGCCGCGCGCCCGGCGGCTTTGGCCATCGGATTTGCTGCCCGTCAGGTCGATTTTTTCACCGTTGACGAGAATTTCACCGGTGGCTTTTTCATACCCGCCCAGCACCTCGAGAAGTTCGGACTGCCCGTTACCTGCAACGCCGGCAATCCCGAGGATTTCACCGGCGCGCACCTCAAAGGATACCCCCTTGAGGCGGTGCACGCCCTTGTCGTCAGTGATGTTCAAATCGCGGACTTCCAGAACCTTTGCGCCCGGCTTGGCAGGTTCTTTGTCGACCCGGAGCAGCACCTTGCGCCCGACCATCAGTTCGGCCAATTCGGGCGGGCTGGTGTTGGCGGTTTTCACGGTGGCGGTCATTTCGCCGCGTCGCATGACGCTGACGGTATCGGTGATCTCCATGATCTCGCGCAGCTTGTGGGTGATCAGGATGATGGTTTTGCCTTCTTCGCGCAGCCGCTCAAGGATGCGGAACAGCTGGTCGGCTTCGGCGGGGGTCAGCACGCCGGTGGGTTCGTCCAAAATCAGAATGTCAGCTTGACGATACAGCGCCTTGAGGATCTCGACGCGCTGTTGCATGCCAACACCGATGTCTTCGATCACGGCGTCGGGTTCGACGTTCAGGCCGTATTCTTCGGCCAGCGCCTTGAGTTCGCGCCGCGCCTTGGCAAGGCTGGGGCGCAGCATCGCGCCGTCTTCAGCCCCAAGGATCACGTTTTCAAGGACGGTGAAATTTTCGACCAGTTTGAAGTGTTGGAACACCATGCCGATGCCCGCAGCGATGGCCGCCTGGCTGTCGGGAATCTGGACTTTGCGCCCGCTGATAAAAATCTCGCCCTTATCGGCTTTGTAAAAACCGTAAAGGATCGACATGAGGGTCGATTTGCCCGCGCCGTTTTCGCCGATGATTCCGTGGATCGTGCCGGGCATGACGCGGATCGCGATATCCTTGTTGGCTTGGACGGGGCCGAACGCCTTGGAGATACCCTTGAGTTCGATGGCGGGGGCGATATCGGTCATGTCAGGCCCCTGTGCCGACAAATCCGGCCAGCAGAGTCAGTTTGCCAGCCTCATCGAGGGTGGCAAAATAGGTGCCGTGTTGGACCATTTCGGCACCGTCCGGCCCCTTGCCACCAAAGGCGATGATCGCGCGGTGGTAGCCGTTAACGTCGTCTGTTTTTTCGACGCGCGCGGTCCAGCCGGGGGCATTGGCGCTGAACATACCCACGTAGTCGGCGATGGCGCCGTTATCGTCCAGGCGCGCGCCGCTGCGCGGATCGGAATAGATCCCGCCAGTGGCAAAGGAATCGTCAATCAGGGCGCGCCGCGCCTTTGGGTCGGTTTCGCTCCAGGCGCGAAAGAAGGTTGTAATTGCATCGCTCATTGTTCTGATCCCCCATTTGCAAAGGGCCGCGCCGATCACCGGCGCGGCCCTAATTATTTGGCCTTAGTCACCTGACTTAGAAGTCATAGACAGGGCAGGATTCGTCGGTGTTGTAGTTGTGAACCGCGACTTCGCCCGACATGATCGCAGCGGATGCAGCATCAAGTGCAGCCTTCATTTCATCCGTAATCAGGGCTTCGTTGAATTCATCCAGCGCATAGCCGACGCCGCCGTTGGACAGGTCCATGACGTTAAAGCCGGCCTCCAGGTCTTCACCAGCGACCAATGCGTCATAAACGGCGTTGTCCACACGCTTGAGCATGGAGGTCAGAACCATGCCGGGGTGCAGGTAGTTCTGGTTGCTGTCCACACCGATTGACAGGATGCCTTCGTCGGCGGCGGTCTGCAGAACGCCAACACCTGTGCCGCCAGCGGCTGCGTAAACAACATCCGCGTCCTGGCTGATCTGGGCCAGTGTCAGTTCCGATCCCTTCACGGGGTCATTCCAGGCGGCAGGCGTCGTACCGGTCATGTTGGCGATGACCGTCGCGTCCGGATCCGTTGCCAGCACGCCCTGCACGTAACCACATGCAAAGTTGCGAATCAGCGGGATATCCATGCCGCCGATAAAGCCGACGGTGCCAGTTTCGGATGCCATCGCAGCCGCAACGCCGACCAGATACGATCCCTGTTCTTCGGCAAAGACGATCGAGCGCACGTTTGGCGCATCAACCACCATGTCGATGATCTGGAACTTGGTGTCGGGGTAGTCCGCCGCAACTTCGCTTAGCGCTGTGGCCCATGAAAAGCCTGCCATCACGATGGGGTTGTTGCCGGCTTCGGCGAAACGGCGAATGGCCTGTTCGCGCTGGGCATCGGACTGAATTTCAACTTCGTCGTATGAGCCGCCGGTTTCTTCGGCCCAACGCTGCGCACCGTTATAGGCGCTTTCGTTGAAGGATTTGTCGAACTTGCCACCAAGGTCGAACAGCACGGCCGGATTAGCCAGTGCGGCACCCGCCGTCAGCGCCAGAGCAGCCGAAGCAGAAAGTAATTTCGTCATGAGGGTCATGTGTGTCTCCCAGGTCTTTGATTTCGGGGCGTGTCCGGTTTCCCGTCGCCCCCGCGAAAAGCGTGCTGATCATGTCAGCATCGCAAGATAAGGCAACGCGGGGCCGCAAGGGTCAACAGCTTTTTAAGAAATTGATGGCCGAAAGGGCGGGTTCGCGCGATCCGGCCGTGGGTGACGTGAGGTCAGATCACCACAAGCGCTTTGCGCAGCACCAGGGCGGCAACGGCGGTGCCATCGTTGCGGCGATAGTAATTGGGCCGTTCGCCCACGAGACTATAGCCAAACCCCTTATAAAGTGCCTGTGCCGCCATGTTGTCGGCGGCAACTTCTAGGAAAACGCTTTGCACGTGACGGGCGCGCAACCGGTCTTCGCACGATTGCAGGACTGTGCGCGCCAGCCCCTGGCGGCGCAGATCTGGATCGGTGGCGAGGGTCAGAATTTCGGCCTCGTCCAGCGCAATGCGCGCGATGACCATCGCCGAGGTATCTCCGCAGAGAATCACATGGGCGTCAGCCATGAGCCGCGCGAATTCATCCGCGCTCCACCGGCGCGACGCTGGGAAGGCGCGCGCGTAAAGGCGCGCAGCGGTGGCAGGCGTCACGGCAGGATCAGCGGCGCGGGGTCGCTGGGCGGGGCCGCATCGGCGGGGCGCAGATAAAGCGGCGCGGGGCGCGCAATCGGCGCACCGGCGGTCAGACGTTCGGCCGCGAGTTGCGCGATGTTCGTGATCAGGGCGACCGGGTCAGGAGGGGAGGCCGTGCCTTGTGCCAGCATTGGCGCGTCACTGCCTTGCGCCGTATAGGTCTGCGCATAATGGTGGTCGCGGGGGGCAGGCAGGCAGGCGGCAAAGGGGCGTGGTTGACCGTGCGCGAGAGCCTCGAGTGATGACACGCCGATCGCAGGTTTGCCAAGCCCCAAAGCCACGCCGCGCGCGGCGGATACGGAAATGCGAATGCCGGTGAAATTGCCCGGCCCGATGCCAACGGCCACAGCGTCAAGCGCACTCCAGTCGATGCCTGCCTCGGACAGCATATCCGCAAGCATGACCATCAGGTGTTCAGCCTGCCCGCGCGCCATCGGATCGACGCGGGTGGTGATTTGGCTATCCAATAACAAAGCGGCGGCGCAATGCGCCGCCGATGTGTCAAATGCAAGGATCGTTGGGTTAGGCGGCAACGGGGCGCACCTCGACCACCTCGGGGATATAGTGGCGCAGCAGGTTTTCAATGCCCATTTTCAGGGTCAGTGTCGAAGACGGGCAGCCTGCGCAAGCGCCCTGCATGTGCAGATAGACGATGCCGCGATCAAAGCCGTGAAAGGTGATGTCGCCGCCATCTTGTGCCACTGCGGGGCGCACGCGGGTATCAAGCAATTCTTTGATCTGATTGACGATTTCACCATCTTCGCCGGTATGTTCCGCATGGCCGGACGCCGCCTGTTCGCCTTCCATCACCGGCTGGCCCGATTGATAGTGTTCCATCACCGCACCGAGGATCGAGGGTTTGATATGGTCCCAATCCGTGTCGTCGGATTTGGTCACGGTCACGAAATCGGTGCCGAAAAACACCGCCGCAACGCCTGACACCGCGAAAATACGCTGGGCAAGGGGGCTGACTGCCGCGGCCTCGGCACTTGCGAAATCGGCCGTGCCGGACGCCAAAACCGTCTGGCCGGGCAGGAATTTCAATGTCGCGGGGTTCGGCGTGGATTCGGTTTGAATGAACATGGGACCAACCTTTTTTGTCAGGCTTATGATATGCGCCTGCAACCCCGCAAAGTCAAGGTTTGGAACGATTCTAAATAGCAAAGGCCGGTCCAAGGGACCGGCCTGAGATGAAGGTGCAATGCTTACCGTGGTTCGACGTCATACTCTTGCGTGGCGACGATCTGGCCATTCACCTTGAGCACGGCGATCACATCGTCACGCACGGTTTGGCCAAGGTTGATCTGGACGTTGGCGTTTGCCCCGGCGCGCACTTTCTGGCTGCCCAGAAGGTCGCCCTGAACGCCCGTGTGATAGTCATAGATTTCGACCGTGCCATTACCCGACGCGCGGATATTCTCGAGCGAGATGAACGACGAAGCGTCAAGCTGGCGGTCAAGACTGAAGGAATTGTCTTGCGCAGAAGCAAGGGTGGCGGAGCCCAACAGGGCGGCGAGTGTTAGTGCGATTGTCTTGGTCATGGTGCGTCCTTTCAAAGACTTGGTTCGTATTTTTCAAGCTGGCGCATTGCCCGCTTTCGATGACACCAAGCTGACGCCGTGCACACCGTTTCGGAAGGGGAACAGCGCACACGAAAACTCGACCGCAAAGTGAACGGTCTATCCCCTTGACCCCGGCGCAGTTTGCGACGTGGCGAGAGTTTCACACATCCTTCAACAGTCATCGCGCGCCAGCGCACCGAACCCTGCCGGATTCAGGCGGTTTCACGCCATCTGTGATCACGCGGAAATCGGCCACGCAATTTTGTGATCTGGGAATGTTTCCGATTTCTCACGGAGTTGCGAGGAAAATACCGTGATTTCAGAGGCTTCTTGTGTCAGGTAATCGCTTCGAGCCGTTCTTTGGACATCTCGCCGGGGACGATGGTGATGGGAATCTGGAGAGCGCCGGAATTGCGGGTCAACTGCGTGACCAATGGGCCGGGCCCTTTTTTGTCGGTGCCGGCACCCAGGATCAGCACACCGATTTCGGGGTCTTCGTCAATTTGTGCCATGATTTCGGGAACGGCCTCGCCCTCGCGGATGATCAACTGCGGATCGACGCCTTGCTTGTCACGCATCCATTTGGCGAAAACCTCGAAATGCACCTCGATGCGTTCACGGGCCTCGGCGCGCATCACTTCGCCCACACCGATCCAGTGGTTAAATTCATCCGGCGGGATGATCGACAACACCGCAACGCCGCCACCGGTTTTCGCTGCCCGCATGGCGGCAAAGCGCATTGCATTCAGACATTCGCGGCTATCATCCAGAACAACCAGAAATTTACGCATGACGGTCCCCCATATTCGGCCCGAGTGTGGCGCAGTGCGGCCGAACTGGCAACGGTTTTGCGGTATCGACCTGATCGCATTCTAGATCAGGCGGCGCAATCTGCGCAGGCACAGGTTTCCACATTGTTGTCCGCAAAAGACCAGAATCTGAACGATCAAGGCATATCCGAATGCCAACGCCCCGATTGTCGCATCGCTGAGACGCACCATTGCGCGAAACACGCGGCTTTTGCCCAGAACCTGCATGATCCGGCGCGTATTTGGCCCCGCAGCGTCTGAAACGCGGGCCAGTCGCGCCGCATCCTCGGCGCTGTCGATATGGCGCATCAGAACAAGCGCCTGGGCGGTGTCGGTATTGCGGCGCAACCGGCCCAGATCTGCGGCAATCGCGCCCAGGCGGGCCAGTTGCACCGTGTCGGTAATTTCGTCCAGCGGCGCGCGCCCCCCGAGATAGGCAGGCACCCGCGACCAGTTGACCGGAAGGCGCGCTGCACCACCTAGAATACGTGCAAAGTCCGGTGTCAGGCTGCCAAGGCGGCGCGCCGTGCGGATCAGCCCCGCGCCAAGCTTTATGGTTCCTGACGTGCCGCCGCTGACGACGATCGCCGCCGTTGCGCCAAGCCCGACCAAGGCCAGCCCCAGATCAAGCTCGTCGACCTCGGCGCCTGTTGCATAGTTCACACCGGCGCGCCGCAATGCATTCAGATCGCCCGCCGGTGAGACCTCGAATGGCACCGCGCAGGCGCCAAGTTGCGCGATTGAACGGCAGGACGATATATCGACCGCGCATTGCGCGCATGACAGTGAATTGGCAACAAAGCCCGATTGCGCCGCAACGATATCGCCAGCCAGGGTCAATGTCTCGGGCGGCAGCGGGATCTGATATGCCTGCGCAAGGTCGATATGCAATTCGATACGGTCAAGATCCTTTGCCGCGACCGCGTCCTGAAACCGTGGGACCAGCCATTCAGGGTTCACGGTGCGCGCCATTTCCCGTTCAAGCGTGATTGCTAGCTGGTCAGTGCCGCGCGCGACGAACGGAGCGACGAAGGGGTTGGTTGTCATCAGCCAGACAAAGGTCATCGCCGTCAGACCAAACGGGCTGAGCGCAAGCGCGAGGCGAAGCCAGCGCCGCATCAGCCCGCCGTCGCGGCCCAATCCCAGTAAAGCTCGCGCAGGCGACGCGTTACGGGGCCGACCTGATACTGACGATCATCAAAGGCGGTGACGGGCGTGACCTTGGACAAATTGCCTGTCAGGAACACTTCGTCCGCGTTACGGAAATCATCGAACGTCAGCACGGTTTCCTGGACCTGCACGCCGTCATTGGCAAGGTTGCTGATGTGACGTGCGCGGGTGATTCCCGCCAAGAATGTCCCGTTGGGGATCGGCGTAAAGATCGCGCCGTCTTTGACCATAAAGGCGTTTGCCGTGGCACTTTCGGCCACGTTGCCCATTGCGTCAGCGACAAGGGCATTGCCGAACCCCTTGGCCCGGGCTTCGGCCAGCATCCGCGCGTTGTTGGGATAAAGGCAGCCCGCTTTGGCGTTGACCACCGCGCTTTCCATCACCGGGCGGCGAAAGCGCGTCGTCGTTAAAGTGGTTGTCGCATCCGGCGCTGCCATCGGGATTTCCTCGAGACAGATCGCAAAGCCCGTTTCGCCATCTTCGCGCGGCACGATCGCGTTGAACCCGCTGTCGATCGCCCAATACATCGGCCTGATGTAGATTGGTGACTTTGGCGGATAAAGCGCCAGCCCCTCGTGGATGATCTTGACCATATCTGCCGTTTCGATGGTCGGTGTGATCATCAGGGCCTTGGCCGAACGGTTCACGCGGGCGCAGTGGGCCTCAAGATCGGGGCATAGCCCGTCAAAGGCGCGCGCACCGTCAAACACACTGCTGCCCAGCCACATGCCATGATCGGCGGCGCGCATCACAGGGACGTCGCCGGTATGCCATGTGCCTTGGAAATAGGTGCGGATGTTCTTGCCGGTCGCCATCTGGACTTCCTTTCGTTTGGAAGAACGCTAGTCGCCGCAAGGTATAAGGTCCAGACCATGAAAACGCGCCCGGGCGGGGTGGCCCGGGCGCAAGGGACAATCGGCGGGACGGGGCCGAGTTGGCGCGTTGGGCAAGCCGCCCGTTGCGCATCTCTACATTGCCGGGATTCGGATTCAGTTTTGTGACGGATAGCGCGCCAGCAAGGCACCAACATCAAACGGGCGATTTCCCATTGTAAGTTGCCCGTCGGCCCCGCGCGGCCAGTCGGCCTTGGGGCGGTCGACATAAAGCTCGACACCGTTGTCATCGGGATCGCGCAGATAGACCGCCTCGCTCACGCCATGATCCGCCGCCCCGTCCAGCGGGACGCCAGCACCAAGCACCCGGTGAATCGCGGCGGCAAGGCTCGCATGATCGGGATAAAGGAACGCAGTGTGATACAACCCTGTGTGCCCGGGCGGTGGCGGTGTCGCGCCAAGGCTTTCCCAGGTGTTCAGCCCGATATGGTGGTGATAGCCACCCGCTGACAGGAACGCGGCCCCTTTGCCGTAACGCTGCTGCACTTCAAAGCCAAGAACATCGCCATAAAACGCGATGGCGCGATCAAGGTTGGACACGCGCAGATGAACATGGCCGATGCGGGTTGTGTTGGGGGCAAGGTTGGACATTTCAGGCTCCGATTGTCATGACTTGCAGATAGGTCGCGTGTGATCGTCTGTGAATATCCTGTTTCAAACGCCAATGGTGCGTAAATGCACAGTGGACGAGGCTTGAAACCTTCGCCAACAGCGTCAACTGTCCCCTGTATCAATGCAAAGGATGTCATATGACCTACACGCCGCCCAAAGTCTGGACCTGGGACCAAGAAAATGGCGGGCAGTTCGCCAGTATCAACCGCCCCATCGCAGGTGCCACCCACGACAAGGACTTGCCGGTGGGCAAGCATCCGCTTCAGCTTTATTCACTGGCCACGCCCAATGGCGTCAAGGTCACGGTGATGCTTGAAGAATTGTTGGCGCAGGGGGTGAATGAGGCGGAATATGATGCCTGGTTGATCAACATTGGTGATGGCGACCAATTTGGCAGCGGCTTTGTCGACGTCAACCCCAACTCCAAGATACCGGCGCTGATGGATCGCTCTGGCGACGCGCCCCAGAGGGTGTTTGAAAGCGGGGCGATCCTGCTTTATCTGGCGGAAAAGTTCGGGCATTTCCTTCCCAAGGACCACGGCGCGCGCACCGAATGTCTGTCGTGGTTATTCTGGCAGATGGGCAGCGCGCCCTATTTGGGCGGCGGGTTTGGCCATTTTTATGCCTATGCCCCTGAAAAATTTGAATATCCGATCAACCGTTTCGCGATGGAGACCAAACGTCAGCTGGACGTTCTGGATCGCCAGTTGGCGGATCATCCGTTCATCGCGGGCGCAGATTATACCATCGCCGATATGGCCATCTGGGCGTGGTATGGGCAGTTGGTTCTGGGCCGTCAGTATGGCGCTGCTGACTTTCTGGATGTCGCCAGCTACAAGAATGTCATGGCGTGGGCACAAAAGATCGACGCGCGCCCTGCCGTGAAACGTGGCCGCATGGTGAACCGGACCTTTGGCGAGCCCGAGACGCAATTGCACGAGCGCCATGACGCCAGCGATTTTGACACGCGCACGCAGGACAAGATCGGCGATACCCCCTCGTAATCAGGGCGCAGTGGGTCTAGGGACGGGTATGTTCGATATCTTCCTGGTGGCTGCCCCCGGCCTTGAAAACACCCTGCGCGAAGAAGCTGCCGCTCGTGGTTTCACCAACCCTGTCGTCACGGCGGGGGGTGTCACCGTGCAGGGCGATTGGGCCGAGGTCTGGCGCGCCAATCTGCAGATGCGCGGGGCGGGGCGTGTGCTGGCCCGTATCGGTGAATTTCGTGCCTTCCATCTGGCGCAACTGGATAAGCGGTCGCGCAAGTTCCCCTGGGGCGACGTGCTGCGCGCCGATGTGCCGGTGAAGGTCGAAGCGATTTGCAAAGCCTCGAAAATCTATCATGCGGGCGCGGCAATCCAGCGCGTGGAAAAGGCGCTGGTCGAAGAGTTGGGCGCAACGATTGCCGCTGATGCACCGATCCGGCTGAAATTGCGGATCGACGACAACCTGTGCACCTTCAGCGTCGATACATCAGGTGAAAGCCTGCACAAGCGTGGCCACAAAGAGGCCGTGGGCAAGGCACCCATGCGCGAAAATCTGGCGGCGATGTTCCTGCGGGAATGTGGCTATAACGGCAGCGAGCCGCTGGTTGATCCGATGTGCGGGTCCGGCACGTTTGTGATCGAGGCGGCAGAGATGGCGGCTGGTTTGCACGCTGGCCGCTCGCGCGGTTTTGCCTTTGAACAACTGGCAACATTTGATGCGGCGAGATGGGCAGCCATGCGTGCCGACCAGCCCGCAACCCTGCCGTCGGTGCGGTTTTTTGGCAGCGACCGCGACGATGGTGCAATCCGCATGTCCATCGCCAATGCTGCCCGTGCAGGTGTGGCAGAGTGCACCCAATTTACCCGCGCAGCCGTGAGCGATGTGCAGCGCCCCGATGGCCCGCCCGGACTGGTCATCGTCAACCCGCCATATGGCGCCCGGATCGGCGACAAAAAGCTGCTGTTCGCGGTTTATGGCGCGCTGGGCAAGACGCTGCTGGAGCGGTTCAAGGGTTGGCGGGTCGGGATGGTCACATCTGACAACGGGTTGGCCAAATCATCCGGCCTGCCGTTCAAACCCGCAGGCCCGCCGGTGTCATTCGGCGGGCTGAAGGTCAAGCTGTTCCAGACCGACGCCCTGCGCTAGCTGCGCAGCATTCCAACGATATCGTAGGTTTTTGCCAAGATCGGCGCGGCGATGGTTCGGGCCTTTTCGGCACCCGCTGCCAATGTGCGGTCAATTTCGGCGGGGTCAGCCATCAGGCGGGCCATTTCGGTGCTGATCGGCGCGAGTTTTTCCACGGCAAGATCGGCCAAGGCGGGCTTGAACGCGCCCCAGCCCGCGCCGGAATATTGTGCGATGACGTCGGCGGGCGTGATATCGGCCAGGGCGGCGTAGATATCGACCAGATTGCGTGCTTCGGGGCGGTCGGCCAGCCCTGCGACGGTGTCAGGCAGCGGGGCCGGATCGGTGCGCGCCTTTTTGAATTTCCTGGCGATGGTGTCGGCATCATCGGTCATGTTGATGCGCTCCATATCGCTTTCGCCGGATTTCGACATCTTCTTGGTGCCGTCGCGCAGGTTCATCACGCGGGTCGCGGGGCCGTCGATCACCGGTTCGGTGACGGGAAAGAAATCAGTGCCATAGTCATGGTTGAACTTGTTGGCGATATCGCGGGTCAGTTCGACGTGCTGTTTCTGATCTTCGCCCACGGGGACATGCGTGGCGTGATAGAGCAAAATGTCAGCGGCCATCAGCGCGGGGTAAGCGTATAGGCCGAGCGAGGCTTTTTCAGCGTTCTTGCCGGCCTTGTCCTTGAATTGCGTCATCCGGTTCATCCAGCCAAGGCGGGCGACACAGTTGAAAATCCAACCCAGTTCCGCATGGGCGGACACTTGCGATTGGTTGAACAGGATTGATTGCGCAGGGTCGATCCCCGAGGCCAGATAACCGGCGGCAACTTCGCGGGTGGCATTGCACAATTCGGCAGGGTCCTGCCAGACGGTGATCGCGTGCATATCAACCACGCAGTAAATCGTTTCGAAATCGCCGCCCTGCATCCCGACAAAGCGTTTGATCGCGCCAAGGTAGTTGCCAAGTTGCAGCCCGCCGGACGGTTTGATGCCGGAAAAGACGCGGGGGGTGAATGTCGCTTGGGTCATGATCGGGTCCGGGGCTGGATTTCGGGTTCGCTCTCGCTTACCCATGCCGCAAGAGGCCGTCAACCAAAGGACCCGTTCCATGCGCAGTGAAAACCCGTTCAATGCCATTCCGCCGATCATTCTTGGGCTTGTGGCCGTCGTGGTCGGCGTCGAAGCGGTGCTTAGTCTGGCGGATCAGGGCTGGCTTGGCGGGCGCACGGGGGTCGGCTGGCGGTCTGCGGCGATACAGGATTATGGGATGTCGCCCAATGTCATCGCGGTCGTTTTTGATCAGGGCGTGTGGACGTTCGATCTGCTGAAACGCTTTGTCACCTATCCGTTTGTCCACGGTTCTTTTACCCATGCGTTGTGGGGGATTGTCCTGCTGCTGGCGCTTGGGAAATATGTCGCAGAGATATTGAACCCCGTCGCTGTCATCATTCTGTTTCTGGCCTGCACGATTGGCGGGGCGCTGGTTTACGGGCTTTTGTCACCGCGCAACGTGGCGCTGATCGGGGTATTTCCGCCGGTTTACGGGTTGATCGGTGCCTATACCTATCTGATGTGGTTGACCTTGGGGCGTTTGGGCGAAAACCAGTTCCGTGCATTTTCCCTGATTATCGTCCTTTTGGGGATCATGCTGGTTTACGGGATGGTTTTCGGGTCCACCCCCACGTGGATTGCTGAAATCGCCGGTTTCGTGATTGGCTTGGCCCTCGCGCCGATCCTGTCACCGGGGGGTGGGGCGCGTTCATGACGCGTATCCGACAGCGTTCCTAACGGCGCATTGCCCGTTTGAATTCACCAAGCCGAAATGCGCCAAGGGCATGGCCAAGGGCGAAATAGGTCGTGATGCCGATCGACACCAGCACCGCAAGCGCAAGGTAGCGCCAGGTCGGGACCATCAGGAACGGGCCGATCACCAGCGTCAGCCCCCAAAGGGTCACGCCCATCAACGCCGACACCGCAATGATGCGCCAGATACGGCGTTTGAACCGGGCGTCGAAATGCGCGGCCTCGCCCATGTCGCGTGACCCGCGCCAGAGTAGCAACACCATCGCCCAACCCGCCAAAGTGGTCCCAAGCGCGGCGGCGATATAGCCGATGTAATAGGACAGCCCAAAGGCAACCACGGCATTCACCAACAACGACACAAGAGCATAGTAGAACGGGCGGCGTGTGTCCTCGCGGGCGAAAAACAGCGGTTGCAGGGCTTTTTGCATCACGAAGGCGGGCAGCCCGAGGCCATAGACCGCGACCGCAAGCGCGGTTGCCGCGGCATCATCGGCGCCAAAGGCCCCGCGTTGGAACAGCACCGTGACCAGCGGCAGGGGGATCACCATCAGCGCCACGGCGGCGGGGACCGTCAGTGCAAGGCTCAACTCGCAGGCGCGGTTGAACGCATCACGTCCGCCCGCCATGTCGCCCGCGCGAAGACGGCGCGACAGGTCGGGCAGCAGGACCACGCCGATGGCAATGCCGACCACGCCAAGCGGTAGTTGATACAGGCGATCCGCATAGGACAGCCAGGCAATTGCCCCGTCAAAAAAGCTCGCGACCTGGCGCCCGACCAGCAGGTTGATCTGCACAACACCGCCGGCAAGCGCGGCAGGCGCTGCGATAATCGCAAGGCGTTTCAGGTCCGGTGTCAGGCGCGGGCGGCGCGGGATCAGGCGGAATCCGGCGCGGCTGGCCGCGATCCAGACCAGCACCAGTTGCGCGATCCCCGCCAGCGGCACCGCCCATGCCAGCGTGTCACCCACCGGCCAGCCCAGACGGTTGCCCAACAGGATCGCCGCGACAAAAATCACGTTCAGCAACACCGGCGCAGCGGCGGCGGCCACGAACCGCCCCGTGGCGTTCAAGACGCCGGACAGCAGGGCCGCAAGTGAGATGAACAGGATGTAGGGAAAGGCGATCCGGCCATAGGCCACTGCCAGATCGAAGCGTTCGTCGCCCAGAAACCCGCTGGCCATCGCCATGACCAGAAACGGCATGAACACGGTGGCCAACAGTGTGAAACCGATCAGGATCGTCGCCAGTCCGGTAAAGGCATCGCGTGCGAAATCTGCCGCGTCGTCGTCGCCTTCCAGCTTCTTGGAGAACATCGGCACGAATGCCATGTTGAACGCCCCTTCGGCAAAGAACCGGCGGAACATGTTGGGCAGGCTGAAGGCGACGAGAAATGCCTCGGCCACCGGCCCGGTGCCCAGATAAGCGGCGATCATGATGTCGCGCACAAAGCCAAAGATGCGGCTCAGCAAAGTCCAGACACCGACCGTGAGAAAACCCGAGACAAGGCGGATAGGTTTCAAGATGACGCGTCCTTGTGCGGCTGGGGCTGCCACGCCATTCCCATGTAGCCATGCCCCTGCGCAAGCTCTGTCAGCATTTTTTCCAGCCGCCGTTGCCGCGTTTCTTCACGTTTGGGCGCAGCAATCCAGCCCAACCAGTCATTGCGCTGGTAGGCGGGGCGGGCATCGAATGCTGCGCGCAAGCCACGCGCATCCAGCGCCGCGCGCACAAAGTCGGGCATCGGGTTTATATCGCGTGTCAGGGCCATTGCTCGCTCATGTCAGTTTTGGACTGGTCGCGAACCCGTCGCGCCACAACACAAGCGCCATCACCGGATGGTCATGGGTCGTCATGGCGTGGGACTGGCTGCTTGCATGAAATGACGCGTCACCGGGGCGTAGAACCCGTGAGGGATGGCCTTGACGATGAAATTCGGCTTCGCCTGCAAGAACGAAATAAATCTCCTCGGCGGGGTGGTCGTGCCACGGGTAGTGCAGGCCCGGCGGCATATAGACGACATAGGCAAAAAGGCTTTCGCTTGAAAAGGCGCCGCCGCTGCCGATCAGGCAGTAGCATCCGAAACGGTCGAGGAAATCCTGACCGATATCCGTGCCCTTGTAGGTTTCGCGCCACAGCGCATGGCGCGCTGCCGCGACGAAGGCGTCGCGCAAGCCGGTGTAAGCACGGGTGGTCAAACCCCGATCGCTTTCAAGCAGCGCGCGCGCGGGGATGTCGTGTGCCACGACATTCTGAGGCTTGATATCGGTTGGAAACGGGCAGAAATCCTGAAGCTGGGGAGTTGCCGCATAAACGCGCGAAAATTCGGAAAACAACCTGTCCCAGACGTCTGTTGTCATGCGTGCGCCCTTTCGGCACCCTGTGCGATAGCCTCGCGCAGTTTCGTTTCCAGCGCGCGTTGCTTGCTTTCGGCGTGGAATTTCAGCCCGAACATGTCTTTGACGTAGAAGGTATCGACCACCTGTTCACCGTAAGTCGCGACCACCGCACTGGCGATATAGATGTTGGCGTTGGCCAATGTGCGCGTCAGATCGAACAGCAATCCGGGCCGGTCGCGGGTATCGACCTCGATGATGGTATAAATCTCTGACCCTTCGTTATCAAAGGCGATTGAGGTGGGCACCTTGAAAGCACGCTCACGCTTTTTGATCTTGTCGCGATCGCGCATGGCTTCGCCGGTTACCACCTTGCCCAGCAGGGTCTTCTGTATCATCGCGCGCAGGCGCGGCAGGCGCGTGGGATCATAAGGCGCGCCATTGGCATCTTGAATCCAGAAGGCGGCGGTGGCGTAGCCGTCCTTGGTCGTAAAGGTGCGCGCATCGACGATATTGGCCCCGACCAGCGCGAGCGCGCCACACATCCGGCTGAATATCCCCGGGTGATCGGCCATTGCGAAACAAACGCGCGTGGCGTCGCGGTCGGGATCGGGGGTCAGTTCAAGGCGGATTTCATCGTCACTGATGCCGCGCAAAAGATTGGCAAAATCGGCGTGTGCGGTGACATGAAGGCCTTGCCAATAGGGCGGATAATGGCGGGCCACTTCGGTGCGCAGGTCTTTTTCGTCCCAATCTGGCAGGGCAGCGCGCAGGTTCTTTTTCGCCTCTGTGCCCCGTTCCTCGCGGTTGAGCGCCTCCATCCCTTCTTCAAGGGCGCGGCTGGTTTGGCGGTAAAGCGCGCGCAGCAGCGATGCTTTCCAGTTGTTCCAGGTGTTGGGGCCGACGCCGCGAATGTCGCAGACCGTAAGCACGCACAGCAGATCAAGCCGTTCCTTGGTTTTTACAGCCTTGGCAAAATCACGCACGGTGCGGGGGTCGGCGATATCGCGTTTTTGCGCCATATCCGACATCAGCAGGTGATAGCGCACCAGCCATTCAACGGTGTCACATTCCTTGCGTTTCAGCCCCAGACGCGGGGCGACCTTGCGCGCGATTTGCGCACCCAGCACGGAATGGTCTTCGTCGCGGCCCTTGCCGATGTCATGCAAGAGCAGCGCCACGTAAAGCACCTTGCGGTTGATCCCGTTCTTGATGATCGCGGCCGAGACGGGCAATTCCTCGTCCAGTTCGGCGCGTTCAATTTTGGCAAGGTGGCTGATGCACTGGATCGTGTGTTCGTCAACGGTGTAGTGGTGATACATGTTGAATTGCATCATCGCGACGATGGTTGCGAATTCGGGGATGAAAGCGCCCAGAACGCCCAATTCGTTCATCCGGCGCAGGGCCCGTTCGGGGTTGCCGTGTTTCAGCAGCAGATCAAGGAAAATATGGTTGGCTTCTTTGTCGCTCTGCATCTGGCGATCGATCAGATCAAGGTTGTTCGCCAACAGGCGCATCGCATCGGGGTGCAGCAAGGTGCCCGTGCGCAGGGCTTCCTCGAAGATACGCAGCATGTTCAGCTTGTCGGCCAAAAACAGCGTTTCGTCGGCAACAGTCAGGCGATTCTGGGCGATGGCATAGGGCGCGCGCGCCTTTTTGCGTCGCTTGAGCAAGCGGGTCAGCATCGGTTCGGCTTTGATGTAATGCGTTTCGAGCGCGGTCAGAAAGATGCGGGTCACTTCGCCCACCTGAGTGGCGTGGCGAAAGTAGTCCTGCATAAAGTGTTCGACGGCGCGGCGGCCACCGTGATCGGCGTAGCCCATGCGCGCGGCGACCTCGACTTGCAAATCAAACGTGAGTTGGTCCGTCGCGCGCCCCGTGATCAGGTGCAGGTGGCAGCGCACAGCCCATAGAAAATCCTCGGCCTTGTGAAAGGTATTGTATTCGTCTTGCGTGAATACGCCCGCATCGACCAGTTCCGCAGCGGTGCGCACGTGGTTCACGTATTTGCCGATCCAGTAAAGCGTTTGAAGGTCACGCAGGCCGCCCTTGCCCTCTTTGACGTTGGGTTCGACGACATAGCGCTGCCCACCCTGCTTGCGGTGTCGCTCGGCGCGCTCGGCCAGCTTGGCCTCGATGAAGTCGGGGGCGGTCGATTTGAACAGGTCCTTCCACAGCAGATCGGCCAGCGACTGTGCAAGGTCGGGATCACCTTCAAGGTAGCGGTATTCGACCAGCGAGGTGCGGATCGTGTAATCCTCGCGGGCGAGGCGCAGGCAGTCTTTGACGGTGCGGGTAGCGTGGCCGACCTTCAGCTTGAGATCCCACAGGATATAAAGCAGCGATTCAATCAGGCTTTCGGCCCAGGGGGTCGTCTTGTAGGGCGTGAGGAACAGCAGATCGACATCGGAATGCGGGGCCATTTCGCCGCGCCCATAGCCACCCACCGCAATCACGGCGATGTTTTCAGCGGCGGTCGGATTGGGCAGCGGATGCAGGTGGTCCAGCGCGACCCCAAGCGCGGAAGTGATGATCTGATCGGTCAGCCATGCATAGGCGCGTGTCGTCGGGCGGGCGGCAAACGGGGATTTGGTAAAAGCATCGGCGATGGCTGTGCGCCCGCGCATCTGGGCCTGCGCGAGAACAGCAACGGCGGCGGCACGAATGACTTTGGGATCAGTCTGGCCTTGCAGGGCCGTGACCAGCGCGCTTTCGACCGCAGGTGCGTCGAAGATGTCCTGCGCCGGACAGAGAAAACTGTCCGGCGTCGCGGGGTCTGTGCTGATGTGATCGGATTGGGTGGGAAGGGCGTCAGAGCCCCGCGCCACCAAAGCTTCTGGGGGCTGGGTCAACGATGACAACCTGATTATTGCGGATTTGTGCGACCGCAAGGCCGCGCTCGTTCGTGCCGTTTGGAAGCAGACGGAAGATGCCGCTTGTGCCCTGAAAACCTGACCGCTGTGTCAGTGCCGAGCGGGTCAGCGCAGCACGATTGCCATCGGCGACCAACGCGCCCACGGCAGCAATCCCGTCATAGGCCAGACCCGCCAGCGGGTGCGGTGCCTCGCCATAGGTGGCGGTGTAGCGGCTTTCGAAACCCGCGGTCATTCCTTGGTCAGGCAGCGCGAAATAGCCGCCCTGCAGGCCCGGCAGTGACAGCGCCTGAGGCGCAGCGTTCCAGCGGGTCAGACCGATAAGGGGCGTCGCACCGGGGTTGAACCCCCGATCCGGCAGTGCTGTTGCAAGGATGGGCAGATCGGCGTTGACGCCGCCTGTGACGAACACGGCTTCGGCGCCGGTCGTGCTGACTGCGGCGGCGATTGGACCAGCGGCCTGAAAGATGCCGTCCTGGCTGAAGGCATAGCTTTGGACACCTGTCACAGTTGCGCCGTTGGCACGGGCCGCTGCGGCAATCGCATCGCGGCCAAGGTTGCCTTGCAGGTCGTCGGCATGGGCGATCAGAATGCGGTCAAGCCCTTGGGCGGTCGAGTAACCAACCAATCGGTCGGCCGTGTTGCGGAACGTCGCGCCCAGAACGAAAACGTTGCCACCGGCAATTGTCGTGTTGTTGGAAAAGGCCAGCACGTTGACGCCCGACTGCGCGGCGGCAAGGCCAGCGGCATTCGCGGCCTCGGCATAAAGCGGGCCGATGATGATCCGCGCGCCATCGTTGATCGCCTGGGCGGCCATCGCCGCGGCCTGCTGCGGGTTGCCAGCGGTATTGTAGACGCGCAGGTTAATGGCCACGCCGTTCAGGTCGGCAATCGCCATACGTGCTGCGTTTTCAAGGTTTTGCGCCAGAAAGCTGTCGGTCGCCTGACCTGATCCGCCCGGCACCAAAAGGGCGACCTGCACTGGCGCGCTTGGGTTGATGCTTGGTCCGCCATTGCCCGGCGTGCCGCCAAGCATTGTAGGATCACAGGCCGCAAGCCACAAAAGGGACATGGCGGCAAACAAGCGCAGGGCGGCCTTACGTAGGCTGGGCAAACGGGTAAACATGGACTATCTCACTCCCTCTGGTGGCGCGTTGTGCGCAAAGCTGGCGGGCCGTTGAATGGCCGCGCTTGCTGGGACCATAATAAGGCAGAGGGCACAAGGGTCGAGTCATGATTTTTGAAACCAAGCCACTCGCTGCCGGTCTGTATTTTGTCGCCACGCCAATCGGGGCCGCGCGCGACATCACGCTGCGGGGTCTGGATATACTGGCCAGTGCCGATGTGATAGCCGCCGAAGACACGCGCACCGCACGCAAGTTGATGGATATTCACGGCATCCCTTTGGGGCAGCGCCGTCTGATCGCCTATCACGATCACAGCAGCGAACATGTGCGCGCGCGCTTGATGGCGGAAATCGGCACGGGCAAGTCCGTGGCCTATGTGTCCGAGGCGGGCACGCCGCTGGTCGCCGACCCCGGGTTTGCCCTAGGACGTGCAGCGATTGCCGAAGGATATCAGGTAATTGGCGCGCCTGGCCCTTCGGCTGTTCTGGCCGCCTTGACCGTATCGGGATTGCCCACGGACCGGTTCATGTTTGTCGGGTTCTTGCCAAGCACGGCGGCTGCACGGCGCGCCGAACTGGCCGCGCTGGCTGATGTGGGCGCGACACTGGTGTTTTACGAATCGCCCAAACGCGTTGGTGCTTTGTTAACGGCCATGTGCGAGACTTTGGGGGCAGGGCGGTCGGCTGTGGTTTGTCGTGAGTTGACGAAAAAGTTTGAAGAAGTGCAGCGCGGAACCCTTGGCGAACTGTCGCTCGCTATCGGCGATACGCCGCTGCGCGGTGAAGTTGTGGTACTGGTCGACCGTGGCGAAGGCCGCGAAACCGGCACGGACGAAATCGAAGACGCGTTGCGTGACGCGATGAAAACGATGCGCGTCAAGGATGCGGCAACAGCCGTGGCGGGGGCCTTTGGGCTGGCACGCCGTGATGTCTATCAAATGGCGCTGAAACTCGAGGATAACAGTTGAGCGGGGCAACATCCTATCACGCTGGCCTTTGTGCCGAAGACGCCGTTGCACAAGTTTATGTGCGCCGCGGCCGCCGCATTGTATCGCGCCGCTGGCGTGGCAAGGGCGGTGAGATTGATTTAATCGTGCAGGACGGCGATGGGCTGATCTTTGTCGAGGTCAAGAAAAGCCGCAGTCACGGCCGTGCCGCCCAAAGCCTGTCGCGCCGCCAGATGGACCGGATCAGCATGGCGGCGAGTGAATTTCTGGGCACCCAGCCGCGTGGGCAGTTGACGGACGTGCGCTTTGATCTGGCAACGGTGAATGGGACCGGCGAGATCGCGATCCTTGAAAACGCCTTTCAGGAATTCTAGCGCGCGTGTCTTGCGCCCATAGCTGGGCTGGGCCATCTAAGGTGGGACAGTGACACAGGATGCCCGCGATGACCCTCAAAGTAGCGTTTCAGATGGACCCGATCGGGCCGATTAATATCGACGCTGACAGCACCTTTCGCATCGCCGAGGAAGCGCAGGCGCGCGGCCATTCCCTGTTTTACTACACGCCCGACAAGCTTGCCTATCAAGAGGGGCGGATCACCGCGCGCGGCTGGCCCCTGACCGTCAAGCGCGAGGAGGGGAACCACTTTGCTTTGGGCGAAGCGACCGACGTGGATCTGGCTGATTTCGATGTGGTCTGGCTGCGCCAGGATCCCCCTTTGACATGGGCTATATCACCACGACCCACCTTTTGGACCGGATTCACCCCGACACATTGGTGGTGAACGATCCGTTCTGGGTGCGCAACTATCCTGAAAAACTGCTGGTTCTCGATTTTCCCGATCTGACGCCGCCCACGGCTGTGGCCCGTGACCTTGACACGCTGCGTGCCTTTCGTGCGCGCCACGGCGATATCATCCTCAAACCGCTTTATGGCAATGGCGGGGCTGGTGTGTTCAAGCTGCACGCCGAGGATGGCAACCTTGCCTCGCTTCATGAGATGTTTACTGGGATCAATAATGAACCTCTGATCGCGCAGAAATTTCTGCCCGCTGTTTCGGCGGGCGACAAGAGGGTCATTCTGGTTGATGGCGAAGCCGTTGGCGCGATCAACCGCGTGCCCGCCAAGGGCGAAACGCGATCAAACATGCATGTGGGCGGGCGCGCTGAAAAGGTGGAGTTGACGGCACGCGACCTTGAGATTTGTGCGCGTATCGGCCCGCTTTTGCGGGAAAAAGGGCAGGTTTTTGTCGGGATCGACGTGATTGGCGACTGGCTGACTGAAATCAACGTGACCTCGCCCACCGGTATTCAGGAGCTTGAGCGGTTTGACGGCACGAACATCGCCGAGAAAATCTGGCATGCGATCGAGCGGCGCCGTGCATGAGCCTGCGCGCCCGCTTTTTGAATGGCTATCTGCGGGCGATTGAAAAACCGGCCATCCGGCGCATCGCCAGATTGCCAGTAGCGCGCGCCCGGCAGAAATTCGAGCGCCAGATGCGGATGATCTATGGGCGGCCGCGCGGGCTGCGCAGGGTCCAGATCGCGGGGTTTGACGCGGTTGAAACCGGCCCCGCAGATGCGCCCGTGCCGGTGCTTTATTTTCACGGTGGCGCCTATCTGATCGGCAGCCCGCGGGCCTATGCAGGTTTGGCGCGGCGGCTGGCGCGCCGCTGCGGGTGCCGCGTGATCGTGCCCGCCTATCCCCTTGCGCCTGAACACCCGTTTCCTGCTGCGCCGGATGCGGCGCTGGCGATTTACCGCGCCCTTGCAAAACAGGGTCCGGTGATCTTGGGCGGGGATAGCGCGGGTGGCGGGTTGGCGCTTTCGCTGCTTGGGCAGATTTGTGCGCAGGACTTGCCCCAGCCGTTGCAGACATTTGCGTTGTCGCCCTGGACGGATTTGACCTTGGCCAGCCCCAGCATCGCTGAAAACGCCCAACGCGAAGCGGTGTTGCCGCATGAACGTATGGTGGAGGGGCGCGATGCCTATCTGAACGGTGCACCTGCGGATGATCCGCGCGCATCGCCGGTTTTTGCAGATTTCAAGGGCGCAGCGCCTGTGCGCATCTGGGTTGGAGACACGGAAATCCTGTTGGACGATGCCCGCCGCATGGCTGCGCGGTTGCAGGGGCAGGGTGTTGACGTCGATCTGACCGTTGCGCACGATTTACCCCATGTCTGGCCCATTTTTGCGGGCTGGCAACTGCCCGAATCTGACACGACCCTGGATGATATTGCAGCGGGTATTCACACTTCGCTGGACAGTGCCAAACGATAGCTTACGGCTTCGGCCACGTGGGGTTGGCGCACGTCGGCATCCCCGTCCAGATCGGCAATCGTGCGCGCAACCCGCAGCACACGGTGATAGCCGCGCGCCGACAGTCCGAATCTTTGCGCGACCTTGGTCAGCAAGGCGCGCCCTGCGCTGTCGGGGCTGGCAATTTCCTCGAGCAGGGCGCCCTCCATATCGGCATTGACCCGCACATTCGCATGCCCCGTGAAACGCGCGGTCTGGACATCACGGGCGCTGGTGACGCGGGCGGCCACATCTGCGGAACTATCGCCACATGCAGGCAGATCAAGATCGGAAAAGGCCACGGGCGGCACTTCGACCCGCAAATCAAAACGGTCCATCAGCGGGCCCGAAATGCGCCCAAGATAATCTTCACCGCATTGCGGGACCCGGGCGCAGGCGCGGGCCGGATCAGATAAATATCCGCATTTACAGGGGTTTGCTGCCGCAACCAACATGAATTTGCAGGGGTAGCGCACATGCGCATTGGCGCGCGCGACCACCACATCGCCGGTTTCGATAGGTTGGCGCAGGGTCTCTAGAACGGTGCGCGAAAATTCGGGGAATTCATCCATGAACAGCACGCCGTTGTGCGCCAGACTGATTTCGCCCGGTTTCGCGCCGCGCCCGCCGCCGACAATCGCGGCCATAGACGCAGTATGATGGGGCTCGCGAAACGGACGCTCGCGGCTGATCCCGCCTTCGTCCAAAAGACCCGACAGCGAATGGATCATCGAGGTTTCCAGGGCCTCGGCCGGATCAAGGGGGGAAGGATCCCCGCAAGGCGCGCCGCCAACATGGATTTTCCCGAGCCGGGAGAACCGACCATCAGCAAGTGGTGCCGTCCGGCGGCGGCGATTTCCAGCGCCCGTTTCGCGCGTTCCTGCCCTTTGACGTCGCGCAGATCACGCGCGTGGGTCGGACGGGTGACTTCGCCGGGTTGTGCCGGGGCGATGACAGATTGGCCGGTGAAATGGCGCACCACATCTGCCAACGACCGCGCGCCAATGACATTGGCCGCGCCGACCCAGGCCGCCTCGGCGCCGCAGGTTTGTGGACAAAGCAGGGTGCGGTCCTCGCTTGCGGCAGCCATTGCGGCTGGCAGGGCGCCGACGACCGAAACCAACGTGCCATCAAGCGAGAGTTCACCCAAAGCCAGTGTTTCTTGCGCCTTGTCTTGCGGAATGATGTCGAGGGCGGCCAGCAAAGCGACCGCAATCGGCAAGTCGTAGTGCGACCCTTCCTTTGGCAGGTCGGCGGGCGACATATTGATCGTGATCCGTTTTGACGGCAGGGCGATGGCCATTGCCGTCAGCGCGGCGCGCACCCGCTCGCGGGCTTCGGACACGGCCTTGTCGGGCAGTCCGACGATGGAAAACGCGGGCATCCCCGGCGAAATGGCGCATTGCACCTCGACCTGTCGCGCCTCGACCCCCTCAAAAGCTACCGTGTAGGTCAGTGCGACCATGTATCCCGTCCCTCCGTTATGGTTAACGGTTTGGCAGGAAAGGCGTTTAAGAATGGTTAACGTTCGGTCAGACGGGCCAGTCAGCCTGGGGTAAATCCAGCTCGAATTTTGACATCTCGGGATCAAGTTTCAGGCCGTCCGCCCGCCATTTCCGGAACGCGGGATCGGCAAGATGGGCCGCGACATAGGATTTGGTAATTGATCGTGTATCAAACCCATAGGCGGCCAGCCGTGCCGCCATCGGTGCGAAAATCGCATCGGCAAGGCAGTAGTCGCCGCAAAGCCACGGGCCAGTGGCCCCCGTCACTTCGCGCGCATTGCTCCAGATCTGCTCAAGGCGGTCAAGTTCCGCGGCAATTTCGACGGGCGGTGTGACGGGCGCATAAGCGTGGCGCAGGTTCACCGGCCAGTTACCGCGCAACCCGCCAAAGCTGGAATGCATTTCGTTGGCCAAAGTGCGCGCCACGGCGCGGGCGGCGGGATCGCGGGGCCAGAATGCGATATCGGGATGGCGGCTTGCCAGTTCTTCGGCGATGGCCATGCTGTCGGAGACGATCACACCTTCGGGCGTGCGCATCGTCGGCAAGGTGCGCGCAGGCGAAAGGCCGGACAGGTGGCGTTTGACGTCCGCTTCGTCTTGGGGTTGAAACACGGTGAGCGCGACCTGATCGGCAAGACCAAAGTGTTCAAACATCAAATAGGCCGCGATGGACCAGCTGAAATAGAGGCGATTGCCCAGGAATAATTCATACGTCATGGGCCAAGTTTAGGGCGCTGCGCACTACCGGCCAAGTCGTGATTTGTGCGCGGGATCATCACGGTAAGTGATTGATCCGCGCAATGCCCCTGATGGGCCACATCTGGATTTCCGTGATCGAAAAGTTGGCGATTTGGTGGCTCATCGCCTGATAGGCGGTGCATCCGCTGGCGCGTTGGATCTGCGTCATGATCACGCCGATATGCGCCACGGCAATGATATCGCGGCGGGGGTTTCGCGTTATGATCGCGTCAATCGCGGCGCTGACCCGGGCGGCGACCATGTTCCAGCTTTCGCCCCCGGGTGCCGCCAGATCGCCCGGGGTCTCCCAGAAACGGCGAACAAGGTCGGGGTCGCGGGCGGTCACGTCGCTGTGGTGCAGCCCATCCCAGTCGCCAAAGTCAAATTCACGCAGATTGGGGTTGTGGGGCAGGCGATGGCGCGTGTTCTGGATTGCGTCGGCGGTGTCGACAGCGCGCGACAGGTCCGAAGACACTACGATGGCGGCATCGGGCAGGTCACGGTCAATCCGTGCAATCTGGGCGGTGTCTGACAGGTCGGCAGGCACATCGCGGTGGCCGACGAATGCGGTTTCATGGGTCGGGCCGTGGCGCACCCAAAACACGCGACTCATGGCAGGTCGCCCTTGAGGGTCATTGGCAGGCCGGCGATTACGTTAACGACCAGTTCGGCGCGCGCTGCAATCTCCTGATTAAGCGCGCCCTGCGCGTTGCGGAATGCACGGGCAAGGGCGTTGTCAGGCACGATCCCGGCCCCGACTTCGTTGGAAACCACGACCACGGGGGCGGGGCAGGCGGCAAGCGCGTTCATAAAGTCGTTAACGGTGTCAGGTGCCGGAGGGTTGGCCAAAAGGGCGTTGGACAGCCAGAGCGTTGCGCAATCAAGCAGGACAATCTGGTCGGCGGTCACAGCCTCCAGCGGCGCGGCGATGTCGCGGGGGGCCTCGATTGTGTGCCATTCGTCGCCGCGCTGGGCCTGATGGGCTGAAACTTTGTCAGCCATTTCAGTGTCATAGACCTGCGCTGTCGCCAGATAGACCCTTGGGCGGCCGGTTCCAACCACCAGCGTTTCCGCAAAGGCTGATTTGCCCGAAGCGGCACCGCCCAGAACCAAAGTGATTTGAGGCAAGGAAAATTCAGGCACGTTGGGTGATCCGATGCGGTCTGCGTTGCGTAATACCCCTTAAGAACACGTTGTCACTGCTCAACACAATATGGGGGTTTTCGACATGGCTTTTGATGGACCGTCTGATCAGACTTTTACGCGCCGCGCGATGAAAGCTGAACTTCTGGATGCCGAAACTGAATTGGAACTGGCCTATGCCTGGCGCGATCAGCGCGACGAACAGGCGTTGCATCGGTTGATCACCGCCTACATGCGGCTGGCCATTTCGATGGCCAGCAAGTTTCGCCGTTACGGCGCGCCGATGAACGACCTGATCCAGGAAGCATCACTTGGCCTGATGAAAGCGGCCGATAAATTCGATCCCGACCGCGGCGTGCGCTTTTCGACCTATGCGGTCTGGTGGATCAAGGCGAGCATTCAGGACCATGTGATGCGCAACTGGTCGATGGTGCGCACGGGGTCCACATCGTCGCAGAAATCCCTGTTTTTCAACCTGCGCCGGGTGCAGGCGCGTCTTGAACGCGAAGCCTTGGCGATTGGCGAAACGCTTTCAGGTCACGACCTGCGCGCGCGGATTGCAGCAGACGTGGGCGTGCCCCTGAAAGATGTTGAAATGATGATGGGCCGCTTGGCCGGTTCGGATTTTTCGCTGAATGCGACCCAGTCAGCCGAGGATGAAGGCCGTGAATGGATTGACGCGCTTGAAGATGATGGGCCTCAGGCCGCCGAAACCGTGGAGAACAGCCACGACACAGAGACGCTGCGCCAGTGGCTGATGACGGCCCTCAATCACCTGAACGAGCGCGAGAGGTTTATCGTGCGCGAACGCAAACTGCGCGAAGAACCACGCACGCTCGAGAGCCTTGGCACCGAATTGGGCCTAAGCAAGGAGCGCGTGCGCCAGCTTGAATCGGCTGCATTCGGCAAGATGCGCAAAAGTCTTGAAGGGCAGTCAGCGGAAGTGCATCACTTCCTCGCATGAGGACTCTTGCTCTGATCTCGGCCATATGGGCCTATCCGATCGTCGCCCAGCCGCTGCCCGAGGCTGCGGCAACGGCCGATGTCGTTGTCTTGGGCGAAGTGCACGACAATCCTGCGCATCATGAACGCCAAACAGATTGGGTTGCGCAGATCGCGCCTGCGGCAATCGTGATGGAAATGCTGACACCCGATCAGGCCGCGCTGATCACGCCACAAACGCGCCAGGACCCCAAAGCGCTTGGTGACTTGTTGGCGTGGGATGCTGCAGGTTGGCCCGATTTTGCGATGTATTACCCGATTTTTGCGGCGGCACCGGATGCGCTGATCTACGGCGCGGCAGTGCCGCGCGACGATGCGCGGGCCGCGATGGAAGACGAAATCGCGGCGACCTTTGGGCCAGATGCGGGGGCTTACGGGTTGCTTGGCCCGCTCCCTACGGATCAGCTGGCCGCCCGTATCGCGCTTCAGGATGAGGTGCATTGCAACGCCATGCCAGCCGAAATGCTGCCGACAATGGTGGATATCCAGCGCCTGCGCGATGCTACGCTTGCACGGGCGGTGGTGCGGGCGATGCGTGACACACGGGGCGCCGTGGTCGTGATTACCGGCAACGGCCACGCCCGCAAGGATTGGGGCATGCCGTCAATTCTGGCGGAGGTGATGCCCGATGCGCGTATCTTTGTGCTTGGGCAGACGGAAGACGACGCACCAATGGACGGAGTGTTTGACCTGATCCTGAGTGCGGCGCCCGTTGCGCGCCCGGATCCCTGCGACGCCCTGCGCTAGCTTGTATTTCGCGCGCGCCGCACCTACTCCTTGTCTAACGATATAGGGGTGGCGCGAATGGCCAAACATATCCTTTTGATCATCGGTGGCGGGATCGCGGCATTCAAATCGCTTGATCTGATCCGCCGCTTGCGTGAACGCGGCCATCAGGTGACGCCCGTCCTGACCCGCGCAGGGGCTGAATTCGTCACGCCGCTCAGCGTGTCGGGATTGGCCGCGACCAAGGTCTATCAGGACCTGTTTGATCTGACGGACGAGGCCGAGATGGGCCATATCGAACTGTCCCGCGCAGCCGATCTGGTGGTTGTCGCGCCCGCAACAGCGGATTTGATGGCCAAGATGGCGGGCGGACATGCCAATGATCTGGCCTCGACCCTTTTGATGGCCACGGACAAGCGTGTTCTGATCGCCCCCAGCATGAACGTGCGGATGTGGGAACACGCTGCGACCCAGCGCAATCTGGCGACACTGCTGGGCGACGGCATTCTGGTGGTTGGCCCAAACGAGGGGGATATGGCCTGCGGTGAATACGGCCCCGGTCGCATGGCCGAGCCGCTCGAGATTGTCGCGGCGATTGAAGGAGCGCTGAAAGACGGGCCGCTGCAGGGCAAGCACGTGCTTGTCACATCCGGCCCGACCCATGAACCGATTGATCCGGTGCGCTATATTGCGAACCGGTCATCGGGCGTGCAGGGCGCAGCGATTGCGCGGGCCTTGATGGGTCTGGGCGCAGATGTGACCTTTGTGACGGGCCCGGCGGATGCGGCGCCGCCGCAAGGTGTGAAGGTTGTTGCCGTGCAGACGGCTGCTGAAATGCAGGCCGCCGTGCGCGCGCACTTGCCCGCCGACGCAGCGATCTTTGCGGCGGCGGTGGCGGATTGGCGCGTGGCAGGTGCGAGCGACAGCAAGATTAAGAAAGACGGGAAAGGTATGCCAAAGTTGGCATTTACCGAAAACCCCGACATTCTGGCCGAGGTCAGCGCGCTGCGCAAAGGCCGCCCGAAACTGGTGATTGGCTTTGCTGCCGAAACCGATGATGTGATCGCCAACGCCACCGCCAAGCGCAAGCGCAAGGGCTGTGACTGGATCGTTGCCAATGATGTGTCCCCCGCGACCGGGATCATGGGCGGGCCTGAAAATGACGTGACCTTGATCACCGCAGACGGGACCGAGGACTGGCCGCGCATGGGCAAGGATGCCGTGGCTGCGCGGCTGGCGCAAAAGGTGGCCGATGCGCTGGGCTAGGGCGGTGGAGCCTCCGGCGGAAGTTATTTTGGAAGAAAAAGCGGAGGCGGGATGCCACTGATAGCCATTGAATGGGTCGATGGGGCCGATCAGAGCCTGCCTTTGCCTGCCTATCAAACGCAGGGTGCGGCGGGGGCAGATGTCTGTGCCAATTTGCCTGACCGCGGCGAGATTATTTTGGCTGCGGGCGCGCGCGTGCTGGTGCCAACGGGGTTGCGCTTGCAGATACCTGACGGGTTCGAGGTGCAGCTGCGCCCAAGGTCCGGACTTGCGCTGAAACATGGCATTACCCTGCCAAACAGCCCCGGCACGATTGACAGCGATTATCGCGGGCCCCTGGGCGTGATCGTGATGAACGCAGGGGACGCTGAATTTATCATCCGCCACGGTGACCGGATTGCCCAGATGGTTGTCGCACCCGTCGTGCAGGCGCGGTTTGCCGTTGCCGACGGCTTGGATGCGACGGCGCGCGGTGCGGGCGGTTTTGGATCGACGGGGCAAACAGGATGATCATGGTGTTGCTGATCGCGCTGGTCTTGTGGCTGATCGGCGCGGCTATGGGCGCACCGCACCGGGCGCGATGGGTCATGATTGCCGTGTTGTTTGCCGGTGTGGCCATTGTCCAGCTTGCTTTGCCGGCGGGGCATCCGCTGCGCGATGCAACGGGGGGTGATGTCAGGCTTTGGCTGATGATCGCTGTATTTGTCGGGATCGCGCTGGCATACCGCGCTGTGCTGACGCGCGTGCGCGCGCATGTGCAAGCGCGTGAACAACCGGCCACTGACGCCAGTTTCAGCGCGACAGAGCTGGACCGCTATGCCCGCCACATCGTGCTGCGCGAGGTCGGCGGGCCGGGGCAAAAGGCCCTGAAAGATGCCGCGGTTCTGGTTGTCGGCGCGGGCGGCCTTGGATCGCCTGCCCTGTTGTATCTGGCGGCGGCGGGGGTTGGCACGATTGGCGTGATTGACGACGACACAGTTGATAATTCCAACCTGCAGCGGCAAGTGATTCACCGTGACGCAGATATTGGAACGGCCAAGGTACGCTCTGCGGCCGCCGCGATGCAGGCGCAAAATCCGAACGTGGCTGTGAAAACCTACCAGCGCCGCCTGGATGATGATATCGCCGCAGCGCTGATCGCTGAATATGATCTGGTGCTGGATGGCACGGACAATTTCGCCACGCGCTATCTGGTAAACGCGACCTGTGTGCAGGCGGGTGTGCCACTCGTGGCAGCCGCGCTGACCCAGTGGGAGGGCCAGATCAGCGTCTATGACCCCGCAAAGGGCGCGCCCTGTTATCGCTGCATTTTTCCGCAAGCGCCCGATCCCGCCCTTGCGCCGTCCTGTGCCGAAGCTGGCGTCATTGGTCCGCTGCCCGGAGTCTTGGGCGCGATGATGGCCCTGGAGGCGGTCAAGGTGATCACCGGCGCTGGCGAAACACTGCGCGGGCGGATGATGATCTATGACGCGCTTTATGGTGAGACGCGCACCATCGCGATGACCCCGCGCGCGGATTGTCCAGTCTGCGGGGGATGACTCTTGCACGCGCGCCGTGTTGCGCCATACTCGGGCTGGTTCAACACTTGGGAGACTGCCATGAAACTGCTTGCCCCTCTTGCCGCTGCTGCGGCCCTGTTTGCGACAACTGCGCTGGCCGAAGGGCATTTGCCCGATCTTGACGGCCATGAAATTGTCGTCGTGACGGAAAATGCCTATCCGCCATTGCAGTTCATCGCCAATGGCGAGGCGATTGGCTGGGAATATGATGCGATGGCAGAAATTGCCAAGCGTCTGAATGCTTCGGTCGTTTATGAAAATATCAGTTGGGATGCGATGATCCCGGCGGTGTCCGAAGGTCAGTATGATATGGGCATGACCGGCATCACGATTCGCGAAGACCGCGCTGAAATCGTTGATTTTTCCGACAGTTACATGACAAGCCAGATGGTCATGCTGGTGCGCGGCGACGAGGTGCGGTTTACCGATGCCGCGTCCTTTGCGGCTGACGCCGATCTGCTGTCCGCCGCCCAGCCCGGCACGACACCGTTCTACGTGACGGTTTACGACGTGCTGGACGGTGACGAAGCCAACCCGCGCATCGTGCAGATGGAAACCTTTGGTGCGACCGTGCAAGCGCTGCGCACAGGTGACGTGGATATGGTGCTGACGGATGGCACAGCCGGTGCGGGCTATGTCGAGGCATCCGATGGCGGGCTCAAGATCATTGGCGCGCCGCTGGGCACCGAGGATTTCGGCTTTATCTTTCCCAAAGGGTCCGATCTGGTGGAGCCGATCAACGCCGCGATTGCCGATATGGCCGCTGATGGGACGCTTGAGGCGCTCAACACCAAGTGGTTCCTTGACTACAAGCTTGGCGAATAAGTTGTAAACGGGGCTGGCCCTTGGCTGGCCCCGACGTATCCTATGATCCCCCAATCCCCCAAGATCGTGACTTCCCGTGGTGGCTGCTGATTGCCGCCAGCATCGCGGCATATCTGATGTATCGGGTGGTGGCGGATGACCTTTACAATAAGGTTCTGATGACCCTGTCCAAGGGGATTTGGGTGACGATTTTCGTGACGCTGGTAGGATTCGGGCTGGCGGCACTGATTGGATTGGTGCTTGCGATGGGGTCGCTGTCGCGGTTTGTGGTGGTTCGGCAACTTTGCCGTTTCTACATCGAGATCGTGCGGGGCGTGCCGATCCTCGTGTTGTTGCTTTATGTGGCCTTTGTCATTGCGCCCGGGATGGTCGCGCTGGTGAATTGGGCGCTGGAAGGTATCGGCGCCGATCCGATCCGCACCCGTGATTTCAGCCTGATGTGGCGCGCCATTATCGCGCTGACGATCGGCTATTCCGCCTTCATTGCCGAAGTGTTCCGCGCCGGTTTGCAAAGCATCGAACGGGGCCAGATCGAGGCCGCCGAGGCGCTGGGCCTTGGGCCGTGGAACCGCTTTCGCCATATCGTTTTCCCACAGGCGTTTCGCCGGATATTGCCGCCCCTTGGCAATGATTTCATCGCGATGATCAAGGATTCCTCGCTGGTGTCCGTGCTGGGCGTGCTGGATGTGACGCAGCTGGGCAAGGTCACGGCGGCGGGCAATTTCCGCTATTTCGAGACCTATAACGTGGTCGCGCTGATCTATCTGATCATGACCGTATCGCTGTCGCTGGTCCTGCGCCGGATCGAGAAACGCTTGCGGCAAAAGGATTTCGGTTAAGCAGGTGGTGGTGCATTGCGCCCAAGAGGCCTATCTGTGATGCAAAGGAGACTTTGATGACCAACCCGCTTTTGCAGACATGGGACACGCCGTTTGGCCTGCCGCCCTTCGATCAGATTTCCGATGACGATTTCGCACCTGCCGTTGACGCTGCACTGGCCGAGGCACGCGCCAATATCGCAGCCATCACCGCCAATGCGGACGCCCCGACATTTACGAACACTATCGAGGCGCTGGACCTGTCTGATCGCCTGCTTGATCAGGCTTTGGGTGCGTTCTATGCGATGGCGGGTGCCGATAGTAACCCCGCGCGCGAAGCCCTGTCGCGGGATTTTGCACCGCTTTTGTCGGCGTTCGGTTCGGAAGTGTCATCCAACACGGACTTGTTCACGCGGATAGAAACCCTTTGGCAGGATCGCGAAAATCTGGACCTGACCGATGAACAACAGCGCGTGCTGCTGCTGACACGGCGCAATTTCGTGCGGTCGGGTGCGCAGCTTGAAGGCTACGCAGCGGATCGGCTGACCGAGGTGAAGGGGCGGCTGTCAGTGCTGGGTAACCAGTTTCGCCAAAATCTGCTGGCCGATGAACGTGACTGGTTCATGCCACTAGCTGATGCTGATCTGGCGGGATTGCCCGATTTCGTGATCGCCGCGGCGCGGGCCGCAGGTGGGGATCACGACGTTGATGGGCCGGTGGTGACACTGTCGCGCTCGTTGATTGTGCCGTTCTTGCAGTTTTGCCCGAACCGCGCCTTGCGTCAGAAAGCCTACGCAGCCTGGGCTGCGCGCGGTGCCAATGGCGGCGAAACCGATAACCGCGATATCGCCGCTGAAACCCTTGATCTGCGCGCACAGCGGGCGGATTTGCTGGGCTATGACAGCTTTGCCGAGTACAAGTTGGAGACTGAAATGGCAGGCACCCCGGATGCGGTGCGCGACCTGCTAATGAAGGTCTGGGAGCCTGCCAAGGCGGCGGCAGATGCAGACGGGATGCGCCTGCAAGCGATGATGCATAACGATGGTGAAACCGGCCCGCTTGAACCCTGGGATTGGCGCTATTATTCCGAAAAACGCCGCAAGGAAGATCACGATCTCGACGAGACCGCGCTCAAGCCGTATCTGCAACTCGACCGTATGGTCGCGGCGGCATTTTCCTGCGCTAACCGGCTATTTTCGCTAGAGTTTACGCCGATAGACGTGCCCTTGTATCATGCCGATTGCTGCGCCTGGGAGGTCACCCGCGATGGTGAGCATATCGCCGTGTTCATCGCCGATTATTTCGCGCGATCGTCAAAGCGGTCGGGGGCGTGGTGCAGCGCGATACGCAACCAGCAAAAACTGGCGGCCGACATCCGCCCGCATGTGGTGAACGTGTGCAATTTCGCCAAACCGCCCGAGGGCGAACCGGCGCTGCTGTCATATGACGATGCCCGCACGCTGTTTCATGAATTTGGCCACGCGCTGCATCAAATGCTGTCGGATGTGACCTATCAGCTGATCAGCGGCACCTCGGTGGCGCGCGATTTCGTTGAATTGCCCAGCCAGTTGTTTGAACACTGGCTTGGGGTGCCTGAGGTGCTGGAAGAATTCGCAACCCATGCCGAAACCGGCGCGCCCATGCCCCGCGATTTGCTGGACCGGATGCTGGGGGCCGCGACCTATGACATGGGGTTCCAGACCGTTGAATATCTGGCTTCGGCGCTGGTTGATCTGGCCTTTCACGAAGGCGATGCACCCACCGACCCAATGCAAAAACAGGCCGAAGTGCTGGAAGAAATCGGCATGCCGCAGGCGATTGGTATGCGCCACGCCACCCCGCATTTCGCGCATGTGTTTGCCGGTGACGGCTATTCCTGCGGTTACTACAGCTACATGTGGTCCGAGGTGATGGACGCGGATGCCTTCAAGGCATTCGAGGATGCGGGTGGGCCGTTTGATGCGGATATGGCCGCCAAGTTGGAACGGCACATCCTGTCGGCGGGCGGGTCGCAAGAGGCGCAGGATGCCTATCTCGCCTTTCGCGGACAGATGCCTGACGTGGGGCCACTTTTGCAGGGGCGGGGATTGGCCCGCACCGGCTAGCGGCTGGGATCGTCGGGGTGCGGTTTCACGCCAAGCGGATCCTTGTGGATCAAGACATCGGCGCGTGGATAGGCGTGCAGGATGGCCCGGCGTAGGGCCGCGCCGATTGCATGCGCCTGATCGAGCGTCTGGCTCCCGTCAAGTTCCACATGCAAGTTGACAAAAACCCGGCTTCCGGAGACGCGGGTTTTCAGGTCGTGAAAACCGTGAACACCCTCGAAGTCCTTTGCAATCGCGGTGATCCCGGCGATCATCTCGGGATCGGCCTGCCGATCCATCAGCGCATCCCACGCACCTTTGCCGATGCGCAACGCGCCCACGGCCAAAAGGGCCGCAGCGCCGAGCGCGACCACACTGTCAATCTGCCCCAGCCCGAATGCGGCCGAGGCCCAAAGGGCCAGTATGGCGCCTATATTGGGGATCAGGTCGCCCAGATAATGAAGGCTGTCGGCCTTGACCACGCGGTTGCCTGTCGTGCGCGCCACGCGGCGTTGCCACAGGACCAATCCCAGCGTCAGAAAGATGGAAAACACCATGATCGCCATGCCGCGCTGTTCCTGTTGGGGCAGGGTCACGCTGTCATCAAGAAGCCGCAGCACAGCGGCAACAGCGATCACACCGGCGGATATCAGAATGAACAGGGACTGGCCAAGGGCGGCCAGATCCTCGGCCGAGGTATGGCCGAAATTGTGGTCGTCGTCGGCAGGCTTGGCGGCATAGGCAATCGCCGCCAGGCCACCCAGCGACATCATCAGGTCCATCGCGCTGTCGGCCAATGTGGCGGCGACGGCCAGCGAACCGGTTTGCCCCAGGGCCCACAGCTTGGCGAGCACCAGGACAAGCGCGACCGTCACCGACAGCAGACCGGCCGACAGGTTCAGGGTTGTGTCGTGTCTAGCGCTCATGCCCAAGCTTAGTCGCGCAATTCATCCGCGCCAACACCCCATAGGGCCGACTTGGGGGCCCACCCGCGATAGCCGCCCGCCGTCAGCCGGCAATAGGTCGCGTCGCATTCGCCAAGGCGGGCAATCACGCCGATCTCAAGCACTGCGGTTTCCGGCGATGTGTCATCGGCGCGGGCATAAAGCGGCTGCATGTCCTGATCGACGATCACCGTGCGCGAGCCCGACAGCAGCGAATAATGCACCCAGCCGCCCACACCATCGCGATCAATCACACGCCGCCAGTTGCCATATTCATCGACGATTTGCAGCGGCATGCCGCGGCGGTTGAACACCCAGTCGATCCGGTGGCTCAGGGATGGTCCGCGCCTAACGTTGCTCTCATCGGCTTTCAACGACACGAATCGCGGGACAGGCAGGTTGGTGTCCGAGCCAAGTTTGACCGCGGCCTCTTGTGCCGAAGTCGTCGCTGCCATTGCCACAAGTGCAAGCACCATCAGACTGCGCGCCAAACCGATCATTGGACCACCTGTTATCTAAATCATTGCTCTGCGGCATCGGGGTTCTTGTGCCTCCTGCGCCTGACTGGCAACCTGCCAGAGAACGCGCGCATTTGAAAGCGAGAGGAGCAGATCATGCCAAGCAAACGCCTAAGTGTTGTCGTCACGCGACGGTTGCCCGATGTGGTCGAAACGCGGCTCAGCGAGCTGTTCAACGTGGAGTTGCGTGATGACGACACCCCGATGAGCGCCGAAGAACTGGCCGCTGCCATGCAGCGTGCCGATGTATTGGTGCCAGCGGTAACGGATACGCTTGATGCCAAGGTTCTGGCGCAGGCCGGTGACAAGCTCAAACTGATCGCGAATTACGGCGCGGGTGTGGACCATATCGATGTGCACACCGCCCGTCAGCGCGGCATTCTGGTGGCCAATACCCCCGGTGTCGTCACCGAGGACACTGCCGATATGACCCTTGCACTGATTTTGGCCGTGACACGCCGCATCCCCGAGGGGTTGGCGCTGATGCAGTCGGGCAATTGGGGCGGCTGGGCCCCCACGGCGATGCTGGGTGGGCGCATTGGTGGTCGCCGTCTGGGCATTTTGGGAATGGGCCGGATCGGGCAGGCGGTTGCGCGCCGCGCCGCAGCCTTTGGGATGCAGGTGCACTACCACAACCGTAAACGCCTGCGCCCCGAAATCGAGGATGCGCTTGAAGCGACCTATTGGGAAAGCCTTGACCAGATGGTTGCACGGATGGACGTGATTTCGATCAACTGTCCGCATACGCCCAGCACATTTCACCTGATGAACGCGCGGCGCTTGAAGCTGATGAAACCCGATGCGGTGATCGTGAACACCTCGCGCGGGGAGGTGATTGATGAAAATGCCCTCACAAGGATGCTGCGGGCCGGTGAACTGGGCGGCGCGGGGCTCGATGTGTTTGAACACGGATCGGAAATTAACCCCCGCCTGCGCGAATTGCCTAACGTGGTTCTGCTGCCGCACATGGGGTCAGCCACGATCGAAGGACGGGTCGAGATGGGTGAAAAAGTCATCATCAATATCAAGACATTCGATGACGGCCACCGCCCGCCCGATCTGGTCGTGCCGGGGGTGCTTTAGGGCCACTGCTCGGGCAGGTTGCCCGCGTGTTCGTCAACGATCCTGCGGTAGTGCCGCATCTGGTGGTCCAAGCCGGCGTTGTTGCTGCGTGGTTTGAGGTTCTTGGCGGTGCCAAGGTGGCGGAAGCCGCCGGGTAGGGTGGTGACCAGGTCGTCGCTGCGCAGGATTGACAGAGACAGTTGTTCGTTGCGCAGGCGGGTCGCGCCCCAGCGCGGGCGCGGGGCGGCAAAGCCGATCGCGGGTACGCCCCAGCTTTTTGCTAAAATTTGCGCCGCTGCGGCCCCCAGCGAGTGACCGATGATGAATTTCGGCGGGATATCGGCGAAGTGGTCAAAGATCGCCTTGGAGTAGGTCAGGAATCCTTGATGCCAGATCGCGCCGCTGTGGCCGGTGGCGGTGGCGCTATCCTCAAGCCGGTAGCGTTTGCCGCCGATCTTGAACACACGCAGGTTGAACAGGATATAGTCGCCCAGCGAATTGCTGCCGGGCAGCAAAAGCACACCATTGTTGAGCATGAATGCCGTGACATCGCCCTGATCCAGCGCGCGCCGGATCAGCGGGGCGACGGATGGGTGCGTCTTGGCGTGTTTTCCGGCTTCGGCCAGTTGGGCGGCGGCTTTGATGGGATACTGAAACATGGTGCCCTCCGTGATAGGTGATCACGTTAGCACAGAGCGCCGCGCATACTTATGGGGGTTTACCCGACCCTGGCGGGTTACTGGATCAACCCGCGCGTCGAGTAGCGCATGTCGTCATTATCAGGGCGTGCACCAATGACGGCTGGGGAAAACCCACCGATATTCATCATGCTCTGCGTGTCCATGCGCGCCGTAAATCCGCTTTGTGGGGCGGAACACGCACCAAGAGTCGTTACCGCAACAAGCGCGGCAATAGCGAAACGGGTCATACTACTATCCTCAACGGAGCCGCTATTGGCGCAGCCCTCATTTGTTTAACTCCCTGCAATATAGCAGTGATTTGCGCGATAGCGATATGTGACTGTGCGCGATTGTTTCCCCTGCGGCAAAAATGCCGCGCAGGTCAACGAGGGGCAGATACACTCCGGAGCATCTAGCGGTATACCTGATCCTCGGACGGGAATGAGCGGTCTTTCACCTCTTGGGCGTAACGTTTCACGGAATCCTCGATCATCGGCCCCAGTGAGCCATAGACTTTGACAAATTTCGGGGTCCAGGGATTCATCCCCAGCATATCCTCGAGCACCAGAATTTGCCCGTCACATTCGGCTGACGCGCCGATGCCAATGGTCGGAATGTCGATCTGTTTGGTAATCTTGGCCGCGAGCGGTTCAACCATACCTTCCAACACGACTGCAAAGGCGCCCGCCTGTGCCACAGCGCGCGCGTCTTCTTCATGGGCGGCCCATGTTTCCTGATTGCGGCCTTGGGTCTTGAACCCGCCCATCACGTGGCTGGACTGCGGCGTCAGGCCCGTGTGCGCCATCACCGGAATCCCGCGCTCGACCAGAAAGTGGATGGTTTCGGCCATGCGCGCGCCGCCTTCCAGTTTCACCGCGCCACAGCCGGTTTCCTTCATGATCTTGGCGGCGTTGCGAAAGGCGATATTGGGCGATTCCTCGTAGGTTCCAAAGGGCATATCCACCACGATCAGCGCCTTTTTCGTGCCACGCACAACGGCCTTGCCATGCATGATCATCAGATCCAGCGGCACACCTACGGTGCTGTCCATGCCGTGCATGACCATGCCCAGACTGTCCCCCACGAGGATGAAATCGGCGTATTTGTCGACAATCGCGGCTGTATGCGCGTGATAGGATGTCAGCGACACGATTGGGTCGCCGTTCTTGCGGCTCGCGATTTGCGGCACGGTGTTGCGGCGGATGGTTTCGGTCTGGCTGCTCATGGTGTGATCTCTCGCTGGTCAATTAGCATGACGGGGTTGTCGCTTGGGCCAAATTCGACTGAAAGCATGATCGCAATCGGCCCTTTCATCAGCCCCGTTGCGGGGGCAAGGGTGGCGGGTTCAACGATATCGACGGCGCGCAGACGGGCGCGCGGTTCGGCGTTGATTGTGGTGCGCAGGGCCTGGTCAATCCGGTCTATGGGAACGCCGCGGCCCGCTTCGGTCTGCGCCTTGTCGAGCGCACGCGACAGGACAACAGCCGCATTGCGGTCGTCCTCTGCCAGCCGCACATTGCGCGATGACATGGCAAGCCCGTCCGGTTCACGCACGGTCGGGATGCCAACGATGTCCAGCGGCATATGCAGGTCACGCGCCATGCGTTTGATGACCTGCAACTGCTGATAGTCCTTTTCGCCGAAATAGGCAGCATCGGGTTGGGTGATGTTGAACAGCTTGGTCACAACCGTCGCCACGCCGCGATAATGCCCCGGGCGCACAAGCCCGTGCAACACGTTCGCCAGCCGCGTGGTTTCAACGATGGTTTCGTCGCTTTCGGGGTAAATTTCACGGGCATCGGGGATCAGCACCGCATCGACGCCCGCATCGCGCAGCGTCGCCAGATCGGCGTCTTCGGTGCGGGGATAGCTGGCAAGGTCTTTGGGGTCGCCAAACTGTGTTGGGTTCACGAAAATCGTGGCGACCACACGGGCGTGCGCGGTTTTGGCCGCCATGACCAGCGCCATATGGCCCGCGTGCAGCGCGCCCATAGTCGTCACAAGCCCGACCGTGTCGCCAGCGGCGCGAAATCCCGCGATCGCAGCGCGGATGTCGGAAATGGACCGGCAGACCTGCATTTCATCCCCAAAAGCAACAATCTTGCGCCATTGTTACTGCCCTGCAGGACGCTTCACAACTGCCCGCTGTCGCAATTGCGCCAAAGGTGGTCGGGACACTCTCGCCCCGCCGCAGGATTTGCGCCAAATTGCGGCCAACGAAATGCGCCAGCGAAAGAGTCGCCCCATGAAAACCAATGTCAAAGCCCTCGTTGTCGGCGGTGGTGCCGTCGGCACCTCGATTGCCTATCACCTTGCCAAAGCGGGCTGGAAGGACGTCATGCTGTTGGAACGCGATGAGCTGACATCGGGGTCCACCTGGCACGCGGCCGGGCTGTTGCCGCTGTTCAACATGTCTTTTGCTACGACGCACATCCACAAGTACTCGGTCGATTTCTACAAATCGCTCGAGGCGGAAACCGGCCTGAACGCGGGCTTTGCCGTGGTCGGGAACCTGCGCATGGCGCAGACGGATGAACGCATGGACGAATACATGCTTTATGCATCGACTGCCGAAACATGCGATGTGCCCTATCAGTGGCTGACCCCTGATGAGATCAAGGAGCGCTGGCCGCTGATCCGCACTGACGATCTGAAAGGCGCGCTTTATCACCACACCGACGGTTATATTAACCCCGCCGATGTGACGCAGGCGATGGCCAAGGGTGCGCGCCAGCACGGGGCTGTGATTGAACGCAAATGGCAGGCGGATGCGTTCCACTGGACCGGGTCGGCGTGGGAGGTCACCTGCACCAAGATGGTGGAAAAGGGCGGCAATCTGGTCGCATCGGATGAACAGATCGTCATTACGGCCGAACATGTGGTGACCGCCTCGGGTAACCACGCCCAGACAACGGCGAAAAAGCTGGGCATCAAGATTCCGGCCATTCCGGTGGAACACCAGTTCATCGTCATGGACCAAGACCCTGCGCTGGTCGAATACCGCAAGAACGGCGGCGCCGAACACCCCGTTGTGCGCGATGCCGATGCGCAATCCTATGTGCGCGAAGAACGTGGCGGGTGGATTCTGGGTGTCTACGAGAAAAACGCGCCTGCGGTGTTTGAATACGGTGTGCCAGACAGCTTTCGCGCCGATCTGTTTCCCCTCGATCTGGAGCGGATCGAGGACCAGTATATGGCGATGATCCACCGCGTGCCGTCCTGCGAAGACAGCGGCCTCAAGGATGATTTCAACGGCCCGATTTGCTATACGCCCGATGGCAACCCGCTGGTTGGTCCGGCACCTGGCCTGCGCAATATGTGGCTGGCCGAAGGGTTTTCGTTCGGGATCACCGCCGCTGGCGGCACCGGCTATTACCTGGCGCAGATGATGGTCGAGGGCGAGGCCGAGATCGACATGGCGTCCCTGGACCCCAAGCGCTACGGCGACTGGATGACCACCGAATTCGCCGCCCGCAAGAACGAAGAATGTTACGACCACGTTTATATTCTGCACCACCCCGACGAAGAACGCCCCGCGTGCCGTCCGCTGCGCACATCGCCCGCCTATGACCGGCAGGCAGCCCGCGGCGCCCAGTTCGGCTGGGTCAATGGCTGGGAGCGCCCCAATTACTATGCGCCGATGGGGTTCAATGATCACGACGCGCGGTCCTTCCGCCGTGGCGGCTGGTGGCAATATGCGGTCGACGAGGCCAAGGCGATCCGCGAGGGCGTTGGTTTGGTCGATGCGACAGCTTTCACCAAGCACATCGTAAAGGGGCCCGGCGCGACGGCGTTTCTGGACTGGTTCACCACCAACAAACTGCCCCGCGTGGGCCGGATCAACCTGACCTATGCACTGACGGCCCACGGCACGACCCGCACCGAATACACCATC
Source organism: Octadecabacter sp. SW4 (assembly GCF_008065155.1). NCBI lineage: Bacteria > Pseudomonadati > Pseudomonadota > Alphaproteobacteria > Rhodobacterales > Roseobacteraceae > Octadecabacter > Octadecabacter sp. SW4. The sequence continues at coordinate 2,718,852 of NZ_CP042819.1, read as the reverse complement.
GTGCGCCTATCTGAGGATGAATATTATCTGGTCTCTGCAGGGGCTTGGACGGAATATGACGCGGACTATCTGCGCAAGGCGATCGAAGACAAAGAGCCCGAATTTGGCCGGATCGACTGCCAGAATGTCACGACCCAATGGGGCGTGTTTGCCATCGCTGGCCCGAAATCGCGCGACGTTCTGAATGCGGTGATCAAGGACGCCGAGCCGGAAACCGCGCTGTCCAACAAGCGCTTCCCGTGGTTGTCGGCGAAAAAGATCGAGTTGGGCATGTGCCCCGTCAACGCCATCCGGGTGGCCTATACGGGTGAATTGGGATGGGAACTGCACCACCCGATTGAAATGCAGAACTATCTGTTCGACCTGCTGGAAAAGGCGGGCGAACCGCACGGCATGAAACTGGTCGGGGCACGGGCGCAAAACTGGCTGCGGATGGAAAAATCCTACCGCGCCTTCGGCACGGAACTGGGCCGTGATGCGACCCCTCTCGAGGCAGACTTGCCGCGTTTTGTGGATCTGTCGAAAGATTTTCACGGCAAGGCGGAGATGGAGGCCAAGGGTATTCGCGCCAAATGCGTCACCCTGTTGATCGACGGCCCTGATGACGCCGATCCCTGGGGACGCGAGGCGCTGTATCACGGAGAGACCCGCACCGGTCGCCTGACCTCGGGCGGGTATTCCGTGGCGTTCGGGACATCCATTGGCATGGGCTATGTCAAACCTGAACATGCTGTGGTGGGCACCAAGTTGCAGGTGAAAATGCTGGACAAACTGTGGAATTGCGAAATTGTTGAGGACAGCCCCTATGACCCCGCCAATGCCACGATCCGCAAGGACGCCTAGCGACCAAAACGCCGTGAAAAGACCCCGCAATATCGGGGTCTTTTACCTGGAACGACCCTCATATCGCCGCAATTGCGCCCTGCGCTTGTCCGTTTGACCTGCCAGATTGGCCGCAATCCGGTCAATAGCGGAGTGAGCAGAGATGAGACATCACCCTGAGTTGCAGGCGCTTGCGCCATGGGTTGCCGCCTTTGGGGTCGCGCCACATACACAGATTGCCACGCCAAACGGGTTGCGGTCCGCGCAGGACTTGCGTGTTTGCGATCTTGTGACCACCCGCGATGATGGTGCCATGCCGATCAGCGATGTGCGCGAGGCCGTGGCGGCCCCCGCCGAACGGGCGCATTATCCGGTGCGTATTTCCAAAGGCGCGCTTGGCTTTGGCCTGCCCCGCGCGGACCTTGATCTTGGCCCGCAGCATCGTGTGCTGTTTCAGCATATCCGTGTCCCGCTCTTGTTCGGAGAGGACGCCGTGTTGGTGCGTGCCAAATCACTGGCCGCATCCCACGATGGGGTGGCGGTGCAGCGCGCCGTGGTGCCGCCCACCTATGTTCAGATCACCCTGCCCAAACAAGCGGTGATCTTTGCCAATGGCGTGCCCGTCGAAAGCCTGCTGGCGGATGGTGCCTGTGAGCTGCCGTTCATCACCCTGCGCAGTTGGGAAGTGATGGCGGCGGTCGCCTGAGCCACCTAACCTTGGAGCTCCAGAAACTGCGCGTGGTGCCGTGCCATCAGGGACGGGTCCGGCAGAAACCGTTCCGGGGTTTCCAGCCTGTCATGGCCTTGCATCAACACATCCCTTGCCCGATCCCCAAGGCGCGCGGAAACAACGATCCTGTGCGTGGCGTCAAACGAAATAAGGTGGCGGTCGAATGCGCGGTCGTGCAGGGCGTTCAGGCACAGCCCGTTGCGCGGGTTCATCCGGTTGCCTGGGTCATCCGCCCAGCCGACAATATGCGAGGCGGTCAGTAGGGCTGGATCGCAAATGCCAGTCATGGCACAGCGCCCCTGATACGATGTCAGGATCATGCGGCGAAAGAATGACTGCCCGTCACGGGCTGTCGCGTTGACCTGCCGGTCGCGCCCTTCTCGCCATCCCGGACCATGGTGCTGTGATGGGTGCGGCGGATAGAGGCCACCAAGACGCAGGCCGGCGGCGATCACAGGGTCCGGATTGGCCAGAAATTCTGCCCAGACCGCGCGATCGGTCGCGCTTGCATTGGCCATCCCCTTTTGTGGCAGAGTATCATCAAGCGCGGCGAGATTTCCTAGTTTCAGGGCCACGGCGCTGGGCGTGCGCCCCAACTGACGGGCCAGGGTGATCATATCGGGATTGGTTTTGTGGAAACGGCCGAAATTGGTGCGCAGGTAAAGCGCGAGGGCGGCGCGGACCTCGGCCATGTTCCAATTGCGCCGTTGCGCCATCAGCCGAACCGTGCCGGATCGACAGCGGCGACGATCTCGGGGTCGATTGCGGGGGGCGTGCCGCCGATCAGATCGGCCAAAAGCTGGCTGGCGGCGGGGGCGGTTTGAAAGCCGTAGCCGCCCTGCCCAGCGCACCAGACAAAGTTTGGCATGCCCGTGTCGCGGCCCAACACCAACTGCCGGTCCGGCGCGAATGTGCGCAGGCCCGCCCAGTTCGCCAGCATCCGCGTGACCGGTTCGGTGACGTGTTCTTCATAGCGCGCCAGCCCTTCGGCCAGAACCATATCATCGGCCCATGCGTCATGCGGGTCGCAGGGGTCTTCCTCGGCGGGAGAAACGATGAGTGCGCCCGCGTCCGGTTTGCAATACCAATCTTCGCCCGCGCCAAAGACCATCGGCCATTTTGACATGTCATGCCCGCCGGGCGCGGGGATGCGCGCCATCGACCGGCGCAGCGGCGTGAAGCCAAGGGGTGTGACACCCGCCATTTGCGCAATCTGATCGACCCATGCGCCTGCGGCGTTGACCAGTGTCGTACCTTCATGGATTTGATCCCCGGCGACGACCTGCCAGCCGCTCGCGCTGCGTGTGATCGCATTAACGGGCGCGCCCGTGGCGATCTGCCCGCCGTTTGCACGCACTTCGCGGGCGAAATTCTGGATCAGCAGATCGGTGTCGATGTCCCATGCCGACGTGTCGATTGCGGCGCGGTCCACGACGGCGGTGTTCAGGATCGGCACCAGCGATTTTGCCTCCTGCGCGGTGATTTCGCTCAGCCCCATATCTGCGATGTCTTTGCGAAAGGCCGCGTCGGTTGCGCTGGTTCCGACCAGCATCAATCCGCGCGGGGACAACACACCGCCGTTGGCCGTCGCGTGATAGTCTTTTGAGGCGCGATTGAGGGCAATGACCGAGGGTTTGCCATAGCTTTCCTCGAACAACGCGGCCGAGCGGCCCGAGGCGTGATATGCCAATGCGCTTTCGCGTTCCAAGACCGTGACGCGCCCCAGATGAGAAAGCCGCGCGCCAGCGGAAATGCCCGCGATACCGCCGCCAATGATGATAAAGTCCTGCATGGGATGCGCCTTGGAAAGGTGTGTTGCGCCAAGGCTAGATCACCGCGCGGCGCTGCGAAAGACCCCAGTTCGAGGGGGTGGGGCAAGACCCACCTTACGAGTGGCGCCGCTGCGTCAGGCGGGGCACGACCCGCCCGACCCAAATGCAAAAGGCCCGCCGTGGCGGGCCTTCGCGTGTCGTCTTGCAAAGGGTTAGGATGGAATGTCGCCGTCCACACCTTCGACATAGAAGTTCAGACCGGCAAGCGCACCATCATCGGCAATCTCGCCCTCGGCCAGCCAGACGGAACCATCCTGCTTGTTGATCGGCCCCGTGAACGGGTGGTAGCTGCCATCGGCGATTGCATCGCGCATGGCTTCGGCTTCGGCTTTGACGTCTGCTGGCACCACGTCGGAAATCTCGCCGATACCGACCATGCCAGTGCCGATGCCGTCCCAGCGGTTCGACGTTTCCCAAGTGCCATCCATGACCGCTTGCACACGTTCGATGTAGTAGGGTGCCCAGTTGTCGATGATCGAACTGATCCGCGGCATCGGTGCATATTCCGCCATATCCGCTGCCTGACCAAAGGTGTAAACGCCACCCGCTTCCTTGGCCGCTGCGTGGGGTGCCGTGGAATCGGTATGTTGCAGGATCACATCGCAGCCCTGTTCGATCAGCGCCTTGGCCGCATCGGCTTCCTTGGCGGGGTTCAGCCATTCAAAGATCCAGATGATCTTGAACTCTACATCCGGGTTCACCTTGGAGGCATGCAGATAGGCCGAGTTAATGCCGCGCACAACTTCGGGGATCGGCACGGATGCGATATAGCCCACCTTGTTGGTTTTGGTCATCTTGCCGGTGAGGTGCCCCTGAATGGCGCGCCCTTCGTAGAAACGCGCCGAATAGGTGGAAACGTTTTCAGCCGATTTGTAGCCGGTCGCATGTTCAAATTTCACATTCGGGAACTTGGCCGCAACGTTGATCGTTGGATCCATGAAACCAAACGAGGTCGTAAAGATGATGTCGGCACCGCCAAGGGCCATCTGGGTGATCGCACGTTCGGCATCGGGGCCTTCGGGCACGGATTCCTGATACACCAGCTCAACAGCATCGCCGAAATAAGTGACCATTTCGAGGGCTGAATGGTGGTGATACTGGGTCCAGCCGCCATCGTTGATCGGACCGACATAAATAAAGCCGACCTTGGTTTTCTCCTGCGCGCGCAGCGGCGCGCCAAAGGCTGTCGCGAGTGCAGCGGCGGCACCGGATGCAAGCAGTGTTCTACGTTTCATATTGATAGTCTCCCAAGTGTTGGACCGGTAGCAGACCCGGCGGTATTGGCCCCGCGCATTAGCGCGACGCGTGGAAAGTTTTGCCCAGCGATCCCGGCCCCCGGCTGCCCGACAGCAGCACCAGAACAAGGATCGTGGCAATATACGGTGACATGGAAAGGTATTCTACGGGGATGGCAAGCCCCGTCGCCTGCAAGTTCAACTGCAAGGCGGTGACACCGCCAAAAAGATAGGCACCGACAACCAAACGGCCCGGTTTCCAGCCAGCAAAGACAACGATCGCCAATGCGATCCAGCCTGCGCCCGCAGTGATTCCATCGGTCCACTGTGGCACGCGCACAAGGCTGATATAGGCCCCGCCAAGACCCGCGCAGGCCCCGCCAAACAGGATTGCCCCAAAACGGATCAGGCGGACGTTGTAACCCAGCGCATGGGCCGCCTCGTGGTTTTCACCAACGGCGCGCAGGATCATCCCGCCGCGCGTGTAGCGCAGGAATGCCCCGACCGCGACGACCAGCGCAATCGAGGCGTAGACCACCAGATCGTGATTGAACAGGATATGTCCCAGCGCAGGTATGTCCGACAGTAGCGGGATCGCCAGTTTCGGCACCAATACTTCGGTGTCGGTGGTGTAGCCTTGTCCGACCATCGCCGCGAGCCCGACGCCAAACAACGTCAGCGCAAGGCCCGTGGCGACCTGATTGGTCAACAAAACAAGCGTCAGCACGCCAAATATCGCGGCCACTGCGGCCCCGCCTGCGGCGGCCCCCAGAAAACCGGCAAAGGCCGAGGACGTTTCGTGCCCCACGATATACCCGCAGACCGCGCCGGTAATCATCATGCCTTCAACCCCAAGGTTCAGCACACCTGCGCGTTCGACGACCAGCTCGCCGATCGCGGCCAGCAGGATCGGGGTTGATGCGACGATCACCGCCGCCAAGAGAAAGATCGGATTGATATCCATCTTAAGCCACCACCTTTCCAGCGGTTACCCGCACGCGATAATTGGTCAGCACATCGACTGACAAAAGCGAGAACAGCAGCATCCCCTGAAAGACCTGAATGGAGGCCGAGGGGAGTTGCAGCGGCTGCAAGGCCGCGTCACCGCCGATATAGGTCAGGGCCATGAGCAGGCCTGCCAACATTACCCCGATGGGGTGCAAGCGGCCAAGGAAGGCGACGATGATCGCCGTAAAACCGTAATAGGCGGGGAACGATCCCAGGATCTGGCCCGATGGCCCCGCGACTTCGAACATGCCGGCGATGCCGGCCAGACCACCCGACAGCACCATGCACAGGATCACCAGGCGGTTCGGGTTCACACCGGAAAAGGCGGCTGCCCGCGGGCTTTGCCCGGCCAGACGCACGTTGAACCCGAAGCGGTGCCGTGTCAGGAAAACATATGCAACAATCACCGCAAAGATCGCCGTAATCACGCCCCAATGGATGCCCGACCCAAACGACCCGAGGTTGGGAAACAAGTCACCGTTATGCGCCGCGGGATACTGTTTCAGGCTGCGGCTGCCGGGAAAGCCCATACCATCAGGATTGCGCAGCAGGCCGACGGAAAAAGCGTTGATCAGCACCTCGGCGACATAGACCAGCATTAGTGACACTAGAATCTCGTTTGTCTTGAAATAGACCCGCAGCAGGGCCGGGATCAGCGCCCATACGACCCCGCCCGCGATGCCCGCGACAATCATCAACGGGAAGATCAGCCAACGGGCATCAAGCGGATAAAACGCCAGCGCGACGCCCGCCGCGCAGATCGCGCCGATGATATACTGCCCCTCGGCGCCGATGTTCCAGATGCCCGCCTGAAAGCCGAATGACAGGCCAATCGCGATCAGGATCAACGGCGCGGCCTTGATCAGCAGTTCAGGTAGGTAAAAGGCGGCAAAATCACCGAAAATCGGATCCCAGAAGATCATACGTGTTGCGGCGACAGGGTCTTTGCCCAGCAGCCAGAACAACACGCCACCCAGCAGGATGGTAATCACGACGGCCAAGAGCGGCGAGGCATAGATCCAGACCTTTGATGGCTGGGGTCGTTTTTCAAGCCTCAACATGGGCCACCTCCATATCATGCGCGCCGCCCAACATCAGGCCGATTTCGTCAACCGTTAGCCCCTGCGCGGGGCGTGGGTCAGACAGCGCGCCACCGTTCAGGGCGGCAAAGCGGTCAGAGACCTCCATGAGTTCATCCAAATCCTGGGAAATGCAGATCACCGCCGACCCTTTGGCGGCCAGATCAAGCAGGGCCTGGCGGATCGACGCGGCTGCGGCTGCATCGACGCCCCATGTGGGCTGGTTCACGATCAGCACCTCGGGGTCTTGCAAAATCTCGCGCCCGATGACGAATTTCTGAAGGTTCCCGCCCGAAAGCGAGCGGGCGGCGTTGTCTGGCCCCGGCGTGCGCACGTCGAATGCCTGGATGACCTTTTCGGCAAAGGCCCGTGTTTTGGCGCGCTGCAAAAAACCATTCTTGGACAGGCCCATTCGGGTATCTCCGGTCAAAAAACCATTCTCGATCAGGGTCATATCCGGGGCGGCTGCGTGGCCCATCCGTTCTTCGGGGGCTGCCAGCAAGCCAAGGGCGCGGCGGGCGTTGGGGCGCATCTGGCTAATATCCTGACCGTGAAAACTGACCATTCCCGCAGCGGTGGGCATTTCACCGGACAAGGCCAGCAACAGTTCATCTTGGCCATTGCCTGCGACACCGCCGATGCCCAGAACCTCGCCACGCCGGACGTCAAGATTGATGTTGCGCAACGCCGTGCCAAATTCAGATGGTGCGCGCGCGTTCAGCCCCTTGAGGGACAGCACGACATCGCCAGCGTGGGGTGCTGCGCGTTCGGGCACATGCAGCGTCCCGCCGACCATCAGTTCGGCCATGTCGCGCGCAAGGGTTTCAGCAGGCACGCAGGTGCCCACGACCTCGCCCAGACGCAAGATCGTGGCATGATCGCACAGTGTGCGAATCTCCTCGAGCTTGTGCGAGATATACAGGATTGCCGTGCCCTCAGAGCGCAATTTATTCAACGTTTCAAATAGAATATCGACTTCTTGCGGGGTCAGCACGCTGGTGGGTTCGTCCATGATCAACAGCTTGGGGTCTTGCAGCAGACAGCGAATGATCTCGACCCGCTGACGTTCGCCCGCGCTCAGGTCGCCAACGATCCGCGCGGGATCAAGGGGCAGGCCATATAGCTCGGACACCTCGGTTATCTTGGCCGCGAGGTCGCGTTGCGACGGCGGGTTTTCCATGCCGAGGGCGATATTTTCAGCGACATTCAGTGCATCAAACAAGGAAAAATGCTGAAACACCATCGCGACGCCGGAATTGCGCGCCGCGCGCGGATCGGCAGGCCGATAGGGCGCATCTTCCAGTGTCATCGTTCCGCTGTCGGGATGCACCAGACCGTATATGGTTTTCACAAGTGTTGATTTGCCCGCGCCGTTCTCGCCCAACAGTGCGTGAACTTCGCCCTTGCGGATATCGAATGTCACGTTCTTGTTGGCCACAACACCCGGGTAAGCCTTGGTCAGCCCATTGAGTTGTAATAATAAATTGCTCATCCGGCCGTTTCCCCCTGCTGGACAGACTGATCCGCTTGTTTCAATAATGCGGTTGCAACGCCGATAGCAATTGCTGTCGGGTGTTTTCCCAATTCGGGCTGCCCGATCGGACAGGCGATGCGCGATATTTGAGCGTTCGTGTGGCCCAGTTTGGCAAGGCGTGAACGGAACCGCGCCCATTTCGTGGCCGAGCCGATCATCCCCGCCCCGGCAAATCCGCGTGTCAACAGCGCATGGCAAAGGGCCAGATCAATCTCGTGGCTATAGGTCAGGATCAGGTGCGTGGCATCGACCGGTGCGTGACTGGCAAGGCGCGGCATATCGGCAGTTGGCAAGCGGGTGACACCATCAGCGATACTGTCAGGAAAGCGGTCGGGCCCCGTGTCGATCCAGGTGATCTCAAAGTCGGGCAGGGGGGCCATCACGCTGACAATCGCGCGTCCCACATGCCCCGCGCCCCAGATCCACAGGGGTGATGCCTGTGGCGAGACTTCGGCGGCATTTAATGCCCACACAAGGGTGACCGACCCGCCGCAGCACTGACCCAGTTCGGGGCCAAGCGGCACCGTGCGCGACAAGGTTTTGCGCCCTTCGCGCAACATACGGCGCGCCACTTGGGTTGCCTCCCATTCCAGAGCTCCGCCGCCAATCGTGCCGCTCTGGCCATTTCCCCATACGGTCATTGTCGTGTCCGCATCACGCGGCGCTGACCCGGCGGTGCGGGTAACCGTGATGCGGATGAAATCGCTCACCTGTGTGCCCGTGCAATTGCGGCCAGTATTTGTTCGGCAGTGGCAGGGGCGTGCAAATCGGGATAGGCGGGGCCGCAGGCCGCGACCGCGTCCGACAAGGCGAGAAAGGCCGATACCCCCAACATGAACGGTGGCTCGCCCACAGCTTTTGAACGATAGATCGTATCGGCCGGATTTATGCCATCCCACAGGGACACGTTGAACACGTCGGGGCGGTCCGAACAGGCGGGGATTTTATAGGTCGAGGGCGCATGGGTGCGCAAACGCCCGCTTTCATCCCAAACCAGTTCCTCAGTCGTCAACCAACCGGCCCCTTGCACATAACCCCCTTCGATCTGGCCAATGTCCAGATCAGGGTTCAGCGAGGCACCTGCGTCATGCAGGATATCCGCGCGCAGGATGCGATTTTCACCGGTCAGCGTATCGATCACCACTTCGGTCAATGCAGCACCGTAGGCAAAGTAAAAGAACGGGCGGCCCTTGCCGGCGATCCGGTCCCAGGCCAGGTCGGGTGTCTTGTAAAACCCTGTAGCACTTAGACTGACACGGTTCACATAGGCCGCTTGCGCCGCTTGGGCGAATGTCATTGACGCCGCGCCTGCCTGCACCTGTCCATCCCTGAACACGACATCTTCAGGGGCGACATCGTGCAAACCGGCAACACAGGCCGCGATCCGGTCGCGGATTGTGTCGCAGGCGGCCTTGACGGCCATCCCGTTCAGATCAGACCCCGAACTGGCCGCCGTGGCCGATGTGTTTGGCACCTTCTCAGTATCGGTCGCGGTGATCTTGATCGCCGACATATCGACGCCAAAGCGGCTTGCGGCAACCTGCGCGACCTTCTGGAACAACCCCTGCCCCATTTCGGTGCCGCCATGGTTCAGGTGAATGGATCCGTCTTGATAGACATGCACCAGGGCACCCGCCTGATTAAGGTGAGTCAAGGTAAAGGAAATCCCGAACTTCACAGGGCTAAAGGCCAAGCCCTTTTTCAACAGCGGATTGTCGGCATTCCATGCCTCTACGGCCGTGCGCCGCGCCGCGTAACCGGCCTTTTGCAATAGGGCATCCGTCATCTCGTGCAGGATGAAGTCGGTGACCTCCATGTCATAGGGGGTGGTATTGTCGTTTGGGGCCGCCTTTGGTGAATGCGTGCCGCCGAAACGCTTGCCCACCCCTGCGCTTTTTCTTCCCAAATAACTTCCGCCGGAGGCATCCGCCCCCGCAACCATCGCGTCGTAATAATTGACGCGCCGCACCTCGGCGGGGTCCATCCCCAGCGCGTGTGCGACATGGTCGATGACCCGTTCAATCCCCAATACGCCCTGCGGGCCGCCAAACCCGCGAAAGGCGGTGGCGCTTTGGGTGTTGGTTTTCAGCCGATGCGAGGTGATGCGCGCGGCGGGCAAGAGATAAGCGTTGTCAGCATGCAGCATCGCACGATCAGCCACGGGCAGGGACAAATCCAGTGCCCAGCCACAGCGCGTGTATTGGGTGAAATCCACGCCTGTCAGGCGGCCTTTGCCGTCATAGCCCACGTCATAATCAATGCGGAAATCATGGCGCTTGCCGGTGATCATCATATCGTCGTCGCGGTCATAGCGCATCTTGCAGGGCTTGCCCGTCAGCCGCGCCGCAACGGCGCAGGCCACAGCCAATGCGTTGCCCTGGCTTTCCTTGCCGCCGAAACCACCGCCCATCCGGCGGGTTTCGACCCGGACGGCGTGCATCGGTTTGCCAATCGCCTCGGCCACCTTGTGCTGAATTTCCGTCGGGTGCTGGGTGCTGGAATGGACCAGCATATCGCCGCCTTCTTGCGGCAGGGCCATCGCGGCCTGTCCTTCAAGGTAAAAGTGTTCCTGCCCGCCCATGTCGATGCGCCCCTGCAGCCGATGCGGGGCAGTGGCCAAGGCGGCGTCCACATCGCCCTTGCTGTAGATGCGTGGGCCATCTTCAAAGCGGCTGTTTGCGGCCATTGCCGCCTCGATCGTGAGGATCGGTGTGCCTGTTTCGATGTCGCGCTTGCCGAGCCGGGCGGCCTGCCGTGCGGCAAGGTGCGAGGTGGCGACCACCAGAAACAGCGGTTGGCCGATATAGTGCACAGTTCCGTTGGACAGCAGCGGTTCGTCATGGGCGCTGGGCGATACATCGTTGTCAAAGGGCAGGTCATCCGCAGTCAGCACTGCGATGACGCCAGCTGCCGCGTGCACGTCCGACAGGTCCATCGCCGTGATCGTGCCGCAGGCCACATCCGATGTGCCAAAGGCCAGATGCAAGGTGCCAGCGGGTGCTGGAATATCGTCCACATAGCGGGCTTGCCCGGTGACATGCAGCTGCGCGGCGTCATGGGGCAGGGGTTTTGCAACACTCATGCCGAGACCTCCAATACGCTGGTGCCTTGGCCTGACAGGTCATGGAAATAACGCAGCAGCAGGTTTTCCGCCGTGACGAGGCGATAGTCGGCGCTGGCACGCATATCGGAGAGCGGCGTGAAATCATCCCGCATCTTTGTCATAGCTGCCTGCACCGTTTCATCGGTCCAGGGTTTGCCGGTCAAAGCGTTCTCGACAGCGGCGGCGCGTTTGGGGGTGCCGGCCATGCCGCCGAACGCGATGCGCGCCTGCGTTACCGTGTCACCTGTGACGGTCACGTTGAAACAGCCGCAGATCGCGGAAATATCCTGATCAAACCGTTTCGAGATTTTGTAGCAGCGCAGGGCAGGGGCGCTGGCTGGAATCGTCACAGCCTCGACAAATTCACCGGGCTGGCGGTCCTGTTTGCCATAGTCGATGAAGAAATCCGCGATGGGCAGATCGCGCCGCTGATCGCCGCGCCGAAGGTGCAATATGGCGTCCAAGGCAATCAGCGCGGGCGGGTTATCCCCGATGGGTGATCCGTTGGCGATATTGCCGCCAATGGTTGCGGCGTTGCGCACTTGTTGACTGCCATAGCGTCGGATCATCTCGGCGTAGCTGGAATGCGTATTGCGCATTGCGGCCAGCACATCGGTCATGGTGGTCATCGCGCCAATGCGGATCGTGTCGGTGTCGCGGGTGATCCCGCGCAGGTCGGCGCAGCGGTTCAGAAAGGCAACTTCGCCCAGATCGCGGAATTGTTTGGTGACCCAAAGGCCCACATCCGTGGCCCCTGCCACAAGCGTGCCATCGGGGTGTTCCCAATACCACGCCGCCAGTTCATCGGTCGTTTCGGGTGCAAAAGGGGCCGGATCAACGCTTGGTGCCGTGTCATTCATCCAGACAGGCACCGGCGCGCTTTCGGCGGATCTGGCGGCGCGGATGATCGGTGCGTAGCCGGTGCAACGACACAGGTTCCCGGCCAGCATATTGTCGTGATCCGTTTGCCCGTTGGCGTGACCCACGGCCATCGAGACCACGAAACCGGGCGTGCAGAAACCGCACTGGCTGCCGTGGTTTTCGATCATCGCAGATTGCACCGGATGCAGTGCGCCATCGGGGCCGCTGACCCCTTCGACGGTGCGCACCGCTTTGCCGTGAAGTTGCGGCATGAACAGGATGCAGGCGTTCAGGGCCTTGGCCCCATCGCCGTCCGTGACCATCACCGTGCACGCCCCGCAATCGCCTTCGTTGCAGCCTTCCTTGGTGCCGGTGAGGCCGCGGTTTTCACGCAGCCAGTCTAACAAGGTCCGCGTTGGATCGGTGTCAACGCGCACAGTCTCTCCGTTGAGAAGAAACGTGGTCTTCATGTGAATTCCAACCGCGATACCGAATTTGTTTTTGTTAGGGCTGATGCGTCATCGATGCGGCGTAGAAAACGCGCCCCCTGTTGGTCTTGTCAGAAAAGCGGCTGGGGAACATTCTGGCAAGCTTTTTTATTTCAGGGGGACTTTAAGCTAAATTTTGATAATGTGCTGCCAGTTCGGCAAGCTGCTCCGCCGCTGTTCCCCACCCATTATGGAAGCCCATTCTTTCATGCGCGGCAACGGCTTGGGGTGTGGCATGCAGGGCGTGCGCTGTGTAGAAACAGCCACCATCACGGGCCTCAAGACGTATATCGGCGGTCATATAAAAATCGTCCGCATTGGTGTGGGGCGGGTTGGGAACAAAGCCAGGGCCAAGGGCGGCTGTCCACACCAGGCGGGTGTGCGATTCGGTCAGCAGGACACAACCTGACGGTCCGCGCATTTCGCCGTGCTCAGGCACTTTCATGACGATGTGAAAGACACCCCCAGGGGTCGCATCAACTTCGGCCTCGGTAATTTCGACCGGTTTTGGGGCGAACCATTGCATCAGCAAATCAGGCTCTGTCAGGCAGCGCCAGACGATCTGCGGGGTGGCGTTGATCTGGCGGGAGATCGTCAGGGTCAAGCCTTTGGTCATTGTGTGTTCCCTTCAATGCCTTCGGCCAACGCCGCGAGCTGGTCCAGCCGTTGCTCCCAGACGGTGCGCTGCCATTCAAGCCAGCCTTGCACTTCCATCAGCGGGGCGGCTTCGATGTGGCAGGTGCGCACGCGCCCCTTTTTGATGGACCGCACCAGCCCGCAGTTTTCCAGCACACGCAGGTGGCGCATGAAGGTCGGGAGGGCAATATCGTGCGGCGCGGCAAGGTCGCTGACGCTGGCGGGGCCAGCCACCAGCCGTTCCACCACTGCGCGGCGGGTCGGATCGGAAAGGGCCGCAAAGCATGTGTCAATCTGTGATGGCATAGGGGCAGCATCGCGGGTGTGGGGCGGTCTGTCAATATACTTAGCAGCATGACTAAGTATTACCCGCTTCACCCCGCGCGCGCGCCTGCCTATGGTGGCGCCATGACCGAAGCCCCCCGATTCATTCACCTGCGCACGCATACGGAATATTCCCTGTTGGAGGGGGCCGTTCCGGTCAAGAAAATCGCCGGTATTGCCGCCGCCGTCGGCATGCCTGCCGTGGCGGTTACTGATACCAACAACATGTTCTGCGCGCTCGAATTTTCCGAAACGGCGGCGCGTGAAGGCGTGCAGCCGATCATCGGTTGTCAGATGGATCTGGCTTACATTGCGACCGAGGCGGGCAAGCGCCCCGAAGCGCCTGCGCCCGTGGTTTTGCTGGCCCAGAACGAAGCGGGCTACATGAACCTGATGAAGCTCAACTCGGCCGCTTATATTGACAAGGGCGGGGAGCTGCCGCAGGTCACGCCTGACGATCTGGAGCGCCATGCGACGGGGCTGATTTGTCTTACGGGTGGGCCAGACGGGCCTGTCGGGCGGCTCTTGCGCAACGGTCAACGCCCCGCTGCCGACGCCCTGGTGACACGTCTCAAGGCGATTTACGGCGACCGTCTTTACATGGAATTACAGCGCCACCCCGAAGACGGCGGGTTGCCCGAGGCTGAAAAACTGTCCGAACAGGGCCACGTGGAAATGGCCTATGCAATGGATATTCCGCTGGTTGCGACCAACGATGTCTATTTCCCCAAAGCGCAGATTTACGAGGCACATGACGCATTGCTGTGCATCGCGGACGGGGCCTATGTGGACCAGCAGGAACCGCGCCGCCGGTTGACGCCGCAGCACTATTTCAAGTCCCAGCAGGAAATGGCGACCCTGTTCGCCGACCTCCCCGAGGCGCTGGAGAACACAGTTGAAATCGCCCGCCGCTGCGCGTTTCGCACCTATACACGCGATCCGATCCTGCCCAAGTTCGCCGATGATGAGATCGAGGAATTGCGCCGTCAGGCCAACGCCGGATTGCAGGCGCGCCTGGCGGTGATCCCCCATGCAGCAAGCGTGGAAGAATACCAGAAACGCCTTGATTTCGAGCTTGAGATTATTGAAGGCATGGGATTTCCTGGCTACTTCCTGATCGTGGCCGATTTCATCAAATGGTCCAAAGACCACGATATTCCTGTCGGCCCCGGGCGCGGATCGGGAGCGGGTAGCCTTGTGGCCTATGCGTTGACGATCACCGACCTTGATCCGCTGCGCTATTCGCTGCTGTTTGAACGCTTCCTGAACCCCGAACGTGTGTCGATGCCCGACTTTGACATCGACTTTTGCATGGATCGCCGCGAGGAGGTGATCCGCTACGTCCAGGAAAAATACGGGCGCGACAAGGTTGGCCAGATCATCACATTCGGCGCGCTGCTGTCTAAGGCTGCGGTGCGCGATGTGGGCCGCGTCTTGCAGATGCCATATGGGCAGGTGGATCGCCTCTCAAAGATGATCCCCGTCGAAGGGGTCAAACCCGTCAGTATCGAAAAGGCGCTGGCGGACGAGCCGCGCCTGCGCGAAGAGGCCAAGAACGAAGAGGTCGTCGCGCGCCTGCTTGATTACGGGCAGCAGCTTGAGGGGCTGTTGCGCAATGCCTCCACCCATGCTGCGGGTGTGGTGATTGGTGATCGTCCGCTGGATGAACTGGTGCCGCTTTATCAGGATCCGCGTTCGGACATGCCCGCGACACAGTTCAACATGAAATGGGTCGAACAGGCGGGGTTGGTCAAATTCGACTTTCTGGGCCTGAAGACCCTGACAGTGATCCAGAACGCGGTTGATCTGATCCGCAAATCGGGCCGCCCCCTGCATATGGCCGCCGATGGCGCGCAATTGTATGCGCCCGCGACTGGCACCGAGAACGATATCAACGCGATCCCGCTGGACGACGCGGCATCCTACAAGCTTTATGCCAGTGCCAAGACGGTCGCCGTGTTCCAGGTGGAATCCAGCGGCATGATGGACGCCCTGCGCCGCATGAAACCGGACTGTATCGAAGACATTATCGCGCTGGTCGCCCTTTATCGCCCCGGCCCAATGGAGAATATTCCCAAGTTCTGCGAGGTCAAGAATGGACTGTCAGAGCGCGAATTGCTGCACCCGACGATTGATCACATTCTGGACGAAACCCAGGGCATCATCGTCTATCAAGAGCAGGTGATGCAGATCGCCCAGGAAATGGCGGGCTACAGCCTTGGCGGCGCTGACTTGCTGCGCCGTGCGATGGGCAAAAAAATTCAGGCTGCAATGGATGCCGAGCGTCCGAAATTCCTTGAAGGGTCGGCCAAAAACGGCGTCGACAAGACCAAGGCGACCGAGGTCTGGAACCTTCTGGACAAGTTCGCCAACTACGGTTTCAATAAATCCCACGCGGCGGCCTATGCTGTGGTCAGCTATCAAACCGCATGGCTCAAGGCCAATCATCCGGTTGAATTCATGGCCGGTGTGATGAATTGCGATATTCACCTGACTGACAAGCTGGCCGTCTATTTCCAAGAGGTCCGCAAGGGGTTGGCGCTGCCCTGGGTGCCGCCTTGCGTGAACCGCTCGAATGCCACATTCGATGTCGTGGATGGCAAGCTGGTCTATGGCCTCGGCGCGCTGAAAAATGTGGGCGTCGATGCGATGCGGCTGATCGTCGAAGGCCGTGACGGGCGCGATTTCGCGACCCTGTTCGATCTGGCGCGCCGCGTTGATCTGAAACGTGTCGGCAAGCGCCCGATGGAAATGCTGGCGCGCGCCGGCGCCTTTGACATTCTGGACCCGAACCGTCGCCGCGTGTTTGAAAGCCTGGATGCGCTGGTCGGGTATTCCGCCGCGATCCATGATCAGAAGAACTCCAACCAGGTCTCGCTTTTCGGCGAGGCGGGCGATGATCTGCCCGAACCGCGCCTATCCCCCGCCGAGGACTGGCTGCCAAACGATCGTCTGTCCGAAGAATACAAGGCCATCGGCTTTTACCTGTCCGGCCATCCACTGGATGACTACCGTGCCGCACTGAAACGCGCCAAGGCGGTTACATTCGAGGAACTGACCGCCGAAGCCGAGGAGCGCGGCGCGACAATCAAGAAGGTCGGTGCCAAGGTCGAAGGCCGCTCCGAGCGCAAGAATGCGCGCGGCACCCGCTATGCCTTTGTGCAGTTTTCCGACCCGACTGGCCCATTCGAGGCCATCATGTTTTCCGACACGCTTGATGTCAGCCGTGACCACCTTGAGGGCGGCGCGCTGGTGACGGCCCAGATCGAGGCGACGATGGAAGAGGGGCAGCTGAAATTGCTGTGCCGTGGCGTGGCCCCGATTGACATAAGCATTGCCGATGCAGGTGCGACGGGCCTGCGCGTGTTTCTGGATGATGTCGGTGCGATCGCCTCGGTTGCCAATGTGTTGCAGGACGCCGTGAGCAACGGCGTGAAAGGCGGGCGTGGGCCGATCACCTTTTGTGTGCTGGACCCGGCCGAACTGGGCGAAGTTGATGTCACCCTTAACGATGAATTTCCCGTGAGCCCGCAAATCAAGGGCGCGCTGCGTTCGCTGGGTGGAGTATTGGATGTGCAGGAATTGTGATCGGCAGAAATTCGCCACAGCGCGCCATTGCATGGACGCAGGCGGGCGAACGGTTTAAACGAATACAAACAGAAAACGGGACGGAACGGGCACGATGATCAAACAGGGCATTTTGTTAGCTGCATTTATTACTTTGGCAGCCTGTGCCAATCCGTTACGCGACGTTGACCGGCTCAGCGATGTGGCGGTGGCAGATGGCCCCGCTGCTGCGGTGAGCGAAAGCCCCCAAGACGCAGCACAGGCGGCGCGGGCGCCCGGGCTTTTTGGGCGCCTGATGGGGCGCGGCGCATCACCCGAAGACACCGCTGTCGCTGCCGCCGTAGAATCGGCACAAGCCGCGAGTGAACCTGTGGACACCGCAGAGGTTGCAGTTGCGGCCGCCGAAGTTCCCCAACAATCTGCAGGGCGCGGGTTGTTTGGTGGTCTGTTTGGGGGACGTGGCGGTGCTACCGAAGTCGCCGCTGTAACAGGGCCAGACGCCCAACTTCTTGCGCCCGGCGAGGTTGTGGATTTTGGGGCCATTGCACGTTCGTGTGACACGCCGACCCGCAGCCTTGGCACGGAAATTGCCCGCACATCAGGGTTCCGCCTCTATGATACGATCCCCAACAGCACCGCGCCGCGCCCCCATTACATCACAGGTTTTGCCGATAATTGTCCGCGCCAGTTTACCGCTGCGGTCGCGGTGTTCAGCGACGCGGGCACCCACGAAGCCGTGCGGTACCAGGAAAGCAACGCACAGATCGCTTACTCGGACGTGGACAACGCCTATGAGGCGATCAAGGCCCGCGTCTGCCGCGTGCCACACGGCCAGCCCTGCGGATCGCGGCTCGGACAGCTTGGGCAGGACACATTGTTCCTGACCGTTTACGAACGATTTGGCGGCAACACCTCGTGGTCTGATATTCTGATCTATGACGGCCAGGTTGTCGCGATGGACCGCAAGGAGGGCTAGCTGCCCTACCAGTGCGGCGGGCGTTCGTCGGCCAACGGCACAGTGCCGCCGCTTTCGACCTCGCGCGTGGCTTCGCGCTCCATCACCAGGTGCATCCGGCGGGTCAGCACAGTCAGTTCCTTTTCCTGCCGCGCAACGATCTCCGACAGGTCATCGACGGTGCGGGTCAGATGGGCGATCTGTTCTTCAAGATGGGTGATGTCTGTCATGGGATGGCGTTAGCACAGGGCGCAACTGCGGGGCAATCGGCAAAGCTGCGTTGCCCTTGCCCGCTTGGCGCGCTAAAGCCTGCCCCAACATGATCGAACCCCGAGGACAGTATGGCCAAGGACAAGAAACAGCCCCGCCCCAAGGCGATCACGCCCAAGGGCTTTCGCGACTATTTCGGGAGCGAAGTTGCCGCGCGCAATGCGATGCTCGAAAAAATCGCGGCTGTCTATCATCGCTACGGGTTCGATGCTTTGGAAACCTCGGCAGTTGAAACGGTCGAGGCCTTGGGCAAGTTCCTGCCCGATGTGGATCGCCCCAACGAGGGCGTCTTCGCCTGGGAAGAGGACAATGACTGGCTGGCCCTGCGCTATGATCTGACCGCCCCCTTGGCGCGGGTGTTCGCGCAGCACCGCAATGATTTGCCCACGCCCTATCGCCGCTATGCGATGGGTCCGGTGTGGCGCAACGAAAAGCCCGGACCGGGGCGGTTTCGCCAGTTCTATCAATGCGATGCGGATACGGTCGGGTCCGGCAACGTGGCCGCTGATGCCGAAATTTGCGCGATGCTCGCCGATACATTGGAAGCGGTCGGGATCGAGCGTGGTGATTATGTGGTGCGGGTGAATAACCGCAAGGTGCTGAATGGGGTGCTTGAGGTCGCGGGCCTGTCCGGCGACGACAAAGCCACCGCGCGTGGCATCGTGCTGCGCGCGATCGACAAGCTGGATCGGCTTGGCGTGGACGGCGTGCGTGCACTGTTGGGCGAAGGGCGCAAGGACGAGAGCGGGGACTTTACGAAGGGTGCCGGGCTGAATGAGGCGCAAACGCATGTCGTAATGGGCTTCATGGATGCCGGCCGCGCGACTGGCGCTGACACAGTCGCCCGTTTGCGGGAACTTGTTGCCGGATCGGCGATCGGGGAAGCGGGGGTTGCCGAACTCGAAACTATCGCCGACCTCCTCGCCGCAGGCGGCTACGGTGCCGACCGGATCGTCATTGACCCGTCAGTCGTGCGTGGCCTTGGCTATTACACCGGCCCTGTTTACGAAGCCGAACTCACGTTTGAGATCACCGACGAAAAGGGCCGTCCGCGCCAGTTTGGATCAGTCGCGGGGGGCGGGCGCTATGACGATCTGGTGAAACGCTTTACGGGGCAAGAAGTGCCTGCGACGGGTGTCAGCATCGGTGTGGATCGCCTGCTTGCTGCCCTCACCGCCAAGGGCCGGAGTGACGTGCAACAGGCTGGCCCTGTCGTCGTCACCGTCATGGATCGCGACCGTATGGCCGACTATCAGGCGATGGTCGCCGAACTGCGCAACGCGGGCATCCGCGCCGAGGTTTACTTGGGTAACCCCAAGAACTTCGGCAACCAGATGAAATACGCCGACACCCGCAATTCCCCGATCGCCGTGATCGAGGGGGGCGACGAAAAGGAACGTGGGGTGGTGCAGCTCAAGGATCTGATCCTTGGGGCGCAGATCGCTGAAAACGCGACCCTTGAAGAATGGCAGGAGCGCACGAACCAATACGAGGTATCGCGCGGCGACCTGGTGGAAAAGGTCCGCGACATCCTTGAGAGCCAAGCCAGGTGAGGGAAGCAGCCGCCAAATCTGCGGCCCGCGCCGAGGCCGCGCGCCTGATGGCGCATTTCGCCGATGCGGGGGCAGTGCCGGTTGAAACGGCGCTTTTGCAGCCTGCGGAAACCTTGCTGGATCTGTATGGCGAGGACATCCGCGCGCGCGCCTATGTCACCGCCGATCCCCTTCGCGGCGAACAGATGCTGCGCCCTGATTTCACAGTGCCTGTGGTGCAGATGCATATGCAAAGCATGGCCGAACCTGCACGCTATTCCTACACGGGCGAGGTTTTTCGCAAGCAGGAAGTAGATGAAACGCGCCCCACAGAATACCTGCAAGCAGGGTTTGAGGTTTTCGCGACCAATGATGCTGCCGCGCGTGATGCCGAGGTGTTTTCGGTGATCGCCAATGCGCTGACGCCGTTGAATTTGCGCGCCGTGACGGGCGACATCGGTGTGTTGATGGCGGCAGTGCAGGGGTTGGCCACAACCGAGGCGCGGCGCGCGGCGCTGATGCGCCACCTTTGGCGACCCGCGCGGTTTCGCACCTTGCTGGATCGCTTTGGCGGGCGCAGCGAGACCCCTGCCAGTCGCGCGGCACTTTTGGCCGCGGATGACCCCTTCGCCAATGCGGGCGTCGAGGTCGGCTTGCGCCGCCGCGATGAGGTGGCCGCGCGGATCGAAACCCTGCGCACCGACGCCGCGACACCACCTATCGCCGATGAACAGCGCGCCCTGATCGATGCGATCCTGTCGTTGCGCGAAACGGCGCCGCATGTGTTGGTTGCCCTGCGCGATATTTCGGTCGATCTGCCTCATCTTGGCCCCGCCGTTGACCGTCTTTCGGCGCGCCTTGATGCATTGGACGCGCGTGGTGTTGATGTTGATACATTGGCTTTTGAGGGCAGCTATGGCCGCACCTCGATGGAATACTACGATGGTTTCGTGTTCGGCTTTTATGCCGCGGATCATCCCGAACTGCCCCCTGTCGCCACGGGCGGGCGCTATGACGCGCTGACCCGGGTTTTGGGGCAGGGGCGTAGCGTGCCTGCGGTCGGCGCGGTGATCCGGCCTGAACTGGTTGTGCAACTGCGAGGTGGGGCATGACGATCAAACTTGGCGTGCCCTCCAAGGGACGGTTGATGGACAAGACATTCGCGTGGTTTGGCGCGCGCGGCGTGACGCTGCGCAAGGCCGGAACCGAACGTGAATATGCGGGTGTTGTCGACGGGATCGATGGTGTCGAGCTTGTCCTTCTGTCGGCCGGTGAAATCCCGCGCGAACTGGCGGCAGGCCGTATCCATCTGGGTGTGACGGGGTCCGACCTAGTGCGTGAAAAGCTGGCCAATTGGGACCAAAGAGTGCGTGAACTGGCGCTGCTGGGTTTTGGCGGGGCTGATCTGATTATTGCCGTGCCGCAGGCCTGGGTTGATGTGGATACGCTTGATGATCTGGATGCGGCGGCGGCGGCATTCCGGCGCGAACACGGCTTTCGGCTGCGGATTGCCACGAAATACCACCGCCTTGTGCGGGACTTTCTGCGCGAAAACGGCGTGGCCGATTATCAACTGGTGGATAGCCAGGGCGCGACCGAAGGCACCGTCAAGAACGAGACGGCCGAGGCCATCGCCGATATCACGTCGACCGGCGAAACACTGCGCGCGAATTTCCTCAAGGTGTTGTCGGACGGGATGATCCACGCCAGTCAGGCGACCCTGTTCAAGTCCCGGACCGCAGAGTGGAGCGAGGATGATCGTCGGACGCTCAAGAAACTAACAACTTTGCTTGCAATTGATTAAGCGCGCTTCGGCAATAAATAATGGGGCGCCGGTTGAGCGCCCCATTTTTATTCGAAATACGGATTGCGTCAGTAGTCGAACGCGCCTGCGGTTTCAACAAGACCCAGCAAACGATCAGCAGTGGTTTGATAAGAATCTGGCTTGCTGCCAAAGTCCATCGAAATACCAACGTTAAAGCCGTCAATAGTCGTGCCGCCAAGGTCTGCTTGTGTCAGGCCAGCGTAGACCGTGTAGGTGTCGTTGATGTTGTATGTGCCACCAAGCCGGTAGGCGTCGATATCAGTGCCACCAGCGTCAATATTGGTGTATGCACCTCGGATGCCCCACTGATTGTTGAACTGGTAGTTACCGCCCAGCGCGACGAGGGTCAGGTCGGTGCCAAGCAGATTGGTCGATGCCGCATCCAGTTTCACGCCCCAACGGCCGGTGTCGTATTCGCCGGAAAGGATATAGATTGGATCGATAGAACCTGATGATTCGTCAATGTCATGCACCGACAGCGAAACTTTGGCTTCTTCGCTGATGTTGTAACCAACATTCAGGCTATAAATGCCATCCAGACCCGGAATTGGCTGGTTCACGTCTG
Source organism: Octadecabacter sp. SW4 (assembly GCF_008065155.1). Classification (NCBI taxonomy): domain Bacteria; kingdom Pseudomonadati; phylum Pseudomonadota; class Alphaproteobacteria; order Rhodobacterales; family Roseobacteraceae; genus Octadecabacter; species Octadecabacter sp. SW4. The sequence goes on along the minus strand of NZ_CP042819.1, from coordinate 2,696,486 downwards.
CAAAGCTAAGGCGACCAAAGTAAGTGCCGTTATCATAGGCGATCCCGATTTCATCGAGGCCGATATTGATACCACCACCACCACCAAAGCCGAGGCCCAGGTCGGTCGAGGATACGTCAACGCGATACTCTCCGCCAAAGCTGTAACCGGCACCAATGGTGGTCACATCTGCTGTAACGTTAAACGGCGCGCCATCAGGGGACAGCGTTAGCTGTGTGCCGTTCAGCCAGAAATCGAATTCCTGAACTTGGATACCGACTTCCGCGCCAAGGATTGTGATGTCGGCATCGCCGCCAGGTGTGGATACCATGCCGTAATTTGCAATCAGGCGTCCATAGCTAAGCTCTTGTGCGGTGACGCCGGTCGCTGCTGTTGCGGCAAGCGCCGCCCCTATCAAAATGTTCTTCATATTTTTTCTCCGTTTAAATTGACGGACCCTCACAACAAAGGGCTGCCGTTATTCATAGTATAGTTAACAAAGTGTTAACGTTCCAGAGCGGCCCTTGAAAAGTCTGGAAATTCGAGGCGATCGTTGCGCGTTTGACACGATTGGACCATCGGTCACATGAAGGATAGCCCGACCTAGAAAACCCCGATTTCCGCCAGCGCTGCCGACAGTTCGCTGGGGAGCGTTTCCTCGCCCTTGCGTGCCTTTGTCAGGTCGCTGGGCGCATCGCTGGCTTGCAGGTAGCGCCAGCCCTGGAAGGGGCGTTTGATGGTCGGGGTGACGGGGACGAGTTCGGGGTGCAGCACGATGGCGCAGCGGCGGATGCCGTCACTGCCGATCACCTCGTCAAAGCGGGCGATTTGCTGGCGGCACAGGATTTCCCCCTTGATGACCCAATAGATCGAGCCGCCGCCAAGGATTTCATCAGCCCGTTTCGGCCACATGCGGGTGATGTGTCGAGCGAGGCCGTCAGCCGTTTGCGCGCGCGGTGTCGCCTGCCACGCGGCAAGGTCGGCGATCCCTTCGGTGCCAACGGACAGTTTTTGCATATGTAGTTTGTTCTTCAATTGTTCCCCCTAGATGTGGTAGGGTAACCCTCTGCTAACGATTCTGCCACATCTGGCGATATAAGCCGCCAGCGCGGCCTTTCAAATTGACCGGACCCGCCGTGCGCCCTAAACCTGACGTCTGCATCAGCCGCCAAAGGATACCTCATGACCCGTTTCGCCGCGCCCATCGCTGAACAAATCTGGGATATGAAATATCGTTTCAAGGCGGCGGATGGCGCGCCAATTGACCACACGGTCGAAGATTCATGGCGCCGGATTGCGCGCGCGCTGGCGGCTGTGGAAAAAAACCCCGCCAAATGGGAAGAAAAATTCTACGCCGCGCTGGAAGATTTCAAATATCTACCTGCCGGCCGGATCACCGCAGGCGCGGGCACCAAGCGCAGCGTGACGATGTTCAACTGCTTTGTCATGGGCACGATCCCTGACAGCATGGGCGGCATTTTCGACATGCTGCGCGAGGCGGCCTTGACCATGCAGCAGGGTGGCGGGATCGGCTATGATTTCAGCACTATTCGTCCCAAGGGCGCGGCGGTGCATGGTGTTGCCGCAGATGCCAGCGGCCCGCTGTCGTTCATGGATGTCTGGGACGCGATGTGCCGCACGATCATGTCGGCGGGATCGCGACGTGGCGCGATGATGGCGACGATGCGTTGCGACCACCCCGACATCGAGGATTTCATCACCGCCAAGGCCGACCCGGCCCGCCTGCGCATGTTCAACATGTCGGTGCTGGTGACGGACCCGTTCATGGAGGCTGTAAAATCGGACGGCCCGTGGGAACTGGTGCATGACGGGCTGGTCATGAAGACCCTGAACGCGCGCGATCTGTGGAACCGGATCATGAAATCGACCTATGATTTCGCTGAACCGGGGGTGATCTTCATCGACCGGATCAACGCGATGAACAACCTGAATTACTGCGAAACCATTGCCGCGACCAACCCTTGCGGCGAACAACCCCTGCCGCCTTATGGCGCGTGTTTGCTGGGGTCGATCAACATGGCGCGGTTGGTTGCGGATGCGTTCACGGATGGCGCGGCGTTGGACGTGGACGCGCTGGGCGATCTGGTCGCGACAGCCGTGCGGATGATGGACAACGTGGTCGATGCCTCGAAATTCCCGCTTGAGGCGCAGGCGCAAGAGGCCGCTGCAAAGCGCCGGATTGGACTGGGCGTGACGGGGCTGGCCGATGCATTGCTGATGGTCGGCCTACGCTATGGATCCAAGGAAGCGGCGCGTCAGACCGAGGACTGGATGCACGCGATCGCGCGCGCCGCATATCTGGCGTCGGTGGATTTGGCCCGCGAAAAGGGCGCGTTCCCATTGTTTGACGCCGATAAATATCTGGCCACCGGCCATATGCAGCAGATGGACGATGACGTGCGTGACGCGATCCGCAAACACGGCATCCGCAACGCCTTGCTGACCAGCATCGCGCCGACTGGCACAATCAGCCTTTATGCGGGCAACGTGTCATCCGGGATCGAGCCGGTGTTTGCCTATGCCTACACCCGCAAGGTCTTGCAGAAAGATGGGTCGCGGACCGAGGAAGAAGTGGTGGATTACGCCGTGCAGATGTGGCGTGACCTGAAAGGCGATGCGGCGCTGCCCGATTATTTCGTCAACGCCCAGACCCTTGCGCCGCTGGATCATGTGCGCATGCAGGCGGCGGCGCAGAAATGGATCGACAGTAGCATTTCCAAGACGATCAACTGCCCCGAGGACATCAGTTTTGATGACTTCAAGGAGGTCTATATGGCCGCCTGGGATCAGGGCTGTAAGGGTTGCACGACCTATCGCCCCAATGATGTGACGGGCAGCGTGTTGAGCGTCTCCGAGGACAAGGCAGAGCCCGAGGTCATCACCGATGATAACGCCGGTGACGTGATCTATATGTCCGAGCCACTAGACCGTCCGACCGAATTGGAAGGCGCGACCTATAAACTCAAATGGCCCGACAGCGAACACGCGATCTATATCACAATCAACGATCTGGTTGTCGCGGGGCATCGCCGCCCCTTTGAGGTGTTCATCAACTCCAAGAACATGGAGCATTTCGCCTGGACCGTGGCGCTGACCCGGATGATTTCTGCGGTGTTCCGGCGTGGCGGCGATGTGTCGTTCGTGGTCGAGGAGTTGAAAGCGGTGTTCGACCCGAGGGGCGGGGCCTGGATGAAGGGCAAATACGTGCCTTCGATCCTCGCGGCCATCGGCGGGGTGATCGAAAAGCACATGGTCGCCACGGGCTTCCTTGCCGGTGAGGGCATGGGCCTCAAGGCTGATCCGCACGCCGATGTGGTGTCGCTGAACGCGCGCCCCAAGGGCAAGGCGTGCAGCAGCTGCGGATCATACGAATTGCGCATGGTCGAGGGCTGCATGACCTGCGCCGACTGCGGCTATTCCAAGTGCGGCTAGGCGTTGGCTAGTCCCGCGTCTCTATTTCGCGGTCGGCTTCGGGGGTTTTCAGCGTCGCCCATGTATCATCGCGTGGTGGTGCGGGCGGGACTTTGCAGGACCGTTTATGAATGTGGACCTTGGCGATGAAATTGGCCGAGATCGGCGCTGTCGCAAACAAGAATGCCATGATCAGCAGTTCGTGAATCGAATGGTTGCCTGACACCGCGCCGTTCAGCATTGACGCCAGCAGCAGTGCGCCGATGCCGACTGTCCCGACTTTGGTCGGGGCGTGCAGGCGGGTCATGGAATCGTTGAATTTCAGCAAGCCCAGCACGGCGACAAGAGCAAAAAATGATCCGATCAACAGGAGGGCGGCCACGGCAAATGTTGCGATGATGTCCCAGGTCATTCGATGATATCCCCCCGCAGCAAAAATCGCGCCAACGCAACCGTCGAGACAAAACCCAACATGGCGATCAGCAGGGATACCTCAAAATAGATGCGCCCGCCCTGATGAATACCCAAAAGAACGACGATCCCCAGAGCGTTGATTACCATCGTGTCAAGCGCGAGAATCCGATCACCCGGTGTTGGCCCGATCATCAGCCGCACCATGCACATGATTTGCGCAAAGGCGAGCGAGGCAAAGGCGATCATCAGCGCGGTTTCCATCAGGTTCGTTGCAAAACTCATGCGAATATCTCCTTGAGGCGGGCCTCGTAGCGGGTCTTGATGTCATCGCGCACACCATCTGGATCGTCGGTGTGCAGGACATGTACCAACAGGCTGTGGCCCTCGTCCGACAAATCCGCTGACACGGTCCCCGGGGTCAGTGTGATCGTGCCGGCAAGCAAGGTGATGGCTTCGGGCGATACCAGATCAAGCGGGATCACGATCCATGCGGGTGTCAGTTTGCTATTGGGAACCGTCAGCACGACCCATGCGACCTGCACATTGGCGACAACGATGTCCCACATCACGATCAGGCTGTAGCGCAGCATCTTGCCCATGTGAAAGCGGGTTGGCCGGTCCGGCCACCAGACCGAACTGCCCAGCGGGATAAGCACACCAAGGATCACGCCAAAGACGGCCATACCTGCGGAGAATTCGTTTTGCAGCAAGATCCAGACGATTGCCAAAAGCAGCGTCAGGAACGGGTGCGGGATCAACCATCGGAACATGCGTGTCATGTCAGTAGTCCTCCTGCGGTATGCTAAGCTTGCCCGGCGTTTCAAGAACGATCGCGCTATAGTCTTGGGGCGCGAAAAGTTGCGCGGCGATGGCGCTGGTGTAGCTATGCACCTGTCCGGCAAAGACCGTATGCGCGACCAATAGCGCGATCAGCCCGCCGACGGCGACATAGGACAGGGCGGCGGGGCGCGGCGGTGGGGGGGTGTCCTCGGGCACGGTGACGCCTTGGCTTTTCCAAAACAGGGTGCTGCCCGCGCGCGCGAACCCCAAGATCGAGATCAGGCTTGACCCAAGAACGATGGCCCAAATCCAGACCATCAAATCCGACGGGAAAGCGGCCTGGAGGATCAGAAGCTTACCCAGAAAACCAGACAGTGGCGGCAGCCCTGCCATCGCAATCGCAACTGTGAAAAACAGACCCGCCGTCAGGGCGGCGCCGGCGACAGGTGCTTGGGGCGTCAGATCAAGGTTGGCCCGTCCCGTCCGCACCAAATCCGAGATCAGGAACAGCGCCGCGCCTGCAAGGGTCGAGTGGATGATATAGTAAAGCGCCGCCGCGATTGCTGCGGGTGTGAACAGCGAAATCGCCACCATGACCATCCCCATTGATCCGATCACGGCAAAGGCGATCAAACGGTCAAGTTTCCTGGCCGCCAGAACGCCAATCATGCCGATTGCAAGGGACACAAGTGCGGCCGGCAAGAGCCAGAAATCATGCAGGCCCGCCATTATTTTCAGGTCGGGCGGGAAGATCAGCGTGTAGACGCGGATGATCGCGTAGGCGCCGACTTTGGTCATGATTGCGAACAGGGCTGCGACGGGGGCAGGAGCCTCGGCATAGCTTGACGGGAGCCAGAAATGCAGCGGCACTAGGGCCGCCTTGATGGCAAAGACCAGCAAAAGCAACACTGCCGCGACCCGGATGCCGACCGTTTCCACATCGCTGATCATGGCCACACGCTGCGCAAGGTCAGCCATGTTGAGCGTGCCGGTTTCAGCATAAATCGCACCAAGTGCGAACAGGAACAACGTGGAGCCGATGAGGTTATAGAGGACATATTGCACCCCGGCCCGCAGCCGCGCATTGCCGCCCGCATGGATCATCAACCCATACGAGGCAATCAGCAGCACCTCGAAGAAGACGAACAGGTTGAACAGGTCGCCTGTCAGGAACGCCCCCATAATGCCCATCACCTGGAACTGGAACAGCGCGTGAAAATGTCGCCCGCGGTCGTCCCAGCCTGATCCGATAGCATACAAAAGCACAAACAGCGCCAGGACAGCCGTGAGCAAGACCATCAGTGTCGAGAGCCTGTCGCCAACCAGCACGATCCCATAGGGCGCCGCCCAATCGCCAAGGCGGTAAAGGACGATTGCACCGTCTGAGGTTTGCCACGCAAGCCCCGCCGCAATGGCCACAAGTGCGATCACACCCGCCAGCGACAAGACCCGCTGGATGCCGATGTGATAGCGCGCGGCAAGAACAATGAACGGGGCCAGCAATGCAGGCAAAACGACGGGCGCGATGATCCAGTGGTTCATGCGGTGTCCTCTGCCTGATCGTTGGGCGTTTCGTTCTGATCATCCACGTGGTCGTCGTCTGACCCGAGAAAAGCACCAAGGCCGATCATCACGACAACGGCCGTCATCCCAAAGGAAATCACGATTGCTGTCAGGACCAGGGCCTGTGGCAGCGGGTCGGCGTAGTCTGTCACGCCGTCACGCAATACGGGTGCCGATCCGATGGTGAGCCTGCCCGAACTGAACAGGAACACATTGACCGCATAGGTCAGTAAAGAAATCCCAAGAATGACCGGAAACGTCCGTAAACGCAGCACAAGATAAATCCCGCCCGCAGTCAGGAAACCAATGGCCGAGGCAACCAACAGCTCCATGTGTTACGCCTCCTTCTTCATGGTGGGAATTTCCGAAAGCGGACCTTCGCGCGAGGGGTCGATATCCATCGGAAATTCGCTGTCTGGAACATGGGCGCGGCGCGCCAGCCGCGAGAAGCTTTCCAGTGACAGCATCACAGCGCCGACAACGGCAAGGAAAACACCCAGATCGAACAGAGTCGCTGTCGCCAGCTCGAACTTTTCAAAGGGCGGGATGCGCACGTAGGTGAAATCCGACGTCAGGAAGGGCTTGCCAAAGAACCACGACCCGATCCCTGTCAGGCCGGCAATCAGAACGCCTGCGCCGATCACCCCATGATAGGGGTATCGCAGCCGCGCCGAAGCCCAGGAAAACCCGCTGGCCATATATTGCATTACCACGGCAATCGACACGATGAGGCCGGCGATAAAGCCGCCGCCCGGCTCGTTGTGACCACGCAAGAAGATGTAAAATCCGACCATCAGAATGACCGGCATCATCACCCGCGTCAGCACGACCATCATCATCGGATGCATGTTGCCCGCGCGCGGCTGGTCCGGTTGGCGGTTCAGCAGACGCGCCCGCACCGGACCACCCAAAAGGGTTTCGGTCAGCGCATAAATCAGAAGCGCTGCGATGCCCAAGACGATGATTTCGCCGTAGGTATCAAAGCCACGGAAATCGACAAGGATCACGTTGACCACATTGTTGCCGCCCCCGCCTTTGTAGGAGTTGGCAAGGTGAAACTCGGAAATCGGTGTCGTGACCGCATCGCGGAGCAGGTAGTGATAGGCCAGCGCAAACGCAGCAAGCCCACCCGCCACCGCCACAACACTGTCCCGCACACGGCGCAAGACCGAGCTTTCGATCGGTGTGCGGTTTGGCAAGAAGTTAAGAGCGAGAAGTAGTAGAATAATTGTCACGACTTCGACGGTGAACTGTGTCATCGCAAGGTCCGGCGCGCTTAGGAAAACAAAGCCGATGGATACCATCAGGCCGACGATCCCGATCAGGATCAGCGACAACAGGCGATTGCGGTGCATAAAGACCAACCCCGCCGTTGCCGCAACCAGCATTGCCCACCCGGCAATCGGCACAGCGCCGACCGGTTGCAGCGTGCGGGTCGGAGCGCCCACCGTGCCAGTTGCCCAGGCATGGTATCCGGCGGCGAGAATCGCCGTCGCGGCAATCGCCGCATAGCGTGAAAAAGCACCGTTATGCAGTGGCAGGATCAGCGCACGCGCCAGCGCCACGGCACCCGTGACGATCCCGTCAAAGATCGCTTTCGCCTCGGGGCGCGGGGTGGCGTCCCACAGGCGCAGCGCGGGCTTGAACAACGCCAGCATGACCAGACCGCCCAGAACCGCGATGATCGACATATACAAGGCCGGCACCAGCCCGGGCCAGATCTTGATGGTGGTTTTGGGGACCTCCGCAACCTGCCCCATCACCGAGGCCGTCACCAGTTTGACAAAGGGTTCGGCCAGGAACGGTGCGACCCCGATCGTGACCACCAGCACGACCAAAAACGCAGGCGGCAGCCACAGCCCGGGGGCGGATCGTGCGGCGTAGCCGGGTAGTCGTCCCGCACCGGCCCAAGGAAGGTATGCCCGATGAACCGGAAACAGTAGGCCGCCGAAAACAGCGAGCCCAGTGTCGCGAGCACGGGCACGAGCCAGGGCAGCCCGAACAACACGGTGTATTCGGCCTCTTTCAGCATCAACTCCTTGGACAGATAGCCGTTGAGAAGCGGTATCCCCGCCAGCGACAGCGCCGACAGCGTGGCAATCACAAAAGTCACCGGCATCAGCTTGCGCAAGCCGCCCAGGCGGCGAATGTCGCGGGTGTTGGTTTCGTGATCGACGATCCCGGCGGACATGAAAAGCGCCGCCTTGAACGTGGCGTGGTTCAGGATGTGGAATATCGCCACCATAACGCCAAGAGCGGTGCCGGTGCCCAACATCATGGTGATCAGGCCCAACTGGCTGACTGTCGAAAAAGCCAGCAGCGCCTTGAGATCGTGTTTGAACAGCGAGATCACCGCGCCCAGAACCATCGTGACCAGGCCAGCCGTGGTGACAATCACGAACCATTCCGGCGTCCCCGACAGCACGGGCCACATCCGCGCCATCAGGAAGATCCCCGCTTTGACCATCGTGGCCGAGTGCAGATAGGCCGACACGGGCGTCGGTGCGGCCATCGCGTGGGGCAACCAGAAATGGAACGGAAACTGCGCGGATTTGGTGAAGGCGCCCAGCAGGATCAGGATCAACGCTGGCACATAAAGTGGGTCAGCCTGAATAAGATCGCGGTTCTGCAAGATCACGCTCAGGTCATAGCTGCCGACAATCTGGCCAAGGATCAGCATCCCACCGATCAACGCAAGGCCGCCCAATCCCGTGACCGTGAGGGCCATCCGCGCGCCTTGACGGCCTTCGGGCAGGTGTTTCCAATAGCCGATGAGCAAAAAGGACGACAGCGATGTAAGTTCCCAGAACACCAGCAAAAGCAGGATGTTATCGCTTAGGACGATCCCAACCATCGCGCCTTGGAACAGCAACAGATAGGTGAAAAATTCGCCCATGTTGTCGTCACGGCTAAGGTAGTGGCGCGCATAGGCGATGATCAACAGCCCGATCCCGAGGATCAGCAGGGCAAAGAAAAAGCCCAAGCCATCAAGCATCAGCGTAAAGTTCAGCCCCAGCAGCGGCATCCAGTCGATGCGGGCCATAACGACCTCGCCCGCAAGCACGGTGGGCAGATTGGTCAGCAACCCGACGAACGCCGCCAGCGATACCACGAATGTCACGCCCGCGCAGGCCGCCCGCCCTGCCTGATTCATCAAACCCGGAAGAAGCGCGCCGATGAAAGGCAGCAGGACGATAAGAAAAAGGGACACGGCGACTCCTGCATGGATCGTTTTTTGTTTTGACCAAAAATGCACCGTAAATGCCGGAAGGCAAGGATAACTGGCAAAATTCGGTCGGATATTCCTAACAGGATCGCGGCTGGGGCACTACCCGATTCAGGCGGTCGTTCGGCGGATCGGGGGGTGGCGTTACGTCGTGCGGCGGCGCTGGGCCAGCCACATTCCCGCGATGATCATCGCGACACCCGCGGCGCGCATCCACGTGTTGCCCGCGATGCCACTGGCCAGGTCCAGAACAACGCCCGATACCATCTGCCCTGCGATGATCATCAGGGCGGTATTCACGGCACCGATACGGGCGATCAACCAACTGCTTGCGGCAATGAAAACGACACCGATCGTGCCGCCAATATAGGCCAGCAATGGCGGATCGGGTGGGCCGTCAACGGGCCACAAACCCCCAAATATCAGCGCAACCGCGCTGACGATCGCAAAACCGACGATGTGGTTCCAAAACGACGAGGCCATAGGCGAGGTCGCCAGCGATAACCGCCCGTTGATCTGGCGACTAAGGCTGACAAGCACGCCTGCGGTCAGTGCCAGCGCGATCATCATGCGCCCGCCCCCGAAAAGATGATCAACAGGCTTCCCCCACAGATCAGCGTCAATGCCCCAAGGTCGCGCAGCGTCGGCCGGCGGCGCGGTAGGCCGAACAAGCCAAGGCGGTCGGCGATCAGCCCGAATCCAACCTGACCGACCAGCCCCAGCGCCAATGTTCCAGAAAGCGCCAGCGCCGTGTTCACGGTTACCGACGTCAGCACCACGGTCAGCGCGCCGCAAGCTCCACCCAGAAATGACCATGCAGGGGCTTTGCCGATAATCGGGGTGCGTTTGCGGCGCTGTATGATCAACAGGAACACCAGTGCCGCGACCGTGCCCGTGCCATGCGCCGTCCACGAGGCAAACATCGCCGTGCCATGCGCAGCCAACTGGCCGTTAAAGAGGACCATCAAGGTCAACAACCCACCGGTGCCAAGGGCGATCAGAAAGACAAACAGGGGCGGGTTGCGTGGGGTCATGCGGACGTCATGGCGCAATTTGTCGGCGGCGCAAACTCCCTTTCTGTGTCATTCGCGCAATAGCTGCGCTGGAAGACTCAAAAACCGTGGCCAAATCAAACGCCTGTGTCTTATAAGCACGGGGCTGGGGGGCGCAGATTCTTTGGGGATATCCATGCGTAACCTTTCGGCCGTTCTTTTTCTTTGGGTCATGACCGCTGCCGCGCCCGCGATTGGCCAAGAGCGCGAAGTGCTGGGCTATGGCCGCCTTTTCACGAACGATTACTTTGGCGACAACGACGATCGCTGGCGCACCGGTGGCTATGTGATCAGCCAGGTGCGCGGCACCGGCTGGGACGGGGATCGCCCCACGCGCGCGGGTGCCTTGATGGAATATCGGCTGCGCACGGAAATCATCGCACCGACCCGCGGCACGACGGATCGCCCCTATGCCGGTGTCTTGTCCTTTGGCGCGTATACCCACTATGCCGTTGGCAACATTGATGTTTCGGTCGGGGCCGACATTGTCGCGATTGGCCCTGGAACTGGCGTGTCTGGCTTTCAGGAATGGTTCCACGATGTTGTTGGCGCACCTGCGCCCGCTGGTGTTGCAACCCAGCTTGATGATCAGGTCTACCTAAGTGGCACAGTCGAGATGTCGCGCAGTTTTCAGGTATCGGATCGGGTGACATTGCGCCCCTTTGTCGAAGGGCAGGCTGGGGTCGAAGATATTTTTCGCGTCGGCGCCGATGTGCTGATCGGCCGTGTCGGGCAAAGCGATTTCCTATTGCGCGATGTGGTCACGGGCCAGCTTTACCGTGGGGTCGAAAGCAACGATTCAGGCGTGAACTTCGTGATCGGCGCTGATTATGCGCTAGTGGGCGATAGTGCCTATCTGCCGATCGATATGGGCTACACCCCGACCGAAACCCGCACCCGCGCGCGTGCCGGGATGCATTGGCAGATCTTCGAAGACACATCGTTCTTTTACGGTGTGACTTATCTTAGCGAAGAATTCGTCGGCCAGCCCGAGGGGCAGGTTCTGGGATCACTGAAGCTAAATTTCAACTTCTGAAGAAATAGTTAACGGACACTCTTAAAGTGTCTTGATCCCTGCGAATCACCCCTGATAGGGTTGTCTCATAAGCTGCGCAAAGACGCGGTATGACGATATGAGGCAGATACGGGCATGAAAACGGGCTTTAAGGGCACGTTTGTCATCTCCTGGTCGCAGACGGAATTGGACGGGCTTTGGTCCGCACCGCTGGACGCATTGCGCGTTGGCACCGCCTGGTCATGGACCGGCGACGCCGTGCGCGTTGATGGGCCGCGCGAGATATTGCCGCTGGGCGACGCGATGGGAGAGGCAGACCTACGCAAACGCGCCGCGCATTCGGTGCGCAGGCTGCTGCGCGCCGTCGAGGCAGACACATCACGCTTGGCTCAGGTCGATGTGCCAGCGCAGATGGCTGAAACCAGCTTTACGGTTACCGATGGGCGCGACACCTGGACAGTGACCATCATCGAAGGGGCCAAGCCGACAGCGCGCCTGTTGATGTTCGTCGGGGAGATCCCGCCGCGTCACGTGGATCTCTGGGTGGTGAGCCATAATGTGAATCTGGATGCGCGCGATCAGGTTGAAGACCGCCCCGGCGGTGTGATTTGTTTCACACCCGGCACGATGATCCGCACCGACGAAGGCGCAAAACGGATCGAGGATATTGCCCAAGGCGACTTTGTGCAGACCAAGGATAACGGCTGTCAGGAAGTGCTTTGGACCGGACGTCGCCGGATCACGGGCGCACGGCTTTACGCCATGCCGCATTTGGCGCCTGTGCGTTTGCGCGCCGGGTCGCTGGATGAAGAGGTGCCCGACGAAGGTCTTTTGGTGTCACCCGATCACCGGATATTGCTGCGCGGTGCGCGCGCGCGCGAGTTGTTCAACGCCGACGAGGTGCTGGTGACGGCGCGCGATCTGATAAACGATCACAACATTCTGGTCGATCACGCGGTGCGCGAAGTGACCTATATCCACATGCTGTTGCCCAGTCATCAGGTCGTTTTCGCCAATAATGTGGCAACCGAGAGCTTTCACCCCGCCAGCGCCGGGCTTGATACGATGGACCCCGACCAGCGCGCGCATCTGTTTGCGCAGGTGCCTGAAATTCAGACCGACCCGCAAGCCTACGGCGCCTATGCGCGCCGCGTCCTGTCAGGCAGCGAAGCTGCGATCCTGCGTCACGGAGCGGCCTGAGTCCGCCCGCGATTTACCGCTATCCTGTCCTTCCCCAAGTGGGGAAGGAACCCTGTTTCAGATCGGCCCCGGCACATTGGCGGGGTCGTTTTGATGTGCGGCTGGAGCCTCTGGCAGAAGTTATTTCGGAAGAAAAAGCAGAGTGTGTTGACTCTGGGTTTGCGGGCCGTATAAGCGCGCATTCATTGGTGTTGGTGGCCCCTGCAAGGGGATGCCTGTCGGGCTTCGGCCAAAGGACAACGCCCTTCAGCGCTTCTCGACCCGAACCGCCTGGTGAGGACAAGTTGGCGAGGCATTATATAAAGAAGGAGATCAGCCGTGACCAAACGCACGTCTGCCAAATACAAAATTGACCGCCGGATGGGTGAAAACATCTGGGGTCGTCCGAAATCCCCCGTCAACCGTCGTGAGTATGGTCCCGGCCAGCATGGTCAGCGTCGCAAGGGCAAGCTGTCCGATTTCGGCATTCAGCTGCGCGCCAAGCAAAAGCTGAAGGGTTACTACGGTGATCTGACTGAAAAGCAATTCCGCCGCATTTATGGCGAAGCCGAGCGTGTCAAAGGCGACACAGGCGAAAACCTGATCGGCCTGCTGGAGCGCCGTCTGGACGCTGTTGTTTATCGCGCCAAATTCGTGGCGACCGTGTTTGCTGCGCGTCAGTTCGTGAACCACGGCCACGTTACGGTGAACGGTCAGCGCGTCAACATCCCGTCCTACCGCGTCAAGGAAGGTGATGTGATCGAAGTGCGTCAGAAGTCCAAGCAGATCGCTGTCGTTCTGGAAGCCACCCAACTGCCCGAGCGTGATGTGCCTGATTACATCGACGCCGATCACTCCAAGATGACCGCGACGTTCGTGCGCACGCCGGCCCTGGGCGATGTGCCTTATCCAGTGATGATGGAACCGAACCTCGTCGTGGAATTTTACGCCAAGAACTAAGCGGTTCTGGCACAATGAATTCAAGGGTCGCGGCGCAAGCTGCGGCCCTTTTGTGTATGTGCACCTTCTGGCTGGCCTTGGCCCTGCGTGGTCGCTAGAAGTTGCTGGGATGACAGGAAAGGCCGCTGGCATGAGCGCGAAGATCAAACCGCAACGGGGAATTCTGGATATCGCCCTTTACGAGGGCGGTGCCTCGACGGTTGACGGGCAGACCAACGTTCTCAAGCTGTCGTCGAACGAAAACCCCCTTGGCCCCAGCCCTGCCGCCAAAGAAGCGTTTTCGCGCGCGGTTCATGATCTGAACCGCTATCCCTCGACTGATCACGCCAGCCTGCGCCGCGCCATTGGCAGGGCATGGTCCGTTGATCCTGATCGCGTGATTTGTGGTGTGGGCAGCGGTGATATTTTGCATCTGCTGGCCGAGGCCTATGCCGGCCCGCGCGACGAGATCATTTTCACGGAACACGGGTTTTCCATGTATCCGATTTACACATCAGCCGTTGGGGCCAAACCCGTCAGTGTGCCAGAACGTGACCGCGTGGTTGATGTGGACGCCATTTTGGCCGCCTGCACCAAGCGCACGAAGTTGGTGTTCATCGCCAACCCCGCCAATCCGACAGGCACGATGCTGGGCATAGCGGCGCTGGAGCGGCTGGCCGATGGCCTGCCGCCGCAAGCGATGTTGGTGCTTGATGGTGCCTACGCCGAATTTGTCGAAGGTTATGATGCGGGGGCGGCACTGGTCGATGCGCGCGACAACGTCTTCATGACCCGCACCTTTTCCAAGATTTACGGTCTGGGCGGGCTGCGGGTCGGCTGGGGCTATGGCCCGCGCGCGGTCATTGACGTGCTGAACCGGATTCGCGGTCCGTTCAATCTGTCCGCCGCCGCCCTTGCGGCCGCTGAAGCGGCTGTGCGCGACACGGCTTATCTGGAAAAATGCCGCATCGAAAACGCGCGCTGGCGCGAATGGCTTGCCAATGGATTGGCAGCCTTGGGCGTCCCGTCCGATACATCTATGGCGAATTTCGTGCTGGCCCGTTTCGCGGACGAGGCCGAGGCCGTGGCCTGCGACGAACACCTGCGCAGCGAGGGTATATTGGTGCGCCGGGTCGCGGGATACGGCCTGCCCAATTGCCTGCGCATCACGGTGGGCGATGAAGCATCCTGCCGCCGCGTGGTGCACGCCGTCGGGCAGTTCAAAGGGGGTGGGGAATGAGTGTGATTTATGATCGCGTTGCCCTGATCGGTCTTGGCTTGATTGCATCTTCGATGGTTCATGCGATGCGCCGCGCCGGGCTTGCTGGCGAAGTCGTCGGCACCTCGCGCTCGGCCGAGACGCGTGCGACTGCCCGCGAAATCGGCCTGTGTGACCGTATCGTCGATACCGCAGCAGAGGCGGCAGAAGGCGCTGATCTGGTCGTGCTTTGCGTGCCTGTTGGGGCTATGGGCAGGGTCGCGGCAGAGATAGCGCCGGTCTTGAAGGCGGGCGCGACGGTCAGCGATGTAGGGTCGGTGAAACAGGCCGTGATTGATGCGGTCGCACCGCATCTGCCAGACACGGTGCATTTTGTGCCCGCACACCCCCTCGCGGGGACCGAGCAATCGGGGCCACGATCCGGCTTTGCAGAGTTGTTCGACAACCGCTGGTGCCTGATCGTGCCGCCTGCCGATACGGATCCGGATGCCGTCACGCGCCTGCGTGGTCTGTGGGAAGCGATGGGCAGTTTCGTTGAAACGATGGAGGCCGAGCATCACGATCTGGTGCTGGCCGTGACCAGCCACACGCCCCACTTGATTGCTTACACGATGGTCGGCGTCGCTGATGATCTGCGCCGCGTCACCGATAGTGAAGTGGTCAAATACTCGGCGGCTGGGTTTCGTGATTTTACGCGGATCGCAGCCAGTGACCCGACCATGTGGCGCGATGTGTTTTTGAACAACAAAGAGGCGACGCTGGAAATTCTGGGGCGCTTTACCGAGGAATTGTTCGCCCTTCAGCGCGCGATCCGCCAAGGCGACGGCGACATGCTGCACGATTATTTCACCCATACCCGTGCCATCCGCCGCGGCATCATCGAAGCAGGGCAGGACACGGATGCACCAAATTTTGGCCGTGCCCCCAAAAAACCATGATCCGCGCAGCGCTGTTTGCGGTTGGACCGCTCCCGCCGCTAGCGCAGCAGCGGCGCGCGGCCTACGGGTAGTCCGCCGATAGCCATCAGCCCGTTCGCCATCGTGACTTCAAGCGTCAGCAGGTCAGGATTGTCCGGTGTGGCGTCCATGTTTTGCGCCATCGCCGCGATCGTGAAGGACGCATTCTCGGTGACCATGCCCGCACGCACGAGAAGCGCCAGAACCTCTTGCCAGCGGCGCAGGGTCAGGGTCACGTTCCCGCTGGCGAACCCCGAGGTATCGGCCAACAGATCGCCAGCCGCGCGGAATTCCAGATCGCCCCATCCCAAGGCAAATTCGCGCAGGGTAATCCCGGTCACAGCAACCAAAACATCCGCCGCGTAGCGGTCAATCGGTTGCGACAGCGAAACGCCCCCTTCAACGCGCGCCAGCCGGACTACCGACGGAAGGGTGGCCTCGGGATCAAGTGTCTTGCGGATGTTTTCGGGCAGGGTGAGCGAGGAGGCCTCGACGAATACATCATAGGTGTTGGTGTCGACACGGGTGTCACGCAGGGCGATCAGAACCCGGTCGGCCGTCACCTGCCAGCTATCCGCTGGCCCGTTCAGGCGCGGTGTCTTGATATCAATGGTCGCACGGTCAAACGGCAGGCTTGCCGTGGCGCGCACGGCGGCACTTGCACGCATGTCGCTGTTTTCAAGTCGAAATTCCCGGCCGCCAAAGGTTATCGTTTGCTCGGGTGGAAGCAGGGCAATTACCTCGGTCGGGCGATAAGACAGCGCAAAAACCTGCGCCCAGTCCCCCGCCCAACCCGTCAGGGTTACGGGGTCGAACAAGGTTGCATCGGTTATCGTCGTGTCAAAACGCGATGGAAAACCGCGCGTTGACAGGTCGGTGTAGTCCACCGTCCAGCCATCATTGCGCATTTCGGTCAGTATGGTCTCAGCGCCGGTCTGGATGCCGCTGCGCCCGACAAACCAGTATCCACCGTAAAGCGTAGTGACGATACCGACGATCCAGATCAAACGCTTCATCATCCGGCCCTTTCGCCCAAACCCAAGCTGGTGTTTACAGGGGCAAGTTTACAAGGACCAGCACAATGCCGCTTTGGGTTTTCGGATACGGATCACTTTTATGGAACCCCGGGTTCACGCCCGCGCAAACCGTCACGGCGCGTTTGGATGGGTATCACCGCAGTTTTTGCATGCTGTCGGTCCATCACCGCGGCACCGAAGACGACCCCGGTTTGGTATTGGCGCTGGACGAGACCGAACAGGGGCGCTGCACGGGCGTGGCGTTTCGCGTGGCCGATGGTGAGGAAGATGCGGTGCATGCCTACCTGCGCGAGCGCGAGCTGATTTCATCGGCCTATCTTGAGGCGGATGTGCCGCTGACCCTTGACGGGGGCGAAACGGTCACCGCGCTGGCCTATGTGATCAATCGCGGCCACGTGCAGTATTGCCAGTATCCGCTTGAACGACAGGCACAGATAATTGCCCGTGCTGTGGGCGGACGTGGTCCCAATACGGAGTATTTGTTCAACACCGCACAGCACCTCGCGCAGATGGGAATCGAAGACACCGAAATGGCCTGGCTGGTTGACCGCGTGCGCGCCCTGACAAGCCGCTGATCAGGTATATTTCATTTGGGTTTTGCGCGCGCAGCCTCTATGTTCACAGCCACAAACAATTGAGAGGACCTGTTGCCCAAATGGACAAAAGGGACCCAGAGGCCGAGCCGCAATTTTCACAACCCGTGCGCCAGATCACGTCGATGCTGGTCGTTCTGGCCCTTGTCGCGGCGGGTACCTATCTGGCGGCGCCGCGTGTCGGGCCGGTGTTCCTCGCCAATCCCTATCTGAACGGCTTTATTCTGGTGGTGTTTTTCATCGGGATCATTGCCTGTTTCGGACAGGTCACGCAAATGATCCGCGCCGTGCGCTGGATCGAAGGGTTCGCGCGTGAACGGATCGGCCATGAAATGACCATCGCGCCGCAGCTGTTGGCGCCCTTGGCGACATTGTTGCGCGCGCGCGGGTCGCGGATGCAGATTTCATCGTCTTCAAGCCGGTCCATTCTGGACAGTGTGGCGCAGCGGATCGACGAAGCCCGAGAGATCACGCGATATATCGTCAACACATTGATTTTTCTTGGCCTTTTGGGGACGTTCTATGGTCTTGCAACGACCGTCCCGGCGCTGGTCGAAACGATCCAGTCGCTGACACCCGACGAGGGCGAAACGGGCGTGGATATCTTTAACCGCCTGCAATCAGGTCTGGAAAGCCAGCTTGGCGGGATGGGCGTGGCCTTTGCATCGTCGCTGTTGGGGCTAGCCGGATCGCTGGTGATTGGCCTGCTGGAACTGTTTGCAGGACATGGGCAGAACCGGTTTTACCGTGAGCTTGAAGAATGGCTGTCCACGATCACGCGGGTCGGGTTTGCCAGTGGCGAAGACGGTGCAAGCGGTGAAGCGAACGTGATGGCCAGTGTGATTGATCACATGGCCGAACAGATGGAATCGCTGCAACTGATGTTCACGCAATCGGACGTCAGCCGCACCCAGGTTGATGAACGCATGGTTGATTTGGTCGGCGCGGTCGAAAAGCTGACGGCAAAGCTGGATCAGAGCGACAGCAATGCCGCCCTGCTGCGGGCCGCTGAAGGGCAAGAAGCGCTGATCGGTAAACTGGCTGACAGCGGGTTGGAGGGGATTGACGCGGAAAGCCGGATGCGCTTGCGTTCGATTGATGTGCAACTGCTGCGCATTCTCGAGGAAATGGCGGCGGGCCGACAAGAGGTTCTTGCCGATCTGCGCACAGACATTGCCGCCCTGACCCGCGCCTTGCGCCAATCACAAAACCGCGCCCGCAAGGGTGACGGTGGGCAGGGCTAGTCATGGCCCTCAGTCGGCGCACAGGCACACGGTTTCAGGCCTCGATCTGGCCCGGATTTGTGGACGCGATGACGGGGCTTTTGCTGGTTCTGATGTTTGTGCTGACGATTTTTATGGTGATGCAGTTTGTGCTGCGCGAAACGATCACCGGTCAGGAATCGCGCCTTTCGCAACTGACGGCCGAAGTGGCCTCTCTGGCGCAGGCTTTGGGTTTGGAACAGGATCGGTCGGCGCAACTGGCGGCGACCGTCGGCTCACTGACCACGTCACTTGCCGCCACATCCGACGAGGCCGAGCGCCAGGCGGCATTGGTTGCGAGCCTGACGCAGGAACGTGATGCGCAGGTGGCCGCACTGGTCGCGGCAGAAAATCGGATCACCGGGTTCGAGGCGCAGGTGGCTGGGCTGTTGGCTCAGCGTAGCGACCTGCGCGACAGGGTTGCGGGGTTGGAAGGCGCGCGTGACGAATTGGTCACGCAGCAAGAGGCGCTGAACCTTGCGCTGGCGCAAGCGCGCGACGAAATCGATGCGGGTGTTGAGGCCGCGCGGCTGGCAGCTGCGCGGCGCGAAGCACTCGAGGCTTTGGTCGCTGATTTACGTGCCGAGGGAGAGGCAGATGGCGCACGCATTTCCGAGTTGGAGGCCGCGCGGTTGGCCGATGCGGCGGCGGCGCAGGCCCTGCGCGACAGGCTGACAAATGCAGATGCGGAACTGACCGCGATGACCCTTGCATTGGAAGAGCAGCGCCGCGCAGCAGAGGATACGTTGACGCTTTTGGCGGCAGCACAAACGGCACAGGACGACCTTGATATGCGCCTTGCCGCAGCGCTTTTGGCGCAGCGTGAAGCCGAGGCGGCGCTGGTGGACGAAGCGGCCGAAAAGGCCGATCTGAATACGCGGCTATTGGCGGCGCTGGCGGATCAGGAAACCAGCGAAACGGCGCTTGATGCCGCGCGAGCAGCACTTGCCCAAGCCATCGCGGCGGGCGAAGCCGAGCAGACGGATCTTCAGGATCGGCTGGCCGAGGCGCTTTTGGCGCGTGATGACTTGCAGGCACAAATTGCGGCGCTGCGCGACAGTGAAGGCGCGGCACAGGCCACCCTCGAGGCGCGTCTGGCCGAGGCGCTGGCCGCTGTCACGGCCGCCGAAAATGCCGCCGCCACCCAGATGAGTGAAGCCGAGCGTCAGGCGGCACTATTGGCCGCAGCAAATCAGGAACTGGCCGAACAGGAGGCCCTGTCGGCGGACAGCCAGCGCGAGGTTGCGATCCTGAATGAACAGGTGCGCGCCCTGCGCGATCAGATCGGCACGCTGCAAACCCTGCTTGATCTGGCCGAAGACGAGGACGTTGCGGCTCAGGTGCAGATCGAAAGCCTTGGCGCGCAGCTTAATACCGCGCTGGCCCGCGTGGCCGCGCAGGAGCGTCGGGCTTTGGCATTGGAGCGGGCAGAACGCGAACGGCTCGAGGCCGAAGCCGCGCGGCTTGCTGCCGAGGCGCAAAACCTTGAACGCTACCGCTCTGACTTCTTTGGACAATTGCGCGAGGTGCTGGATGGTCGCGAAGGTGTGCTGATCGACGGTGATCGTTTTGTGTTTTCATCGGAAGTGCTGTTCGAACAGGGTCGTGCGACGCTATCGGATGCCGGGCGCGGCGAGATTGCCAAGGTTGCCGATATTCTGCGCGCGATTTCCGACGATATTCCCGACACCATTGACTGGGTGATCCGTGTGGACGGCCATACCGACGATGTGCCGCTGTCGGGGGCCGGCGAGTTTGCCAACAACTGGGAGTTGAGCCAAGCGCGGGCGCTGTCTGTCGTGCTTTATATGGTGGAATCCTTGGGTATTCCGCCGCAACGGCTGTCGGCCAACGGGTTCGGGCAATACCAGCCCATCAACCCCGAAGATAGCGATGCAGCCCGTGCGCAAAACCGCCGGATCGAAATGAAACTTACCGAACGCTGATTTTTGCAGTCCTGACATCGAATGCCACACCGTCGCGTAAGATCGTGACGGTGCCGCCATAAACGCCGACTGGCCAGCCGCCGTCAGGTGCGCGGCGTCCGCCTGCACGAAAGTATTGCGCCTGCGGCCGCTCCAGCAAGTCCGAGCGGGTTTCGATTTCCGTCCCATCGGGGGTGGTGATTGTCGTGATCATCACATCTCGCGTTCGCCCGCCAAAGCCATATCCCCACAGCACAAGATCGTCCGTGGGGGCAAGGGTCTCTGCGGCCGCATCGCCCGCCTTGATCCTGTCGTATGCCGGAATACCTGGCGAAAAACCGATGCTGATGATGCCGCCCGCCGGCGTGGCGACCGGCACGGTCCACAGCGTTTCATCGGACACGCCGCAGGTGATGGCCCCGTCGGGATCGAACGGGTCAACCACGGCACCGTTTTCGCGCAGGGACAGCTCCAGATGGGGAAATTCGCTTTCCCCGCTCATTCCGACCTGGCCCAGGACCTGCCCCATTGCCACACGGTCCCCCGGCAGCACGGTGATCGAGCCGCGTCTCATGTGGCAATACTGCGTTTCCCAGCCGTCGCCGTGACGGATCACCACGCCATTGCCACATTCGCGATTTGTCGTGTCGGGCGCGCCGGGCTGCCCCTGCAAGATATCGGGCATTTCATCGCGCACGCCCCGCACCGTGCCCCGCGCGGTGGCGATGACATTGACGCCCGTGTCCACCATCGCGCGACTGGGCAGGGCGAAATCGGTGCCCGTGTGCCCGTCATACGTCAGTGTTCCGCAAGCGAAATCGCTGGCGGCATCGGTCGGGTCATGATCGACGAATTGCTGGATGTAACAGACATTGTCCAGATCGCAGTCAATCGGCAGGCCCAAAAGAATATCCCTCGCCACGGCGGGCGCGGCGAGGGACATGCATATGATCGTAACGGCAAGCCGCACGCTTTATTCTGCGGTTAGCAGTGGCGGCTTTTTGTTTGCGCTGGCAATGCGCGCCGTTTCGGGTGGTTCGATCTGCAGATCAAGCTCACCGCCTTTGACCCCGACCTTGACCAGTCCGCCCTTGGCCAGTTTGCCAAACAGCAGTTCTTCGGCCAGCGGTTTCTTGATGTGCTCCTGAATGATGCGGCCCAGCGGGCGCGCACCCATCTTGTCATCATACCCCTTGTCGGCCAGCCATTCGGCGGCGGGTTTGGTCAGTTCAATCGACACGTTGCGATCCATCAGTTGCGCTTCAAGTTGCAGCACGAACTTTTCGACCACTTGCAGGATCACCTCCTTGGGCAGCGCGCCAAAGGAAATCACCGCGTCCAGACGGTTGCGGAATTCCGGCGTGAAAGTGCGTTCAATCGCGGCGGTATCTTCGCCGGTGCGCCGGTCACGGCCAAAGCCGATCGCCTCTTTTGCCTGTTCGGTTGCGCCCGCGTTCGAGGTCATGATCAGGATCACATTGCGGAAATCGACAGTGCGGCCATTATGATCGGTCAGCTTGCCGTGGTCCATCACCTGCAACAGGATGTTGTAGACATCTGGGTGCGCCTTTTCCATTTCATCGAGCAGCAGCACGCAGTGCGGGTGCTGATCGACACCATCCGTCAACATGCCGCCCTGATCGAAGCCGACATAGCCGGGAGGGGCACCAATCAGGCGCGACACGGCGTGTTTTTCCATGTATTCGGACATGTCGAACCGCAGCAGTTCAACGCCCAGCGTGTCGGCCAGTTGTTTGGCGACTTCGGTTTTGCCCACACCGGTTGGTCCCGCGAACAGGTAGTTGCCGATGGGTTTTTCCGGCTCACGCAGGCCTGCGCGGGCCAGTTTGATCGCGCTGGCAAGGGCGGTGATCGCCTTGTCCTGCCCGAATACGACCCGCTTCAGGGATGGCTCGAGATCGCGCAGCACTTCGGCATCGTCCTTGGAGACGTTTTTGGGCGGAATGCGGGCGATTTTTGCCACGACGGCCTCGATCTCCTTGGCGCCGATCGTCTTGCGGCGTTTGCTTTCGGCAACGAGGTGTTGCGCGGCCCCTGCCTCGTCGATGACGTCAATCGCCTTGTCGGGCAATTTGCGGTCATTGATATAGCGCGACGACAGTTCCACAGCCGTTTTGATCGCATCGGCGGTGTATTTGATACCGTGGTGTTCTTCGAAATAGGGTTTCAGCCCTTTCAGGATCTTTACCGCGTCGTCGACCGAAGGTTCATTCACGTCGATTTTCTGGAACCGGCGCGACAATGCGCGGTCTTTTTCGAAATGCTGGCGGAATTCCTTGTAGGTGGTTGACCCCATGCAGCGCAGCTTGCCACCCTGGAGCGCAGGTTTCAGCAGATTTGATGCATCCATCGCCCCGCCCGAAGTCGCCCCGGCACCGATCACGGTGTGGATTTCGTCGATGAACAGGATCGCATCGTCGTGTTCTTCCATCTCCGTCATTACGGCCTTGAGGCGTTCCTCGAAATCGCCGCGATAGCGGGTGCCTGCCAGCAATGCGCCCATATCAAGGCTATAGATCGTGGCATTTGCCAGAATCTCGGGGGTTTCACCGGCGACGATCTTGCGCGCCAGACCCTCTGCTATGGCCGTTTTACCCACACCCGGGTCGCCAACCAACAGGGGGTTGTTCTTGCGGCGGCGGCACAGCACCTGCACGCAGCGTTCAACCTCGTGATCGCGCCCGATCAGCGGATCGATCTCGTTTTTGCGGGCCCTTGCGTTCAGATCGACGCAGTATTTGGCCAGCGCTGATTCCTTTTCCTCGCCCTCGACAGCGCCCTCGGACAGATCGTCGTCCATGTCGGACGCGCCCGTGATGGGGCGGCTTTCGCCGAATGCAGGGTCTTTTGCGACACCGTGGGCGATGTAGTTGACTGCGTCGTAGCGGGTCATGTCCTGATCTTGCAGGAAATAGGCGGCATTGCTTTCGCGTTCGGCAAAGATCGCGACCAGAACGTTTGCACCTGTCACTTCTGTGCGCCCCGAGGATTGCACATGGATCGCGGCGCGCTGGATTACGCGCTGGAAGGCGGCCGTTGGCACGGCCTCGCTCCCCTCGATATCCGTCACCAGCGTTGAGAGGTCATCTTCGATGAAATCGTCCAGCGTTTTGCGCAGGGCGTCCAGATCGACCGAACAGGCTTTCATCACGCGGGCGGCATCCGGTTCGTCAATCAGCGCCAGCAGCAGGTGTTCCAGCGTGGCAAGTTCGTGACGGCGCGCGTTGGCAAGGGCCAAGGCTGCGTGAATGGACTGCTCAAGTGTGTTCGAGAAAGACGGCACGTTGAGTGCTCCTCTATTCGGGGTCTGGATGGGGACATGCCCCGATCCGACCGTGACCTCTTATAGTTAAAGTTCGGTTTTATTCCGCAACCTTCAAGCTGTTTTTTGAACTTTTCCGTTCACATTGCCGAAAAGACTCACTTGAACGCGTGATTTATGGGCGTTTCCGCGTCAAAAGTTATCTTTGCGTTTGCGGACTTGCGCAAAAACTGCATCGGCTGTTGCTTCGCGCATGCCAATTGCGCTTTTCAAGGCAGGATCATCCGCGCGTAAATAGGGATTGGTGCGTTTTTCATCCGCCAAAAGAGAGGGCACCGTTGCCTCGCCTTTGGCCCGCGCCGCATCGGTGGCGCGTGACCGGGATATAATGTCTGGATTGTCCGGTTCAATGGAAAGCGCGAATTTTGCATTGCTTGCCGTATATTCGTGGCCACTGAAGATCATCGTGTCGTCGGGCAGTTCGCGCAGTTTTCGCATGGATTGCCACATTTGCGTCGCTGTGCCTTCAAACAGCCGACCACAGCCCATCGCCATCAGGCTATCAGCGGTGAATGCAGCCTTGGCGGCGGGAATGAACAGGGCGATGTGGTTGAGGGTGTGGCCTGATACGTCAAAAACTTCGCTGCTTTCGCCACACAGGTCGAAAATGTCGCCGTCACTCACGGCCAGATCAAGAGGGGGCAGGCGATGTGCATCAGCCGCCGCCCCGATGACCCGCACGCCATCGCCGCGCAGGGGCGCCAATCCATCGACGTGATCCCAGTGGTGGTGGGTCAGAACCACATCCGTCAGGGTCCAGCCACGCGTATCGAGGGCGGCCTGAACCGGTGCCGCATCGGGGGCGTCCACCAGGGCGGTTTGCCCTGTTGCGCCATTGTGGATCAGGAAAGCGTAGTTATCTGACAAACAGGGCACGGTGACGATTTCAAGGGGCATGGTATTGTCGCTTTCTGTTGGTATGCTGTTCAGGTTCGCGCAAAGGAGTGGCGACTGCAATGCATCTAGATGTGCTTGATCTGCGCAATTTCTACTACCGCAGCGCCTTGGGCCGTGCGGCACAAAAGGTGATCCGTGATCAACTGGTGAAGATGTGGCCTGATGCCAAGGGGCAGACGGTTGCCGGATTCGGCTTTGCTGTGCCGTTGCTGCGCCCCTTCCTCAAGGATGCGCGCCGTGTAATCGGGTTGATGCCGGGCCCGCAGGGCGTGATGCCCTGGCCTGCAGGGCGGCCCAATGTATCGGTGTTGTGTGAAGATACCCTGTGGCCCTTGCAAACAGGGCAGTTGGACAGGCTGGTATTGCTGCACGGGTTGGAAACCTCGGATGACCCGAACGCGCTGCTGGCCGAAGTCTGGCGCGTTTTGGGGCCAGGCGGGCGGGTGGTGCTTGTGGTGCCAAACCGGGCGGGCATGTGGTCGCGCCGTGACAAAACTCCTTTTGGATTTGGCCGCCCCTACAGCCTGGGCCAGCTTGAGGCACAGTTGCGCGCACACCGCTTTGTTGTCGAAACCTCGCTGTCCACGCTCTATCAGCCACCATCCCATCGCAAGATCTGGCGGCGCATGGCGGGCTTTATGGAATCGACAGGGCGCCATATTCCGGTTTTTGCCACAGGTGGCGTGTTGATGGTCGAGGCGAGCAAGCAAGTCGCGGCGCCTACGCGCCCGGGATTGCCCGAGGCAGTACGCCGTCCGTTGCGTGTTCTCGAGGGAATCGGCAAACAACCCGAACCCGCACTGCGTCACCCTGACACCCCCAACCTTTAGTGCACGTATGGGCGCCCCAACGGCGCGATGCCCCGCAAGCCGTTCAGCTATATGGATAAAGGGCAGGGCGGATTGTCGCAGGTGGCGCCAGAGCCTTGTATACAAATGTATGCCGCGTGAAAAATGCAGCGTTAATGCGGTTGCGACAATCACAAGGCTCTGCTACATCGGCCCAAATTTGCCGCCCATCCAACAGGACGGGCAAAACCGTTGCCCTCCGTTGCCACGTCCCGCTTTGCGGTGCTGGTCCGGTTCGGGCCCAAGCATCGGAAGGGTGGACGTGTCCGAACCAGCTTCGATCTCGACCGGAATCGCGGGGCGCTATGCCTCGGCCGTGTTTGACCTCGCCAAGGATGGCAAAGGGCTGAAAGCTCTTGAAACAGATTTGAACGCTTTGTCAGGCGCTTTGGATATCAGCGCCGATCTGAACGCGCTGATCGCTTCGCCGATCTATAGCCGTGACGAGCAGGCAGGCGCTGTAACAGCCCTTGCCAAGAAAATGAAATTGTCGCCGACGATGGGCAATACTTTGGCGCTAATGGCGCAAAAGCGTCGCCTGTTCGTGCTGCCCCAGATGCTGACCGCCCTGCGCGAAAAGCTGGCCGAGGAAAAAGGCGAAGTGACAGCCGACGTGACCAGTGCCAAGGCGCTGACCAAGGCACAGTCGGACAAGTTGGCCAAGACGCTTGAGGCGCAGGTTGGCAAAACAGTTATGATCAAAGCGACCGTTGATGAATCCCTCATCGGCGGTCTTGTCGTAAAAGTGGGCTCGAAGATGATCGACACGTCGATCCGCTCCAAGCTCAGTGCACTCCAGAACACTATGAAAGAGGTCGGATAATGGCGATCCAAGCAGCGGAAATTTCCGCAATCCTGAAAGACCAGATCAAGAATTTCGGTCAAGAAGCAGAAGTGGCCGAAGTGGGCCGCGTTCTCAGCGTTGGTGACGGTATCGCCCGCGTTTACGGCCTTGATAACGTGCAAGCGGGTGAAATGGTCGAATTTCCCGGCGGCATTCAGGGTATGGCCCTGAACCTTGAAAGCGACAACGTTGGTGTTGTTATCTTTGGCACCGACCGCGACATCAAGGAAGGCGACACCGTCAAGCGCACCAAGTCCATCGTGGACGTGCCGGCGGGTGACGAACTTTTGGGTCGCGTTGTTGATGGTCTGGGTAACCCGATTGACGGCAAGGGGCCGATCAAGACCAAGGAACGCCGCGTCGCGGACTCCAAGGCTCCGGGGATTATCCCACGCAAGTCGGTTCACGAACCAATGGCGACGGGTCTGAAATCAGTTGATGCGATGATCCCGATTGGCCGTGGCCAGCGCGAATTGATCATTGGTGACCGCCAGACCGGCAAGACCGCTGTGGCGCTGGATACGATCCTGAACCAGAAATCCTACAACGATGCCGCCCAGTCCGAAGGCGACAAGCTGTATTGTATCTACGTTGCCGTGGGCCAGAAACGCTCGACCGTGGCGCAGCTGGTGAAAAAGCTCGAGGAATCCGGCGCGTCCGAATACACGATCGTCGTGGCCGCAACCGCGTCCGACCCCGCGCCGATGCAGTTCCTTGCACCCTATGCTGCAACCGCGATGGCTGAGCACTTCCGCGACAATGGTCGCCATGCACTGATCATCTATGATGACCTGTCCAAGCAGGCGGTGTCCTATCGCCAGATGTCGCTGCTGCTGCGTCGCCCACCGGGCCGCGAAGCCTATCCCGGTGACGTTTTCTATCTGCACTCTCGCCTGCTGGAGCGGTCTTCGAAGCTGAACGAAGACAACGGGTCCGGTTCGTTGACGGCGCTGCCGATCATCGAAACCCAGGGTGGCGACGTGTCCGCGTTTATTCCGACCAACGTGATTTCGATCACCGACGGTCAGATCTTCCTTGAAACCGAACTGTTCTATCAGGGTATCCGCCCTGCTGTGAACACCGGTCTGTCCGTTTCGCGTGTGGGTTCGTCCGCACAGACAAACGCGATGAAATCGGTTGCCGGCCCGGTGAAACTGGAACTGGCGCAGTATCGCGAAATGGCCGCCTTTGCGCAGTTTGGCTCTGATCTTGACGCCGCGACGCAGCAGTTGCTGAACCGTGGTGCGCGTCTGACCGAACTGATGAAGCAGCCCCAGTATTCGCCGCTGACCAACGCCGAGATCGTTTGCGTGATCTATGCAGGCACCAAGGGCTACCTTGACAAGATCGCCGTCTCTGATGTCGGGCGTTTCGAAGCTGGCTTGCTCAAGCATCTGCGCAACAACGCCAAAGACGTGTTGGACATGATCACCAAGGAAGACCCCAAGATCAAGGGCGACGCCGAGGCCAAGATCAAAGCCGCAATCGATACCTTTGCCGCTGACTTCGCTTAAAGGGAGGCTCTGACAGATGCCTAACCTTAAGGATCTGAAAAACCGGATCGCGTCGGTCAAATCGACCCGCAAGATCACCAAGGCGATGCAAATGGTCGCGGCCGCAAAATTGCGCCGCGCCCAGGAAGCCGCCGAGGCGTCACGCCCCTACACGGAACGTTTCAACGCCGTGATGGGTGGTTTGGCGGCCAGCGTCGGCGATAGCGCAAGCGCGCCCAAACTGCTGACGGGCACAGGCAGCGACGAGACCCATCTGTTGGTGGTGATGACGGCGGAACGCGGCCTTTGCGGCGGTTTCAACGGCAACATCGCCAAATTGGCCAAAGCACACGCCAACAAGCTGCTCGCCGCTGGCAAGACGGTCAAGATCATCACCGTGGGGAAAAAGGGTCGTGATGCCCTGAAACGCGAGATGGGCGAACATTTTGTGACTCACGTGGACCTCAGCGAGGTCAAGCGCGTGGGCTATGAAAACGCCCAGGATATCGCGCGTGACGTGCTGGCCCGTTTTGACGGTGGCGAGTTCGATATCGCGACGATCTTTTTCGCGCGCTTTGAAAACGTCGTGACCCAGCATCCGACCGCCCAGCAGATCATCCCTGCCAAATTTGATGCCGATGAAGATGCGGGCGCGGCCACACTTTATGACTACGAGCCAAGCGAGGAAGCCATTTTGGCCGATTTGCTGCCCCGTGGTGTGGCCACCGCAATCTTTAGCGCCCTGCTCGAAAACGGGGCGTCTGAACAGGGCGCACGGATGTCCGCAATGGACAACGCAACACGCAACGCAGGCGAGATGATCGATAAATTGACGATCCAGTATAACCGCTCGCGGCAGGCCGTCATCACGAACGAGCTGATTGAAATCATTTCGGGCGCTGAAGCGCTCTAACGAACCGGAGACCGAAACATGGCAAAAGCTAAAGCATCCATCGGCAAGATCACTCAGGTGATCGGCGCCGTTGTGGACGTGCAGTTCACCGATGATCTGCCGCAGATCCTGAACGCGCTTCACACTGACAACAATGGCAAGACACTTGTTCTTGAAGTGGCCCAGCACCTTGGCGAAAACACGGTTCGCGCCATCGCGATGGACGCGACCGAAGGCCTTGTGCGTGGTCAGGACGTAACCAACACCAACGAACAGATCACCGTTCCCGTTGGCCCCGGCACATTGGGCCGCATCATGAACGTCACCGGTGACCCCGTTGATGAAAAAGGCCCCGTGAAATCCAAGGCCCGCCGCCCGATCCACGGCGAAGCACCTGCCTTCGAGGACCAGTCGACTGCGACTGAAATCCTCGTGACCGGCATCAAGGTGATCGACCTTCTGGCGCCCTATACAAAGGGTGGCAAGATTGGCCTGTTCGGCGGTGCCGGTGTGGGCAAAACCGTTCTGATCATGGAATTGATCAACAACATCGCCAAAGTGCACTCGGGTGTGTCCGTGTTCGCCGGCGTGGGTGAACGGACCCGTGAAGGTAACGACCTTTACCACGAGATGATTGAATCAGGTGTTATCGTTCCCGATAACCTTGAAGAATCGAAAATTGCACTGGTTTACGGCCAGATGAACGAGCCTCCCGGTGCGCGTATGCGTATCGCGCTGACCGGTCTGTCGCTGGCGGAACAGTTCCGCGATGACACGGGGTCGGATGTGTTGTTCTTTGTGGACAACATCTTCCGCTTTACCCAGGCCGGTTCCGAAGTGTCCGCCCTTCTGGGCCGCATTCCTTCGGCTGTGGGCTACCAGCCAACGCTGGCCACCGACATGGGTGCGATGCAGGAACGCATCGCCTCGACCAAGTCCGGTTCGATCACCTCTGTGCAGGCCGTTTACGTGCCCGCCGATGACTTGACCGACCCTGCACCAGCGACATCGTTCGCCCACCTTGATGCGACAACAGTTCTGGACCGTGCGATTTCGGAAAAGGGTATCTACCCTGCCGTTGATCCGCTCGGCTCCACTTCGCGTTTGCTTGACCCGATGATCATCGGCGAAGAGCACTACAAGGTTGCGACCGACGTGCAGCAGGTGCTGCAGCGTTACAAGTCCTTGCAGGACATCATCGCCATTCTGGGGATGGACGAACTGTCCGAAGACGACAAAATGACCGTGACACGCGCCCGCAAGATCGAGCGTTTCCTGTCGCAGCCGTTTGACGTTGCCAAGGTCTTTACCGGGTCTGACGGCAAGCAGGTTCCACTGGAAGAAACCATCGCGTCCTTCAAGGCCGTGGTTGCCGGTGAATACGACCACCTGCCCGAAGGCGCGTTCTATATGGTTGGCGGCATCAACGACGTGATCGCCAAAGCCGAGAAAATGGCAGCAGACGCTGCCTAAGCCGAGTTAAGGAGCCGATATGGCAAACCTACAATTCGATCTGGTCTCGCCCGAGCGCCTTTTGGCCTCGCTCGAGGCGTCCGAGGTGCAGATACCCGGTGCGGATGGCGATTTGACGGCAATGCCCGATCACGCGCCAACCATCACCACCCTGCGCCCGGGTATCCTGCGCGTCGTGCATGGCGGCGGCATGGATGAATACGTTGTGTCAGGTGGTTTCGCGGAAATCACTGCGACTGGCGTATCTGTTTTGGCCGAAAAGGCGCTGCCACGCGGTGAAGTCTCGCAAGAGATCTTTGACCGTATGCTGGACGAGGCCAAGGCCGCCCATGAGACGTTGAAAGAAACCTTCAAGAACGAGCCTGGCCCCGTCGATGACGCGGCAAAATTGCTGGCCGATATGGTCGCAATGGGCACGCATATCGGGTTGGATTCCAGTAAATCCAATTTCTAGGCAGGTTGCGATGATTGCAAAGGCCCCGCCATCCGTGCGGGGCTTTTTCGTTTTGGGGGCCTATTCTTGCCCCAATTTTGGGGTAACTTTTGTGAACGAAGCATAGGGGGCTTCGAGGGAAGACAGCGTAAGGCGATGAAAAGGCTTAGGAATCATTTGGTCGGTGTCGATCAGGGCGATGTTGTTCTGTTTTCCGACTTTGAACACGATGGTGATATGTGGACAGGCGATGGCCCCCGCGTGACCCGTGCGCATGTTCAGTTCAGCGAGGCGTTTCGCGCGTTTCCGTCGGTGCGCGTGTCGATTTCCATGTGGGATATGTCGAATGCCGCCAATGCCCGCGCGGATGTTCAGGCCGAAGACGTCACCCTTGAAGGTTTCGCCATCGTGTTCCGCACCTGGGGCGACACCAAGGTCGCGCGCGTGCGCGTCAGCTGGCAAGCGATCGGCGAGGTGCCACATGGCGACGAATGGGAACTCTACTAGGCGCGCGTCCTAATCGCCCGAATACATGCCTTCATAGATCGGACCCAACGTGTTGTGATCAAACAGCGATGACACCGAAGTGCCGCTCCAGGTGTTCAGGATCGCCTGGGCGAACATCGGCGCTGTGGGGACGATACGGATGTTGGGACAGGCCTTGACGGCATCGGTGGCCTGAATGGTGTCGGTGATGACAAGGTTTTTCATCACCGATTTGCTGACCCGATCGACCGCCGGACCGGACAAGACACCGTGCGTGATATAGGCGTGGACCTCTTTCGCACCGTGTTCCAACAAGACTTCAGCGGCCTTGCACAGGGTGCCAGCGGTATCGACGATATCGTCCACAATCAGGCAGGTGCGGTCTTTGACGTCACCAATCACGGTCATTTCGGCCACTTCACCGGGTTTGCCGCGGCGTTTGTCAACGATCGACAGGGGTGCGCCGATACGTTGGGCCAGATCGCGGGCGCGGGCCACACCGCCCACGTCGGGGGACACGACCATCACATCGTCCATCTGTCCCTTGAAGTGGTGCTTGACGTCCAGCGCATAGATCGGGCTGGCGTAAAGGTTATCGACGGGAATATCGAAAAAGCCCTGAATTTGCGTGGCGTGCAGATCAAGGGTCAGGATGCGCTCCACACCCGCTTCGACCAGCATGTTGGCGACCAGTTTGGCGGTGATCGGGGTGCGTGCCTTGCTGCGGCGATCCTGACGGGCATACCCGAAATAGGGGATCACAGCCGTGATGCGGTCTGCCGAGGACCGGCGCAGCGCATCGGCGATAATCAACAGTTCCATCAGGTTGTCGTTGGCAGGGTTCGAGGTGGGCTGCAGGATGAACATATCCTCGCCGCGCACATTCTCGAAGACCTCGACGAAAATCTCGCCGTCGTTAAACCGTTCGACGCGCGCGTCGACCAGTCCGACATTCATGCCGCGATGCATCGACATTCGCTTGGCGATGCCTTTGGCCAGCGGCATGTTCGCATTGCCGGAAATCAGTTTTGGTTCGTGGATATTTGCCATTGTCTTCCCCCGGGCTGATCACCCAGCGAAGGTGACAGATTCGTAACGTTGACACCGCTTAGCATGGGTCTAGCATCAGGCAAAGAAACGAGGCGCATAGGAGGCCCAAATGCCGCATATTGACTACTATTTTTCCGTCCTGTCGCCCAATACCTACCTTGCTGGCACGCGGCTCGAGGCTGTCGCGGTGAAACATGGTGCCACGATCACCTACAAGCCGATCGATTTGATGGCGCTGTTTGCGCGCACCGGTGGCACCCCGCCGCCCCAGCGCCACGAAAGCCGTCAGGAATTGCGCCGACAGGAATTGCGCCGCCAGGCGGCGAAACTGGGGATGAAACTGAAGGTAAATCCGCCCCATTGGCCGACGAACCCCGCGCCTGCGTCCTATGCGTTCATTGCGGCCCAGAAGAACGGTGACGGGAACCTTGGGGCATTGGTGCATGCGATCACGCGGTCCTGCTGGGCCGACAAGTTGGATATCGCCGACGATGAGGTGATCAAGGATTGTCTGGTTGAATGCGGTTTTGATCCGGCGTTGGCCGACAGCGGCTTGCTGGAGGGTGCGGAAACCTATGCCAAGAACCTTGAGGACGCCGTGATGGCCGGTGCCTTTGGCGCGCCGTTCTATATCACCGACACCGATGAACGGTTCTGGGGGCAGGACCGGATCGAGGATCTGGACGCCCACCTGTCTGGCGCGCTTTAGCCGCGCAGCGCCTCCAGAAAACGGTCAACGCCATCGGCGCCGATTGACCAGTCACAGACCAGCCGCGCTTGCAGGGGCTCGGCTGGATCATCGCCCTTCAGCTCTCCGGCCCAGACATAATAGACCGCACCGGCATCATGCAGGCGTTGGTGCCCTTCGCGGGGCCATTCAGCGAAAATCATGTTCGCTTGCGGGGGATAGACCATTTGCGCGTCGTTGCTGTCGGTCAGCCCCTTGGCCAGATGCGCAGCGTTGGCATTGGCCAAGCGCGCCGTTTCCAGCCATAGCCCGTCCGTCAGGTAGGCTTGCATCTGCGCCGATAAATAGCGGTGCTTGGAAAACAGATGCGCCCCGCGTTTGCGGCGCAACTCGAACTCCCAAGCGTGTTTCGGATCAAAGAAGATCACCGCCTCGACGCCCAACAATCCGTTCTTGGTGCCGCCAAAGCTGACGGCATCAATGCCGGCCTTCCAGGTCATTTCTGCCGGGGTGCAGCCCAGCGCGACCAAGGCATTGGCAAAGCGCGCGCCGTCCAGATGGGTCGCAAGGCCAAATTCGCGCGCCACTGCCGTCAGCGCCCCGAGTTCATCCAGGCTGTAGACCGTGCCGCGTTCCGTGACTTGGGTGATCGACACAGGGCCGCGTTGGGGCCCGTGCACGCCGCGCCCGCCCTCATAGGCGATGGATTTGCGCAGGGCATCGGGGGTCATTTTCGCGTCAATTGATGGCACCAGCGTCAGTTTCGCACCGCCCGTGAAAAATTCAGGAGCGTTGCATTCGTCTTCGTGGATATGCGCCTCGGGGGAACAAAACACCGTTTCCCACGGCTGGGCGAGGGTGCCAAGCGCGATGGCATTGGCCGCCGTGCCGGTTGCAACCAGATAGACAGCGGCCTCGGGCGCTTCGAACTGGTCGCGGATCATTGTGCGCACATCATCCATGATCGGGTCAACACCATAGGGCATGGCGTGCCCATCATTGGCACGCACCAGCGCCTCCATGACCTTGGGGTGGGCAGGGCCAGCGTTGTCAGAGGCGAAAAACATCAGGTTGGTTCCTCAATGATGTGGTCTTCCCAGTCTTCCTCGGCGATTTCGAATTCCGGCACGGTCAGCCCGCGCACGGACACCCCCGCGTGGTGGACGCTGTCAGGATCGCCCGAAATCAGCGGGTGCCAGTGAAACAGCGGTTTGCCCTCGAAAACAAGGCGGTAGCCGCAGGTTTGAGGCAACCAATACAGGTTGTCCTTGATCGTTTTCGGCGTCAGCACGATGCATTCGGGCACGAACTGATGGCGGATCGGGTATTGCGCGCACAGGCAGGATTGATCATCCAGCAGGCGGCAGGCAACGCGGGTCAGTACGACCTCGCCGCTGTCTTCGTCTTCCAGTTTGTTCAGACAGCATTTGCCGCAGCCATCGCAGATCGCTTCCCATTCAGGCTTGGTCATCTTGGCCATTGGCACATGGGTCCAGAACTGGTCGCGCAGGCCGGTGCGGTCTATTTCAGACATCGGCCAAGATCCCACGGGCGCGGCGGCAATCAGCATCCATCTGGGTGATCAGGGCGGATAGACTGTCAAATTTTTCTTCACCGCGCAGGTATTCAACTAAAGCGACCGATAGGTGTTCGCCGTAAAGATCGCCTTTGAAATCGAACAAAAACGTCTCGCAGTTGGGATGGTTTACGCCAAATGTCGGGCGGACTCCGATGCTTGCAGCCCCGTCATAACTGCCTTTGTGGGGGCCGCTCAGCACATCAACCTTGACCGCGTAAACACCGTGACGGGGCGGGTGCAGCCCGTCGATCGACATATTCGCGGTTGGATAACCCAGATCGCGCCCGCGCTGGTCGCCCTGAATCACCACACCGTCAATCCGGTGCCAATGGCCCAGCATTGCAGCGGCATCGCGCGTCCG
Source organism: Octadecabacter sp. SW4 (assembly GCF_008065155.1). Classification (NCBI taxonomy): domain Bacteria; kingdom Pseudomonadati; phylum Pseudomonadota; class Alphaproteobacteria; order Rhodobacterales; family Roseobacteraceae; genus Octadecabacter; species Octadecabacter sp. SW4. Next base: position 2,661,528 of record NZ_CP042819.1, on the reverse strand, counting down.
CCCTTCGCCCAAGGCAGCGCGGATCGCGGTCGAGGACACATCGCCTGCGGCCAGTTTCAAAAGCGGCGCGATGGTCACGCCAAAACCCATCTCTGCGCCAAACCGTTCCAGACCGGCAGCGCTTCCCGCCCGGTCTGCGCCAAAGCAGAAATCGGTCCCCACGACCACATGCGCAAGGCCAAGCGCATCGGCGATAATATCTTGGGCAAAGGCGCGCGGGCTGAGGGCAGCGAGGGTGCGGGTAAAGGGAACCTCGTAAAGCCGCTCAACGCCGAGTTTGGCCAGCCGGTTGGCGCGTGTTTCGCGGTTCATCAGCCGAAAAGGCGGCGCATCGGGTGCAAAGACCTGACGGGGATGGGGTTCAAATGTCATGATCCCAAGGGGCGCGCCGCTGTCGCCGGCCACCTGACGGGCCACATCGATCACCGATTGGTGGCCAAGATGCACGCCGTCGAAATTGCCGATGGCCGCGGCGGCACCACGGTCGGCAGGATCAACGAATTGGGTGTCTCGGACAATGCGCATGGGACTGCCTAACCGCCCCCGCGCGGGCGTGCAAGATCAGTCGAACTTGCGTGATGGGGCCAGCACGATGGCTTCGCCTGCCAGCACCTTTTTGCCATCCACGATACAGCGTGTGTCCATCGTGACGCGCCGTTTGGCGTTGTCGATCGCGGTCACTTCGACCTCGGCCGTGACCACGTCACCGGGGCGCACGGGGCCAAGAAATTTCAGGCTTTGGCCCAGATAGACCGTGCCGTGGCCGGGCAGTTGTTCACCGATCACCGCGGACACGAGGCCAGCAGTCAGCATCCCGTGGGCGATGCGCCCTTCGAAAATCGTGTCTTGGGCGTAGTCATCGTCAAGATGCACAGGGTTCCGGTCGGTCGACACTTCGGCGAACAACTGGATATCGCGGTCGGTGACCTGCTTTTGCAAAGACCGCGTCATGCCGATCTCGATATCCTCGATGCAGATCGTGCCGCGGGGGAGATTGTGACCTAAGTTATCCAGCATGTCGCGTTCCATTCAGTAACAAATTGTCCCTAAAGGGGTATCATTTGTAACTTTATTACTTTGCAACCGCAGAAAAATCAAGCCTCAAGTGCTAGCGCAATTGCCCAATCGCAAAAGTCGGATTCATCATTTCCTTTTCAAGGTAGGCACTTAGCGCCTTTGTGTCCGGCTGATCCGTGGTGCGTGTCTCTGTCGCAGCCAGCCCGCCGGTGATGAACAGGGAATCGATGTCCTCGCCCATCGCGCCTGCAATGTCGGTGTGGATGCCGTCACCGATGGCGATGATGCGCGGATCGGACGGGGCGGTGCCAAGGGCTGTCAGGCGGCGGCGTGCAAGGTCATAGATCGGCGGATGGGGTTTGCCAAAATAGAGACTTTCGCCCCCCATGTCCGTATAAAGCGCGGCCAGAGCACCGGCGCACCATTCACGTGTCTCGCCGCGATCCACGACGATATCGGGGTTGGCGCAAAGCAATTTCAACCCCCTTTGTTTCGCATAAAGGAACTGCGGACGGTTCACCGCCGGATCGGCCAGCGGGTCGAATGGGCCGCAGCACACGATCCCTTCGGCCTGTTCCAGCGGCACCTTTTGAATATCAACGGGGTCGTCGATCACGCTCAGTGGTTTGAAAAAATCGTCATCACGCGGGGATTCTCCCATGAACCAGACTTTTTCACCGACGACACCGCGAAACATCGCGGCGCGTGCGCTGTCGCCCGATGTGGCGATGGCATCCCATGCTTCCGATGGCACGCCCATGCCCGCGATTTGCTGCGCAACCGAATCCCACGGGCGGGGCGAGTTGGTGACAAGCACCACGACGCCACCCTGCGCACGGTAGGCCTGTAGCGACGCCACGGCTTGGGGCAGGGCGGTGAGTCCGTTATGCACACAGCCCCAAAGATCGACATAGGCCACATCATACTCGGCTGAAATATCGGCGAACGAGGTCACTATCCGGGTCATGCGCACTCCTTTGAGAGATATAAAAGAGGCGCCAAATGCCCCGTTCGGGTCAGACCTTTAGCGATGGAATAATCTGTTTCTTGCGGCTCATGATACCGGGCAAAACCACTGTGTCGCCCGTGACGGTTGCACCAAAGCTTTTTTCGGCCACGGCTTTTGTCAGATCGTTGGGGATCAGCATCGTGGCTTCTTCGTTCAGGATATCGACCACGAACAACAACACCTGGTCAACGCCATCCTCGGCGGCGACGGCTGTCATGCTTTCCATGATGCTGTCCTTGCGGTCCAGCACCGTGGCAGGTGCAGTGGTTTCCAGAACCGAGACACGGAATTTCGTGCTATCAACTGTGAATTCCTTGCTGTCCATGCGCAGCAATTCCGCATCGGAAAACGCCGATACATCGGACTTTGCGGCGAACATTTCAGCCGCGTATTCGGGGATTTTTACGCCCAGCTGATTGGCCAGAGCCACGGCGATATCCTTGTCCTTGTCGGTGGTTGTGGGCGAGCGGAATTCAAGCGTATCCGACAGGATGCACGACAGCATCAGCCCCTTGATCGGGTCGGGCATCTTGGCCACATCCGCGCCCATCGCATCATACATGACCGTCACGGTGCAGGCGACGGGCTGCATTACAATCTGAATAGGCCCCTTGGTTTCAAGGCCGCCCACCAGTTTGTGATGGTCGATGATCGCACGCACATCTGCGTTGTTGATGTTAGCGGGCAGTTCGGCGGGGTTGTTGGTGTCCACAATCACACAGGGCTGGTCGTCGGCCACATCGTCGATGATTTCGGGCAGATCAAACCCCCAGCGCTGCGCCACGAACGCCGCCTCGGTATTGGGCTGGCCCAACAGGCGTGCTTGCGCGGGGATACCCATCACTTCGGACAGATACCACGCCCAGATGATCGGTGCGCCAGTCGAATCGGTGTCGGGGGCCTTGTGGCCGAATACGAGGGTTGTCATGGGGTTGGAAACCTTGATTTGCTTGCGGTCTGCGTGATTTGCCCGCGTTATAGGCGCGCGTTTGATGCTTGTCACCCACCCTTGCCAATAGGACCTCAGAGGCCCAGTTCGGCGCGCTTCTTCTTGGTCAGGGCCGCGATGGCCATCTTGTAGGAATAGGTGATGTGGTTGCGCAATTCAGCGTCTGACAGGCCGGGTGCGCGTGTGTCTTGCAGCCATTTCATGCCGCGCGAGGCAAGGTAGGGCGCCGGGCGCACACCGTCGATGTCCTGTAATACTTCAAAGGCGATGTCGGACGCCTTGAAGGTCACGGCCGCCTTGCCATCGTTCCAGCCGCAGACGGCGAATAGTTTGCCGCCGACCTTCCACACATCCGAATTGCCCCATTGGACCACATGGGTGGTGTGGGGCAGGGAGGCGCAGAATGCGTTGATCTGGTCGCGGTTCATAATCCGCAGTTTGGTGGCTTGGATGGGTCGTGTAAATGCTGCTAGCGTTGCGGCATGAGCAAACCACGCGAAGCCGATCTTTATCCCCCCGTAAAAGCCTATCTTGAAGGGCAGGGCTATGACGTAAAGGGCGAGGTGGGCAAGGCCGATGTGGTTGCGCGCCGCGCGGGCGAAGAGCCGGTGATTGTCGAACTCAAGCTGGGATTCACGCTGGCCCTGTTCCATCAGGGGGTGGCGCGTCAAAGCCTCAGCGATCTGGTCTATGTCGCCGTGCCCAAGCCCAAGAAGGGCGCCAGCGACAATATCGCGCTGGCCCGTCGCCTTGGGCTGGGTGTGTTGTTCGTGCGTCTGCGCGATGGTCACGTCGAGGCGATGTGTGACCCCGGCCCCTATCACGCCCGCAAATCCAGGAAAAAGGCACAGCGGTTGTTGCGTGCCTTTGACCGGCTACGCGGCGACCCCAATGCGGGTGGGGCTACGCGGCACGGGATCGTCACGGGCTATCGTCAGGATGCCCTGGCCTGCGCGCGGTTTCTTGCGGTGCATGGACCGTCAAAGGCCGCGAAAGTCGCTGAATGGGCTGAAGTGCCCCCCGCCCGTCAGATCATGGCTGACGATCACTATGGCTGGTTCACACGGGTCGAACGGGGTGTTTACGGGCTGACCGAGGCGGGCCGGGCCGGGCTGATGGACTGGGGCGATGTTTAGCGCGGTTCAGTCTGTGCCTGAAACCGGGTCGTCACTTGGCCGTCAACATCACCCGTGCTGAGGCCGGCAGGCTGTCGCCGAGATTATTGACCATTCGCGCTTTGAATTCCTTTCGCAAGTTTTCAGGCCATTCATCCATACTTTGGGCGCATCCGAACCTGACATCGTCTCGGTCGAGATCGCTGAGGTCCGGCGTGCGCGTATGTGGTGAAAAGGGAACCTCTTCCGGGTGCAGAACGGCGGTCTTTGCCTTGATTTCCAGATGATAAGCGAGCGACCAAGGTGTAAACTGTTCACGGTGCCGGAATCGATGCGCAATTTGGCGGGCGAGGATCTGCGGATTTTCGGCGTAGAAGTTCTTCAGAGTGCTTTTGCGCATTGGGTGCGGCAAATGGTTGACCAAGTAATACCAAAATCGCAGTCCAGCGGTTCGTGCGGCAAGATCTTGACCGGACCGGTATTTCACCCGTTTCGCCACCTGCTCCAATCCGAGGCGGGCCTTCATCGCTGACACCTCGTTCTTCAGAACGGTGAGTTCGCTTCCCTGACGGCGCGCTCGTACCACGGGTTTATCACCGTGGAAGAATGTATTGGGCAAGACCGGTGCGTTCAAGAAGAAATCATCGTTCAGATAGATGAAGCGTTCTGCCATCCCGTCGATGTTCCAAATCATTGTTTCGATTGACAGGGAGTTGAACGTTGGCAGATGTTCGAAATGATCGCGGAAAATGTCCCGGTGATCAACAAGTCTAATATCGGGTTTGGGTTCCGGCCCATCAAGTCTGAAGTCGTCCAAAAAATCCGGTTCTTGGTCATCCGTGACAATCCAGATCCTGCCCAGCCAAGGCGCGAAACGCAAAAGCGAAGCGATACACAGATAGATTTCACCGCTGTGGCCGTATCTGGTCGGGGTCGCTGCATCGGGGGGGGGGGGGGGGGGAGGTTGGCTTGCCAAGCCAGTCGTTTGGCACGGTGCACGGGATCATTTCCGTCAACCCAAAGGATTACGGCATCGATGTCGGTTGGGCCTGCCTGCGCGATCTGAGTCATTTCAAGTCGGGCCAATAGCGGGATCCGGCAGTCGTTTCAATGTCATCGTCGCACCCCCAATCGTTTTGTCCCACGCCATAAGATCCTGTCCTGACGGTAAAGATCCGCAATTTCAATGACTATGAGGAAAATAGCTTTGACATTCTTTCACGTCTCTGTTGACTCGCCCCGCGCGCTTGCCTACCTATCCGCTGCTAGCACTCTACCGAGGTGAGTGCTAACAGCCCCAAGGGGCCCATGAAACACCAAGCTGAAGGAGCTGCATGATGGCTTTGAAACCGCTTCATGATCGTGTGCTGGTTCGCCGCACAGAAGGCGAAGAAAAAACTGCAGGTGGATTGATCATCCCCGAAAGCGCAAAAGAAAAGCCCGCAGAGGGTGAAATCATCGCTTGCGGTGAAGGCGCACGCAAAGATTCCGGCGAGCTGATCGAGATGGCCGTAAAAGCCGGCGACCGCGTGCTGTTTGGCAAATGGTCCGGCACCGAAGTCACCGTCGACGGCGAAGAGCTGCTGATGATGAAGGAAAGCGACATTCTGGGCATCCTGTCCTAAGTCGCCTCCCCCTCAAGAAATTCCAAAAAGGAGCTAAAACATGGCTGCTAAAGACGTAAAATTCAGCACTGACGCCCGTAATCGGATGCTCAAGGGTGTGAATATCCTTGCCGACGCGGTCAAAGTGACCTTGGGCCCCAAAGGCCGCAATGTAGTTATCGACAAATCGTTCGGCGCACCGCGCATCACCAAAGACGGTGTAACGGTTGCCAAGGAAATCGAACTGGAAGACAAGTTCGAAAACATGGGCGCGCAGATGGTCAAAGAAGTGGCCTCGCGCACCAATGACGAAGCTGGCGACGGCACGACGACAGCCACTGTTCTGGCTCAGGCGATTGTGCGCGAAGGCATGAAATCAGTTGCAGCTGGTATGAACCCGATGGACCTCAAGCGCGGTATCGACATGGCGACGACCAAAGTCGTCGAGGCGATCAAAGCTGCGGCGCGTCCCGTCAGCGATAGCGCAGAAGTTGCGCAGGTTGGCACCATCTCCGCCAACGGCGAAGCAGAAATCGGCCAGCAAATTGCCGATGCGATGCAGAAAGTCGGCAACGAAGGCGTGATTACCGTCGAAGAAAACAAGGGTCTGGAAACGGAAACCGATGTTGTCGAAGGTATGCAGTTTGATCGTGGCTATCTGTCGCCATATTTCGTGACCAATACCGAAAAAATGACGACCGAACTGGAAGACGCCGTCATCCTGTTGCACGAAAAGAAACTGTCGTCGCTGCAGCCAATGGTTCCGCTTCTCGAAGCTGTTATTCAATCGGGCAAGCCGCTTGTGATCATCTCGGAAGATGTCGAAGGCGAAGCGCTGGCGACTCTCGTCGTCAACAAGCTGCGCGGTGGTCTGAAAATCGCTGCGGTCAAGGCACCCGGTTTCGGCGACCGCCGCAAGGCTATGTTGCAGGACATTGCCATTCTGACCGGTGGTCAGGTGATTTCCGAAGATATCGGCATGAAGCTCGAATCCGTCACCATGGACATGCTGGGCACAGCCAAGCGCATCACGATCACCAAGGACACGACCACCATCATCGACGGTGGCGGCGAAACAGCCGAGATCGAAGCCCGTGTATCCCAAATTCGTGGCCAGATCGAAGAAACCACATCAGATTACGACCGTGAAAAGCTGCAAGAACGCGTGGCCAAACTGGCTGGCGGTGTTGCCGTGATCCGCGTTGGCGGCATGTCGGAAATCGAAGTGAAAGAACGCAAGGACCGCGTTGATGACGCCCTGAACGCGACCCGTGCGGCCGTGCAAGAAGGTATCGTTGTCGGTGGTGGTGTTGCGCTGGTTCAGGCTGGCAAAACGCTTGACGGCGTGAAGGGTGCGAACTCGGATCAGGACGTTGGCATCGCCATCGTGCGCAAGGCGCTTGAATCACCGCTGCGTCAGATCGCCGAAAACTCTGGTGTTGACGGGTCTGTTGTTGCGGGCAAAATCCGCGAAAGCGATGACAAGACGTTCGGCTTTAACGCCCAGACCGAAGAATATGGCGACATGTTCAAGTTTGGCGTGATCGACCCTGCCAAAGTCGTGCGCACAGCGCTTCAGGACGCGGCTTCGGTTGCTGGTCTGCTGATCACTACCGAAGCGATGGTCGCTGATAAGCCGTCCAAAGACGGCGGCGCTGCTGGCGGCGGCATGCCCGACATGGGCGGCATGGGCGGCATGGGCGGCATGATGTAAGCTTCACTTTTCCTTGGGGAAAAGTGGCTGACGAATGCACCACAGCTGTAAAATTACAAAGGGCGGCCCACATCGGGTCGCCCTTTTTTATTGTCCCGCTACTGGCCCTTTACGGCCAAACCCGCGATGAGGTGACATGCGCCTTTTCTTCCTCACCGCCATTGCCATGCTTGCCTTTGCGGCCAATTCGGTTTTGAACCGCCTTGCGCTGCTGGATGGCGGGACCGATCCGCTGGCCTTTGCCGCGCTCCGTGTCATGGCCGGGGTTATCGTCTTGTGGGTATTGATCGGGCGGCGCGGCGTGCGGGCTCAGGTTGTCAGCCGCGCCACGCTGATCGGGGCGGTGTCACTGGCCCTTTACATGCTGGGGTTCTCGCTGGCTTATCGCACGCTTGATGCGGGCTTGGGCGCGTTGATCCTGTTCGGCGGCGTCCAGGTCACGATGTTTGTGGGCGCCATCATCGGTGGCGCATCTGTGCCCGTGTTGCGCTGGGTCGGGGCGGCTGTCGCGCTTGGGGGTCTTTGCGTGCTGTTCTGGCCCTCGGGCGGCGCAGCGGTTGATCTTTGGGGCGGTGCGTGGATGGCCGCGGCGGCCTTGGGCTGGGGGATTTATTCGTTGAACGGGCGGGCGGCCACGGACCCATTGGTGGCCACGGCGGCGAATTTCCTGTTGGCCCTGCCGTTCGTTGCCGCGCCGCTGATGTGGCAGTCGGTGGGGGCAACGGGGTATGGCGTGACCTTGGCGGTCATGTCGGGCGCGATCACATCGGGGTTGGGATATGCGCTTTGGTATGCGCTGATACCCGGGCTGGGCGCGACCCGCGCAGCCGTTGCGCAGCTAAGTGTGCCGATCATCGCGATCGCTGCGGGCGTCTTGCTGTTGGCGGAGCCGGTGACAGCGCGCTTGGGTGTCGCCGGAGTGCTAGTCATTGGCGGCATCGCGATCTCACTTTTGCCGCGCCGCGCCTAATGCACTATCGGTTCCAGCGGGTCGTAAACTGGCGCGTCCGCATCCTGCCACGCAACTGCGGCAAGGCTGTCGGGTTTGACATGCAAGCGTGCCAGTTCGCCGCGCGTCACCCAACGGCGCTGTGTCACGATTCCTTCGGGGTCTTGCCATGTATCATCCAAGGCACCGCTGACCAGCGTGCTGCGAAAATACACATCGACCTGATGGAAATCGCCGTCAGGGTCATGAAATTCGTTCAAAAGGCACGGTAGACCGACGGCAATCCGCAGCCCGGTTTCCTCGAATACTTCGCGCGCCAGATTGTCGGGCAAGCTTTGGTGCAGTTCGGCCCCGCCCCCGGGGGCGCACCATAGATCGCCGCGCCCCTTATAGGCGTTTACCAGCAGGAGCCGGTTTTCGCGCATCAGGATCGCGCGGGTGGCAAGGCGGACTGGGCGGGACATTGCGCAACTTTGGCGAAACACGCGAAGTCAGGCAACCCTGACCTTACCCTGCGCCAAAGGCCGCACTATATGTCCGAAATGACTCGCTTGTTCTTGACCCTTGCGCTGATACTTGCGCCTTTTGCGTCCCGCGCCGAGGATGTATTTCCGGCCGAGCAGGAATGTGTGGTCCTGCTGCACGGGCTGGCGCGCAGTGAAGCGTCGTTCCTGCCGCTGGCCGAGGTGCTGGAGCTTCAGGGTTACAAGGTCGTCAACTCGGGCTATCCATCGACGACGGCCACGGTGCAATCGCTGGTCGCGGATAATTTGCCTGCGGATGTGGCGGCCTGTGGCGATGCGCGGGTGCATTTTGTGACCCATTCGATGGGTGGGATACTGGTGCGCGCCTATCTGCAATCCAACCGTCCCGCCGATATGGGCCGCGTCGTCATGCTTGGGCCACCCAATCAGGGCTCGGAACTGGTTGACACATTTGGCGAATACGAAGCGTTTGAATGGGCCAATGGCCCCGCCGGTCTTCAGTTGGGCACCGAAGACAGCAGCCTGCCCAACCGGCTTGACCTGCCGGGCTACGAGGTTGGAATCATTGCCGGAAACCGGTCGCTGAATCCGGTGTTTTCCAGCATTATCGATGGGCCCGATGATGGCAAGGTGTCGGTTGAATCGACGCGCCTGCCGGGGATGGCCGACCATCTTGTGCTGCCCGTGACCCATACATTCATGATGAACAACCCGCTTGTGATTGCCGAAGTGCTGGAATTCCTGCGCAACGGGCGCTTTGATCCGTCGCTGCAAATGACCGATCTTTTGTTTGGCCAGGGGAACTAGGTACAGGGTCCGGTGATCCTGTTGAGATGTCCCATCTTGCGGCCCTTTTTGACCTCGGATTTGCCGTAAAGATGCAGCGCGGTGTTTGTCGCGGCAATCGCTGGCACGCGGTCCATATCATCGCCGATCAGGTTTTCCATCACCACGTTTGAATGGCGGCCGCCATCACCAAGGGGCCAGCCTGCCACGGCGCGAATATGCTGTTCAAACTGGTCGATCAAACAGCCGTTTTGGGTCCAGTGGCCGGAATTGTGCACGCGCGGGGCGATCTCGTTGACGATCAGACCGTCGCGGGTCACGAACAGCTCAACCCCCATCACGCCGATATAGTCCAACGCATTGAGGATACGCGCCGCAATCAGCACCGCATCGGTGCGCTGGCTCGGCGAAAGGGTGGCGGGCACGGTCGTGCTGTGCAGGATGCCGTCACGGTGGATGTTTTCGCCCGGATCAAAGCAGGCCACCGCTCCGTCAGCGCCGCGCGCGCCGATCACCGACACCTCAACGTTGAAATCGACGAACCCTTCCAGCACCGCTGGTGCGCCAGCCATGTCTGCCAGCGCCGCTGCGGCATCGCGCCTGTCCATGATCCGCGCCTGCCCCTTGCCATCATAGCCAAAGCGGCGCGTTTTCAGGATCGCGGGCGTGCCGATATCGGCAAGCCCGGCGTCAAGGTCAGCCGCGTTTTCGACCTTGGCAAAGGGCGCGACCTTCAGCCCGAGGCCTTGCAGAAACTCTTTTTCAGTCAAGCGGTCTTGCGAGGTCGCAAGGGCCGCGCGTCCGGGCCGGATCGGGCAGTGTTCCTCAAGGATATCCAGCGCTGCGGTGGGGATGTTTTCAAATTCATAGGTAATCACGTCGACGCCCGCGGCGAAGGCGCGCAGCGCGCCGTCGTCGTCGTAGCTGGCGGTTGTGACGGCATGGGCTACATCGGCGGCGGGCGGGTTGGCGCCCGGTTCGAATATATGGGTGCGCAGCCCGAGGCGGCTGGCGGCAACGGACAGCATCCGCCCCAATTGACCGCCGCCAAGAATGCCGATTGTCGCGCCGGTGGTCAGTGGATCAGTCATTACTCGGGGCATCCGGAATTGAATCGGACAGCGTGGTGCGCCAGGCATCAAGGCGCTGGGCCAGTTCGCTGTCATGCAGTGCCAGAATTCCGGCGGCCATAAGGCCTGCATTTGCCGCACCGGGGGCTCCGATTGCCATTGTCGCTACGGGGTAACCCTTGGGCATCTGCACGATCGAATACAGCGAATCAACACCCGACAAGGCTTTGGTCTGTACCGGCACGCCGATCACGGGAATGCGGGTTTTCGAGGCCATCATGCCGGGCAGATGCGCTGCCCCGCCAGCGCCCGCGATGATCACTTGCAGACCGCGCTCAACCGCGTCGCGCCCATAGGCCCACAGCCGGTCAGGCGTGCGGTGGGCCGACACGATCCTGGTCTCGTAGGCGATGCCAAGCTGGTCCAGCACTTCGGCGGCTTCGCGCATTGTGGGCCAGTCAGACTGGCTGCCCATGATGATACCGACAGGAATTTCAGTCATGCAACGGCCCCTTCGGCCCAACCAAATAAGGAAACGGCACTATAGCCAGCGGGTCGGTCAGCGCAATGTGTCAGGCGATGATATCGGGGGTTATCCGATCCTCGAGCTGGACAATCTTGTCCTTGAGCGCAAGTTTTTGTTTCTTCAGCCGCTTCATGGTCAGCATATCGGCGCTGCCACGTTCCTGAAGGGCGTGAATCGCATCATCAAGATCGCGATGTTCCTGGCGCATCACCTCAAGCTCATAGCGCAGCACGTCGATCTGCTCCATTCGGGACGATGTGTTCATACGTGCGGGCCTGTGGGGTTTGTCATTCTTGATTATATTATATGGGTTTCTGCGGGCTGCGCATAGCCCTGCCACTTGCATCCCTGCCCGCATAACCCCATATTTTTAATAATCGGTTGCCGCATTTGCGGGGCCACAGATGACTGTCGCTTTGAAAAGGACGTGTCGTATGACAAAATTGACGTTGGGGACGCATCCGTTCCTACTTGGGTTTGAACAGCTTGAACGGTTGGTGGAACGCACCGCCAAGACGGGAAATGACGGCTACCCCCCTTATAATATTGAACAAACATCGGAAAATTCTTATCGGATTTCGCTGGCCGTCGCCGGTTTCGCCGACGATGATCTGGCGATCACGGTCGAGGACAATCAACTGGTGATCCGTGGTCGTCAGGGCGACGATGCGGATGATCGCGTGTTTCTGCACCGCGGCATCGCAACGCGACGGTTCCAAAAATCATTCGTATTGGCCGATGGTGTCGATGTGGGCGAGGCGGTGATGGAAAACGGCCTGCTGCACGTTGATCTGACCCGTGCGGTGCCCGATTCAATCGTGCAGACGATCAAGATCACGAAAGGAGCGAAATCATGAATACCGAATACAAACTGGCAGACCACGCCGATGATCGGCTTGTTTACGTGAAACCCGTTGCCGTGTCTGACCTGCCCGACGAGGTGCGCGAGCAGGCGGGTGACATGAAGCAGCTGTTCGCCGTGCATAACAGCGACGGGGAACAACTGGCGCTGGTCGCCAACCGGCGGCTTGCCTTCGCACTGGCACTTGAAAACGACATGTCCCCAATGACACTTCACTAACGCAAAACGCCGACCCTGCAGGGTCGGCGTTTTCGTTTTCTCGCTGGTGAGGCGTGCCTTAGTTGCCCGCGATCAGCCCCAAGCTTTCCAGCTTCAAGATGACCTGATGCGCGCAGTTGTCCACATCGGTGCCTTCGGTTTCCACACGCAATTCTGGATCGGCAGGAACATCGTAAGGGTCTGAAATCCCGGTAAATTCCTTGATCTTGCCCTCGCGCGCCAACTTATAAAGCCCTTTGCGGTCGCGGCGTTCGCATTCTTCGATGCTGGTGGCTACGTGGACCTCGATAAAGGCACCAAAGGCCTCGATATCTTCGCGCACGGCGCGCCGTGTCGTGGCATAGGGCGCGATGGGCGCGCAGATGGCAATGCCACCGTTTTTCGTGATTTCTGAGGCAACATAACCGATCCGGCGGATGTTGAGATCGCGGTGTTCCTTGCTGAACCCCAGTTCAGAGCTGAGGTTCTTGCGCACGATATCCCCATCCAGCAGCGTCACTGGACGACCACCCATTTCCATCAGTTTCACCATCAAGGCGTTTGCGATGGTGGATTTGCCCGAGCCGGAAAAGCCGGTGAAAAACACGGTAAAGCCCTGGTTGGAACGGGGCGGCTTGGTGCGGCGCAATTCCTTGACAACCTCGGGGAAGGAAAACCATTCGGGGATTTCCAGACCCTCGGACAGGCGGCGACGCAGTTCGGTGCCGGAAATGTTCAGGATCGTGACGGCGTCCTTGTCCTTGATTTCATCCATCGGTTCGTATTGGGCACGTTCCTGCACCCAGACCATATGTTTGAAATCGACCATTTCGATGCCCATTTCTTCCTGGTGCTCGCGGAACAAATCCTGCGCGTCATAGGGGCCATAGAAATCTTCGCCTGCCGCGTTTTTGCCCGGGCCGGCGTGATCGCGCCCGACGATAAAGTGAGTACAGCCGTGATTGGCGCGGATCAGACCGTGCCATACGGCCTCGCGCGGGCCAGCCATGCGCATCGCAAGGTTGAGTAGCGACATCGAGGTGGTCGAGGCCGGATATTTATCCAGAACCGCCTCGTAGCAGCGCACGCGGGTAAAGTGGTCAACGTCACCGGGCTTGGTCAGGCCGACAACGGGGTGGATCAGCAGGTTGGCCTGGGCCTCGCGGGCGGCGCGGAACGTCAGTTCCTGATGGGCGCGGTGCAGCGGGTTGCGAGTTTGGAACGCGACAACGCGGCGCCAGCCCATCTTGCGGAAAAAAGCGCGTAATTCGTTGGGTGTGTTGCGCGAGCCGCGGAAATCGTAGTGCACAGGTTGCTGAATGCCGGTGACAGGGCCACCCAGATAGATCTTGCCCGCCTGATTGTGCAGATAATTGACGGCGGGGTGCGTGCTGTCATCGGCACCGAAGACCTTTTCGGCCTCGCGGGATTTGTTGGGTTCCCACTTGTCGGTGACGGTCATGGTAGCAAGGATCACGCCTTCCTGGTCGCGCAGGGCGATGTCCTGGCCGGTTTCCACGGATTTGGCGAAGTCCTCGGTGACATCCAGCGTGATCGGCATCGGCCAAAGTGTGCCATCTGCCAGACGCATGTTATCGACGACGCCATTGTAGTCCTGTTCGCTCAGGAAGCCCTTGAGCGGGTTGAAACCGCCATTCATCAGCAATTCAAGATCGCAAATCTGGCGCGGGGTCAGATCGTGCGAGGCGAGGTTTCCCGCTTCGACTTTCAGCTTTTGCGCGCTGTCGTAGGACACATAAAGTTCGGGGATCGGGGCCAGATTTTGCATCGTGCAACATACTTTCTAAGAACGGGTGACAGTCGTTGCGCGCGTCCTAGCCCCGCAATGTGGCAAAAGTCTAGCGCGCAGCCGAATTTTTCGCACAACGGACGCGGGTCGGCGGATTTTCCCCGCAGGTGTTGCCAAAAGGAACGGTAGCGGCAATCGCGTGATTGGCGGGCCGAGACGTGGGTTGCCCGCCCCTGTTGGCCCTTATGCGTCTTCGGGGACCATCGCTGTTTCCGCGTGGCCTTGTTCGGCCATCCAGCGTTCGGCCTCGAGTGCGGCCATACAGCCCATACCGGCGGATGTGACGGCCTGACGATACTTGTGATCAGTCAGATCGCCCGCTGCAAAGACGCCTGGAATGCTGGTGGCAGTGCTGTCGGGTTTGGTAACAACATAGCCGCCCATATGGGTTTCCAGCACGTCCTTGACCAATTCGTTTGCAGGGGCGTGGCCGATGGCAATGAATACGCCCTTGGCGGGGATATCGGTGATTTCGCCCGTTTTGGTATGCTTGACCTTGACACCCTCCACGCCCAGCGGGTTGTCGCTACCGTAAATTTCTTCGACTTCGTGAAACCACAGTGGTTCGATCTTGGGATTCTTCATCAAACGGTCGATCAGGATCGCTTCGGCGCGCAGTTCGTCGCGACGATGCACCAGCGTGACCTTTGAGGCAAAGTTGGTCAGGAACAGGGCTTCTTCGACGGCTGTGTTGCCGCCGCCGACCACGACAATTTCCTGCCCGCGATAAAAGAAGCCATCGCAGGTGGCGCAGGCCGACACGCCAAAGCCCTTGAATTTGGCCTCGCTCGGCAGGCCCAGCCACTTCGCGCGCGCGCCGGTGGCAAGGATCACGCTATCGGCCACGTAAACGGTGCCGCTGTCGGATTGCGCCACGAAAGGGCGTTTTGAAAAATCGACCGAGGTGATGATATCGCCGATAATTTCGGTGCCGGTTGCGCGGGCATGCGCTTCCATCCGCAGCATGAGGTCGGGGCCTTGTACCTCGGAGTCGCCGGGCCAGTTTTCGACATCAGTCGTCATGGTCAGCTGCCCGCCCGGCTCAATGCCCTGCACAAGGATCGGTTCAAGCATCGCACGACTGGCGTAAACGCCTGCGGTATAACCTGCGGGGCCGGAGCCGATGATAAGAACTTTGGTTTTGCGTGTGTCAGCCATGTGCCAGCGGCTCCCCTTTTGTGTCCATAGGGATATAGTCACCTGCGGCACGGGTTGAAAGCCCATGTGACATTTGGCATATCGACTAACGATGTTGCGCAGTGGTGAAACATTATTGCGCAAAGCCGCGCCCTGGCGTATAGATTGCAAAACCTTGAGGGAAAAATGATGCCGGGCCAAAAGCTGGATGAAATTGACCGTATGATTTTGGCCGAATTGCAGGCGGACGGGCGAATGACCAACGTTGAATTGGCCAAGCGCGTGGGCATTTCCGCGCCGCCCTGTCTGCGCCGTGTGCGCACATTGGAAGAACAGGGCTTCATTCGCGGTTATCACGCCGATGTGGACCCGCGCGAGCTGGGCTTCGAGGTGCAGGTCTTTGCAATGGTCGGTCTGGTCAGTCAGGCCGAATCCGATCTCAGCGCCTTTGAGAACCGCTGCAAGGGTTGGCCGTTGGTGCGCGAGTGTCACATGCTGAACGGCGAGGTTGATTTCATCCTGAAATGTGTCGCCCCCGACCTGCGCAGTTTCCAGACCTTCCTGACCGAAGACCTTACCTCGGCCGAAAACGTGGCGAGCGTGAAAACCTCGCTGGTTATTCGCGGGGCCAAGGACGAACCCGGCGTGCCCTTTGACGTGCTCGAAGCGCGGCTGGCCAAAGAGGCCTAGGCCACGTCAAACAGATCAAGATCGCGCAGCGCAAGACGCGGGCGCAGCAGCGGGCCAAAGTCCGAAATGTCCTGCATATGCGGGAATAGCGACAGATAAAGCGCAAGACCTTCGCCACGCAGGTTCAGCACATGACGCGCACCGGGATTCTGGCTTTCGATTTCGACACCATTGGCGGTGAACCGTTCATGGCGCGCAAAGCCAAGCTGGAACACCTGCACGGGTGTAAAGGGGGTGACGTCGATGATATTGATCCCGTCGATAAAATCGCGCGCCGGGATAAAGGCCGATTGGTGGCCTGTCAGTTGCTGGATCGCAGCGGCGCGGTGGTGCAGCCGCGCGCAGGGGCCAAGCACCAGATCGTGCATCGGACGCGCAATCCCAAGGGCATCGGCAGCGATCCGCGTCAGACGGCCCATTTCGGGGGCCTGGCGCGGGGCGTTTGGCACAAGCGTGGTTGATCCGCGCCACAGCAACGTTTGAAAGCCGTGATCAGTTGTGCGGATTTCGTCACCGGGCAGCAGGTCTTCGATGGCGGTGGGGCCGCGCGATGTCTGGATGATCGCGCCGCGCGCAAGGGCGGCAAAGGAGTCTTCGAAAGCCGGAATGGCAGGTGCAATGCGGGAAAAGTCATGAATATCACCGCCGCGCGCCAGATGGGCGACCTCGTATTTGCGCATTAGAGGCTGGCTGCGCTGAGGTCGCCCGTCTGTCTGAGCGAACCGGTCATAACCGACCGGAGAGGAACTGGTACGCGCCGCGAGGCCAGCGGCGCTTTGGTGGGTCTTGGTCATGCGATCACCTGAAAAGGTTGGTCACACATCTGTCGGCCCCACCGACAACATCTGAGGAACATTGCTGTTATCTCGAATGTGGCGGAGGTGGCGGGTTGTTGTCAAAAATTTCTGGTTAATGGCCCCATGCAGCGATCAATCGCGCAGGTTTCGCAAGATTGTCGCCGGAATCTGAACGAAGCTGCCACATTCTGATTCTTGTGCGCATTCAAAACGCAACGCGCCGCCCGGGAGGGAACCGGGCGGCGCGGATTGCATCCTCGTCAGGATGCGGGGCTATCTTGGTCAGGCGGCGGCGCGTTTTGCCTCGAGTGCGGCAACGGCGCGGCGTGCCGAAATGAAAGCTTCGCGGCGTAGGCCACGTTCCCACGGCATCTTGGTTGTGCAGGCCTCGGCCTCTTTGATCATGTTGCTGATCCAGCGTTTTTGCGTTTTCATCTACTCGGTCCTCGTGTTTGCTCGCGGGCCTTTGTCCCGTTGCAATCAAGATGGCAATGTAAAGCGGCACCAGTTTGGCCGCGCTGCATTATTCTGAAAAAACTTTCGGGCGGTTTGTGACAGATTGGTCAAAATCCTGAACTGCGCCGATTTGCCTTCAATTAAAGGCAGATTGCGCGGGTCCGGCAACAATCGGCGTGATCGACCCGGGATTGTTTCGCAAATTCGGGCAAAACCGCGGCGATGCACGGCCCAAGTCTTGCCCCAGTTACAGCCTTATCGCCGCAATCAGACGTCCGTAATCGGCCTCGCGCGCATGGGTCGTGCGGCGATAGCTGTAAAACCTGTCGGGGTCGTGGTAGGTGCAATGGCGCGTCCATTCTGCGCGGCCGACACCGGCACGGCGCAGGCGGTGCAAGCCAAAGGCGGGCAGGTCAAACAGCATCCGGTCGCCCGTGCCATTGGCAAAAAAACGGGCATTGTCAGAATCGTCCATCAGGAAATCGTCCAGAAATTCAGGCCCGACTTCATAGGCGCGCTGGCTGATCGACGGGCCGATCACCGCCGTGATCGCGTCACGGTTGGCCCCCAGACGCTCCATCGCGTCAACGGTTGCTTCAAGCACGCCATTCATCGCGCCCTTCCAGCCGGCATGGGCCGCACCGATCACACCGGCACTGGCATCCGCAAACAGCACAGGCTGGCAATCGGCGGTCAGGATTGACAGGGCGATACCGGGCGTGGCCGTTACCAGAGCATCTGCGCGCGGGCGATCATCGCCAGGTGCCGTGACATGCACAACATCTGCCGAATGGATTTGATGCACCCCAACCAGCGCATCGCTTTCAACCTGCATGGCCTTCGCGACGCGGGCGCGGTTGATCGCCACGGCTTCGTGCTGGTCCGACGATCCCTGTCCGCAGTTCAGCCCGGCAAAGACACCCGACGATGCGCCGCCCTTGCGCGTGAAAAATCCGTGGCGCAGCGGCGCGAGGGCATCCGAGGTGATGATCTCCAGTGTCATGGCGTCAAACCGGGCGGGGGTGTCGCACCTTTGGGATAAAGGCCGATCACTTTGAAAAGGTGGCCCATCGCATCGGGGTGGGTCAAGCGGCGATGCGCGGCGATGTGGCTTTCCAGCGCCGCAGCGCCAAGGTTTTGTGCAAGCGCCTGGGCCCGCTGCGTGATCCCGAGGCGTTCCAGAAACACACCCTGCGGTGTGACGCGGGTAAAGACCGCGGGCGCTGCCGCTTCGGCGATCGCGGCGAAATCCACATGCGCCGTCAGGTCGGCCATGCCGGGGGCGGCGAAGGGATCGGTTGGTTTGTGGTTTTGCAGGGCTTGCAGGGTGTCGCCCTGCGACTGCCAGTCACCATAGTCGATTATCAGAGCCAGGCCGCCGTGCTGCGCGATCCGCGTGCCGATGTCGTGTGTTATGGCGGGCAGCGCAGGGCAGACTTCGACGATATCGCCCACTTTGGTGTCGTCCAGCCGGTGATCAAGGCTGGCAAGCGGCGCAGGCGGGGCAAGCCCGGCCGCAAGCGCGTCGCCCTGCGCGCCGACCACTGTTTCCTGCCAGCCGTTCGAGTGCCGATGAAACTGGCGGATCGGGAGCGCATCAAAGAATTCGTTGGCGGCCAGCAACAGTGGCAGGTCCGGCAGGCTGGTGATACTATCGTGCCAGGTGGCGTTCGGGATCAGTTTGGCTTGGGCGGCGCGCAGGGTTGGTGATGCCTCGATCAGGTGCACCTGTGCGGCGGCGTGAAACCCTGCAACACGGCGCGTCGCGCGCAAGATGTCGGCCATTAGCGTGCCACGGCCGGGGCCAAGTTCGGCCAGCGCAAAAGATTTAGGTGCGCCCTGATCCATCCATGCCTGTGCAAGGGCAAGCCCGACTATTTCCCCAAACATCTGGCTGATCTCGGGCGCTGTTGTGAAATCGCCCGCCGCACCCAAAGGATCGCGGGTGGTATAGACGCCATGTTCGGGATGAAGCAGGCATTCGGTCATGAAATCGGCTAGCGTGATCGGCCCCGTGGCGCGGATGCGCTGAATCAGGAGGTCGCCCAGTGCCGTCATTCAGGACGTCGGCGCACAGCCCAGATGATTGCTGCGCCGACGATCACCATTGGCAGCGACAAGGTTTGCCCCATCGTCAGCCCCCAGCCATTGATGTGCAGCACAAGACCCAGCGGATTGCCCATCTCGACGAATTGCGCGTCTGGCTGGCGCACGAATTCGACAAGGAACCGCGCCACACCGTAGCCCGCCATGAAAAGGCCCGCCAACTGCCACTGGCGTTTGAGCCAGCCACGCGAAAACGCAAGCCACATCAGCAGCGCGCCAAGAATCAGCCCCTCGAGGCCGGCCTCGTAAAGCTGTGAAGGGTGGCGTGCGCACAGACCTGTGATGCCGTCGCAGGTTTGCGCAGCGGCCCCGGGGAAAATCACCCCCCAAGGCAAGTCGGTCGGGCGGCCCCACAGCTCGCCGTTGATAAAGTTTGAGATCCGGACGAGGAAGATCGCCGGTGTCGCCGTCAGCGCAAGGATATTGGCCACATCGCCCAGAGCTGCCTTGTGCTTGCGCGCTACGAGGAACACCGCAAGGCAGACCCCGAGGAAGCCGCCGTGAAACGACATGCCGCCCTGCCATAGCATCGGGATTTCCAGCGGGTTCGACAGATAATAGGCGGGTTTGTAAAACAGCACATAACCCAACCGCCCGCCTGCAATCACGCCGATGATCACCCAGGTCAGCAAATCCTCGATCTGTTCGGCTGTCATCGGTGCGCGTTCGTCGCGCCATAGATGCGGGCGCTTGATCGCTGCGACGGCAATCCGCCAGCCGATCACAATGCCGACGATATAGGCCATCGCATACCAGCGCAGCGCAAATGTCATTCCAAACAGCGAGATGGTAAAAATCTCGGGTGAAATATCGGGGAAGGGGAGACCTGTTTCCATAGCAACTAACTGCGATTGGGATGCGGCGATGTCAACAGGTATTGCGGCTTGTGATCGCGCCTACCGACCCCATATAATGAGGGAGTTTTACCGGAGGTTCCAATGCAGACCCGTAACAAGATTTTCGACGATATCGGCCAGTTGATGACCAATGCGATGGGCGTGGCCCAGGGGGCCAAGGACGAGGCGAGCAACGCCATGTCGGGCATGATGGACCGCTGGCTTGCTGACCGGGATCTGGTGACCCGCGAAGAGTTCGACGCTGTGCGCGTCATGGCACAAAAGGCCCGCGAGGAAAACGCTGCCCTGATGGCACGGATCGAAGCGCTTGAGGGGAAGGGCAAATCCAAGGCCAAAACCTAGGGCGGTGACGCATTGTTTTGCGTCAAATTCGGCCGCAGGTTTGCGCAGAGTGCCACGTGGGGTGATGCGGTTGGCGGCAGTGTAGGCGTGGCGTCTTCAGGGCCGTTTTGCCCGTGTCACACGCGCAGCACCTGACGAACTTGTGAACGAAACTATCCCGCAATCTGTGCCCTGCAATGTCGATGGGGGCGCTGCCCCCGTCCTTGCGGACTCCCCCGGAGTTTTCTGAACAGAAGAAGCTGAGTTCCAAGAAGGGTCAGAGCTGTTCGAGGTATGCGACGATAATGTCCAGCGCGGCCTCGAGGTCGGTTTTGTGGATCATTTCCGTGACCGTATGGATATAGCGCGTGCCCACAACGATCCCCACAGCGCGCGCGCCTGCCGCGGCCTGTTGCGCGGCGGCACCGTCTTGGCCACCTGCGGCCAGCATCGTGCGCTGGAACGGGATTTTCCTTTTTTCGGCGAGCACTTCGATATCACGCACCAGCGCCTTGTCAGCGATGAAGGAACTGTCGCGCACGTGCAGGCCGAAACCCTTGCCCTGGATGGTGGTCGCATCCTTGTCGGGGACGCCGGGCGTATCGCAGGCCAGCGTCGTGTCGATACCAAGTCCGATATCGGGCTGGATGCGATGGGATGCGGTGCGTGCGCCGCGCAAACCCACTTCTTCCTGACAGGTAAACACTACATGGATTTCAGCGCCGCGCCCTTTCTTGCCCAACCGGCGGATCGCCTCGATCCCCAGCCAGCAGGCGATACGATTGTCCAGCGCCTTGCTGACCACCTTGTCGCCCATTTCGATGAAGGGTTCGTCCATCACCACCATATCGCCGATCTTCACGACATCACGGGCGGCCTTGCCCATGCCAAGATCGACGGTGAAGTCGCCCACTTCGGGGATTTTCTTGCGGTCTTCGGCGCTGGAAATGTGGATTGGCTTGCCACCGGGGTTCATGACACCCTTGAGGTCACCCTTGTCAGTGCAGACCAACACGCGGCGTGAAAACAGGTTGCGCGGATCAAAGCCGCCGACCGGTTGCAGATAAAGGAACCCCTTTTCGTCGATGTGGCTGACGAGAAAGCCGATTTCGTCCATATGACACAGCAGCATAACCTTGAGCGGGTCTTTGGCGGTGCTGTCGCGACGGCAAAGCAGACTGCCCATCGGATCGGTCTCGACATGATCAAAGAGCCCCTTGATTTCTCGGGTGATCAGGTCGCGCACGCGGTCTTCGTTACCCGGCACACCGGGAGTTTCGCACAGGGATTTGAGCAGATCGAGGTTCATGAGCGGGGCCTTGGGTTATGTGGTTTGCGGGCAGAGTGACCCCGACGCGCGGACCCTGCAAGGGGCGTGACGAAAAAAGCGCTTGGGCCGGGTTACCCCCAGCTAATCCCAGTTATCCCCAAGAAATTGCTTTACAGGTGGCCGCTTAGGCCCCACCATATCTCGTATAGGGGGCGTCAACGATACGCTTTCCCTTGAGCAGTAAGCCAAATCTAGAGGCGGCCAGCCACGTGATAAGGCAGGGACAGGAGGCGACCAAATGGCACTCGCAGAGCAGTTCACAGACGTAGAAGACATCCACCCGATCGACCTTGTGGAACATATCGCCGAACACCACGCGTGGGAGTTCGACCGCATTCACGATGACCAGATCGCGATGGCCGTTGAAGGGCAGTGGCGCACCTATTCGATCACGCTGGCATGGTCAGGGTATGACGAAACGCTGCGCCTGATCTGCACCTTCGAGATGGAGCCGCCCGAAGACCGGATGCCTGCGCTTTACGAATTGCTCAACAAGGTGAACGACAATTGCTGGGCCGGCGCGTTTACCTATTGGGCCGAACAAAAGCTGATGGTCTATCGTTATGGGCTTGTGCTGGCAGGCGATCAGTTTGCCGGGCCTGACCAGATCGACACGATGATCAACGCAGCGGTGCTGAGCGCCGAGCGCTATTATCCGGCATTCCAGTTGGCCACCTGGGCTGATCGTTCGCCTGACGAGGCCTTGGGCATTGCGATTGCCGAAGCCTACGGGCGGGCCTGACCCTGAAAACGGGCGTGGGGTAAGACCCACGCACATACTCCTGCCCCTGTCATAGGGCCGTGGGCCAGGCCCCTTGAACCCCCTTTCATTGCTTCGTAACGTCCCCCTGATTTGCAGGGGGATTTTGCATGGATATGTCCGACATCGAACGCCGCGGGTTGGTCTTGCTGGGCTGCGGCAAGATGGGATCGGCGATGCTGGCGGGGTGGCTGTCGGACGGGTTGCCCGCAACATCCGTCTGGGTGCTTGACCCAAAACCAACCGACTGGCTGCAAGCCCAGGGCGTGCATCTGAATGTCGGCTTGCCTGACGATCCTGCCGTGGTGCTGGTGGCGGTCAAGCCACAGATGATGGGCGCGGCATTGCCATCACTTCAGGCGCTGGGCAACGGTGCGACTGTGTTTGTATCCGTCGCGGCTGGCATTACCATCGCGGCGTTCGAGGAAATCCTGGGCGCGCAAACCCCTATCGTGCGTGCCATGCCCAACACCCCCGCCGCCATCGGGCGCGGGATCACGGCGATCATTGGCAACGGGCGCACCACACCTGCCCAGCTTGATCTGGCCGACGGGCTGTTGCAGGCGGTTGGCCAGGTTGTGCGCCTTGACAGCGAGGGTCAGATTGATGCGGTCACGGCCGTGTCCGGGTCTGGCCCGGCCTATGTCTTTCACTTGATCGAAACGCTTGCCGCTGCGGGAGTGGCCGAAGGTCTGCCCGCTGATTTGGCGATGGCTTTGGCCAAGGCAACCGTGGGGGGCGCCGGGCAATTGGCCGAGGATGCCGATGAGGATCCAGCGCAGTTGCGCGTCAATGTGACCTCGCCCAATGGCACGACGCAGGCCGCACTTGCGGTTTTGATGGATGAAACCCGGGGCTTCCCGGCTTTATTGGCGCGCGCGGTCAAGGCTGCCGCAGATCGCAGCAGGGAATTGGCCAATGGATGACCTGAGCTTTGATGACTTCCTCAAGGTTGATATCCGCGTCGGTGTCGTAACCCGCGCCGAGCCGTTCCCCGAAGCCCGCAAACCGGCAATCAAGCTTTGGGTCGACTTTGGCGGCGATCTGGGGGTCAAGAAATCCAGTGCACAGATCACCGCCCATTACGCGCCCGGAGGGTTGATTGGCAAACAGGTCATGGCCGTGGTGAACTTTCCACCGCGCCAGATCGGGCCGCTGATGTCGGAAATCCTTGTGCTCGGTCTGCCCGATGACACGGGCGAGATCGTTTTAATCGGGCCGGATCGGCCTGTGCCAAACGGGGGGCGCATGCATTGAAAAAGCTGTTGATCACCCGCGAGATCGCCGCCCCCGTGATTGCGCAGGCCCGCGAAATGTTTGACGTGACGGTGCATGAGGGGGGTGCGCTGGACGGTGCTGCCGCCGCGCAGGCCTTGCGCGAATACGATGCGATCCTTCCGACCCTTGGTGACGATTTCAGCGCGCCGGTGTTTGATGGCAATCTGCGCTGCGGGATTTTGGGAAATTTCGGCGTTGGTTACAACCATATCGACGCCGCCGCTGCCCGCGCCGCCGGTGTGACCGTGTCAAATACGCCCGATGTTCTGACCGATGCGACCGCCGATATAGGCCTGACGTTGATTTTGGCCGTTGCGCGCCGCGCCGGCGAGGGTGAGCGCATGGTCAGGTCCGGTGCCTGGGGCGGGTTTGGCCCGAAAAACCTGCTGGGCACCCATGTGACCGGCAAAAGCGTCGGTATCGTCGGCATGGGCCGGATCGGGCAGGCCGTTGCGCGGCGCTGTCATTACGGGTTTGGCATGGAGGTCGTGTTTTTCAACCGCTCGCCAAAGGCGGTCGATTTTCCGGCGCGGCAAGTGGCGACCCTGGCCGAGGTCATGGGCGCGGATTTTGTCGTTGTCACCACACCTGGCGGGGCAGAAACCACAAAATTGATCGACGCGGATGCCCTTGGCGCGATGAAACCAAGTGGCATTTTCGTCAATATCAGTCGCGGAGAGGTTGTGGACGAGGCCGCGCTCGTCGATGCATTGGAGCGCGGCGCGATCACCGGGGCGGGTCTGGACGTATATGAAAACGAACCTCAGGTGCCCGCCCGCCTGCGCGCCTTGGATAACTGCGTTTTGTTGCCCCACCTTGGATCAGCCACCGCCGAAACCCGTCAGGCGATGGGGCAAATGGCGCTGGACAATATCATTGCCTGGTCGCGCGGGGAAACTCCGCCGCAGGCGGTAAACTAGGTGGGTCAGGGGGCGCTGCCCCCGCCTTCGGCCCCCCGGAGGTATTTGAAAACAGAAGACCGGATCAGGACGGCGCGCGATCACCCACGGCTGCGCGCCAGTGACGGCGGCACAGGCTGACATAGGTTTCGTTGCCACCGATTTGCACCTGATCGCCGCCCGTAAGCACATTGCCCGCATCGTCCTTGCGCACGACCATCGTCGCCTTTTTCCCGCAGTGGCAGATCGTGCGCACCTCGCGCATTTCATCGGCCAGGGCCAGAAGTGCGGCGGAGCCGGGGAATAATTCGCCCATGAAATCAACGCGCAAGCCATAGGCCATGATCGGCACGTTCAGATCATCGACCGCGCGCGCCAGCTGCCAGACCTGATCGGGCTGCAGGAACTGCGCCTCGTCGATGAAAACGCACTGGCAGGGCCCTGCGTCAAGCCGTGCCTTGATCTTGGCAAACAGATCCTCGCCGGGGCCAAATGTATCCGCCTTGCTGCCAATGCCGATCCGGCTGGCGATTTTGCCTTCGCCTGCGCGATTGTCGAACTGCGCTGTCAGAAGATAGGTTTGCATCCCACGTTCGATATAGTTGTGCGAGGCCTGCAGCAGCACTGTCGATTTGCCGGCATTCATCGTGGAGTAGTGAAAATAGAGTTTGGCCATAGCCCTGAATACCCTGCCGGATCGGCCCCTTGCAAGGCCGTCCGGCAGATCACTCGTTACCAGCTATGTGAGATCAACGACAAAAACGGGTCAGGCGCTGCAGGGCAATCCGAAATGCACGCATTCCGTGTGCCCTTTTGGATGGGGTGCAGCCTCCTGACCCTACAGCGTTGGGGACGCTGATACTCTTACTCTTCCCAACGGTGGGATAGGTATATAAATGACTGGGAGTGGCCTTGCCCGAAATGGGAAAACAAGCGCCGCTTTCCCCTGCGGTGGGTTTGGACAATAGAGGGTTGGTTATGGCTGGTGTCGGAAGTTACTTGAAGAAACACACAGAAGCGCTCGTGAAGGATGTCGGGATCGAGCCTGCGTGCGAATTGACTGGTAAATCCAAGGCGACCCTTGGGCGCTATTATTCCGACAGTGACGAACATGCCGACCGCTTTATGCCCGTCGATGCGGTTGCCGCCCTCGAAGCCGCCGCGTCATATCCGCATGTCACATCTGCCCTTGCCGAGCTGCGCGGAATCACCATGAGCTATGACGATACGACGGGCAATTCCGCCGGTGGCATCAATTCCGACGTGATCATGCTGAGCCAGCGGTTCGCGATGTTGATGGGGGAATACAACCAATCGATCGAGGATGGCATTATCACCGTCAACGAGGCCAAGCGCCTGTTGCGCGAAACCACGGCGCTGCAAAAAGTGCTGATCGAAATGAAGCTGCACCTTGAGGAAGAGTCCGCTTAACGTCTTGTCCGGTATGGATATTCCAGACACGCTGAATGTGGCTTCGGGGCGTTGAAGCCGTTGGAAGCTGTGCTGCGGGTGAACAGCTAGGCCCGTTCCACGATCACCGATCCCACGGAATAGCCTGCGCCAAAGCTACAGATCAGACCCATGTCGCCAGGTGCCAGATCGTCGGAGTGTTTGGCGAAGGCGATGATGCTGCCCGCCGAACTGGTGTTGGCGTAGTCTTGCAGGATGTTGGGTTGTTCGCCTGGTTCGGGGTCGCGGCCCAGCACCTTTTTGCCGATGTAGTCGTTCATGGTCTTGTTGGCCTGATGTAGCCAAAGACGTTTGAGATCAGTGGCTTGCACACCTTCGTCTGCCATATGTGCAGCAACATGTTTGCTGACCAGCGGCAGGACTTCCTTGAACACCTTGCGCCCGCTTTGCATGAACTGCATGTCGCGCCGGTCGTCCATCTGGTCGTGGGTGCGGCGCAGGTAGCCATCGTTGTTACGGATGTTATTGGAAAACTGTGTGGCGCAGCGGGTGGATTTTACTTTGAAATGAGGGCCTTGCAGGTTGTCGTCGCGTTCCAGAAGGACGGCCGTGGCCACATCGCCAAAGATGAAATGGCAATCGCGGTCGCGCCATTCCAGATGCGCGCTACAGATTTCAGGGCAGACGATGAGGGCGGATGTGATACTGCCCGCGCGGATCATATCGGCGGCGGTCTGGATGCCAAAGGTGGCGCTGGAACAGGCGACGTTCATGTCGAACGCAAAGCCGGACGTGCCCAGAAGCTGTTGAATTTCCACAGCAATCGCAGGGTAGGCGCGTTCGTGGTTCGAGGCGGCGCAAAGCACCAGATCGACGGTGGCGGGATCCTTGCCGCCCAGAGCCTGACGCGCGGCGTCCACGGCCATTTCAGCCATGACAGAGGGATCCTCGTCAGCCCTGACAGGCAGCCTGGGGAACATGCGAGTGGGGTCTAGTACGCCTTTTTTATCAAGCACATAGCGTTGTTCTATGCCACTGGCCGCAACGATGAATTCGCTTGAGGAATGGGGCTTTGCGTCGATTTCGCCCGCCGCAATCGCATCGGCATTCTGGGCGTTGAACAGATCAGCATGGGCGTTGAACGCCGCGACCAGTTCATCGTTTGTAATCGTCTGCGCGGGCGTGAAAACCCCCGTTCCGGTGATGGCTACACTGTGCATTCAGGCCCCCCTTACGTGGCGTCCAGAAGGGCAGAGCGGGGCCGGATTTGCAAGGCTGACGCGGCGTATGGAAAGCCTATGGAAACCGTATGGAAACCGTATGGGCGGTGGTATGGCAGCCCGTTAACCATTTTCGCACAGGTTGGAGGGGCGAAAACGAGGAGTTGTAAGATGCTGAAAGTCCAACCCAAGAAGATGAGCAAATACGACCGGATGCATTGGCGCTACGGCGTCGATGCGATGAAGATGTTTGAATACGATCTGCACAACTACGCGCGCGAGTTTAACGCCCTTCCGGCGGAATGGCACGGGATCTGGGAGGACGATGACCGCCGCGACAGCAAGCGCGTGAAGGTCACGGCGAGCTTTGACGCGGATGTGGTGAAATTCTTCAAGGGGCTGGGGCCGGGATACCAACACCGGATGAACCGCGTGCTGCGGGCCTTCATGCACTTCCGTCTGGCGAAACTGATCGAGGGGCCTGATACGACGGACTTTGTGCTGCGCCCCGAACGGGTGCTGGAGCGGTTTTCTAAAAAGCCGGAGTGGGGGGACACGGAAGCGGGTCATCGGCGGATGATGGGGGAGGAGTGAGTGGTGGCGCAATAAGCGGTGGTGAAAAGGAGCGAGGGGCCTTGGGCGATAGAGGATGGTTCGCTAGGTGTGACAAAGGGGTGGTAAGGGGCGCACGGCCGGATTTGCGAAGGTCGGCTTTGGGCCCTGATTCCCGGATGCTGCGCTCTGCACCAACGTCCGGATTCCAATCAACTGCTTAAACCGATCGAGGTTTGGCCGAGGGATTGTGGCTCCGCGAAAAAGAGAGGATTCGGACTTAACGCCATCGGTGACAAAATGACCGTTTTAGGCCAGATACCACGACACGGGCGCAGTCCGGACCTGTGAGGCGCTATGACTGGGTGAATGCATTGTTGATCGCGTGACGAGGCCAAGCCGCCAAGTCCGAGCACGAACTGACTTCAATCAATGATCTTAGCATCCATGTGGATATTCTAAGCGGGTACTCGCGTACCTCGGTTTGCGCGAGGGGCCTACTGAATTGAGAATGGGAGGGTACTATGGTTGCCTTTAAGGTCATCGCTGCAGCAACGCTGTTGGTGTTTTCGTCTCCCCAGATTCTGGCTGCGCAGGTGACGGTCGAAGATCGCTTTGCGATTGGGCAACCCAAGGTCGTTTCTGCGCATCGTAGTGCGATGATGGGTGGAGCCCCCGAGAACACGTTGGCGTGGATCGAACATGGGATTGCCCTTGGCGTCGATATGCTCCACATCAATCCGCAATTGACCTCAGACGGTCACTACGTGCTGATGCACGATCAAACGCTGAACCGCATGACAGATGTCGAGCAGGTCTTTCCAGAAGGCCCCCCCGGCGGACCCACTAGGGAGCAAAGGGGTGGGAAGGACTATGTCCGGGATTACACGCTCGCCGAGATCAGGCGCCTTGCAATTGATGCCAAAGAGGGCGACGAGCGGCATCCGGTCGCAACTCTTGACGAAGCTCTCGAGCTGATCGACGGTCGAACCCTAGTGCTCCTAGGTCTCAAGACCTATGACGTCGAAGGCCTTGCTGCCGCCCTTATCGGCTATGACACCGAGAATGCGCTGCTGTTCGAGATCTATTACTCCGGAACCGATCAAAGCATGTTGCGCGAGTTATCAGAAGCGACTGGCATCGCTGTCTCCGTTGCGCTTTTCCGTTCGAACGACTACCTCGCTGACCTCGAACACATCTATGGCCAGATCGGGCCAGCGCTGAAGTTGGTGGGCGTTGATCACGATGTGGTCACCCCTGAATTCCTCGCTCGCGTGGCGGAATTGGGTCTACGCATTGGTGTCTCGGGTTGGAATACGGGTGAGGATTTCGCTCTGGCCGAAGAGACAAACCCGGGACCTTGGGCAGAAGCGATTGATCTTGGGTTCGTCTTATCCACCGACAGACCAGACCTCGTCCTCGAACTGCTGAACAGGTAAATCGCCACAAGATCCCATTGACATACTATGCCTTATTCTAACGGCTCTGGCCGTAGAGTTTCGTGACAGCTGCCGTTGGCGCAGCCGCAGCGAAAGCTCGCTTTGTCCCGCAAAGCAGACAATCAAGCGATGCTCATTGGCTTGTCCAACGTAGGCGCGCGCTTAGCCCGGAAAGAAGCCAAAGGCGCCGGGCATCGCCAGACCGGCCCGAAGGGCTGGCGATATTGACAGGGGGGCGCAGGTCGTGGGGTTGGGATGTGTTTGGCAGCCATAAGATGGCCGTCATCGGCGATGCGTCGCCATCCCCCGGTCTGACGGTGCCCGGCTTGCGTGGTGTCTGTGGACAGCGGGGCGGGTATTAGCCCTGCAACGCCCTGACCCCGACCTCACCCTCGACCCGTGCTTTCATCGCCAGTGCCGCTGCGTGTGATCCGGCGGCGGTGGTGTAATACGGGATGCGGTCATACAGGGCGACGGCGCGGATGGAGCGGCTGTCCTCAATCGCGGCGGAGCCTTCGGTGGAGTTCATGACGATGGCGATGTGGCCGTCCTTGAGGCGGTCTTCGACGGTCAGGCCGCCCTCGTAGACCTTGTTGACCACTTCGGCCTCAAAACCCTGTTCGTGCAGCCAGGCCGCGGTGCCGCGGGTGGCACACAGCGTCAGGCCAAGGTCGGTGAGGATTTGCGCGGCCTCGCTCATCAGCGGGCCTTTGTCGGCGTCCTTGATCGACAGGAAGGCCATGCCGGATGTGGGCAGATCCACGCCCGCGCCCATCTGCGCCTTGAGAAAGGCGCGGCCAAAGTTGCGCGCCCAGCCCATGACCTCGCCGGTGGAGCGCATTTCGGGCCCCAGGATCGTGTCGACACCGGGGAAGCGGGCGAAAGGCAGCACGGCCTCCTTGACGGAGAACCACGGGGTTTTCGGGTCGGCGAGGGTGAAGGCATCGCCCAGCGGGAGGACCGTCATTGGGTCTTCGGCGTGCGGATAGGGTTCGCGCAGCGGGAAGTTTGTGAGCGGCTCACCAGCCATGAGGCGCGCGGCGATCGAGGCAATGGCGCTATCGGTCGCCTTGGCCACGAACGGCACGGTGCGCGACGCGCGGGGGTTGACCTCGATCAGGTAAACGACCTCGTCCTTGACCGCGAACTGGATGTTCATCAGCCCGACCACGTTGAGGGCGAGGGCCAGTGCTTCGGTCTGTTTGCGGATTTCGGCGATTGTCGCATCGGACAGGGAATAGGGCGGCAGCGAGCAGGCGCTATCGCCCGAGTGCACGCCGGCCTCCTCGATGTGCTGCATGATGCCGGCGACATGGGTGTTTTTGCCATCAGAGAGGCAGTCAACATCGACTTCGACCGCGCCGGAGAGATAGCTGTCAAGCAGCACGGGGCTGTCGCCAGACACGACAACGGCCTCGCGGATGTAGCGTTCGAGGTGGTCCATGTCGCGCACGATTTCCATCGCGCGGCCCCCCAGAACATAGGACGGGCGGATGACCAGGGGAAAGCCGATTTCCTTTGCGATTTCAAAGGCCTGCGCGTCGGTCGAGGCGATGCCGTTGTGGGGTTGTTTCAGCCCAAGGCGTTGCACGAGTTGCTGGAACCGCTCGCGGTCCTCGGCCAGGTCAATCGCGTCGGGCGAGGTGCCAAGGATCGGGATACCGGCCTGTTCCAGCGCGTTGGCCAGCTTCAGCGGGGTCTGCCCGCCGAACTGCACGATCACGCCGTGCAGGGTGCCGTTGTCCTGTTCGACCCGCAGGATTTCCATGACGTGTTCAAAGGTCAGCGGTTCGAAGTAAAGCCGATCAGAGGTGTCGTAATCTGTCGACACGGTTTCGGGGTTGCAGTTGATCATGATGGTTTCATAGCCCTGATCGGTCAGGGCATAGCAGGCGTGACAGCAGCAATAATCAAACTCGATCCCTTGGCCGATCCGGTTGGGACCGCCGCCAAGAATGACGACTTTTTTCCGGTCCGAAGGGCGTGCTTCGCATTCGACCTCGCCCATCATGGGCTGTTCGTAGGTGGAATACATATAGGGGGTCTGCGCCTCGAATTCGGCCGCGCAGGTGTCGATGCGTTTGAACACGGCTGTGACGCCTGCCTCGCGGCGGGCGTGGCGCACGGTGTCTTCGGCCATGCCGGTGAGGGTGGCAAGGCGGGCGTCGCTAAAGCCCATCATTTTCAAATCGCGCAACCCGTCGGCCTCGGTGGGCAGACCACCCGCGATCACGCGGCTTTCGGTTTCGACGATCTCGCGGATGCGGGCAAGGAACCAGGGATCAAACTTGGTGACGGCGTGGATGTCGTCGTCGGACAATCCGTGGCGCATGGCCTGGGCGATGACGCGGATGCGGTCGGGCGTTTGTTTTGCCAACTCGCGGGTCACGGCGGCCACATCGGGCGCGCCGGGGATGTCGATATCGTCAAACCCCGTCAGGCCGGTTTCCATCGAGGCGAGCGCCTTTTGCATGGATTCGTGGATCGTGCGGCCAATCGCCATTGCCTCGCCCACGGATTTCATGGCCGTGGTCAGGTAGGGTTCGGAGCCGGGGAATTTTTCAAAGGCAAAGCGGGGGATCTTGGTGACGACATAGTCGATGGTGGGTTCAAAGCTGGCGGGTGTGACCTTGGTGATGTCATTGTCCAGCTCGTCCAGCGTGTAACCCACGGCCAGCTTGGCGGCGATCTTGGCGATGGGGAAGCCGGTGGCCTTGCTTGCCAGGGCCGAAGACCGTGACACGCGGGGGTTCATTTCGATCACGACCATGCGCCCATCGGCGGGGTTCACGGCCCATTGCACGTTGGACCCGCCGGTTTCCACACCGATTTCGCGCAGCACATTGATCGAATGGGTGCGCATCAGTTGGTATTCTTTGTCCGTCAGCGTCAAGGCGGGGGCCACGGTGATGCTGTCGCCCGTATGCACGCCCATCGGGTCAACGTTTTCGATGGCACAGACGATGATGGCGTTGTCGGCGGTGTCGCGCACCACCTCCATTTCAAATTCTTTCCAGCCAAGCAGGGATTCATCGATCAGAATCTGGCCCATCGGGCTGGCATCCATCCCCGAGCGGCAGAAATGCACGTAATCGTCGCGGTTGTAGGCCACACCACCGCCGGTGCCGCCAAGAGTAAAGGCGGGGCGGATGATTGCGGGCAGGCCGATATCGTCCAGTGCGGCAAGCGCCTCGGCGACGCCGGCGTCCAGATCGAAACCTTTGGCTTTTTTCGGGGCGGTGACGATGGTGGCCTTGGGGTTTTCAATGCCCAGACGATCCATCGCTTCGCGGAACAGCTTGCGGTCTTCGGCCATTTCGATGGCTTCGCGTTTGGCACCGATCATTTCGACGCCGAATTTTTCCAGCACGCCAAGATCAGCCAGCGCCAGCGCGGTATTCAGGCCGGTTTGTCCGCCCATCGTCGGCAGCAGCGCATCGGGGCGTTCCTTTTCGATGATCTTGGCCACGACCTCGGGGGTGATCGGTTCGATATAGGTGGCATCCGCAAGGCCCGGATCGGTCATGATCGTCGCCGGGTTCGAGTTGACGAGGATGACGCGGTAGCCTTCCTCGCGCAGCGCCTTGCAGGCCTGTGCACCCGAGTAGTCAAATTCGCAGGCCTGGCCGATCACGATAGGACCCGCGCCAATGATCATGATCGACTGGATGTCGGTACGTTTTGGCATGGCAGCCCCCTGTGATTTGCAAATTGTCGTGGGTTATAGGGAAGGGGTGGGCAGGTGCAAGTGCTCTTCTTGGCGGATCGGCCCTTCGGGGAGAGTTTTTTGGCCAAGATGAAGCGGGGGTGTGACGGTGGTGGCAATGCGGGGCGGGCCTTAATCGCTTGACTTCCAAGCCCGCGCGCGGTGTATCAGCCCGACTGAATTCACCGACCCCGAAGGGACCGACCCCATGCACGCCTATCGCAGCCATACCTGTGCCGATCTGACCAAAGCCAACGTTGGCGAAAATGTCCGTTTGTCGGGCTGGGTGCATCGTGTGCGCGATCATGGCGGGCTGCTGTTTATCGACCTGCGCGACCATTACGGAATCACGCAGGTGATGGCCGACCCCGACAGTCCGGTGTTCGCCGAGATTGAAAAGGTCCGCAGCGAGTGGTGCATCCGCATCGATGGCAATGTCATGGCGCGCGACGAAAGCCTTGTGAATGCGAAGATCCCCACCGGCGAGATTGAAGTGTTCATTCGCGATATCGAGGTGCTGGGCGCGGCCAGGGAACTGCCCTTGATGGTATTTGGCGATCAGGAATACCCCGAAGAAACCCGCCTGAAATACCGCTACCTTGATCTGCGCCGCGAGGCGATGCAGGCCAATATGACCCTGCGCTCGGACGTTGTGGCATCGATGCGCAAGCGCATGTGGGATCAGGGGTTTCGGGAATACCAGACGCCGATTATCACCGCGTCCTCGCCCGAAGGCGCACGCGATTTTCTGGTGCCGTCGCGTCTGCATCCGGGCAAGTTCTATGCCCTGCCCCAAGCCCCCCAGCAGTTCAAGCAACTGATCATGGTCAGCGGCTTTGACAAGTATTTCCAGATCGCGCCGTGTTTTCGTGATGAAGACCCGCGCGCGGATCGCTCGCCCACGGATTTCTACCAGCTTGATCTGGAGATGTCCTTTGTCGAGCAGCAGGATGTGTTTGACACGATCCAGCCCGTTATCGCGGGTGTGTTCGAAGAATTCGGCGGTGGGCGCATGGTTGACCAGACCTGGGAGCAGATTTCCTACAAGGATGCGGCGCTGTGGTATGGCACCGACAAACCCGACCTGCGCAACCCGATCAAGATGCAGGTTGTATCGGATCATTTCCGGGGCTCTGGTTTTGCGATCTTTGCCAAGCTGCTGGAGCAGGAGGGCACTGAAATCCGCGCCATTCCGGCCCCAACCGGCGGGTCGCGCAAGTTCTGTGACCGCATGAACGCCTTTGCCCAGAAGGAAGGGCTGCCCGGGATGGGCTATATCTTCTGGCGGGAAAAGACGGCCGATGCGGTGGCGCAAGAAATGGGCATCACGGTGAAAGAGGCCCAGGCCAAGATGAAATCCGGCGAAGTTGCGGGCGGCATGGAAGCGGCTGGCCCATTGGCGAAAAACATCGGACCCGAGCGAACCGAGGCCATTCGCCAGCAGTTGGGCCTGAATGTCGGCGACGCGGCGTTTTTCCTGGGCGGCAAGCCCAAGGCGTTTGAAGGGGTGGCAGGACGTGCGCGCGCCGAGATCGGCAACGAGCTGGGCCTGACTGACCTGAACCGCTTTGCCTTTGCCTGGATCGTCGATTTCCCGATCTACGAGCGCGATGAAGAAACCGGCAAGGTCGATTTTGAACACAATCCGTTTTCGATGCCGCAAGGCGGGATGGCGGCATTGGAAGGTGATCCGCTGGAGGTTCTGGGCTATCAGTATGACCTTGCCTGTAACGGTTACGAGTTGGTCAGCGGCGCGATCCGCAACCACAAGCCCGAGATCATGTTCAAGGCGTTTGAAATTGCCGGTTATGGCAAGGCTGAGGTCGAAAAGCGCTTTGGCGGCATGGTTAATGCGTTCCAATACGGCGCGCCGCCCCACGGTGGCTGTGCGGCCGGGATCGACCGGATCGTGATGCTGCTGGCGGATGAGGCCAATATTCGCGAAGTCATCATGTTCCCGATGAACCAGCGCGCGGAAGATTTGATGATGAATGCCCCAAGCGAGCCGCAAAACGAGCAAATGCGCGAATTGCACCTGCGCACCATCCCCGTCGAGGACTGATTATCCGGTGGTGAGGGGCGCCAAAAGCCCCCTGCCATAAAGGAAAACAGGCGTTCCCAGCGGCACCCGATCATAAAGGTCGATGACCTGCGCATTGATCAGCCGCACGCACCCGTTGGACACATCGCGGGAAATGGTGCTGGGCTGATTGGTGCCGTGGATCCGCATGTAGGTGTCGCGCCCCGCGCGGTTGAACAGGTAGAGCGCGCGCGCGCCCAACGGGTTATCAGGGCCGCCGGCCATCCCGTTGGCAAAGGGGCGATAGATTTCGGGTTCGCGCCGGATCATCGCGGGGGTGGGTGTCCAGCGGGGCCATTCGGCCTTGCGCCGGATCGTGTAGCTGCCGCTGCGGTAGAGTCCGTCGCGTGCCAATCCCACAAGATAGCGGATCGCCTGGCCGTCCGGCAGGGTCCAGTAAAGGCTGTGACGGTCGGGCACGACGTGAATTTCGCCAGCGGCGCGGTTCTGCTGCAAACGCACCAGACGGGGCGCATATTCGGGCGGCAAAGTATCCGAGCGGCCAGACGCGCTCGCCGTTGCAAGTGATGGCGGGAGGGTGGCGAAAGACGCGGCAATACCCGCGAGTGTTTGGCGTCGTGTCAGCATTGGCAGCCTCGGGTTTCACTCGTCAAATGCAATTTCGAATCGGTAAGACCGGTTCAAGCCTGAAACCTTGCAGATTTTCTTGTTTAAGATCAAGGGTGTCGGAATTTTCCATGACTCGGCAAACTTGTTCTGATCACGTGAATTTTGCCAGACGCGCGTGCCAAGCATGCCTATAGTGGCACCAACAAGGGAGACCCGCGCGTGCCGTTTGATCCGATCATCGCCGAGATCCGTTTTGGCATGGGGCTGTCGCCTCGTATCGCGCCGCCGGTTTCGCAGGACGCGATGCTGGCGCGGTTGCGTGGGCCCGATGATGCGGCGGCACGCTTTGTGATACCGTTGTGGGCTGACACCTATCCTTCACCGCGTGACTACCGCGATCTGGCGCAGGTGCGTCGGGCAGCGCGCGGCACTGACCGCGAGGCGGAGGTGCTGGACCAACAACGTGCCATGCGCGCAGCCGGACGGGATATGCGGGGGGCGACATTTGCCGCCCATCTGGCCCGCGCCGCCACCACAAGCGATGGTATGCGCGAACGGCTGACGCGGTTCTGGGCGGACCATTTCACGGTGCGCGCGGTCACAGGTGTCACCCGTCATCTGGTATCACCCTATGTCGAAGAAGCGATCCGCCCGCATGTCATGGGGCGATTTTCAGATATATTACGGGCAGTTACCACTCATCCGATGATGCTGGTCTATCTTGATCAACATCTGTCAATGGGCCCCAACAGTCGCACTGCGCTGCGCCGCAATCGCGGGCTGAACGAAAACCTGGCGCGTGAATTGCTGGAACTGCACACGCTGGGTGTCGGGGCCAGTTACACGCAGACAGATGTGCGTGAACTGGCGGAATTGCTGACGGGGCTGTCCTATAGCCCCAAGAACGGCTTTGCATTTTTGCGCAACATTGCCGAACCGGGACCCGAGGTGGTTTTGGGCAAAACCTATGGCGGCGATGTCCCGCGCCTTGATGATATACTGACCGCGCTGGACGACCTGGCGATGCACCCCGATACGGCGCGCCATATCGGACGCAAACTGGCGGTGCATTTCGTGGCGGACGATCCGCCTGTGGGGCTGGTTGACGATTTAGCGGCGGTGTTTGCCGAGACGGGTGGCGATCTGGACGCCGTTGTCGCGGTGCTGTTGCGCCACCCGGCGGCATGGGACGTGACCAGGGCCAAGGTGAAGCCGCCGTTTGGGTTTGTCGCCTCGGCGGTCAGGGCGCTTGATATCGACGTGGATGCTCTCGCGGCGATGTCGTTCAACGAGGGGCGCGCTGCATTCGGGCGACATTTGGCGGTGATGGGCCAGCCTTGGGAAGAACCCGTTGGCCCGGACGGGTGGCCCGAAGACGGGCCATCATGGATCACGCCGCAGGGCATGGCTGGGCGCATAACATGGTCGATGATCATTCCCCAACGGTTGCGCGACGATCTGCCCGACCCGCGCGCGTTTGTGGTCACTGCGCTGGGGCCGGAGGCCGATCCGGCGGTGGTCTTCGCGGCCGGTGCCGCCGAAGATCGTGCGGCTGGGGTCGGCCTTGTGCTGGCGTCGGCCGCATTTCAAAGGAGGTAGGACATGGAGCGTCGCAGGTTTTTGATGTCGGGCGCGGCGCTGGGGTGTTGTGCAGCGGCCAGTCCGTTGCTGACGCCCGTGGCCTTTGCCGCCGCCCCTTGGGACACGCGGCTGGTTGTCATCATCTTGCGCGGGGCGATGGACGGGCTGGATGTGATCCAGCCTTATGGCGATCCCGCATTGGCGGGGTTGCGCCCCAATATTGGCGTGGGCGAGGCTGTCGATGCCATTGATCTGGATGGGTTTTTCGCACTGCACTCGGCGCTTGCGCCATTGCATCCGCTGTGGTTGGCGGGGGAACTGGGCGCGGTGCATGCGGTGTCCACGCCATATCGCGACAAGCGCAGCCATTTTGACGGGCAGGATATTCTGGAAGCCGGGTTGCCGGACCTGAGTGGTGGCGGGTTGC
The DNA here is from genome assembly GCF_008065155.1 of Octadecabacter sp. SW4. Classification (NCBI taxonomy): domain Bacteria; kingdom Pseudomonadati; phylum Pseudomonadota; class Alphaproteobacteria; order Rhodobacterales; family Roseobacteraceae; genus Octadecabacter; species Octadecabacter sp. SW4. The sequence continues at coordinate 2,623,818 of NZ_CP042819.1, read as the reverse complement.
GCGACGGGTGGCTGAACCGCTTGTTGCAGCAAATTCCGGGGCTTGAGGCGGATGTGGCCTATGCGATCGGGCGTGAACAAATGCTGGTATTGTCGGGCGATGCCCCTGCGGCACGCTGGTCGCCGGATGCGCGCTTGAATCTGTCGCCGCAGGTGCGCCGATTGCTTGAGGTCGTGCATCATGACGATCCATTGTTTCAAACGGCCAGCGCCGATGCGATCGCCATCGCCGAGGAACTGGCCAGCGACGACGCGATTGCGGCCGCGGCGCAAACCGAAACGATGATGGGCGACAGCCCGATGATGGAGGGGGTGAGCCTGTCGGGGGATCACGTGAAACTGGCGGAATTTGCTGCCGGGCGGCTGCGCGCGGATACGCGGATCGCCAGCTTTTCGATCAGCGGATGGGACACCCATGACAACCAGCGCGCCAATCTTGCGCGTGCACTGTCGCGCCTTAGCGATACAATTCTGACCCTGCGCGCCGGATTGGGCGCGGCCTGGGGGCAAACGGCGGTGCTGTGCATGACCGAATTTGGCCGCACAGCGCGCGAAAACGGATCGCGCGGCACTGATCACGGCACGGGTGGTGCGATGTTGTTTGCGGGGGGCGCGATGAAGGGCGGGCAGGTGATCAGCGACTGGCCCGGTCTGGGCGAGGGCGATCTTTACGCGGGGCGTGATTTGCTGCCCACGCGCGACATTCGTGCTTATGCGGCCTGGGTGATGCGGGCGGCGACGGGCCTGCCCGCCGAAACCTTCGCGGGCGCGGTGTTCCCCGATCTTGAGATGGGGAGCGATCCGCGCCTGATGTTATAGGGTTAGATGCCCATCTCGATCTGGTCGATCTTGTCGGTTGTACCGGTGGCAAGATCCTGGGTTGTTGGCCCGACAGCTAGCATGACAGCTGCGCCAAGCATCACGATGCCAGCCGTCAGTACGATCCAGTCGATTGTGACGTTGCCGTCTTCGTCGCCCCAAAAGCGATTGATAAAGCGTTCCATTCTATACTCGTCCTCTTGCTTGCCGGGGCGAAAACGCGGTGGCGGCTTTCAGGCAAGGTGCGGGATGAATGGGGCCTATTTGGGACGCGACTGGGGTGTCTTTGTGCAGTGAGAGCGGCGTTTTACGGGCGCGTGCTGCAGGGTTGCGGATCCTTCGGTTGGGGTGTTTTTGGGTTACAGGGGGCTGTTGGTGGACAGCCGCTCTTGCACGATGGCGGCAAGGCGCGCCACTTCGGAGCGGGTCGTGCCACCGGTTTCACGCGCGCGCGCAAGCGAGCCGACCGCATCACCGAGGCCGGTGTCATTGGCGCTTTGGGCGACGCCGGAGAGGAATTGCGTGACATAGTCAATCGAGCGGTCCTCTTCGCCGTTCAGCACATCGGCCACATGCGCAAGATCATCGCGATACGCCATCAGATCGGGCGCGACATATTCATCCGACAGCACCCAGGGCGCGTTTGGCTGGCGATCAGCGGGCAGATGCGCGAGGATCGCCTGCTGGAACTGCGCAAGCGAGGCCACGGGTTTGGCAAAGAAGCCGTCAGCACCGGCGGCCAGGGCGCGTTCCTTGCCGTCCGTGTCGCCGCTGGTGCCAAGCACTACATCGACCCGCGGCACACCCATCGCCAGATCGGCGATCAGGGATTCGCCCGACCCATCGGGCAGGCCCAGATCGACGATCACCACGGCGGGGCGATAGACCGCCAGGTGTCGGCGTGCATGTTGCAGGCTGTCGGCGCGGCGGATTCGCGCGCCCGAGCGCAGGCATAAAAGGCGCATTGCTTCACAGGCAAAGCGGCTGTCTTCGACCACAAGCACCGTCAGCCCCAAAAGCGGGCGCCGCGCGGTGGGTGGCCGTGTCATCATGAAATCATCATGGTCGTCCATAACATCCCCTCCAGAGATCGTTGTGTGTTCAGTTAAGCGTCAGATGGTGAATCCTGCGTTAACGGCGCCGCGACCTGTTGGCGCGCCCACTTGTGTCGCGCCGCCGACCACGACATAGACAGGGCAGGTGTTGCGAGAGGAGAGAGCGATGATTGGACGTTTGAACCATGTGGCGATTGCCGTGCCCGACCTTGAGGCGGCCTGCGCCCAGTATCGCGGGGCGTTGGGGGCCACGGTGGGCGCGCCGCAAGACGAGCCCGATCATGGCGTCACGGTCGTCTTTATCGAACTGCCCAATACCAAGATCGAGCTGCTTTATCCCTTGGGGGATGCCAGCCCCATCCAGGGATTTCTGGACAAGAACCCCGCAGGCGGGATTCACCATATCTGCTATGAGGTCGATGATATCATCGCGGCACGCGATCGCCTGACGGAAACCGGTGCGCGGGTGCTGGGCAGCGGCGCGCCCAAGATCGGCGCACACGGCAAGCCGGTGCTGTTTTTGCATCCCAAGGACTTTAATGGTTGCCTGATCGAGCTAGAACAGGTCTAGGCGCGTGATGTCAGGGGCGGAGCCTCTGGCGGACGTTATTTTGGAAGAAAAAGCGGCGTGGTCCGCAGAAAGGCGCAGATGGGCATTACATCGGCACTCGTTTTATTCGCGGTCGTGTGGTTCATGGTCTTCTTTGTCGTGCTGCCGTTGCGGATGACCACGCAGGGCGAAGCGGGCGAGGTCGTGCCCGGCACCCATTCAAGCGCGCCCGCAGATCCGCAATTGCGCCGCAAGGCCAGGATCACCACCATTTGGGCGTTTTGCATCTGGGCGGTGATCGCCGGGGTGATCCTGTCAGGCGCGATCACGGTGCGCGATCTGGACTGGTTCAACCGGATGGCAACGCCCGAGGTCAGCGTTGACTGAGACGGTGATACATATGCGTGAAAGTCGCAGCACCCAGTATTGGCACGAACAGATTGAGCACGGGGATCGTCAGCGGGATCGCCATGAGGCACCCCGCAATCCAGATTTCATTGGCAAAACGGCTCCGTAGCGCCCGTGCGCCCGCGCGCCCTTCGCGCCGGGTTGCCGCCAGCGTGAAGTATTCCCGCCCCAGCAGAAAGCCGTTCAGCGCATAAAAGATGAACGGCGCGGCAAAGGGCAGCATGATATAAAGCATCAGTGCCAGAATATTGGCCCCGATCAGCACCCCAAGAAAGCCCAGCGTGTCTTTGACCGCCACCGAGAGCGGCATTTTCGGCGGTGCGGGCAGATGGGGAAAGTGTTTGTCCTCGACCGCCTGCGCAACGTCGTCAAGAAACACCGAGGTGATCGCAGAGGCGACCGGGATCATCAGGAACACCCAGAGAAACAGGCTGAGCGCGGCCATGATCACGCCCAGCACATAGGACAGCCAGGCGATTTCACCAAAGAACGGCCAGGACACGTTTTCGATGTCGATCCAGTTCAGCAACTGCCAGACGCCAAAGCCGCTGACCGCGAAAAGTGCCAGTGTCAGCCCGACCCCCAAAAGCAACACACGCCGGAAGCGCGCATCGGAAAACTGTGCGATGGCCTTGGAGATGTCCTGAAAGATCATGTGTCGATCCATGTGGTTTTGGCGGTGATGTCGGGGCGTGGCCGTTCCGGCGGGGCTGTCGTTTCCGTGCCGATATGGATGAACCCGGCGACCGTTTCATGTGGCGCAAGGCCGAGCCCCGTTTCAACAAAGGTCCGGTCATGGGAGGCCCAGCCCGACAGCCAGTTCGCGCCCCATCCCGCGGCCAGCGCTGCATTGAGCAGCGACAGGCAAACGGCCCCGGCCGAGTAGGTCTGTTCGATATCTGGCACCTTGGCCGAGATCACCGGCGCGCTGATCACTGCCACGACCAGTTGCGCATCGGCAAAGGCGGCGCGGGCCTTGGGGATTTGATCGGCGTCGATATCGAGCGCGGCGGCGCGGGTTGTTACAAGCGCGGCAAGCCGGGGCAGGGCGGCCCCCGACAGCACGATAAAGCGCCAGGGTTCCAGTTTGCCGTGATCGGGTGTGCGTGCGGCGGCTGTCAGCAGGGTATCCAGCCCCGCGCGGTCAGGCACGGGGCCTGTCAGCGTCTTTGCCGGGCGCGAGCGCCGTGTGAGCAGAAAATCGAGGGCGGCAGGGTTTGCAGTTGGCATTGGGCGCTCCGGTCTGGTTTGCCCCGACATAAGCGTAAGTGCGCGCAGGTTCTAGGGGGCGCAAGGTTCAGGCGTATGGATCATGTTGCGGGAATCGGACGATGATCAAATGGATTGAAACAGGCGGGCATGCGCCAAGCCCGACCTTGGGAGGGTCTTGAGACAAGGCGCGACCGTTGTTTCGCAAACCAGCCAAGATTTCACGCGTCGCATTTGTTGTATGAAAGCCCTCCCGTGGGGGAGGTCGGGCTTGGCGCAGGCGCGCCGGGGTGGGTGACTGGTAGCGGCGGCAAAGTCCCGCACATCAGCCAGTCAAACAGCCTCGGCCATGTCGCGGATCACCCCATTCAGAAACGCATCGAATGCGGGGCCGGGTTGGCGCAGGTCGAACACATCGCCAAAGGGATCGGGGGCGGTCACGGGGCTGCGTGACATTTCGGCCAGAACGGCGTGGCCGCAAAAGGGGACGTAGACTTCGGAGTAGCCGCCTTCGTGGGCCATCATCAACCGGCCCTCGCAGATGTCATCAGCCAGATCGCGGATCTGCGCGGTCATCGTCGCAAAGGTCTGCGCCGTGGCAAGCATCCGGCCCAGCGGGTCAATTGCGGCGGCGTCATAGCCGCAGGCGATCACGATCACGTCGGGTGCGTGGGCGCGGATCGCGGGTAGCACGATCTGGTCCATCGCGCGCAGATAGCCCAGATGCCCGGTGCCGGCAGGCAGCGGGATGTTCAGGTTCGCGCCCACCCCCTTGCCGCGCCCGCGGTCAGCGAAATCGCCGGTGTCCATCGGGTAATTGCGTTCCTGATGGATCGAAATCGTCAGGATATCGGGGTCTTCGTAAAATATCGCCTCGGTCCCGTTGCCGTGGTGCACGTCCCAATCCAGCACGGCAACGCGCGCGGTCAGTTTGTGTGCGCGCGCGGTCTGGATCGCCACCGCGAGGTTGGCAAACAGGCAAAACCCGTTGGGATAGTCGGGCAGGCAGTGGTGGCCGGGCGGGCGGGACAGGGCATAGGCGTTGCGGAGCTTGCCGCGCAGCACCGCATCAAGTGCGCCGATCGACAGGCCGGTCGACATGGCTGCCATCTCGTAGCCGCCGGGGCCGAATGGCGTGCGGCGACCCAATTCGCCTCCGGTTCCGTCTGAGAGGGTTTTGAAATCACTCAGGTAGGGTTGCGGATGGACGCGCAACAGGTCTTCATCGCTGGCCATGGGTGCGCCTTGCAGCGCCAGATCGCGCGACAGGCCCGTCACGTCGATCAGGTTCTTCAAGCGCCGTTTGGTTTCGGGGCTTTCGGGCAAGCCGCCGCTGGCCATCGGCTGCACCAATCCGCCGACGGGCAGCATCCCCGCGTAATAGCCGCCGCCATGCCAGAAACAGCGTTCGTCCCAAAAGAAACCTGTGGTCATGGTCGTGCCCCCTTGGCCCTTACCTTTGCCGATGCGTCGGGGGGTGCCAAGTGTGAAGATGACCTGCGCCCGCAATCAAGCCAGAGCCATCGCGCGCCCTAGGTCAGTTTGGCAAAGCCGATCACGTGGTTCGCGCCGTAGGCTTTGGCGCATTTGGGGCAGGTGGGGTAGAAAAAGTAGACCTCGGCGTCCTTGGTGCCCTGCATGGCGGCGAGGGCTTGCATGTCCTTGAACCACTGGCCCATCTGCGAATATGGCCCCTCATAGGCTTTGGTCACGAAATCGCCGCTCAGGGTTACCTGTTCTTCGCCCGCCAGTGGTTTGGGGGTCGCGAACAGGTGCTCGGCGCGCCAGGGCGACAGATCGCGGCTGAGGACCACAAAATCGCTGTTGTCATAGCCGCCGGATTTTTCGACCTTGTCCAGAACCCGCGAAAATACGCGGCCCATATTCAGGGGAATATGGAAAAAACTGCGGGTCGTGGCGCGGGTGAAGGGTTTGCTGGCAAAGTGCAGGTCCTGATCGTCCCAAGGCAGCGGGTCAAACCGCGGGCAACAGCCGGTTTCATTCACGCTGTCATCATAAAACGGGAGCTGGTTGGTTTGCATGTGCGTGTCCTCCTGATCCGTCTATTCTAGCAGGAGGGCAGGGGCAGCGCCTTGCGCGGTATCAATCCTTGGCAGGGTCGCGCAGTGTATAGGCCCCCTCGGGCAGGTTCAGCGCGGCGGCAAGATCGCGGGCCTGCGCGAACGACAGGGTGATGCGCACAGGCATGTCCGTGCGCTGGTCGATCTGTTCAAGGGTAATGCAATCGTCAAAGGCGTTGATTGTGACATCATCGCGCAATGGCGCCCTGCCATCATCGACCAGCGTGATCACTGTGGCGTCAAAGTCGTGCTCGATCGTAAACATGGGGTTAGGCTAGCGGGATCATGGGCGGATGCAAGCCTGTCGGTCGCAACTGCGTGATCGGGTCTGGCGAGCGGGGGAAAAGCTGCTAAATTCGATGCAAAGCCGGAGGTTTGGATCGTCGTGCGATACCGTAGTAATGTGATGATGGCCGCGTTGTTTGCGCTGGGCCTTGCGGCCTGCGAAGTTGTCGCGGTTGACGATGCGCCCGCTGTCGCACCAAAACCTGCGCCGCCCCCCATCACCCAGACCCGTGATGGCCGCATCTCGGCGCGCAATTTTGTGCAGGTCGTGGAAACTGTCGAACCTGTTGCCGAACAGATTTGCCGTCGCCAGGCGCCGCGCCTGAATTGCGATTTCCGCATTGTCATCGATGATCGCCCCGATATGCCGCCCAACGCCTTTCAGACCGTCGACGAACAGGGCCGTCCGATTATTGCGTTCACGCTGGCGCTGATTGCCGATGCGCAGAATGTCGATGAGCTGGCGTTTGTTTTGGCCCACGAGGCCGCCCATCATATCGCCGGTCATTTGGATCGCCAGCGCCAGAATGCCACTGTTGGTGCGCTTGTCTTTGGGCAGTTGGCGGGTGTGACCGGAGGCGGCGACGAAGCCGTGCGCGTGGCGCAGGAATTGGGCGCGCAGGTCGGCGCACGCACCTATTCCAAGGATTTCGAGCTTGAGGCAGATGTTCTTGGCACCCGTATTGCGGCCCGCGCCGGATATGATCCGTTACGCGGGGCTGAATTCTTTTTTCGCATTCCCGATCCGGGGGATCGTTTCCTTGGCACGCATCCGCCCAACGCAGAACGGTTCGAGGTCGTGCGCCGGACCGTTGCGGGGCTTTAGGCCGGGGCGGGAGTGTATTCATCCTTTGGTGCAAGCAGTTCATTCTGCACGGAATCAAGGCGCAGCCGCCGTGCATCGTCAGACCGCCCCAAGGGCTGGCGATTTCGGTGATGGAGGTGAGACGCTTTGGGGCAGGACGTGCTTGGCTGCCATAAAGTGCCATCCATCAACCTCCTATCGCCAACCCGCGGTCTGCCGATGCACGGCGCGTGTCGCGCAATATGGTCATCGTTGCGGGCGTTGGATGTTCGGTTGTTAGACCAGTTCGGCCTGTGGCTCGCCCTGTTCCACTGTGCGGCGCAGGCGCACGCCGATGGCAATTAGGGAAATGACGATCCAGAATGACTGGATCAGTGCCGAGGCAAGGTTGAACGAGGCCAGCATGCTGATCAGCACACAGAGTGCGGCCAACAAGTTGATCGCAAAGTAAAGGGCCGAATGGCTGGTCAGCTTGTGCAGTGTCAGCAGGCTGTAGTTCATCACGTAAAGTGAAAACCCAAAGACCCCGATCATATTCAGCAGGCCAGCCGGGAGCAGTGTCATGAATTGATCCATAACGAAATTTCCTATTTAAATCTGTCGTTTACTGGTGTTGGCCGGTAATTGACCAACGGTGGTGTTGCGATGATTTGAGGATAGGTTTTTCGGTGCGCCTTGTCAGGTGTGGAAATCCTGACCCCTAGGTCAGGACCAGCGCACCCCAGTAAATTGCAGCAAAGAAACAGGCCGAGGCGACCAACACGAATCCATGCCAGATTGCGGTTTGAAAACGCAGGTTTTGCCAGCTGTAAAAGATCACGCCCGATGAATACAGCAGCCCGCCCACGGCGATCAGGATGCTTGCGCCTAATGGGATCAGCGGGAACAACGACCAGATCAGCGCCATGCTGAGCCACCCCATGCCAAGGTAGAGCCAGGCGCCAAGCCTGCCGGGACTGCGCCAGAAAAACAGTTTGGCGATCATGCCGATGGCGGCCAGCGCCCAGACCACACCCAGCACGGCATAGGCAAAACCGCTGCCGATCAGCACGACCAGCGGTGTATAGGTGCCCGCGATTTTCAAATAGATCGCCGCGTGGTCAATCCGGCGCAGCATGGCACGCCCCTTTTGCCAGGGAATCAGGTGATAACAGGCCGAAGCGGTAAAGGTTGCGATCAGCGCGGCGGCGTAAACCGATAGTGCGGCAATCATCCCCGCCCCGCTGGCCCCAAGCGCTGCAAAGACGATCAACAGCACCGCGCCCGTGATCGCCAGAAGCACGCCAATGCCATGCACCACTCCGTCCACGATGCGTTCAGAGCGGGCAAGAACAGGAAAGGCGTGCGGGTTTTTCATATTCATAGATTAGAGAGTGTTTCACAAACCGGTAAACCATTCCCTTGCGTTACGCACATTATCGCGCGCACATTCGCCGACACATGCGGAAAGGGACACAAAATGTTGAATCAGTTACGCCGGATCAAGCAACGGGCCATTTGGTCCTGGGCCGGATTTGTCCATGTGTATCGCACCGAAGGCAGCCTGATGCAGTGGCTTGTCGCCAATGTGATCTCGGGCGGGCTGGCGATCGCGCTGCCGCTCAGCACTGCGGAAACGGCGCTTTTGCTGATGGGGGGCGTGATGGTTCTGGCGGCGGAATGTTTGAATACGGCTATTGAACGGGTGGTTGATGATATTTCCACCGAAATCCGCGACGCGGCGCGCCACGCCAAGGATTGTGGCAGTGCCGCCGTGGCGGTGACGGCCGTGGCTGTTGGTGTCGCCTGGGTGGTGATCCTGATCGGGCTGGCGGGTTAGGGGCTGATGGGCCACGCCCCGCAACAGGGCGGAGATCAGGATCAGTTTTCTTGTCAGATGGTCCGTTGCGGTCGCAGTTTGATCTGCCTCAAGGATATGCGGGCCGTTTGCCCCTAGACCCATGCGGCAAACAAGGAGAATCCGATGCGACCTATGGGTGATACACGCGCGCATTTCTGGCTGATGATGAGAATGTCCAAGACCGTCGGTGTGGACCTTGGCGAGGCCCTGCGCGAGGGTCGGCTGAGCGCGCGCAGCTATGCAGACGCCGTAACGCGCTGCCGCGGCTGCGACAACGCCCAAGGTTGCGCGGCCTGGCTTGACCAGACCGAAACAGCCGCCCACACACCCGTCTACTGCCGCAATGCCGATGTGTTTGACGGGTTGAGTCGTGCTTGAAGGCTCGCACCTCTAGGTTGATTTTACAACGATCCCAATGCTTAATGCGGACGCGACCGTAAGGGGGGATTGTCATGACGTTGCCGAACTACCTGAAACAGGGGGAGGCGGCGCGGCTGTTCCCCGTTCTGTCGACCACATCCAAGGAAGGGCGCACGACGTCGATTGTGCTTGCCTGTCTGGCGCAGGTCCATGAATTCAGCGCGGCCCTGTTGGGTGGGATCGGGCAGCGGTGCGGGGTGCGCAGCACCATCGACACCTTTACCGAAGTTGTCTTTCAACAGCAGCGGCAGACCATCAAGGAGCGCCCCGATGGGTTGATCGTATTGCGCAGTGGTGCGCGCGAATGGCGCGCCCTGGTCGAGGCAAAGGTTGGGAATGCGCCGATCCAGGCCGAACAGGTGGAACGCTATCGCGCCCTTGCCAAGGACAACGGAATTGATTGTGTCATCACTATTTCCAACCAGTTCGCGACCAATCCGCAGAACCATCCCGACGACGAAATTCGCAAAAGCCGATCAAAGATCCCGGTGTTTCACTGGTCGTGGATGTCGATCCTGACGGCGGCGGATCTTTTGCTGAGTAGCGAAGGCGTGGCCGACGATGACCAGCAGCTGTTGCTGAACGAATTGCGCCGCTTCCTGTCGCATGAAAGCGCGGGCGTGAAGGGGTTTGACCGGATGCCGCCCGAATGGGGCGAGTTGAACAAGCTGGTTTCGGCGGGTGGGCGCATTCCGCAACGATCAGCCGATGCGAATGCTGTCTTGGGCGCGTGGCATCAGGAGACCAAAGACCTGTCTTTGATCCTCTCGCGTCTGACTGGCACCGCTGTCACCGAGAAACTCAGCCGATCTCATGCCAAGGATCGCACCGAACGCGAAAAGGCCGAAGCTGACGTGCTGCGCGAGCGTAATCAGTTGATTGCCAGCTTCGATATCGTCGATGCCGCAGCCCCCCTTGAGGTGGTTGCGGATATGGTTCGGCGCACGGTTGATGTGGGCATGACTTTGCAGGCGCCCGAAGACAAGAAATCGTCCAAAGCACGGGTCAACTGGCTGCTACGCCAGATCAAACATGACGATATTTCCGATTTGCACGTCCGTCTTTTGTGGCCCGGCCGCAGCGAGGACACACAGTTTACCGTTGCGCAACTGCGCGATGATCCGGACCAGTGCGAAGTGGGCAAAGAAAACCTGCAAGTGCGCGCGTTTCACTTATTTCACGCGAAACGGCTTGGCGCGCGTCTGACGCAGCAGGCAAATTTCATCACCGACCTCGAATTGATCGTGCCGGGATTTTATCGCGACATCGGCCAGTATCTGGCACAATGGCACCGCCCCGCGCCCCGCATCAAAGAGGGCAAGGCAACCGCCGATGAGGTCGACATCGACGCTATTGCGCAAGAGGCCGAGGGGGCCAGCCGCATCTAGGTGCGCCGTGTATCGGGGTGCAGTGCGGTGCCGAGGATGTGGTCGGCGTTGTGGATCACCTTGGCGGCTGGTCCGACGATGGCCGGATCAGGTGCGCGGGCAATGTCGGGGTCTTTGCCGGGATAGTCGAGCGTTGACAGGAAGTGGCGCATACAGTTGAGCCGCGCGCGTTTCTTGTCGTTGGATTTCACCACCGTCCAGGGCGCATCGGCCGTGTCGGTGTAAAAGAACATCGCCTCTTTGGCCTCGGTATAGTCGCCCCATTTGTTCAGGGAGGCCTTATCAATGGGCGACAGTTTCCACTGTTTCAGCGGGTCGGTCTCGCGGCTGTCAAAGCGGCGCTTTTGTTCGCTTTGGGTGACGGAAAACCAGTATTTATACATGCGGATGCCCGAGCGCGTAAGCATCCGTTCAAATTCCGGCGTCTGGCGCATGAATTCCAGATATTCTTCGGGTTTGCAGAAGCCCATGACCCGTTCCACGCCCGCGCGATTATACCAGGAACGGTCATAAAGCACCATTTCGCCCGCCGTGGGCAGGTGTTCGATATAGCGTTGGAAATACCACTGGCCGCGCTCTTCGTCGCTGGGTTTGTTCAGGGCCACGACACGGGCCGCGCGCGGGTTCAGGTGTTCGGTAAAGCGTTTGATCGTGCCGCCCTTGCCAGCCGCATCGCGCCCTTCAAACAGCAGCACAAATTTCTGGCCGGTTTCCTGCGCCCAGATTTGCACCTTGAGGAGTTCAGCCTGAAGCTGCGCCTTCTCCGCCTCGTAGGGGCGGCGGGCAAGCTTGGCAGGCAGTGTCGGACGTTTGATGGCGGGTGATTTGGCTACAGCAGTTGTCATGAAGTCCCTCTCGTTTTGTTTGCATCAGCCTAGCAGAAACCGCCGCACAGCGCCTTGATATGGGTCAACGGTTTGGTCAGGTTGCGGGGATGCGGGTGATTGAAAACATCTTTACCGACCGCGGGTCGAAATACGCGGTGTCGGGCGGGCCTTGCGGGTCGGCTGATGATGCCAAGGCGTTCATCAAGACACTGACACGGCGCAAGAAATTCACGCGTGCGACGCATAACACATGGGCTGTGCTGTTGCCTGACGGGACGCCGTTAAAGAATGACGACGGGGAGGCGGGCGCAGGCATGGTGATCCTGCGGATGCTGGAACGCGAAGGTCGCGTGGGCGAGATTATCGTCGTCACGCGCTGGTTCGGCGGTGTGCATCTGGGTGGGGACCGTTTCCGGCGGGTGCAGGACGCGGTGCGGGTTTGGTTTGAGGCGCCTTAGCGAGGGCAGTTTGGCCCGCCCTCGCGTCTGACCGCCTAGGACCAGTCGGCAACCACTTCGTAGATTTTTGCGCTGGGTTCTTCGACCAAATGGTCCTTGAAGTTCGCCCAAAGGGCATTGACCTTTTCAACCGTTTCCGGTGTTGCTTCGGCAATGTTGGTGGTCGAAATCACATAGCCGGATCCGTCGTTGTCATTCATGACATTCAGGAAACTTTGCTGACCGGGCAGGGCCATAATGCGGTCCTTCAGGGTTTCCATGATCTGGGTCGCGGCAGCCTTGGAACCGGGCTTCATCTTGTATGGTGTAATGCGTGCATACATCGTGTCATCCTCCCTCATGCGCGTGAATTGGCAGACATGTGTCCCCGCGGCATGATGACGGGGAAAGTGGGAGTATAGCATAGTTTGGGTTGGTTTGGGGATCGGTGTGGGCCGGACCTAACATGAGCGGGGCGGGGGCGTTGGCAAGGAAGGCAGCCCGTGCGCGGGTGGGGGTGAAGCCCCCGCCCATGGGGGCGGTCGGGAAAGGTGAAGCGCGGGGTTTCCGCTTTGGGTCCAAATTGACATATGCTGCGATTAGATGAATGGCAGAAATGCGCAGGAAGCGGAGTTTGCAAACCTTGAGGCGAAGGCGGAAATCAGGCTCTCAATTACGTTCTCGTCACCGTCTCTCTACCCCAACTATTTCGCCCAATTACAAAAAGTTACCCGCCAAAATTCTTCAGCGTCCGTCTCTGCAAATTTGGTAGGTGTGATCACGAGGGAATTGCCAGAAACGTTTGAACTTTCGACTGTCCCGATCTTTTCGAATTGGGCGGCGAGGACATCTACAAGGCCTATGATCATGTCGGTGGCCAGCAAGACTTCTTTGATTTTCAGACTTTCCTGCTTGGGATCTAGCACGAAATCGTAATCAATATGAGCAATCAACTTATTTCGAAGCCTTGTAAGCTCTTCCAAGACCACCTTTTCATTTCTTTGAAACTGCTTGAATGCCTCGTTAACGGTATCGTGGCAGTCATCATTGGCCGCGTTACGTAATAAGGCGTTCTTGAGTCTTGTTAGGCTGGCTTGCGAGGCTTGGTCGAACGCTTTGAATGAAAATGATATTAGAGCATCCAAGACAACATTTAGCACCGCTATAGATACCCGTGCGACAGCATTATAGGCGGGGTCTTTAGGTTCTTCTGTTGGAGACACACTTTCAACGTAACGTCTTCGAATTTCCTCAAAGCCTCGAATGAAGGCAATGTTTCTTCGAGCTTTGCTGGCCTCGGAAACCCAATATCGCATCACCTCAAGCTGTTCCTCTTCGCTCAATGCTACCGCCTTCAATACTGTTTTCTCACTGCTGATCTTTGGGCCAATGTCCTGCCCGAGGCAGCACTTGACAATTCGACAATGACTTTATCCCACATTTTTCGCATAGATACGAGCGTCCGCTTCGGGCTGTAAGCGGTCATTAAGACAAGGTCTTTCAAAGACAACTTCGTCCCATCAAGCCGACGTCAAACCAAACATCCCCACAAATCATACTCGCCTGCTTCGTCCACTTCGACCGTCACGATATCCCCAACCGATAACCCTTCGGTCCCTTCATCAATAAACAGGTTCCCGTCGATCTCGGGGGCGTCGGCCTTGGTGCGGCAGGTGGCGATGCCGTCGGCGTCGATGTCGTCCACGATCACCTCCATGCGCTGGCCCACTTTTGCGGCGAGTTTCGCTTCGGAAATCGCTTGGGCTTTTTCCATGAAACGGTCCCAGCGCTCTTGTTTGACCTCATCGGCCACATGATCGGGCAGGGCGTTGCTGCGTGCGCCTGCCACGTCTTCATACTGAAAACAGCCGACGCGATCGAGTTGTGCCTCGTCCATCCAGTCGAGCAGGTGCTGAAACTCGGCCTCGGTTTCGCCGGGGTAGCCAACGATAAAGGTCGAGCGCAGGGTGATGTCGGGGCAAATCCCGCGCCATTCAGCGATGCGATCAAGCGTGCGTTCGGCGTGCGCGGGGCGGGCCATGCGGCGCAGGGTGTCGGGGTGGGCGTGTTGGAACGGGATATCCAGATAGGGCAGGATCAGCCCGTCGGTCATAAGGGGAATAATCTCGCGCACATGGGGGTAGGGGTAAACGTAGTGCAGGCGCACCCATGCACCAAGGCCACCGAGATCGCGGGCCAGCGTTGTGATCGGTTGTTCGGTCAGCCCGCGGCGCTGGTCGGCGGGCCAGTCGGTGCCATAGGCGCTGGTATCCTGACTGATCACCAGCAGTTCCTTCACCCCGTTTTCAACCAGCTTTTCCGCTTCGCGCAGCACGGCCTTGGCGGGGCGTGACGCCAGCCGCCCGCGCATGTCGGGGATGATGCAGAACTTGCACTTGTGGTTACAGCCCTCGGAGATTTTCAGGTAACTATAGTGGCGCGGGGTCAGGGACACGCCCGATGCAGGCAGCAGATCAATGAACGGATCGGGGCTGGGTGGGACCACATCGTGCACGGCATCCAGCACCTGTTCGTATTGGTGCGGTCCCGTCACGGCGAGGATTTTCGGGTGGTGTTCGCGGATATAATCCGGCTCGGCCCCGAGACAGCCGGTGACGATGACCTTGCCGTTTTCAACCAGCGCCTCGCCAATCGCATCAAGGCTTTCGGCCTTGGCGCTGTCAAGGAACCCGCAGGTGTTGACGATCACCGCATCGGCACCGGCGTAATCGGGCGAAATCGCGTAGCCCTCGGCGCGCAGGCGGGTGAGGATACGTTCGCTATCGACCAGCGCCTTGGGGCAGCCAAGCGACACCATGCCGATGGTCGGCTGGCCCTCGCGGCGGGTTTCGCTGATGCGCGCATTGGCAAGATCGGGGCGGAGATTGGGCGGGTTCTGTGACATGCCGCCCTGTTACGCCGCCCCGTGCGCCAAGGAAAGCCTTTCGTGCGCGGGCTTGATGCGCCGCGCGCAGGAAAAAGCGGGCACCGGTTTTTGCGATCAATGCGCGGGCTTGATGCGCCGCGCACAGGAAAAAGTGGGCACCGGTTTTTGCGATCAGTGCGCGGGCTTGATGCGCCGCGCACAGGAAAAAGTGGGCACCGGTTTTTGCGATCAGTGCGCGG
The DNA here is from genome assembly GCF_008065155.1 of Octadecabacter sp. SW4. Taxonomy (NCBI): domain Bacteria; kingdom Pseudomonadati; phylum Pseudomonadota; class Alphaproteobacteria; order Rhodobacterales; family Roseobacteraceae; genus Octadecabacter; species Octadecabacter sp. SW4. Next base: position 2,608,569 of record NZ_CP042819.1, on the reverse strand, counting down.
GCTTGATGAAGGTGCCGTTGTTCAGGTCATTGATCGCCTGTTGCAATTCGGCACGGGTATTCATTACGATCGGGCCGTGCCATGCCACGGGTTCTTCGATTGGCGCGCCGGAAATCAACAAAAAGCGCACACCGTTTTCGCCTGCCTGCACGGTGACTTCTTCGCCGGTGCCGAACCGGATCAGGGTGCGGTCACCTGACATGTCGCGGATGTTGACTTCCTCGCCCATGACCTCTTTTTCCAGCAAAATACCGGACGGCGGGCTGGCATCGGCAAAGGCGGCCGTGCCTTCGAAAACATAGGCGAAGGCGCGGCGGTAGGTGTCGATCCGAAATGTCTTTTTGACGCCGGCGGGCACGAACACATCCAGATATTGCGGATCGGCGGCGATCCCGTCCACGGGGCCGCGCTTGCCCCAGAATTCACCGGTGATGACTTTGACGCGGGTGCCGTCATCATCGATGATTTCGGGAATTTCGGTGCCTTGCACGTCTTGATAGCGTGGCGCGGTCATCTTGAGGCTTGATGGCAGGTTGCCCCACAGCTGGAACCCATGCATTTGCCCGGCAGCGTTTCCGTGCGGCATTTCCTGATGCAGGATGCCCGATCCGGCCGTCATCCATTGCACATCCCCCGCCCCAAGCGAGCCTTCGTTGCCAAGGCTGTCGCTGTGGTCGACCGTGCCATTGAGCACATAGGTTATGGTTTCGATGCCGCGGTGCGGATGCCACGGAAACCCCTTTTCAAAATCGCGCGGGTTTTCGTTGCGAAAGTCGTCAAACAGCAAAAACGGGTCAAGTTCTGACGGGTCCTGAAACCCAAAGGCGCGGTGCAGTTTGACGCCAGCCCCTTCCATCGTCGGGATGGCGTGGCGTTTTTCAAGAATCGGGCGGATCGACATGGCAGTCTCCTGTGAGGTCTAGGATGCAGATAGGGCGACGTGGCCTTGCTGACAACACGCAGGAATAGCGGCGGAACGTGCATTTTTGCACATCACTTGCAGGCAGGTGGGCGCGGGGCTAATGCTGTCGCGATGAATGACACGCGACGCAAGCCCAAGATGACCCATGTTTTGTCAACACCCCAAGGGCGGCGCAAGGCGTGGTGGCATTTCCAGTTCATTGACCATGCCGTTATCCGCCACTGGTGGTGGAACCTGCACGAAATCGCACCTGGCGTCTGGCGATCGAACCATCCGTCCCCGGCGCGCCTGAAACGCTATAAGGCGATGGGCATCAAGACGGTGATTTCTCTGCGTGCAGAAATCGACAAAAGCCCGATGCTGCTTGAGGCCGAAGCCTGCAAGGCGTTGGGTTTGCGCCTTGTTTACGCCCGTGGTTTCGGGTCACGCATGGCACCGCGCAAAGATGCTTTTGCCAGCCTCAGGGCGGCGTTTCAGGACGCGGAAAAACCTTTCGTGTTTCACTGCAAGTCGGGTGCGGATCGCACGGGTATCGCAGCGGTGCTTTATCTGGTCATGATCGAGGGCCGCAGCGTTGAGGAAGCGTTGCAGCAGATGCACTGGCGGCACGTGCATTTCAAACGGTCCAGTGCGGGCGTGCTGGATCACGTGTTCCGCGTCTATATTGTTGCGCGTGACGCCACCGGGATCAGTTTTGAAGACTGGGTCGCCACGGCCTATGATCGCGATGCGATTACGGCGTCCTTTGCGTTGTGGCGCAGGGGCGGTGACTGGAAAAGCGGGATCAAGGGGGCAAGTACATGACCGTTGTCGTCATCGGTGCCGGATCAATCGGCAAGCGCCACTTCGGCAATCTGGAAACGCTGGGCGTCAAGGCGCGGCTGGTCGGATGGCGCGCGTTCAGGCCTGCCGATCTGGAGGGTGCATCTGCGGTTGTGATCGCCACCGCGACGCAGGTGCGCGCGGAAATCGTGACGCTTTGTGCGGCCCGAGACCTGCCGTTTTATGTCGAAAAACCATTAGCCTACCGTGCGGATGATCTGGCGCACATGATGACCATCGCGGCCCCATTGGCCGAGCGCTGTCTTGTCGGGTTCATGATGCGCTATCACCCTGCGTTTCGTGATCTGGCGCAGATGGACCTGTCTGGCGTTTATGGCTTTTCGCTGGAAATCGGTCATGATGTGCGCCAGTGGCGACAGAACTGGAGCTTTGCAGGCAGCTATGCCGCGCGGCCCGAAGGGGGCGGGGTCTTGCTGGACCTGTGTCACGAGTTGGACATGGCGCATTGTCTGTTTCCCGATGTCGGGCTGCGCGGTGTCGATGCGCTGGGCCACGCTGATTTCGCAGGCGTTGATTTTGCCAGCCGGATCGCGCTGGCCGGTGGTGGCGCGCAGGGGACCGTTGCGATGGATTATCTGTCGCCTGTGTCCTTGCGCCGGATTGCCCTGCGCGGGACGGGCGGCACGGTTGATCTGGATTTCATCGGCGGCACGCTGGTGATGGACAGCGGGCAGGGCGCACAGGCCCGCGACTGGACGTTTGAACGCAACGACATGTTTCTGGACGCGATGCGCGATTTTCTTGCCCTGGTCGACGGGCGTGCGACGTCTGACATTGACCATCTGCCGCGTCTTGATCGCGTCGGCACCAGTTGTGCCCTGATCGCGCAGGCTTGGGAAGCGCGGCGATTTAGCGGCATGATTACAGGAGATTACCCATGATCCTAGGTGAGATTGGCGCGCGCGGCGGGTCAAAAGGTGTGCCGCGCAAGAACTTTCGCGACCTTTGCGGCAAGCCGTTGATTGACTGGTCGCTGGACCAGTTGTTTGCCAATGCGCAGGTGGATGCGGTCGTGGTCTCTACGGATGATCCTGAAATATATGAACACGCGTTGAACAAGGGTGCGCTGGATATCGGCCTGCGCCCTGCCGCACTGGCCACGGACACGGCTGGCAAATGGGGCGTGTGGCAACAGGCGCTTGCGGCGAGCGAGGCGATCATCGGCCCGGTTGATGCCTTTCTTGATCTTGATTGCACGGCCCCGCTGCGCGCCGACAGCGATATCGACGCCGCACTTGATCTGTTTTTTGCGCAGCGCCCCGACATGGTGATGTCGTGCTGCCAAGCGCGCAAGAACCCCTACTTCAATCTGGTCGAACCCGATGAAACGGGTGCCCTGCATGTGTCCAAGCCCTTGCCCGGCGGGGTTGTGGCCCGTCAGGCCGCACCTGTCGTTTATGAGCACGCCGCCAGCACCTATGTGGTGTCGCCGGACTATCTGCGCCGCGCAAAGTCCTTGTTTGACGGGCGCGTCATCCCCTATCTGATGGACCCTGAACGCTGTCTGGACATCGATAGCCCGCTTGATTTCAAACTGGTGGAATTCCTGATGAAGGACCGCCTGACAGGAGAGACCGCATGACCAAGCAACTGGATGGGCGCACCGTTTTCATCACCGGATCGGGGGGCGTTTTGGGCAGTACCTATGTGCGGCGGATGCTGGAACAGGGCGCGCGGGTCGTGTCGACGGACCTGCCCGGCGCACGGGCGGATGCCTTGAAGGCAGCCCATGACGGCAACGAAAACTTCCGTTTCTACGATATGGATGTCAGCGACGAGGCCCAGGTGACCGAGATTTTCAAGCGTGTCATGGCCGATGGCTGGAACCCGAATGTGGTGCTGAACAATGCCGCGATCACAGGCGAAATGCTGATGGGGGCGGGCAAATCCTTTCCCGATTTCGCGGATACCTCGGTTGAGGACTGGAACAAGACGATGCACGTCAATCTGACCGGTGCCTTTATGGTCGCGCGCCAGATGGACCGCGATATTGTTGGCAACTACCCTTGCACGCTGGTTAACGTGGCGTCGATGTATGCCCTGAACGGTGCGCACCACCCGATTTACGATGGCATGCCGTTCAAGAATTTCAGTGCCTATGGCGTGACCAAGGCGGGGATTCACGGGCTGACTGTCTGGTTGGCGGGTTATTGGGCGAAACGGCAGGCGACGGTAAATACCATTGCGCCGGGGGCCGTGTTCAACAACCATTCCGAGGAATTCCAGAAACGTGTGGGCGAGCTGATCATGGCTGGCCGCATGTGTGAACCTGACGAGATTGCCGATGCGATGCTGTTTCTTGCTTCGCCTCAGGCGGGCTATATGACCGGCCAGATGGTTAACGTCGATGGTGGTTTCAGCGCCTGGTAAGCAGGCGCGGGATGGCGGCAAGGGTCTTGGCCACCGCGCCGGTATGATCGGCAAAGAAGGCTGTGATTGTAGCGCTGTCGGGCACTGGATCGCGCAGGGCTTGTGCGAGTTGATCTGCCTGTGCCACCTGTATCACGGCCCCTGCTGCGATTGCCTCGGTTGCCGGATATTCGATCGGCCAGATTTCGGGGCCGACGATCGTGGGTTTCCCTAGGGCGAGCGGTTCGGATATGTTGTGCGACCCCTGCGGCAAAAACCCCCCGCCCACGACCACGCGGTCGGCCATGGCAAGGTAAAAATACATCTCGCCCAGTGAATCACCCAAAAGAACGTCGATGTCCGGGGCGGCGCCTTGTGCAGATAGTTTAGTATTAAACAATTCGCTGCGCCGCCCGACCCGCAGGCCAGCATCAGTCAGCATTTGGGCCACATCGCCGAACCGTTCGGGCGCGCGGGGCACATAGACAAACAACGTATCTTGATGGGCGCGGATGGTGGCGATGAACAGATCGTCTTCGCCCTCGACGGCGCTGGCTATCGTCACGGTCTTGCTGGCGTTTAACCATTTGCGTGCTGTGCGACCGGCATCCAATTGCGCCGGTGGAATTGCCTGGTCAAAGCGCAATTCACCTGTCACGGCAAGGTTCGTCAGCCCGACTGTGCGGAACCGTTCGGCCTGCAAATCCGATTTGACCAACCCGCCGGCAAAGCCGCGCAACATCTGCGCCATGACAGGTGTGCGGGCCGCATCGCGGGCGAAGCTCTTGGTGGTGTATTGCGCGTTGCACAGCAGCAGCGGAACCCCTGCGCGATGGCAGGCCGCGATCATCCGTGGCCAGATTTCCACTTCCATGACAAGACCATAGCGGGGTGTGAAGGCACGAAAGAATCGCCGGAAACACCAGTTGAATTCAAACGGTACCCAGACAACGGCGACTTTACCTGACCTGATTTCTGGACTGAACTGCGCCATCGCTTCGCGCCGGCCGGCGGGGGTGAAACAGGTGATGACAATAGGGTCACCCTGCGCCAGCAAGGCCTTGATCAACGGCGCGCCCGAGCGGACCTCCCCCAAGGAGACCGCATGGACCCAGACTGCGTTTTGCAGGCCGGTCGGGTAACGCCCGAAGCGTTCGCCAAGATGCGCGAAATAATCTGGATCGCGGCGTGCCCGGTGCCACAGATAGATCAGAATGAATGGCAGGCCGAGCACCCAAAGCAGGGTATAGCCGACCAGAAAGAGCCGAATTTTGGTGGTCGGGTAGGGCATCAACCGTCCCCCAGCAGGTCCAGCAACGCAGTACTGGTGCGCGCGACACTTCCCGCACTATTGGATTGCAGAATGCGCGCCTGCGTGGCCATTTCGATCAGATCGGGCCGGTCAAGCGCCGCATTGAGGGTTGCTGCGTCGCGCACCGGAATGGTCGCGCCAGCCTGCGCAAGCGCGGTGTAGTCAGCAGCAAAATTCGCCGTATTGGGGCCGTGGAGGATCGCGCAATCCAGCTGCGCAGCTTCCCACGGATTATGGCCCTGCACCTGCCCGAATGATCCGCCAATCACGGCTACGGGGCAAAGGCGATACCAAAGCCCCAGTTCGCCGAAACTATCGGCTATCCAGACCGCATCGCCGGGTTTTGGCAGCTCTCCACAGGACCGCATGGCATAGGGCAGCCCGTATGCGGCGCAGGCGCTGGCAAGTGACTCGCGTCGGTCGGGATCGCGGGGCACGATAATCAAAAGCGCGGCGGGATCGGCGCGGTGGCGCATCGCCTGGGCGGCCAGCACCACCGCCTCGTCTGCGCCGTGGGTCGAGGCCGCGCACCACAGCTTGCGTGCGCCCAGATGGCGGGCAAGATCGGCGCGTTCGCGCGGGTCATCGGGCAGTGGTGCGCTACCGGATTTGAGCGACCCAAGGGTGGTGATGGTGACGTTTGGCGCAAGGTCGCGGATATGGCGCGCGGTGGCATCATCCTGCGCGGCGAGGTAGGCAAACCGCGCATAGGTGTCGCGCAACATCCCGCGCATACGGGCGCGTTTGCGATGGGCCGCACTGTCCATGCGAGCATTCACCAGCGCAAGAGGAATGCCGCGCGCATGGGTTTGATGCACAAGGCGGGGCCAGAGATCCTGTTCACTCCAGACCGCCAGATCGGGGTGCCAGTGATCGAGAAAGGCCGTGACCGGACCGGCCAGATCAAGCGGCAGGAACTGATGCGTGGTGCGCGGTGGCAGGTTGTCGGCGAATACCCCGCCGGACGACCGCGCCGTCGAGGTCACGAGGAACGACAGATCGGGGCGGGCGGCGTGCAGCGCGGCGATCAACCCGCGCAGGGCCATGACTTCGCCCAGTCCCACGGCGTGCAGCCAGATCAGCGGACCATCGGGGCGGGGCGCAGATGCACGGCCGCGTTTTTCAGACCAGCGCGCCGGGTCTTCCTTGCCGCGTTTCAGGCGGCGGCGCAGGATCAGCGGGCAAAGCGGGCTGATCAGGGCCGTGAGCGCTAGATAGGCCCGCAATCCCGTTCCCGTTTCAGCCGGTGTGGTCATGGAACCGCTTTTGCATGCTGGCCGACCAGAACCCGTCATCCTTCAAGATCCCGACAAAGCGCTGGGCGGCGCTGCCGCTGCCAAAGGCGGTGTGGCGTGGATAGGTTTTGCCCCATTCGTCGTTCAGAAAGCCCGCGATTGTCGCCGTGTCTGACGCCTGCGCGGTGAACAGCGACGGGGCCTGTGCACGGTTTGACTGGCGTGTGCCAATATCAAGGCTGGGCGTGCCAAGAAACGGAGCCTCGCGCACGCCTGCACTGGAGTTGCCAACCATGACGGCCGCGTTTTTCATCAGTTCGGAAAAATGCGCGAAACGCATGGAAGGGATCACGCGAAAACGATCACGCGGCAGGGCATCAATCGCCGTAAAAATTTCGTCGGACCCCGGGTCATTGTTGGGCGCGATCAGTACGAAATTGCGCCCTGATGCGTCAAGGGCACCAAACAGGTCGCGTGCCTGCTGGCCCATTGTTGCGGCTTCGCTGGTGACCGGATGAAAGACACAAATGCCAAAGTCGCCCGACGGAATATCGTAGTGAGCACGCACGTCATCCATGCTGACACCCGACGGGGTTGAATGAAAATCAAGCTCGGGGGAGCCGATCACATGGATCGCCTCGCGCGGTTCGCCCAAGGCCATGACCCGGCGCGCGGCATCCTCGGAGCTGACGAAATGATGGGCGGCCAGTTTGGTGTTACAATGGCGGAACACCTCGTCGATGGTGCCCGAAACCTCGCCGCCCTCGATATGGGCGGACCGGATATAGTTGGTTGCCGCCACAAGGGCACAGGCCAGGGCCTCGATCCGGTCACCGTGGACAACGATCAGGTCAGGCTGATGCTCGGCGACAAAATCGGAAAATCCCATCACGGTCTTGGCCAACACCATATCTTGCGGATCGCCCATGCGCTGGTTGAGGAATTCATGCACGGCAACCCCCGCCATGCGCTGCACTTCCAGTTTCGTCATCCCATAGCGGTCAAGCGTGTGCATCCCGGTGACGAAAAACGATACATCAAACCCCGCATCACGGGTTGCGGCGGCCAGCGGTTCGAGTTTGCCAAAATCGGCACGCGTACCGGTGACGAAAAGGATGGATTTGGTCATGGTTCGCCTTACTTGGGACACGCGGGGCGACCATAGCTGGGCACCGCAAGACTGGCAACGCACGGCGTGGACAATCAAAAAACGCAGGCATAAGGTTCGCCCGAACACACCGGAGGCCAAAGTGACCCAGACCCGCACAGTTATCTGCATGAAGTGGGGCACGCTTTATTCGACGGCTTATGTGAATGTGCTGTATCGTGCGGTGCGCGCGCAATTGACTGGCCCGTTCAGGTTTGTCTGCTTGACCGAGGACGCAGCGGGTCTTGATCCGGCGATTGATGCCTTTCCCATTCCCGAAATGGGCCTTGCGGAAAGCCATTGGAAAAAGGGCGGCTGGGCCAAGCTGAGCGTCTTCAAAAAAGAGTTGTATGACATCACCGGGCGCTGTCTGTTCATTGATCTGGACAGCGTCATAACCGGTCCGCTGGACGACCTGTTTGATTACGGTGGCGATATTGCGGTGATCGATGTTGGCGAAAACTGGATCAAAAGCCGGCACAACGCGCGGCCGATGGCCGGGACGGGCGTATTTACCTTTACGGCAGGCGCACACCCCGAGTTGTTTGACCGCTTTGTCGCCGACCGCGACGCGATGGTCGCGAAATACCGGATCGAACAGATCTATTTGCAGGGCGAGGTGGCCGATGGCACGCTTGCGTTCTGGCCGCTGGAGTGGGTGCTGAGCTTTAAGTATCACCTGCGCCGCCCCGTGGGTCTGGGTGCAGTGTTGCGACCCGCACCGCCCCCCGCCGCCACGCGGATCGTCGCATTCCACGGCGAACCGCGCCCGATTGATCTGGTGCGCGCGGGGTGGTGGGGAATATTCCCGCATGTGGGTCGCGGCCGAGTGAAATGGATGATGGATTATTGGGCGCGCTATGGTGGCGATCTGGATCAAGACTAATTATGTTGAGTGAACGGATCAGCTCATTCCCACGCCGCTATCTTTGGCAGGCACCGCGCGCATTTTTTTTCAAATTGTCTCGCAATTCCGATGCGCGGATGGGACTTGCACTGAAAGGGCGGACCGTTGCGTTGATTGGGAACGCCCGCAGTCTGCTTGCGCATGATTATGGTTCCGAAATTGACGCACATGACCTTGTTGTTCGCCTTAACCGTGGGTTCGTTGTTTCGCCAAAAGCGCAAGGCACGCGGACGGATATTGTTTCACTAACGCCGACCCTGACCGAAGATGAAATCGAACAGCAATTTGATCCAACCTATATGGTGTTGTTGACACCCAAGTTGCGCCACCTTGTCATTGTGCGCGGATCAAACCTCAAGAAAGTCTTGTTCTATCCGCACCGCTACTGGATTGCGGACCGCCAAAAAATTGGCCGCCGTCCATCGTCGGGGTATATGATGCTTAGCTATATGTTACGCCTTGATTGCGCGGCATCAATCACCCTTTATGGGTTCGACTTTGGCGCTACCGAAACCTATTACAACCCACCCAATTACGAGACACCGCATGATTTCGCCGCCGAGGGACGGATTATCCAGGGCTGGGAGTCTGAAGGCCGCATTCGGATTGTCCGCAGCTAGCTTTTGCGCCCGGATTTTCGGGCGCGGTTCCATTCGCGCAAGCGGGCATAGCGTTTGTCACCGATTACGTTGTGCAACCAGTCGCCTAATCGCTTCCCCGCTTTGCGTTTTGCGGCGATGCGCGCGCCGACGGCCTTGCCGCGTTGCAATAGATCGGCGGGTGCCTCGCCTTGCACGGCGGCTGTTTTGATCGCGCCCCAGCTGGGATGCGAGGCGTAATTTATGTCCGGTTCGACCTCGGTGGTCATGTAACCTTCGAAACCAGTGTAATCCAGAAAACGGTCCACGGCTTCTTTCACCAATGGCCAGTCATCGTGGTAGTCATCGCCTGCGATCAGGCCGCCGATCTTTACCTTGCGCGCCCATTGCCAGATCGTTTCGCCGCCTTCCTGACCGGAATGTGCGTAGCCGTCGATGTAAATGAAATCGAGGCTTTCGTCTTCGAACAGATCATAGGCCTCGGCAAAACTCATCCGAAGGAGTTTATATGGCCCGTGTAGCCCGACCTTGCGCAGGGCTGTCTTGTACTGGTCAACATCATGGGTGTCGGCATACATATCGACGCCAAAGAATTCCGCGAACCGCCCCGAGGCGACCATGCGGGCGGAATAGTCGCCTGCCGCAACGCCCAGTTCGACACCAATCAGACCGTCACCTTTGATCAGGTTCAATATGTCATGGCGATGGTACCCGGCCAGTTCACGCATCGCTCAAATCATCCCACGTCAACTGCTGGTTCCGAGCCACCGCGATTTTCAGCGTTTTGCCCACGACCTTGTCGAAGTCATAGCCCGGGATGGCGCCTGATCCGGGGCGGCGCGCCCAGATGTCGGCTTCGGTGATGACGTGGCCGGCGGACAGGTCGGCGTCGGCGACGACGGACGCGCGCGCAAAGCGGTAGACGTCTTCTTCGGGGCCGGTGCGCTGCTTTTCGTTGTGCAGGGCGGTGTGGATTTCGCGGGACCGGTCGATCAGGTATTTCAGCTCGGCCGGGTCCATCGAGCAGATCACATCGGGGCCCTTGCGATAGCGCGTGTCGGTGTAGTGGCGTTCCAGAATGCAGGCGCCCAAGGCGACCGAAGCCAGCGCCATATCCGGCCCGATCGAGTGATCGGAAAAGCCCACATGCGCCTTTGGAAAGGCGTTTTGCAGCTCTGTCACGCCCTTGAGGGACACGATTTCGGGTGGTGAGGGATAAAGGTTGGTGCATTCCAACAGCGCATACTCGACCCCCGCAGCATCAAGGATCGCGACACTTTCGCGCATCGTTTCAATGGTCTGCATGCCCGTTGACATGATGATCGGCTTGCCGAAACCGGCGATATGGCGGATCAGGGGCAGGTTGTCGGCCTCGCCCGAGCCGATCTTGAAGGCCGGCACGCCGATCCCGTTGAGGAAATCCGCGGCGGCGCGGCTGAACGGGGTCGAGATATAGATCATCCCCAGGCTTTCGGCGTAGTCCTTGAGCTTGATTTCGTCCTTAAGCGGCAGGGCGCATCGGGCCATGACCTCCCAGATGGAGACATCGGCGTTGGGCGGAAATATCTGTTTGGCTTCGTCAGTCATTTCGTCTTCGACGATGTGGGTCTGGTGCTTGATACATTCGCAGCCCGATAAATGCGCAAGCCGCACCATTTCCTTGGCCACGGCCAGATCGCCGCCGTGGTTGATGCCGATTTCGGCAATGACCAATGGCGGGTGTTGGGCGGAAATTTCGCGGTGTGCAATCTTCATTGGGCGCTCCGGTGGTTGTTGGCATGGTGATGCCACGGCGCGCGCAGCGGTGCAATCTTTGGCTATTTGCGCCAGCGTTTGTGCACCCAGAACCATTGATCCTTGTGAGCGGCGATACGCGCCTCGAGCCGGGCCGTCATATCACGCATCATCGTCACCGGATCACTGTGGGCGATGGGGGCTTCGATCACGATATCAAAGGTTACGCCGTCGGCGCGGCGTGTGCCAAAGATGGGCACCACCAGGGCATTGACCCGCAACGCAATGTCAGCCGCGGATGTGGCTGTCGGGGCGGGGTGGCCCAAAAAGTCGATGTCGTCAAAGGCTGTGCTGCGCACATCAAATAACAACACGCCCATGCCGCCATCACGCAGCATACGCACAAATCCCATCGTGCCGCGCCGTCCTTGCGGAAAGACGGGGCCGGAAATGCCTTCCATCGTGCTGGCATAATGTGCGTTGAAATAGGTGTTCGACATGGGCCGGTATAGGCCGCCGACCGTATAGCCCAAAGCGTGAAGGGCATGGCGCGGGGCCTCGAAGTTGCCAAAATGGCCGGTGACGAAAATAACCGGCCGCCCTTCGGCCTTGGCCTTGGCCACGGCGGCAAGGCCGGGACCGGACACCGGCATCTGCGCCACCCGTTCACCAAATGCAGGGTGCGAATAATTTTCGATCAGGGTGCGGCCAAAATTGTTGCAGACGCGGCGCGCGATGGCGCGGCGTTCATCGGCAGGCATTTCGGGATAAACCAGCGCCAGTTGGTCTTCGGCGCGCTGGCGGTATCCGGCAAGAGGGGCGACGATCTGTTCAACCGCCCAGCCCAGAAACCGCAGCCGCACATTGTACGGCAGCACGAGCGCCGCGCCGATCAGGCCACGCAGGAACAGGTTGGTAAGCCACTGGCCCCACGTTCCTTGCGGGGCAGATGTGTCGCTGGTGTCGCGCATGAAAACCGTGCCTAAATTCAGTTCCTCAGGACTTAGGCAAGCTGGCGGGTAAGGGCAATACTAACGACGCAGGGACATGCGCGCCAAAAGCCCGTCCTTGCGCACATACTGGTGGTAGATCGCCGCGCCAATATGGCCGATGATCAACACAATAAGGGCTGTCGAGGTAATGCCGTGCAGGGTGCGCGCCGAACCTGTGAATATGTCGGGCAGGGGCGCCCCTGATCCGCCGAACACGATATCAGGCAGGTCCGCGCCCCGCGCTGTGACGATGCCGGACACTGCCATGATGAACACCAGAGCATAAAGCACCCAATGCGCCCAAACCCCTGCTTTATTGAGGATTTCATTCCCGATATCGGCATGGGGCGGCGCTGCGCTGCGCCAGCGGACGATCACGCGCAGGGTCATCAGTGCCAGGATCGCCAGCCCCAGCGACAGGTGCAGGCTGAGGCTGAACAGCTTGCCGGGGTCGCTGTTGGGCGTATTTGCCAGCAGCACTTTGCCACCAAACAGCGCGCCGATGATCATCAGCGCAAGCAGCCAGTGCAGTGTGGCAAGGGTGCGGGAATAACGTGTTGGCATGGGCGCAGTCCTTATGTGGTTTGCCACATCATATCGCAAACATGCCATTTCTGAAAAAATAAAAGCCGCCCACGGCGGGGCGGCTTTCGGATGCGCTGTGGCGTCGTTTAACGGCGGCGGTCGCGGCGCGACGACATCGGCTGGAAAGCCACGCCGACATGCGCTTCGCAATAGGGTTTGCCCGCTTGCGAGGGCAGGCCGCAGAACCAGAAATCTTCGGTCGCGGGGTCGCCCACGGGCCATTTGCAGGTCTTTTCGGTCAGTTCCATCAGGCTGATCTTTTTGGCCGTGCGTTCCACGGCGTTGACCTTGGCCAATGCCTCGGGCGAAATTTCGTTCGCGCTGGGCTGGGGCGGCAGGGGCTGACCGGCAGGGATGATCGCGCGGCGTGCGGCGGACATCGGGCGCGGAGCGGCGGCCTGTGTCTGCATGATCGGCTTGCCGTCATCCTCAGCTTCAGCTTCGGGTTCGACGGCGGGGGCCGCTTTGGCCTTGGGGGCGGGCTTGGGCTTGGCAGGTGCCTTGGCCTTGGCATCGGCCTTGGGCGCGGCTTTGGCGGCGTTTCCGCCCGATCCGGCGCGGTTGGACAGGCCAAGGCGGTGCACCTTGCCGATCACGGCATTGCGCGTCACGCCGCCCAGTTCCTTGGCGATCTGGCTTGCGGATTGGCCTTCGCCCCACATTTTCTTGAGGGTTTCGACCCGATCATCGGTCCAGGACATGCGGTTTCCTTTGCTTGGGCAATGCCCTGCGCGCGCGTTGGCAGCAATTGGGGCTTGAGAATTCTTACGATCCCCTATTCTAAGCACACAAGCGCGGGATACAAGGACCGCTGACGCGAAAATCCGAGGAATGACATGAACAAGACACAAGATCACAGCCCCAGCCCAATGGGTGTGCGCCGCTTTGGGTGGCTGAACTGGCTTGGGACGTGGACACTGGCCCAGCGTGAAGTGCGCCGTTTCATGAATGTCTGGAGTCAGACCATCATGGCCCCGCTGATCAATGCCGGCCTGTTCCTGATGATTTTCACCATTGCGATCGGTCCACAGCGCGGCGATGTGATGGGCGTGCCTTTCATGCATTTTCTGGCACCGGGCATTTTGACGATGACCGTGATTCAGAACGCCTTTGCCAATACCTCGTCGTCGCTGGCCAGCGCCAAGATACAGGGCAATATCGTCGACACCCTGATGCCGCCCCTGTCCGCGGGCGAACTGGTGGCGGGCTATGTTGCAGGCGCGGTTGTGCGCGGAGCGATGGTTGCGGTGGTGATCGCGCTGGGCGTTGTGCTGTTTCTGGGCGTCGGCATGGCGCATCCGGTGTGGGTGGTCGTGTTCACGCTGTTGGGGTCGGTTTTCATGGGCGGATTGGGGCTGATCGCGGCGACATTCGCCAACAAGTTCGACCAGTTGTCGGCCATCACCAATTTTCTCGTGACTCCGCTCGCCTTTTTGTCGGGCACATTCTATTCGATTGATGCCTTGCCCGCGCCGCTTCAGGCCGCAAGCCATTGGAACCCGTTTTTCTATATCATCGACGGCGTGCGGTTCGGGATGCTTGGTGTGTCGGATTCATCGCCATTTCTGGGGTTGGCGGTGGTCAGTGCGGCGGCGGCCGTCGTGCTGGCGATCTGCTGGAACTGGTTTCGGATCGGTTACCGGCTCAAGGCCTAAGTGCGCCCGCCAAGGGTTGCGGCGACGCGCCGCAGTCTTGCGCGGGTCACGCTTTCGCGCCACGCCAGCAGCCCCGCGCCACCCACGATGATTGCTGCACCAATCCACGAGACCGCATCGGGCACAACATCGAATATCAGCGCGTCATAAAGCGTGGCAAAGATCAGCGTCATATAACTGAAGGGCGTCACAAACGAGGCATCCGCCCGCGCCATCGCGTTGACAAAACAGGTCTGCGCCGCGGCCATCATCACGCCCAATCCGGCCAGTGCCGCCCATTGGCCTGCGGTGGGCATCACCCAGACAGGGATCACGGCCAGCGAGGCAATGCACAGCCCGATCGCATTATTGACCAGCAGGATCTGAAAGGGCGGTTCGCGGTCGGCCAGCTTTTTGATAAAGATCAGCTCCAGCCCCATCACCAGCGCCGCACCCAGGGCGAGCAGGGCCGCTGCCTGAAACGTATCCGGCCCCGGGCGCAGCAGAATGACCGCGCCGAACATGGCCAGCGCGGCGGCGATCCAGCGCCATTTGCCAACCTTTTCACCCAGCAGCGGGATGGCCAACAGCATCCCGAACACGGGGTTCAGGAAGCTGATCGCCGTGGCGTCCGACAAGGGCACATAGGCCACAGCCGCAAACATCAGCGTGACCCCGCCCCAGCCGCTCAGGGTGCGCGCAATATGCAGTGGCAGGGCAGGGCGGCCCAGTTTCGGGCGCATCACGAGAGCGAGGCTGGCCAGCGCCAGAAAGGCAAAGACAAACCGCCCGTGGCTGATCTGCAGCGGGTGCAGGGGCGGGCCAAGCGTATCAGTGCCAAGGGATTTCGCCATCAAAGTCGTCCCCGCGATAAAGGCGGTGGCAAGCAACATCAGCGCCACGGCGGTCGCAGGGTTCTGGGGCGTTCTGGACATGAGCCAGCAATGACGTGGCGCTGGCGGCGCGGCAAGCGCGAAATGATCCTGCACACGGCGCTTGGTGACATTGTCAGATTACGGTGCACCGGCCTGACAGACATTCAGTCCCGGTACCCGTGGCACGCACCGGACGCTGCCTTGGTGGCACAGCACGTCTGGCACTGACGGGTGCGCCGCAATGCGTGGTCCGTTGCTTTTGCCGCGTGGCACAGGGCACCTCACCTGATGAATTAGGGCTTTTCTTGCGGTGCGGTTTGCCCTAACCCTTGCCCCATGACCAACGCACTGACCCAGACCAGCACCCGACGCCGACGCTAACCGCGTCGTCTTTTTCGCTGTCTGGTGGTCTGCGCCGTCATTCACCCTCGTAAATCCCGTCATAAACATTGACTTGGCCTTGCCGCTCCGGCACCAACGGGCCTTCATTTTTGCAAAGGTTTCACGCGATGATCCCCTCTGTTTTGCCTACCTATAACCGCGCCCCCCTGACATTCGTCAAAGGCGAAGGCAGCTGGCTGACCGAGGCCGACGGGCGACGTTTTCTTGATCTGGGGGCTGGCATTGCGGTGAATTCGCTGGGTCATGCACACCCTGATCTGGTGCAGGCGTTGACGGATCAGGCGGGCGCGCTTTGGCATACCTCGAACCTTTACCACATTCCCGCCCAGCAAAAGCTGGCGGATGCGCTGGTGGAACATACCTTTGCCGACACGGTGTTCTTTACCAATTCGGGGACCGAGGCCTGCGAATTGGCCGTCAAGATGGCGCGTAAATACTGGCATGATCAGGGGCAGGAGCGCACGACGATCATCACCTTTGAAGGGTCGTTTCACGGCCGGTCGGCCGCAGGCATCGCTGCGGCAGGGTCGGAAAAGATGACCAAGGGCTTCGGCCCGCTGCTACCCGGTTTCAAGAGTCTGCCCTGGGGTGATCACGATGCGCTGAGCGCGGCTGCGGCTGATCCATCCGTGGGCGCGATCCTGATCGAACCGGTGCAGGGCGAAGGCGGTATCCGCCCGCTGCCCGATCAATGCCTCAAGGGTTTGCGCGATCTGTGTGATGAATACGGGTTGCTGCTGATCCTCGATGAGGTGCAATGCGGCATGGGCCGCACGGGGCGGTTGTTTGCCCACGAATGGGCGGGCATCGCACCCGACATCATGATGGTCGCCAAGGGCATCGGCGGCGGCTTTCCCCTTGGTGCGGTGCTGGCCACTCAAAAGGCCGCGATCGCAATGACTGCTGGCACCCACGGGTCCACCTACGGCGGTAACCCCCTGGCCTGCGCCGTGGGGGCTAAGGTAATGGAGATCATCGCAACGCCCGTGTTTCTGGCCGAAGTGAACCGCAAGGCCGGCCTGCTGCGCCAGAAACTTGAAGGGCTGGTCGCGGCGCATCCTGACGTGTTTACCGGCGTGCGTGGGGCGGGGCTGATGTTGGGGCTGCAATGCAAGGCCACCAACACCGATATCGTCACCGCAGGCTACGGCGCGGGCGTCCTGACCGTGCCTGCCGCAGATAACGTGATCCGGCTTTTGCCCGCACTGACCATCGCGGATGATGATATCACCGAGGCCGTCGCGCGACTTGACCGGGCCGCGACACAGGTTGCAGGCAATGGCTGATTATACCTTCCGCCCCCTTTCCCGCGCGGACAGAACGATGTTCTGTGACTGGCTTGCCCAACCGCATATCGCAGGCTGGTGGGAAGACGGCGTAACCGAATGGGCGCTGATTGACCGGGACTGGGACCTGCCCTGTCTTGCGATGCGCATCGTGGAAACCGGCGGCACGCCCTTTGCCTTTGTGCAGGACTATCCTGCCCACCACTGGCCCATGCCGCAATATGACGATCTGCCTGCCACGGCGCGCGCCCTTGATACCTTTCTGGGTGATCCCGCCTATCTGGGGCTGGGCCACGCCAGCGGCTATCTGCGTGCGCGCGCGCAGCATTTGCGCGGCTCATGTCCGGTCGTTGCGGTTGATCCCGACCCCGCCAATACCCGCGCCATCGCCGCCTATCGGCGCGCCGGGTTCACGGCCCATCGCAAGACCCCTTCCGAGGACGGCGATCCGGTGCAGGTCATGCTCTATCACTAGCTTCTTCTGTTCAGAAAAACTCCGGGGTCCGGGGCAGCGCCCCGGACCGACATTCCAGGAAAGTCCGACATGAACCATTTTCTCGATATTCTCAAAACCGATCCCGCCGACCTGCGGGGCATGATCGACGGCGCACGCGCCATGAAAACGGCGCGGGCGGGCAAACCCAAGGGCACGCCTGATGCGGACCAGCCGCTTGCGGGGCATATGGTTGCGCTGATCTTTGAAAAACCCTCGACCCGCACACGGGTCAGCTTTGATGTGGGCGTGCGCCAGATGGGTGGTGAAACGATGGTCCTGTCGGGCGCGGATATGCAGTTGGGCCACGGCGAAACCATCGCCGATACGGCGCGCGTGCTGTCACGCTACGTTGATCTGATCATGATCCGCACCTTCGAGGAACAGACCCTGCTGGACATGGCCGAATATGCCACGGTGCCGGTGATCAACGGGCTGACGGACCGCACGCACCCCTGCCAGATCATGGCCGACATTCTGACGTTTGAGGAACACAACGGCCCGATCAAAGGCAAAAAGGTTGTCTGGTCAGGCGATGGCAACAACGTTTTTGCCAGCTTTGCCCATGCGGCCAAACAGTTCGACTTTGACCTGACCTTTACCGGCCCCGAGACCCTGCAACCCGAAGCCGCGCTTGACGGGCTCTATACGACCGAACGTGACCCGATGAAGGCGGTGCAGGGGGCTGATCTGGTGGTGACGGATACCTGGGTTTCCATGCACGATCCGCAATCGGCGCGCGAACGCCGCCACAATCAATTGCGCGGCTATCAGGTGAATGATGCGCTGATGGCGCAGGCCAAGCCTGACAGCCTGTTCATGCATTGCCTGCCCGCGCACCGCGACGACGAAGCCACAAGCGCCGTGATGGACGGCCCCCATTCGGTGATCTGGGACGAGGCCGAAAACCGGCTGCACGCGCAAAAGGCGGTGATGCGCTGGTGTCTGGGCGTCTAGGGGGCGTTACGGTGTCACGCAGCCGTTTCGCCGACGCCTAAGCGTCAGACAAAGACCGCACTCAGCCCTAGAAAGATCAGCGCCGACATCAACGCGGCGGCGGGCACCGTGATGACCCAGGCGGCGACGATTGTCATGAAATGGCTGCGGCGCACAAGTTTGCGGCGGCGGCGCTCCTCGGGGGCGATGCGCATGACGTCGGGGTGTTTGGCGTTGGTGCGGCGAATGCGCCGCTCGGCATGCCATTCACGGTAAAAGCCAACGCCGAAAATGCCACCCACGGCGATGTGGGTCGATGAGACGGGCAGGCCCAGCCAGCTTGCGATGATAACGGTGATGGCCGCCGAAAGGGCCACGCAGTAGGCCCGCATCGGGTTCAGCTTGGTGATCTGGCTGCCGACCATGCGGATCAGCTTGGGGCCGAACAGCACAAGGCCGAAACTGATCCCCATCGCGCCGATCACCATGACCCACAGCGGGATCGTCACCTTGCCGGCGAATTCGCCGAATTGTTCGGCATGGACAATCGCGGCCAGCGGGCCAACCGCGTTGGCCACATCATTGGCACCATGCGCGAACGATAGCAGGGCCGCGGAAAAAACCAGCGGCAGTCCGAACAGTGCCTTGAGGGATTTGTTGCGGTTTTCCATCCCCTCGGATTGGCGGCGGATCAGCGGGGCGGCCGCCACATAGGTCGCGGCCCCCACCGCCAAGCCGATCAGCAAGGCGATGCCAAGGTCGATCTGAACGACCCGCTTGAGGCCTTTCATTGCCAGATAGGTGGCAAAGACGCCGGCCATGATGCCGATCAGAACCGGCACCCATATGCGCGCGGCGGCGATCTTGTCGTCGCGGTAAACGATATTATGCTTGATGAAGGCCAGAAACGCGGCGGCGATCGCCCCGCCCAAAACCGGCGAAATCACCCAACTGGCAGCAATCAGCCCCATGTTGGGCCAGTTGACGGCGGCAAATCCGGCGGCGGCAATCCCGGCCCCCATGACGCCACCCACCACCGAATGGGTCGTGGAGACCGGCGCGCCGACCCATGTCGCAAGGTTCACCCACATCGCCGAGGAAATAAGCGCGGCCATCATCGCCCAGATGAAGACGCGCGAATTCGAGACGCTTTCAGGGTCGATAATGCCTTTGGAAATGGTTGAAACCACGTCACCGCCCGCAAGCAGCGCGCCGGCACTTTCAAACAGGGCCGCGATGACAATCGCACCGCCCATCGTCAACGCATTCGCGCCCACGGCCGGCCCCATGTTGTTGGCCACGTCATTGGCGCCGATGTTGATCGCCATATAGGCGCCAAAGGCGGCCGCGGCGATCACGATCAATGAGGTCGGCTGTTGGCCAAAGAACAGCGCCGCACCAAGGGCCGCTACCACGATGAACGCCAAAGCAACGCCAAACCCGACCATAGGCCGCGCCACATATTGGGTGGCGTATTCCACATGGGCGATGCGGCCCAGATCCTTGTCCAGTGTTTTCCACTGATTTCCGGGCGCGCCGTTTGTCATCCTGTCCCCCGACCCGTGGCCCTTTGCGGGTGCTGTCACACGGCTGTTACATTTCCTTAGGCGCGGGCCTAGCGGGACTTGGAAGGGATTTCAACGGATTCGGTGCGGATCGCGGCGCGGTCGTGCGCTCAGAAGTTGCGCAAGATGTCGCGCAGCCCTTCATCGTCGACCATTTCGGCAGCAACCTGGGGTGAAACCCAGCGCCGTTTGCGCTTGTCGGCCTCGGGGAAGTCATTTGCGACCTTGATCGCGCGGGCCGCATAGACCGAAGTTTCACAATTTGCCTGCGCGCCGGAATCGTATCGCTTGAGTGAGGCATAGCTGCCAATCGCGTCCGGGTCGGCATCGGCCTTTCTGACGCCGCCTTCTTCCCAGGCCTCCTGAACGGCGGCTTCGGCCGCATCCAAGCCGTCAATCGGCCACCCCTTGGGCAAAATCCAGCGGCCACGGCTGCTGGTGACGAGTAAAACCTCGCGGCCATCCTTGCCATCGCGATAGCAAAGCGCCGCCACCTGCAATTGTGGCGGGCGGCGCAGGAACGGGGCGATCACTTCGGCAAAAGCCGAGCGGAAAAGAGAAGTCATATCGAAAACTGCCGTTTCATTTTTTCTTTATTAACCGACATATAACACCAAAACGTTAATATTACAAATAACGGCCCGGTGAAGGGCTTGTGCGCAATGGTCAGCGGGTTAGGTTTGCGGCCACGCAATGGGGAATCGCATGGGCAAATCACTGGCAAATCTGGGTCTTTATGGCCTTGGCACGATGGGGAGCGCGCTGGCGCTGAATATTCTCGACAACGGCTTTGCGCTGCATGTGTCCAACCGCACTGACAGCGTGGTCGCCGATTTCGTCGACGAGGCGGGTAACTTGGCCGCGCGCCTGACCCCGCATAACGATCTGGACCAGATGGCACGCGATATGCCCAGCCCGCGCGCGATCATCCTGATGGTGCCAGCGGGCGCGCCCGTGGATGACGCCATTACCCGGCTGATTCCGCTTCTGGACAAGGGTGATACGATCATTGATGCGGGCAACGCCGATTTCAACGACACCCGCCGCCGCACCGAGACCGTCGAGGCCGCTGGTCTGACATTTATCGGCATGGGCGTGTCGGGTGGCGAGGAAGGCGCGCGTCACGGTCCTTCGATCATGGTGGGTGGCACTGCGCAGGCCTGGGATGCGATTCGGCCGATGATTGATGCGATCGCCGCGAAATTTGATGGCGCGCCCTGCGCCGATCACCTTGGCCCCGACGGGGCGGGGCATTTCGTCAAAACGGTTCACAACGGCATCGAATACGCCGATATGCAGCTCATCGCCGAAGTTTACGGGCTGATGCGCTATGGCGCGGGGCGCAATCCGGCTGATATCGGCAAGGTCTTCGCGGCGTGGGACAAGGGCCCGTTGCAAAGCTACCTTGTTGAAATCACAGGGATTGTCTTGCAGGCGGTGAGTGGTGACAAGCCCGCCGTCGATATCATCCAGGACAAGGCCGGTCAAAAAGGGACGGGCCGCTGGACCGTGATTGAAGCGCTGAAAATGGGCCAATCCGCCAGCACCATCGAAGCGGCTGTGGCCGCACGCGGCTGGTCGGCGGAAAAGGAAACGCGCAGTGTGGGCGAAGGTATTTTGGGTGGCCATCGCGGCGCGGTGTCCTTGCCCGATGGCGATTACGAACAGGCGCTGCTGGCGGCGCGCATCATCGCCTACGCCCAAGGGTTCCGCATTCTGTCCGCCGCGTCCGAAACCTATGACTGGGCGCTGGATTTCGCACGGATCGCCGAGATCTGGCGGGCGGGGTGCATCATCCGGTCGGCCTTGCTTGATGATATTTCGGCGGCCTTTCGCGGGGACATGCCACAGGGGCAGTTGTTCCTGACCCCAGCCTTTGCCAACACATTGAAAGCCGCCATCCCGGCCCTGCGGCGTGTGGCCGGAGCGGCGATCGCGGCGGGCCATCCGGTGCCCGCCCTGACGGCGGCGCTGGCCTTTGTCGATACCATGGCGCAGGCGCGTGGCACGACCGATCTGGTGCAGGCACAACGCGACTTTTTCGGGCGGCATGGCTTTGAACATATCGATGGGCGCAAGGGCCAGCACGGCCCTTGGTGGGACTAAAGAAAGCGCTGGAAAAAGCTGTAGCCGCCGCCGACAAAGAATGTCGCGGCGGTAAAAAAATAGGCCCCGGTCGCCAACAGGGCGCGTTTGCGTGACAGCGGGTGCTCAACCTGGGCCAGCATGTCGGACGATGCAAGGCTGTGCACCCCCAGCAGCGCAAAAAAGAGCAACACATAAGACTGCATGCCGATGGCCGTAATTACCAAGGCGGCGGACATGGCGATGGCCAGCAAATAGGCCAGCGGCGGCCAGAACGCATGGGCGATCACCCGCATCATATGCCCCCCATCGAGCGGCCAGACGGGCAGCAAGTTAAAGAAATTCAAAGCGCCCGTGACCACCGCGAAGGTGGACAGGAATACCGCAGCCTGTTCGCTGATGTCCCACATGATGCCTGACAGACCAAGGGCCAGTATCATCGGTCCCAACCCGATGGCGGGCCCCATGAGCGTGATAAAGAAATCCTTTTCCTGACTGTCGGGCATCGTGTCGGAAATCGCCACGCCGCCCATCAGCGGGATCAGGCGAAACCGTGCGTCGGCATGGCCTGCCACCCGAAAAGCCGCCACGTGGCCGTATTCATGGATCACGACGGCAATGATGATCGCGATGCCAAACAGTGGCCCGAAAAACCACATCGCCGCGGCGACAGACAGCGCGCCAAAGGCCAGCCCCCGCAGGTCCATCCCGACAATTTTCGTTTTGCGCGGGGCGAACAGCCCGCCGCGCAGGGCATAGGCTGTGGCAAGGCACATCAGAACGCCAACGACGATCATCAGCGTTGCCATTGTGTCAGAGGTTCTCGATCTGGGGCATGCCGATGACATGCAGGCCGCCGTCAACGTGGATTACTTCGCCTGTCGTGAACGCGCCTGCGTCCGAGGCCAGGTAAACCGCCGTGCCGCCAATGGATGCCAGCGTGGCGTTGGCCTTCATCGGCGCGTTGGCCTCGGCGTATCGGAATGTGCGGCGCGCGCCTGCGATGGCCGCGCCCGCCAGCGTTTTCATCGGACCCGGTGATATAGCGTTGACGCGAATACCTTGCCCGCCCAGATCGGTTGCCAGATAGCGTGTGGCGCTTTCCAGTGCTGCCTTGGCCACGCCCATGACGTTGTAATTGGGGGTGACCCTGGTGCTGCCCTCATAGGTCAGCGTCAGCAGCGTGCCGCCATCGGGCATGATTTCGGCCGCACGGCGCGCCACGTCGATAAAGCTGTAGCAACTGATCGTCAGCGAGTTCTGGAAGTTCGCGCGGCTGGTGTTGGTGATCCGGCCCGTCAGTTCCTCCTTGTCGGAATAGGCGATGGCGTGGACCACGAAATCAATCTTGCCCCATTCCTGTTTCAGCATCGCAAAGGCGCGGTCCATCGAGGCATCGTCGGTCACATCGGTTTCGACCAACAGGGTGCTGCCGATACTTTCGGCCAGTGGCCCGACCCGTTTCAGCAGATTTTCACCCTGATAAGAGAACGCCAGCTCCGCACCTGCCTCGGCCATCGCCGCAGCAATTCCCCAGGCAATCGAGCGTTCGTTCGCGACACCCATGATCAGGCCGCGTTTTCCGTTCATTGTTATCATTATCCGCTCCTCGCCAATTGGAACAGGTTTGCGCCGGAAAGGGACGCAAGGTCAAGGTTTCGGCGTGGGATTGGGGTTGGGGGATGTATGGGGCGGGCTGCTCATCAGACCGGCGCCTGCGGCTTGAGGCCGGTCTGGGTGTTGGCCGGGTTGCGGGTTGGGCTGGCGACCTTGGTCCGTCGGGAAGCGAAGGTCGTCCTTGAGCCCAATCCGCTAAACCGCAGATCCGGGCTCGATTGTTTGCGCTCTTCAGGAGTTCGCACCGGCGGGGCGCGGACGAATGGGTACGAACAAGTACGATACCTCCCGCCGATCGCTTGCATGGATCGCACCGGTTACGGTCATGTCGGGCGTCGATGCCGGCCTCGTGCAAACATAGAACTCTGTTCCCGTTGCTTCGATGATCCGGTCATCACCGTGGGAAAGCTGGGTCTTGAGACCACTCACATAGTACCCGTCGGGGTTCTCAAGCACTGGTCCTGTGAGTAGTATTTCGTTTGAATGTCCGACACCGCAAAACGTTTCGGTCGCCGACTGTGCGGTCGCTTGAGTTGAAATGACTGCTGAGGTGATTAAGCTAAAAATTGCGCGTTTCATCTTATGTCCTTTCCTTGTTTCAAATGCCTGGATCGAGCCCGTGCTTGTCGATGAGCCGACCGGCCTGTAGTAATGATGGTGCTAATCGTGAGGTGAAATGTCCCGAAACCGCGACGAAATCGCGACGAAATTTGCTGGTACTCTGTTGCTGGGTGCCTTTGTTTTTGAATGCGCCAACGGGGAACTGCGTGAAGGCACAGGTGCATCGGTGACACTCCGGAATCAAAGCATTCAGGTTTTGCAATTTCTGGCACAGCACAACGCGGCAGCAGTTGGGAAGGAAGACTTGATTGCGGCGGTTTGGGGTGACACACATGTCACCGATGACAGCCTTGTTCAGTGCATCTCGGAAATTCGGCGAGCGCTTAAGGATACCAACCAAACCATCATTCAAACGCTACCGCGGAAAGGCTACAGGCTGAATGGCACATGGGTGCCAGATGCACCTGTTCTACCCAAGTACGCCCATCATCGCGGCGTCTTCATCCGGGCATTCAAAAGCATTGTCAGCAACAACGAACATGTGGCGTTTGCGGAAGGCTTAAGCGAGGACTTGATTACGCGCCTTTCCATGCTGCGCAATCTCGACGTTACAGCCGAGCATTCAGGATATTCCTTCAAGAACAGAAACGCGCCGTCACGCGATGGCAATCCTGATTCTGAGACGGTTCTTATGGGTTCGGTTCGTATTTCTGGCAACAAAGTGCGCGTAACCGCTCAGCTATTGAAGCAAGCGACCGACGAAATCATCTTCTCGCGCCGCTATGACCGGGAGCTTGAAGACATATTCGAAATTCAGGACGACATCGCTGGAAACATTATAGCGGAAACTCAGATCGCGTTGACCGAAGGCGAGGCTGCCAGGATGGCTCATCGTCGCACGCGAAGCGTTAAGGCCTGGGAACGATTTCATCAGGCTGTGCTTGAACATTTCAAATACACTGCAAGCGGCAATACCGCCGCCCGGCATTTGTATCGTGAAGCCCTTCGTCACGATCCCGCCTATCTTGATGCGCGGGTTGGGGAAGCATGGACCTATTGGTTTGATGGGCGTTCAAGCCACGTCTTTGATCCCGATCAGTCCCTGAGGAAGTGCCGTAATCTTGCGGACTCACTTGTCACTGTCGCCCCCGACATGCCGGATGTAATTCAATTGGACGCCGCCCTTCTTGTGTTGGAGGGCGACTTTGATCGGGCGACCAAGCGGGCCGATGAAGCCTTTCGGGCGGGGCCAAGCTTCTTGTACACGCGTGCGATAACGGCTTGGGTTCACCTCTATGCCGGAAACTTCGAACGGGCCCGGGAAATATATCGCGAACACATCAGTGCCTCAGAATACGTCGCCGATGACACGCTGTTTTATTTTGCGCAATGTCTCAGCCTACTTGGTGAACATGACGAAGCCGTCTCGCTTGCGGAGGATTATCGTCGCCGCGTTCCAGGCACGGTCTATGGGTATACCTTGCTGGCAACGGCACTTGGGCTTGCTGGCCGGAAGGAGGCTGCGCGGGCGACCATCACCCAATTGCAGGCAGCACATCCAAGTTTTTCGCTTGAGACGTTTTGTCGGCACGAGCCGTTTAAGGATCAGTCATTAACCGAAATGCTGGAGTCCGAGCTTCGCGAGGCTGGACTTACCTAGGGGTCAATGTTCGTTTCGTCCGCTCACCAGACCTTGGCTCCCCGCACGGAGTCAAGGCGTAGCCGCCGTGCATCGACAGGCCGCCCCGCCGGGTTGGGGATTTGGTTGATGTAGGCACGATGCTGATAAGTAGGATGTGCTTGGCGACCATAAAGTGCCGCGTAGATAGGTCAAATCGTCACCCCGGGGCCTGTCGCTGCACGGCGCGCGTTGGACCTAGCCGCGAAACCTGCTCAGCAACATCGATCCGTTGGTGCCGCCAAAACCAAAGCTGTTCGTCATTACCGTATCCAGCCCTGCGTTTTCCACCAGCGATGTCGCGATTTCGGCAGCGTCCAGCGCGGGGTCAAGCGTTTCCACATTGATCGAGGGCGCGATGAAGTCGCCTTGCAACATCAGCAGGCAATAGATGGCTTCCTGCGCGCCGGTCGCTCCCTGCGAATGGCCGGTCATGGATTTGGTCGAACTGATCGGCGGTGTGGCGCCTTGGCCAAAGACGCGGCGCACGGCCTCGACCTCGCCCACGTCGCCAACGGGGGTCGATGTGCCGTGGGCATTGATATAGCTGACGCTGCGCCCTTCGGGGATCGTTTCAAGGGCGAGACGCATCGCGCGTTCGCCGCCTTCGCCGCTCGGAGCGACCATGTCGTGGCCGTCAGATGTGGCGGCATATCCGGTGACTTCGGCGTATATTTTGGCACCGCGGGCCTGGGCGTGTTCAAGGCTTTCCAGCACGACGATCCCGCCACCGCCCGCGATCACAAAGCCGTCGCGGCCCGCATCAAACGCGCGCGAGGCCTTTTCCGGTGTGTCATTGTATTTGCTGCTCATCGCGCCCATCGCGTCAAACAGGCAGGACAGGGTCCAGTCCAGTTCTTCGCCGCCGCCCGCGAACATCACGTCCTGCTTGCCCATCATGATCTGTTCGGCGGCGTTGCCGATGCAGTGCAGGCTGGTGGAACAGGCGCTGGTGATCGAATAGTTGATGCCCTTGATCTTGAAGGCCGTGGACAGGTTCGCGCTGATCGTCGAGGACATGCATTTGGGCACGGCAAACGGCCCGATCCGTTTGGTCGCACCGGTGGTTTCCACGACTTTGTGGGCGGCAAACATTGCGCTGGTCGATGGCCCGCCGGACCCGGCGACCAGCCCCGTGCGCGGGTTGCTGATCGTGGTCTCGTCAAGGCCCGCATCGGCGATGGCCTGGGTCATGGCGATATGGGCATAGGCGGCCCCCGGACCCATGAAGCGCAGGGTGCGTTTGTCCACATGTTCGGTCACGTCGATCTTGAGGGTGCCGGCGATCTGGCTGCGAAACCCGTGTTCGGCCATTTCCGGGCTGGCGACGATGCCGGATTTGCCTGCACGCAAGGAGGCTTCGACCTCGGCGGCGGTGTTCCCGATGGGGGATACGATCCCCAGACCTGTGACGACGACGCGGCGCATGGCTGCTCCCTTACTTGGCTTCGACTTTGTGTAGGCGAGAGGGGAAGGCGGGGCAAGTGGGGTGGGATGTTTCCCCTCGTTGCTAAACGCCACCTGCCAAATCAAGGATTTGGCAGCGCCCGAACCGCCCCCACGGGGCGGGCGCT
This sequence comes from Octadecabacter sp. SW4, assembly GCF_008065155.1. Taxonomy (NCBI): domain Bacteria; kingdom Pseudomonadati; phylum Pseudomonadota; class Alphaproteobacteria; order Rhodobacterales; family Roseobacteraceae; genus Octadecabacter; species Octadecabacter sp. SW4. Next base: position 2,581,238 of record NZ_CP042819.1, on the reverse strand, counting down.
TACGCCCACCCCTCGGTTCGGGCGCGGCGGTGCGGTTTTGAGAAAGATCTAGTCAGATGGTTAGAGTGGATTTCGATCTCACAAAAAAAGTGAGGTGAAAACTCGCCCTACAGCGTTAAGAAAAGCAGCTAAAGGGGAAGTCTCTAGCAGGGATCGCCGTGCTAAATACTATCTTGGAAAGCGAAACCAAGCGCGAAAAGTAGTGCAACGCTACAGGCAAGCCACAACACTGCACGGGACCATTTCCAGCGCAAGTCCGGCCAAATCTCACCGTTAATAAAACGCATCAGATTGGCTTGGACGCTATTTGAATCGCCGATGCCCATCCCATTATTGGAAGCTCTCATCACTTTCAACAACAGGACGGCTTGAAGATAGAAAGCGACGGCGAAAGCAAGCAATGCGTTTCCAAAGAGAACATACATGAAGAACTTCATTGCTTGTTGCTCCTATCTTGGTTGCACGGGCTGCCCTCAACTCTCACTCAACGCCACCTTCATATCCTTGACCTGATAGATCACCTCACCGTCGGCCTCGACGATGCCATCAGCGACGCCCATTGTCAGGCGGCGGGTCTGGATCGCTTTGGTGAAATCAATCTTGTAGGTCAGCATTTTGCGGTCGGGGCGGACCATGCCGGTCAGTTTGACCTCGCCCACGCCCAAGGCATAGCCGCGCCCCTGCCAGCCGCGCCAGCCAAGGTTGAAACCGGTCAATTGCCACAAGCCGTCAAGACCCAGACAGCCGGGCATGATCGGGTTGCCGGGGAAGTGGCATTCAAAGAACCAAAGGTCGGGGGTGATGTCGAATTCGGCGGTGATGTGGCCCTTGCCGTGGGCACCGCCATCGGCACTCACATCCGTGATCCGGTCCATCATCAACATGGGCGGGGCGGGAAGCTGGGCATTGCCGATCCCGAACAGCTCGCCCCGGGCGCATTTCAAAAGGTCGTCTTTGTCAAAGCTGCTTGGATAGGTGGACATATACGGCCCCGTTTTGGTGTTACATTCCAAGGCGGTCTAGCACCGTGGCGCGCGCTGGCGCAAGGCTGACTGCGGGTGCCGCCTGGCGGGCGTGGGTCGATTTACAATTGAAACTGTCAGGTTTTCGCCCATATTGTCAGGCGACAGGAGCGCAGGATGCCCATGACACAGGACACAATCACACGCGGAACGCAGTGGCTGACGGACGCGGGCCTGCGCCCCACCCGTCAGCGGGTGGCGCTTGCGACCTTGCTGGTGGGCGACGGGCAAGACCGGCATGTGACTGCCGAGAGCCTTTTTGACGCCGCCGGTGCCGGCGCCGAAAGCGTGTCATTGGCCACTGTTTACAACACCTTGCGGGCGTTTTGCGATGCCGGGTTGTTGCGTGAAATCACCGTGGACGGCGCGAAGAGCTATTTTGACACCAATATGACGGATCATCCGCATTTCTATTGGGAAGATACCGGCACCCTGTCGGATGCGCCTGCGGACCAGCTTGAAATCAACCGCCTGCCGCGCGCGCCTGTAGGGGCCGAGATAGCGTCGGTCGATGTCGTGATCCGGCTGCGGCGGGGGTAACGTGGGTCAAGACCCACCTTACATTATTAACCCGCCGTTTACCAAATTAACCCGCCGTTTACCAAACGCGCGCCATCCTGCCCCGATGAGCCGTTATCGCCGTCTATACGTTCCCGGTGCGACCTACTTTTTCACCGCCCGCCTACTTGATCGCCGCTCGGATCTACTTGTGCGCGAGGTGGGGTTGCTGCGCACTGCCGTCGCGCTGACCCGCAAACGCTGGCCATTCCAGATTGACGCGGCGGTGGTCCTGCCCGAAGTCGTGCATATGATCTGGGTCATGCCCGCAGATGACGCGGATTTCTCGAAACGTTGGCGGTTGTTGAAATCGGCGTTCTCGCGCCATGTTGCGCCCGCTATCAATCTGCCCGCAGGATATGCGGCGCGCGGTGAAAAGGGGATTTGGCAGCGCAGGTTCTGGGAACATATGATCCGCGACGCTGCCGATCTGGACCGTCACCGCCGCCTTATCCATAGCGCACCCGTGCAGGCGGGTCTTGTGGCGCGGCCGCAGGACTGGCCGTTCAGTTCCGTGCACCGGGATGGGGTAGTGCATGACCAGCGGCATGCGTTGCTGGCGTAAGGTGGGTCCTGACCCACGTTACCCTAAAACCACTGCCCCGGTTCCATCAGCCCCAGATCCAGCAATTGCTGCGAATGCCAGTTGAACTGCGCCGAGTTATGCCAGCGGAAGGTCTCGATATCAAAGGTGCTGCCCGGATTGCGTTTCAGCGCCTTGGCAGTGCGAAACGAACAGATCGCCGCTGTCAGGTTATGGTGCCAGAGGCAGGCGTAGGTGTTGTATTCAGGATCGTTGAAGGTGTGATCGGCACTGATTTTCAGGCCCGGTTTCACCTTGAACAGCGCAACCCGGTCGATCTTGCGGCGCGGCGCGGGGATATGTTCCTCGAACCGCCAGCGCAGCCCGCCAAAGAAATCAAGCTGGCGTTCAAGATCATTGCTCCAGCGGTCCTTGCGCGCCAGGGCGTAATAGCCCGACTTGTCCAGATGCGCGTCCTCAAGCGACACAGCCGACGGATGCTGCCCCAGATCGCCGGCATATAGATCGACGACATAGGTCAGGATCGTGTCGCGCCGTTCTTCGACGTTAAAGGCGATCATTTCACCCACGGTCCGATTTTCGCAAAACGGATGAAACAGGTATTCGGCGTTATAGCAGTAATAAAGCCAGACATTCGGCCCGGCGATGCGGATCGTTCCGTTGACGACCGTTTCAAGGGCCGCGTCGGACAGCGGGTCAAAGGTTACGCGGTGCACACGGTCACGCAGGTCCTTGGCGATGGTGATATCGTCGCTTGCAAAGGCGATCACCGATTTGAAACCGGCGTCCAGATGGTGGCGCAGGGTTGAATCAACCTCGACGCTGTCTTCGATCAGGATCAGCGCAACGGGGCCTTTGACCACAAGCGCCTGACCGGATTTGAAGAAGGCATCTACACTGTCGAATTGCATCGGGTTATTCTGTTTCCGCGTCTTTTCGCCAAAGTCTGTCAAATCGGCCTGCATTGCAAGCGCTCGCCGCTACCTGTAGGAACGCCGCCAATCCTGCCAGTGTTATCAGAGACCCATATCATGTCCGACCCTAAGAAGCTGTTTATCAAAACATACGGCTGCCAGATGAACGTCTATGACAGCGAGCGTATGGCCGAGGCGCTGGGCGGGAATGGCTATGTGCAGACCCAGTCGGCGGATGAGGCGGATATGATCCTGCTCAATACCTGCCACATCCGCGAAAAGGCGGCCGAAAAGATCTATTCCGAGCTGGGCCGCCTGAAAGGGTTGCATGATGCCAAGCCCGATCTGAAAATCGGTGTGGCCGGGTGCGTTGCGCAGGCCGAAGGCGAAGAAATCATGCGCCGCCAGCCGATGGTTGATCTGGTTGTCGGGCCGCAAAGCTATCACCGCCTGCCCGCGATGGAACAGGCCGTGGCGCGTGGCGAAAAGGCGCTCGATACCGAGTTCCCCGAGGAGGACAAATTCACCGAACTGGCGTCGCGCCCCAAGGCTGCCCGCGGCCCCACCGCATTTTTGACCGTGCAAGAAGGCTGCGACAAGTTTTGCGCCTTCTGTGTGGTTCCCTATACACGGGGTGCCGAAGTCAGCCGCCCCGCGGATCGTATCGTGCAGGAAGCCCGCGATCTGGTGGCCGCTGGGGTGCGCGAAATCACCCTGCTGGGCCAGAACGTGAACGCCTATCACGGCCACGCGGATGGTCTTGCCGGGCTGATCTGGGAAATGGACAAGATTGACGGTTTGGCGCGTATCCGGTTTACCACCTCCCATCCCAACGACATGGACAGCGCGCTGATCGACGCCCATGCAAGCTGTGACAAGCTGATGCCCTATCTGCATCTGCCCGTGCAGTCGGGCAGTGATCGCATCCTCAAGGCGATGAACCGCAAGCATACGGCCGCCGAATATATCGACCTGATTGCCCGTATCCGCGCCGCCCGTCCCGACCTGTTGCTGTCGGGCGATTTCATCGTCGGGTTTCCGGGCGAAACCGATCAGGATTTCGAGGAGACGATGGCGCTGGTCCGCGCCGTGAATTACGGGCAGGCCTATTCGTTCAAGTATTCCACCCGCCCCGGCACGCCCGCCGCCGAAAAGCCGCAGATTGATGACGGATTGGCGACCGAGCGCTTGCACAGGTTGCAGGCGCTTTTGACCGAGCAGCAGCGCGCGGCGCAGGATTCAATGGTCGGGCGCGACGTGTCGGTCCTGTTCGAAAAGAAGGGCCGCCTTGCGGGCCAGCTGATCGGAAAATCCGAATACCTTCATGCGGTTCACGCCATCGCCCCCCCGAAGCGATCGGCGAGATTCGAAAAGTGAGAATCGTCGAGTCGGTCACGAATTCGCTGCGTGGCGCCTTGGTGGCCTAGTTTCACATTGTGTTAACTTTGGCGCGCAAACCATTCGGATTGTGGCGTTATCCGGGTTGTCCACAGGACAATCTGGCGCGAATATCGCGATTGTTGCGAATTGAGACACAATATGTGGTGAATAGTCCTTTCTTTTCGACTCAAAATTGCTAACCATTGGACACGTATAGAGTTTGTCTTGCGAGGGCGTGGTAACAGGCGGCCGTGCCGGACGTTTTTCGAAGGGGTGTGCCAAGATGAAGTCAAGAACCGGCAACATAATGCCGACCAGGGGCAACCCTGACACATCAAAGGCACGCGCAATGGCTGTCATGGGGGATCTGGAATGCCAAATCTAATGAAATATCTCAGGCTGGGCCTCGCGGCCATAGCCGTAATCGGGGCCTTGACGCCCGCTTTGTCGGCGCAGCAGCGCGGCGAGCAATCGGGACGCATTCAGTGGGGCATCTGGGTCGATCCGGATGGCTGCATGCACTGGATGGCCGATGGCGGCATCGAACAATATCAGGTGAACCGCCTTGATCCGGAAACAGGGCGTCCGGTCTGCATGAAGGTGAACAGCTGCTTTATCGGCAACACCGATACCATGTTCGAAACCGACAGCGCCCGATTGACGCGTGCTGCGCGCGCCCGCCTCCAAGAGGTCTTTACCCAAGCTGGCGTCGGCGGTTATGCCGTCTACGGTCACACCGACAGCCGCGCATCGCTTGCCTACAACCAGTCCCTGTCCGAGCGTCGCGCACGCGCCGTGGCCGATGTTGGCCGCAGTGTCGGTGCCGTAATCGAACGCGAAATGGGGTTCGGTGAAACACGCCCGATTGCCACGAACGGCACTGCTGCCGGAATGGCGCAGAATCGTCGTGTCGAAGTAATCTGCTACAGGTGGTAATCATGAAAAATATGAAAATAGCAGCTTTTGGCGTGGTGGCATTCGGTCTTTCGGCTTGTGTGACGTCTGAAGGTTTCGAAGGCGTGCGTGGATTCCAGGGCCCTAACGATTACATCGCGGTTGCGGGCGATCTGGGGCGTGACGCGGGCGGCAACTTCAATGACAATGCCGGGATAGCGGTCACACCTGACGGCTGTCAGGCGTGGATCATTGATGACGGTGTCGAGGGGCGCGCAAGTAACCGTCTTGATCCGGTTTCCGGTCTGCCTGTCTGCATCGGTGAGCCTGGCGTGGTTTACGGACCATACCAGAGCGGCACGCCGGGCATTCCCGATCGGGTGCCCGGTGAACCGGTCCCGGTCCGCGTTGAAACGGTGCCTGTGCTGCCCTACACGGGCCAGTATCAGGCGGTTCACTAGGTTTCGATGTCGCACCAGTGACGCGTTCGTGTTAATCGCAAGAAAAGGGCCGCTGCGGATGCTGCGGCCCTTTTTCGTTTCAATTATGTGACAATTTCCGATGGGTGCTTGCGCCCGCCTGCGCATCTTGCCACGATGAAAACAGGCACCTGATCCAAGGAGATATGATTGGCCACGCGCACCCATCCCGCCGACACCGCCCCGCCCGCCGAGGTGCTTCTTGAATTTCCCGACAACTTTTTGCTGATTGATTTATGTGGCGAATATGATCGCAACCTGACGGCCATTGAATCCCGTCTTGGGGTGCAGATTTTGCGTCGTGGCAACCAGCTTGTGATCATGGGCGAAGACGACGTGCGCGCGGAAGCCGCCGATGCCCTGCGCGGCCTTTATGCGCGCCTTGAGGCGGGCAAGACCCTTGAGACAGGCGATATTGACCGTGAGTTGCGCATGGGCAGGTCCGAAGCGGGAACAGGCCCGCAATCGGGTGACCAGATGGATCTGATCCCCGCGACACGCGTCGAAATCAAGACCCGCAAGAAACTGGTCGAACCGCGCACGGATGCGCAAAAGGCCTATGTGAAATCACTGTTTGCCAATGAGTTGGCGTTTGGCATCGGCCCTGCCGGCACCGGCAAAACCTATCTGGCTGTGGCCGTAGGTGTGAACATGTTTATCAACGGTCATGTGGATCGGATCATTTTGTCGCGCCCGGCGGTCGAAGCGGGGGAAAAGCTGGGCTATTTGCCCGGCGATATGAAGGACAAGGTCGATCCCTACATGCAGCCGCTTTATGATGCGCTGAACGATTTTCTGCCGGGCAAACAGGCCGCCAAACTGATCGAGGAAAAGCGGATCGAGATTGCACCGCTGGCGTTCATGCGCGGTCGCACGCTGGCCAATGCCTTTGTGGTGCTGGACGAGGCGCAGAACGCCACAACCATGCAGATGAAGATGTTTCTGACCCGTCTTGGCGAAGGCTCGCGCATGGTGGTCACAGGGGACCGCACCCAGATCGATTTGCCGCGCGGTGTGCCGTCGGGCCTGCGCGATGCCGAACGTCTGCTGAACAGCATTCCCAGCATCAGCTTTAACTACTTCACCTCCAAGGATGTGGTGCGTCACCCGCTGGTCGCCGCCATCATCGAGGCCTACGAGGCGGATGACCCAGCCACATGAGCGTTGACGTCATCATTGAAGACAAACGATGGCAGGCGGCGGGTCTTGCCGGGTTGGCGAGCGAGGCCGTGGCGGCGACCTTTGCCGATCTCGGTGTGCCGGATGCCTGCGAGATCAGCCTGATGGGCTGCAATGACGCCCGCATCGCCGATCTGAACGCCGATTTTCGCGGCAAGCCCACCCCGACCAATGTGCTGTCATGGCCGTCCGAGGAACGCGGTGCCGACATTGACGGGGACCAGCCCAAACGCCCCGCCGATCCCGAACTGGGCGATATCGCCATCGCCTATGACACCTGTGCGCGCGAAGCCGCCGATGCCGGGCGCACGATGGCCGCCCATTGCACCCATCTGATCGTTCACGGAACCCTGCATTTGCTGGGCTATGATCACGAACGTGACGCGGATGCCACCCTCATGGAAGGCTTGGAAACACAAATACTTGGCAAACTGGGCATTGCCGACCCATATAGGATCACGTAACGCATCACGCTTGGCCGCATATTCGGCCCTTTAACTGGTAGGAGAAGATGGGCGACACGACCGAGGGGTCCTCTAGCGCTGCGCAAAGCGCGCAGACCGACCCGACAGAGATAAGTAACCGCGGCTTTTTCAGCCGCATTATTGATGCGCTGAGCCCAGCCGAATCCCAAGAGGATGATGCCAGTAATGGCGCGCGCGCCGACAGGTCTGGCGCCCCTGTTCCGGGCATGTTGAACCTGCGACGGATGCGGGTCGAAGACGTTTCGATTCCCAAGGCCGATATCGTGGCCGTGCCCGCAACGATTTCCAAGAACGATCTGGTGCAGGTGTTTCGCGAAAGCGGGCTGACCCGGCTGCCCGTCTTTGACGGAACACTGGACACGCCCATCGGGTTTGCCAATCTCAAGGATTTTGCGCTGACCCACGGATTCAACGGCAAATCCAAGGTGTTTGATCTGCGCGCGCTCGTGCGCCCTTTACTGTTTGTTCCGCCGTCGATGCCATTGGGTGTGCTGCTGCAAAAGATGCAGGCAGAGCGCATCCACATGGCCTTGGTCATTGATGAATACGGCGGCACCGACGGGCTTGTGACCATCGAGGATCTGATCGAACAGGTGGTTGGCGAAATCGAGGATGAACACGATCTGAACGAAGACGAACTTTGGCTGCGCGAAAAGCCGGGCGTCTACATGGCCGAGGCCAAGACCCCGTTGGAGGATTTCGAGGACGAGATCGGCATGACCCTGACCGATCACGATGAAATCGACGAGGAAGAAATCGACACGCTTGGCGGGTTGGTCTTCATGCTGGCCGGTCATGTGCCATCGCGCGGCGAGATCATCGAACACCCCGATGGGCCCGCATTCGAAGTGATCGAGGCCGACCCCCGCCGTATCAAGCGCTTGCGCGTGCGTTTGCCCAGCGCGGCTGATGGTTGATCCTGTGTTTGCCACGCGTGTGATGGGCTTGCATTGGGCCGCGCGCGGCGCAGGCTTTGCGGTCTTGGGTGCTGTCATGGCCCTGGGGCAAGCCCCCTATGATCTGCCCGTCGTGTTCGTGATCGGGCTTGGTCTGGTCTTTGCCCTGTTTATGTCCACCCGCAGCGCGCGGGGGCGGCTTGGCTGGGCTGGGCCCTGGGCTTTGGCTATTTTGCCCATGCGCTGCGCTGGATCGTCGAACCCTTTATGGTTGATGCCGCACGCTATGGCTGGATGGCCCCTTTTGCGTTGTTCCTGATGGCGGCGGGTGGTGCGTTGTTCTGGGCGGTGGCGTTTTGGCTGGCGCGGCGGATGGGTGGCAAGGGGCTGCGCCTTGTCATTGCCTTGGCTGTTGCGCTGACGGCGTTTGAATACCTGCGCGCCACGATATTTACCGGCTTTCCCTGGGCCAATATCGCCCAAGCCATGCTTGATACCCCGGCGGCGCCATTGCTGGCGATCATCGGGCCGCACGGTGTGACGCTGGCCCTGCTGTTGGTAATCGGCCTGTCCATATGGGCGGCCCGCGAAATCAACACCTTGGTTTACCCACTCGCGATTGTTGTCGTGGTCGCGGTCATTTATTTGTCGCCGGCCCCGCAACCCGTTGTCGCTGCCGTTGATGCGCCAATTGTGCGCCTGATCCAGCCCAACGCACCGCAGGACCAAAAGTGGGATCCGGCCATGGCGCCGGTGTTTCTTGAACGGGCCGTCAGGATGACGGCCGAAGGCGCGACGCCTGACCTGGTTGTCTGGCCCGAAACCTCGGTGCCCTATCTGCTCGAATATGCCACGCCTGTGCTTGCGGATATCTCGGATGCCGCGCGCGGCGCCCCCGCAGTGATTGGTATTCAGCGCCGCGAAGGGGTCGGGGAATTTTACAATTCGCTGGCTGTGCTGGGCCGCGCGGGCGAGGTGCGCAGCCTTTACGACAAGTCCCATTTGGTGCCGTTCGGGGAATATGTGCCCTTTGGCGATCTGATGTCGCGGTTCGGGATTTACGGGATGGCCGCCACCGAAGGCGGCGGTTTCAGTGCCGGTGCTTCGGGCCAGATCGTTGATCTGCCCGGTATCGGTCTGGCCCGCCCGCTGATCTGCTACGAGGGGATCTTTGCCGAGGAAATGAACGCCACCGATCCACGCCCGCGTCTGCTGTTGCTCATCACCAATGACGCATGGTTCGGCACCGGGGCGGGGCCGTATCAGCACCTTGCCCAGGCGCGGATGCGCGCGATTGAACAGGGGCTTCCTATGGTGCGGGCCGCAAATACCGGTGTGTCTGCCATGATCGACCCCCGTGGCCGTATCACCGGACGGATCGCGCTGAATGAAACCGGATCGCTTGACGTGGCGCTGCCGCCCGTTTTGCCGGTCACGCGTTATGCCCGCTGGGGTGATTGGCCGGTCGTGGTGTTGCTGCTGATCGCCAGTTTGATCGGGATTGCCACGCGCAAGCGTTTGACCATTGACGAAGGCACTGACGCCCCCTAGGTCCGATTCAGTAATAACGTTGTCACAACGGCTTCCTGACGTGGCAACCTGAACCTAACGGAGCACTTCCCATGACACGTCCCAACCATATCTTTACCTCGGAATCTGTGTCCGAGGGCCACCCCGACAAGGTCTGCGACCGCATTTCGGATGCCGTTTTGGACGCCTTTCTGGCCGAAGAACCCGAAGCCCGCGTCGCCTGCGAGACATTCGCCACCACCAACCGTGTCGTGATTGGCGGCGAGGTGGGCCTGTCTGACAAGGACAAGCTGCACGACTATATGGGTCGGATCGAGGATATCGCCCGCGCCTGCATCAAGGATATCGGCTACGAGCAGGAAAAGTTCCACCATGCGACCGTCAAGGTCACGAACCTGCTGCACGAACAATCCGCGCATATTGCGCAGGGTGTTGATGCGGCGACGGGCAAGGACGAAGGCGCAGGCGATCAGGGGATCATGTTCGGCTATGCGACAACGGAAACCGATGCGCTGATGCCCGCGCCGATCCAGTATTCCCATGCCATCCTGCGCCGTCTGGCCGAAGTGCGCAAGAACGGCACCGAACCCACGCTTGGCCCCGATGCGAAATCGCAGTTGTCGGTGATCTATCGCGACAGCAAGCCGGTTGGCGTGAGTTCGATCGTGTTGTCCACGCAGCATCTGGATGAAAACATGACCAGCGCCGATGTGCGCGCCGTCGTGGAACCCTATATTCTGGACGAGCTGCCCGATGGGTGGGTCACGCCCGACACCGTCTGGCATGTGAACCCCACCGGCAAGTTCGTGATTGGCGGGCCGGATGGCGATGCGGGCCTGACGGGGCGCAAGATCATCGTTGATACCTATGGCGGCGCCGCACCCCACGGCGGTGGCGCGTTTTCCGGCAAAGACCCGACCAAGGTTGACCGATCAGCCGCCTATGCGGCGCGCTATCTGGCGAAAAACATCGTCGCGGCGGGTATGGCGGAACGCTGCACGATCCAGTTGTCCTATGCGATTGGCGTGTCGCACCCGCTGTCGATCTACGCCGATACGCACGGCACTGGAGATATTGACGCCGCTTTGATCGAGGCGGCAATTCCGCGCATCATGGATCTGACCCCGCGCGGTATTCGTGAGCACCTCAGCCTGAACCGCCCGATCTATCAACGCACCGCAGCCTATGGCCACTTTGGCCGCGCACCCTCGGACGACGGCGGCTTTAGCTGGGAGCGCACCGATCTGGTCGAGGCGCTGAAAAAAGCGGTCTGAGCCAAAGCACAAAAAGAGATTCCCAATCGCCCCGTGCCCGTCTAGGTTCGGGGCGTTTTCGGAGGCGATAATGATCACAGGTGCGTGCCATTGCGGCACCGTTACATGGCAGCTTGCCGGCACCCCCGACAGCGCGACCGCGTGCAATTGCACGGTCTGTCGCCGCTACGGTGTGCTCTGGGCCTATGATTACGACGGGATCGGTATTCACCACACAGGCGACACGCGCGCCTATATTCGTGGTGACCGCGAGATCGCATTTCACTTTTGCCCGACTTGCGGCTGTGTCGCGTTTTGGCGCGGTATCCCGCCTGACGCGCTGGGCCGCCACCGGATTGCGGTGAACCTGCGTTTGGCCGAACCGGATGCGGTCGCCGAAATCCCGATCCGGCATTTTGACGGCTTAGGCAACTTTGTCGATTTGCCAAGCCGTGGCAAATGCGTCGCGGATTATTGGAGCTGACAAGATGAAGAAATCGCTTGGCTATTACATCGGCTATTTTGCCATCTGCTATGCCTTCAGTCTGATCGCCGTGATCGCACTCGCCGCCGCGATGTTCCGGTTTGCACCCGGTGTCGCGTATTATCTGTTTGGCGGCTCGGCCAGCATCGGGATCGTCGTCGCCTTGTTGATTGCTGCGCCGATGCTTTTGGCGGGCAAGTTCTTTCGCACCGAAGCCCGTGGTTTTGGTCTGGGCGAGGGGTGGAAACTGGCGCTGATCGGGGCAGGGGTGATTATCTCAATGACGGTTGCGGCGATGGTCGTTGCGAACCTGATCGCCTTTGGAACGCCAGCGGGGCGCAGCGATTGGCGCGCCCTGGCACAAGATCCCGCCACAACGGCGCTGTTCGTGGCGATCGTCTATGTCGTGATCACCCTCACGACCCGGCTGTTCATGTGGCTGGGTATGCGCAATGAGGTCAAGCGCGCGGGCTTGTAACGCGTCACCCCTTCGGGCTAAGGGCTGCGCCATGACTGATAAACACCCCTCGGGCGCCCCGTGGCGCAATTTCTATGGTCGCTTCAAGGGGAAATCCCTGCGGCCCAAGCAAGAGGTCTATCTGCAGGAAGACCTTGAGGCGCTGTCGCCCGGTGCGATTGGCTGGGATGTGAACCCCGACCGCACCAGGATTGACCCGGCGGCGCTGTTTGGTGGCAAGGACGTCTGGCTCGAAATCGGGTTTGGCGGTGGGGAACATCTGGTGCATCAGGCCGCGACCTACCCCGAGATCGGGATTATCGGCTGCGAACCCTATATCAACGGCGTTGCCATGCTGTTGGGTAAAATTCGCGCGGCGGGCGTTGATAACCTGCGCGTCCATCCCGGTGATGTGCGCGACATGTTTGACGTGCTGCCGGATGCATCGATTTCAAAGGCGTTTCTGCTTTATCCTGACCCCTGGCCCAAGGTGCGCCACCATCGTCGCCGGTTCGTCACACCCGAACATCTGGAGCCGCTGGCGCGGGTCCTGAAACCCGGCGCGGAGTTTCGCGTGGCGACCGACATTGCCGATTACGTGCGCCAAACACTGGAGCAGGTGCCGCAGTTCGGCTTTGACTGGCTGGCCGAGGGGTCGAATGACTGGCGCCGGCCGTGGTCCGACTGGATATCGACGCGCTATGAACAAAAGGCGATCCGCGAGGGCCGTCCGCAGCATTATCTGACATTTCGCAAGCGATAGGGCGGACCCTTCGGGGAAAGCTATTCTGGAAGAAAAAGCGGTGATGGACCCTGCCGCAACGCTGGTCTAAACCTGCGCCACCTGAATGAAAGAGAGTGATATGTCTGGCCACGGCACCCCGATCCCGATGACGTCGCGCAAGTCCGGCCCCCTCAAGGGTGTGGCCGATGTGCCCGGCGACAAGTCGATCTCGCACCGGTCGTTGATCCTGGGCGCGATGGCCGTGGGCGAGACGCGGATCACCGGGTTGCTGACAGGCGAGGATGTGCTTGATACCGCCAAAGCCATGCGCGCCTTTGGGGCGGATGTGACGGATCATGGCGATGGCAACTGGTCGGTTCAGGGGGTCGGTGTCGGCGGGTTTGCCGAGCCCGAGCAGGTCATTGATTGCGGCAATTCCGGCACCGGCGTACGCCTGATCATGGGGTCGATGGCCACTTGTCCGATCACAGCGACATTTACCGGTGACGCTTCGTTGAACGGGCGGCCAATGGGGCGGGTCACGGACCCGCTGGCGCTGTTTGGCGCACGTGCATATGGCCGCGTGGGGGGCCGTTTGCCGATGACGATCGTCGGTGCGGCTGATCCTGTGCCGGTGCGCTACGCCGTGCCGGTTCCGTCAGCGCAGGTGAAATCGGCCGTGTTGTTGGCGGGGTTGAATGCACCGGGCCAGACGGTTGTGATCGAGAAAGAAGCGACCCGCGACCATACCGAGCGGATGCTGGCGGGTTTTGGTGCCGATATCACCGTTGAAGATACCGATGAGGGGCGCGTGATCACCCTGACGGGTCAGCCGGAACTGAAACCGCAAGACATTATCGTGCCGCGTGATCCGTCTTCGGCGGCGTTTCCGGTGTGTGCGGCGCTGATCACGCAAGGGTCGGATGTGCTGGTTCCCAATATCGGGCTGAACCCGACCCGCGCGGGTCTGTTCACCACGCTTCGCGAAATGGGCGCCGATCTGACCTATGAGAACGAGCGCACGGAAGGTGGCGAGCCTGTCGCCGATCTGCGCGCGCGCTTTTCACCCGATATGAAGGGTATCGACGTGCCCCCCGCCCGTGCGGCGAGCATGATTGATGAATATCCGGTGTTGTCGGTGGTTGCGGCTTTTGCCAGCGGCCAGACCGTGATGAAGGGCGTCAAGGAACTGCGCGTCAAGGAAAGCGACCGGATTGATGCGATGGCCAAGGGGCTGCGCGCCGCCGGAGTCACCGTAGAGGAGGGCGAGGACTGGTGGACCGTGACCGGAGCCGGTCATGGAAACGTTGCGGGCGGTGTGACAGTTGCCAGCGTGCTGGACCACCGTATCGCGATGTCGTTCATGGTGCTGGGCATGGCGACCAACGAACCCGTTTCGGTGGATGATGGCGGCCCGATTGCCACGTCATTTCCGATATTCGAACCGCTGATGGCCAGCCTTGGGGTGCAGATCGTGCGCACCAACCGCTGACATGCCCCAGGAGCCGTCAAAACCGAACTGGCGCGCCCGTGTTGTCGTGGGTGTGTTGGTGCTGATGGCGGGGATTCGCGCGTTTGAAATGTGGGTCGGTGGCGGGCAGCCATTCTAGGGGGCGTTATGGCGTTTACAGTAGCGATTGATGGACCTGCGGCAGCGGGCAAGGGCACGATCTCAAAGGCTGTGGCGGCGCATTTCGGCTTTGCCCATCTGGATACCGGTCTGCTTTATCGCGCCGTCGGTGCGCGGGTTTTGGACGGGGCTGATCCGGTTGTGGCAGCCCGGGATTTGCAGGCCCAGGACTTGGATGGTGATGCTCTGCGCACCGCCGAGATTGCACAGGCTGCCAGTCATGCCGCGGCGATCCCCGATGTGCGCGCGGCGTTGGTGGATTTCCAGCGCGCTTTTGCGGTCCGCGATGGCGGGGCGGTGTTGGATGGGCGCGATATCGGCACGGTGATTTGCCCCAAGGCGGATGTGAAGCTGTTTGTGACGGCCAGTGCCGAGGTGCGCGCGCGCCGCCGGTTTGCCGAGCTGACGGGCAAAGGGGCGCGGACGGATTACGCGACAGTTCTGGCCGATGTGAAGGCGCGCGATGACCGCGACAGCAGCCGCGCCACCGCGCCTCTGTTGGCGGCAGATGATGCCGTGCTGATTGACACCTCTGACCTGTCGATTAATGCGGCGGTGGCCCAAGCCATCAAGGTGGTGCAGGCCGCGCTAGATATGTGAACGGGCGCTGGCGTGTTCAGGCGCGTCAAGGTGCGGGATGGTGTTGAACGACACCAGATAGGTGCCATCCTCGCGGATGCGAAAGCGGTGCAGCGACGAATTCCAGATCGGCAGCAGCACATGCGCCATCTGTGCAGGTCCAAGCCCCAAAGCCTGGCGCATGACCATCGCGATCACCCCGCCCGAGGTGACGCAGATGACCCGCTTGCCGGGTTTTGCCGCCGCAGCCAGGGCATCGAAAATCCGCGATTCAAACAGGGCAAAGGGCTCTGTGCCATTGATCGTTGCCGCGTGCCACGCCGCAAGGGTTTGCGGGATGTGATCGGCGAAATCATCCTGTGAATTTGGCGGGGCTACCCCATGCGTGATTTCGATATCGCGGGCGAGGGCGAAGTAATCCATCTCGTTGAGGCGCGCATCTTCGATGTCTGGCAGCAGCCCCATTCCGGCGGCGGTTTCACGGTGGCGGCGCATCGCCCCGGTCAGCGTCAGATCGAACCCGTCTTCATGGGCGCGCAGCCAGTCGCCCAGCAGGCCCGCCTGTCGATGGCCAAGGTCCGAGAGGCGGTCATACTCTGCCTCGCTTGTTGCGCCGGTATTGGCCTGTCCATGCCTGACTAAGTAAAGTTCACCCATGCCGCCGTCATGGCACAACCCGCCGTCAGGTGGTAGGGGAGAAGCGGAAAATTGGCCAGGAAAGGGGCGTCATGGCTGAACATATCGTTGATCTGGATACATGGCCGCGCGCGGCGCAGTTCCGGTTTTTTCGCGCCTATGCACAGCCACATTACGCAACTACCGTGCGGATTGATGTCACCGATCTGATGCAGGTGCGCAAAGGGCAGGGGGTGAACGTGTATCGCGCCTGTCTTTATGCCATCGGCGCCGGGCTGCACGCTGTGCCCGAACTGTGCATGCGTTTTCGCGGCGATGACGTGGTGCGCCACGACCGGATTGCCCTGTCGATGACGGTGCCGACTCAGGCGGGGGCTTTCAACTATGCCTATGTCCCGTTTGCGCCGGATTTTTCAGCGTTTGACGCGCAATGCAAATCGCTGATCGCGGCGGCTGCGCAGACCAGCGCGTTGGGAGCCAATAGCGGTCAGCGCGATGATGTGGCCTATCTGTCTTGCCTGCCGTGGCTGGATTATACGAGCATCAACAACGCCTTGCCCGGCCCCGATGACTGCATTCCGCGGGTGTCATGGGGCAAGATCGTGCCGCGCGGCGATGGCTGGGACATGGCGATGACGCTCGAGGTGCATCACGCGCTGGTCGACGGGGCGCAGGTCGGGGCGTATTTTGATGCCGTGCAGGGGGCGTTGGACGGGATTTGAAAAATCGGAGGGAGACGAGATGAGCGACATTGACGAGATCACCAGAGAGGTTTTGGATTTCTGGTTCGTGGAAACGCCAGCCGCCAAGCGTTTTGCCACCGACCCCGCCTTTGATGCGGACTTGCACATGCGGTTTTACTGGATTTACGAGGATATCCAGACCGGCGGGCATGAACGCTACATGGGATCGGCCAACAGCATCCTTGCGGCGATCATCGTTCTGGATCAATTCAGCCGGAACATGTTTCGCAACCAGCCGCAGGCCTTTGCCGAAGATCACCGCGCGATTGCCTTGGCGATCTACGCCGCCGATAACGGGTTGGACCAAGAGATTGCCGAGGGGCGGCGCGCGTTTCTTTACATGCCCTTCATGCATTCCGAAAACCCCGCCGACCACGACCGCGCGGTGATGCTGTTCACGGGGTTGGGCAACGACACGTTCCTTGAATTCGAGCTCAAGCACAAAGCGATCATTGATCAGTTCGGACGATACCCGCACCGGAACGCGGTCTTGGGGCGCGAAAGCACCGAGGCAGAGCTGGCGCATGTGGCGGAGCATGGGGGGTTTTGAGGGGGACTAGTCGCGACACTGAACGATCTAAGAGCCAGGAAATTGACGCTGCCTTGCCGTTCAGTTCGCGCGAACACCGCTTCGGTTGCATTTTTGGCACCTTCACGCGACGATTTGGATCGTTTCGCCTAAGTGCCACCGAAATGTTTGGCGTTTGCTGAAATGGACAGCTTATAAGTTGGTGCATAGCAATATCGGGATAGTGACAATGAACAAATTTCTTTCTTCGACATGTTTGATCTTGCTGGCGACGACGGCGCAGGTTTCCGCGCAGTCAATGATCGATGCAGAGCTTTCCTTTGCCTACATCAACGCGCCGGATGATAGTTTTGACTATCAATTGCAGGGGGGTGGGTCGGCCGAATTCAGCGCCGGACCGATTTCGTTTCAGACCGACGTCCTCTTTTACAAATACGAGGGGGTAAATGATTGGGCCCGGTCTTATGGCCTGCACGCCTTCTATGAAGTTGCCCCCGGCCTTGACGTTGGCCTTGCCTACGCAGATGACGACTACGATTATGGGATCGCATATTTGGAGGCAAAGTATGTGTCGGGCAGCAATGCCTTTGAGGGATATTATGGTGTGGTCGTCGACAACGAAGACGATACGTATTTCGGCATAGAATACACACGCAGCCTTGGTGCCATCGGCTCGATGACCGATGTCGACGTGATTGTCGGCTACGCGGTCAACTACTACGAAGGTTCGCCCAGTGTTACGAACCCCTATGTTGGCACGTCGATCGGGCTGGGAAGCGGGTTTTCCGTGGATGCGCGATATGCGTCGATGGACAGTGGCGACTACCGCTACGTTACGCTGGGTGTGACCAAGACATTTGGCGCAGGCACAACCTTTGGCCAACGTGGTTTTGCAGGGACATTCCCGGGCTATTAATCAAGGCGAACGCCGGCAATTTGGGGCGTGGCCGTTTTGGCCGCGCCTTTTTGCTGCGGCGTGGCTGCCCCCTTGCCCCCATCCGCAAAAGCGCCTATACGCGCGCCTGTCAAAGCAGCGGAACAGTTGCAAGGCGGGCAGGGTCGGAACTTCCGGCCCTTCGTTCGTTTCGAAAGCCTTGACAGATTGAAACCCAAAGTCCGGCGGAGACGACCGCTTGGCCAACAACGACCGTAGGAATTACACGCCACATGGCTCAGAACACATCTATGGAGGAATTCGAAGCCCTTCTGAACGAAAGCTTCGAAATCGACACACCGTCCGAAGGCTCGGTTGTCAAAGGCAAGGTTATCAGCATCGAAGCTGGTCAGGCCATCATCGACGTCGGCTACAAAATGGAAGGCCGCGTTGACCTCAAAGAATTCGCAAACCCCGGCGAAGCGCCCGACATTTCCGTTGGCGACACTGTGGAAGTGTTCCTGCGTCAGGTCGAGAACGCCCGTGGCGAAGCCGTCATTTCGCGCGAAATGGCCCGCCGCGAAGAAGCCTGGGATCGTCTTGAAAAAGCATACGCTGACGAAGAGCGCGTCGAAGGCGCAATCTTTGGCCGCGTCAAAGGCGGCTTTACGGTTGATCTGGGCGGCGCGGTTGCGTTCCTTCCCGGGTCGCAAGTGGATGTGCGCCCGGTGCGCGATGCCGGCCCGCTGATGGGCCTCAAGCAGCCGTTCCAGATTTTGAAAATGGACCGTCGTCGTGGCAACATCGTTGTGTCGCGCCGTGCCATCCTTGAAGAATCCCGCGCCGAACAGCGCGCCGAAGTCATTGGCAACCTGACCGAAGGTCAGGAAGTTGACGGCGTGGTCAAGAATATCACCGAATATGGTGCGTTCGTTGATCTGGGCGGCGTTGATGGTCTGCTGCACGTCACCGACATGGCATGGCGCCGTGTGAACCACCCATCGGAAATCCTGTCGATTGGTGAAACGATCAAGGTGCAGGTCATCAAGATCAACAAAGACACGCACCGCATCAGCCTTGGCATGAAGCAGCTGCAGGACGATCCCTGGAATGCCGTCGAAGCAGCCTATCCGCTCGAGAGCGTGCACACGGGCCGCGTGACCAACATCACCGACTACGGCGCATTTGTCGAACTTGAGCCCGGCGTTGAAGGTCTGGTTCACGTGTCGGAAATGTCATGGACCAAAAAGAACGTGCACCCCGGCAAGATCGTGTCGACCTCGCAGGAAGTCGAAGTCATGGTGCTGGAAATCGACAGCGCCAAGCGCCGCGTTTCCCTTGGCCTCAAGCAGACCCAGCGCAATCCTTGGGAAGTGTTTGCAGAAACCCACCCCGAGGGCACTGAAGTCGAAGGCGAAGTCAAGAACATCACCGAATTCGGTCTGTTCGTCGGCCTTGAAGGCGACATCGACGGTATGGTTCACCTCTCTGACCTGACATGGGAAGGCCGCGGCGAAGACGTCATCGGCGATTTCCGCAAGGGCGACATGGTGCATGCGAAAGTCACCGAAGTGGACGTCGAGAAAGAGCGCATCAGCCTCTCGATCAAGGCGATGGACGGCGATCCGTTTGCCGAGGCCGTTGGCGGCGTCAAGCGCGGTTCGATCATCACCGTCGAAGTGACCAAGATCGAAGATGGCGGCATCGAAGTGTCCTACGAGGGTATGACATCCTTCATCCGCCGTTCTGATCTGTCGCGTGACCGTGCCGAACAGCGCCCCGAGCGTTTCGGCGTGGGCGATAAGGTCGACGTGCGCGTGACCAACATCGACCCCAAGACACGCCGTCTGGGTCTGTCGATCAAGGCACGCGAGATCGCGGAAGAAAAAGAAGCCGTCGAGCAGTTCGGATCCTCGGATTCCGGTGCGAGCCTTGGCGACATTCTTGGTGCGGCTTTGAAGGGCGACGAGTAATCGTCACCCGCCAGATTTTGGAAACGCCCCGCGCCGCAAGGTTGCGGGGCGTTTTCCGTTTCAGGTGCGAATCGCCTGAATTTGCTGCGTTGCGGCAAGCGCGCGATGCCAAGGCTCCGCTAGGTCAAGGCCGCCGTTCAAACGATCTTCCCCTCTCAAAAATGGCCCAAAGGCGGAAATTTATGGATTTCGGGTGAAAACGGACTATTCCTTGCGTGCCCTCTTGGGCCTATAGTCAGGCAGGACAGGCGGGGCCAACCCGCGGCACAAAAATCCTGCCTAGGGGGGCAATCATGATCCGCTCGGAATTGATCCAACGTATTGCAGACGAAAATCCACATTTGTATCAGCGGGATGTCGAAAAGATCGTCAATACGATCTTTGATGAAGTCATCGAAGCGATGGCAACCGGCGACCGTGTTGAACTGCGCGGCTTTGGCGCATTTTCCGTCAAGAAGCGCGATGCCAGAGTGGGGCGGAATCCGCGCACCGGTGAATCGGTCAACGTCGAGGAAAAGCACGTGCCTTTCTTCAAGACCGGCAAGTTGTTGCGCGACCGTCTGAACGACAACTAAGGACGACCACATGACTTACATTCGCTATGGCTTTTGGGCCGTCGTTGGCCTGTGCCTGATCGCTGTCGGGCTTGCCAACCGCGCCCCCACCGAACTCAGCGCGATGCCAAGGGCTCTGGCGGATGCGCTGGGCCTGTCGCCGACCGTGACGCTGCCGCTGTTCGTGCTGCTGTTCCTTGGCGTCGGCCTTGGTCTGTTGATCGGTTTCCTGTGGGAATGGATCCGCGAATACAAAGAGCGCGCCGCGTCGCGCGCCAAGGATCGCGAACTTGCCGCCCTGCGCCGCGAGATTGCATCTCTCAAGGATGAAAAGCACGAAGGCCAGGACGAGGTTCTGGCCCTGCTCGACAAGGCCGGCTAGCGGCCGATGACCTCTGGCATTCAGGTCAAGATTTGCGGGTTGCGGGACAGCGATGGTGTACGCGCGGCCGTCGATGCTGGCGCGCGCTATCTTGGCTTTAACTTTTTCCCGAAATCGCCCCGCTATGTGACCCCGCAACAGGCGGGGGAACTGGCGGTGCAGGTTCCCGTTGGCGTTGCCAAGGTCGGGTTGGTGGTGGACGGTGATGATGCGCTGCTGGATCAGATCACGGCACTGGTGCCGCTTGATTTCATCCAGTTGCACGGCCACGAAACCCCTGAACGCGTGGCCCAGGTGCGTGCGCGCTATGGCCTGCCGGTGATCAAGGTTCTGGGCGTTGCGCAGGCAAGCGACCTTGATCCGATAGACGCCTACAGCGCCGTCGCCGACCAGTTGCTGATTGATGCAAAGCCGCCAAAGGGGGCTGTGCTGCCCGGTGGCAATGGCGTGGCCTTTGACTGGAAACTGCTCGCGGGGCGCAAATACTGGACGAAACCCTGGATGCTGGCCGGCGGGCTGACGCCCGAAAACGTGGCCGAGGCGATCAAGCTGACGGGCGCGCGGCAAGTGGATGTGTCCAGCGGCGTTGAAAGCGCGCCGGGGGTCAAGGACGCTGCCCGGATTGCGGAATTTTGTGCCAAGGCGGGCGTGACTTGACCGGCGATCAAAACACTACGGGCACGACTGCTCGGATCACACATGCAGTGATCCTGATGACGCCGGGCAGGTTATCGTGTTCTGTACTGCCGAACCGATCCGCGTAACGGTATCGCCCGTCAAATCCTCCTGGCGTATTTGACGCAGACTTTCGATGAAAGTCTGATGCGCTTGCGCTTTACCACTGCGGCACAGCGCGCTACATCTCGCGCTAACCCCCGGGAGAAGCGCGATGAACGATCTTTTCAATTCCTTTATGACTGGCCCAGACGAAAATGGCCGATTTGGCGATTTTGGCGGCCGCTTCGTGTCCGAAACCCTGATGCCGCTGATCCTCGCGCTTGAGGCGCAATACGAACACGCCAAGACGGACGAGACATTCTGGGCGGAAATGCACGATCTCTGGACCCATTATGTTGGCCGCCCCAGCCCGCTTTATTATGCCGAACGGCTGACGCAGCATCTGGGTGGCGCCAAGATCTATCTGAAACGGGACGAGCTGAACCACACCGGCGCGCATAAGATCAACAACGTGCTGGGCCAGATCATTCTGGCCCGTCGTATGGGCAAGACCCGGATTATCGCCGAAACAGGTGCGGGCCAGCACGGCGTTGCCACGGCCACGGTCTGTGCGAAATTCGGGTTGAAATGTGTGGTCTACATGGGTGCGCATGACGTTGAACGCCAGGCCCCCAACGTGTTTCGCATGAAGCTGCTGGGCGCTGAAATGGTCCCTGTGACCAGCGGGCGCGGCACCCTCAAGGACGCGATGAATGACGCGTTGCGCGATTGGGTCACCAACGTGCGCGATACATTTTATTGCATCGGCACGGTCGCGGGCCCGCATCCCTATCCGGCGATGGTGCGCGATTTTCAGGCTATCATCGGCAAGGAAGCCCGTGAACAGATGCAAGCCGCTGAAGGACGCCTCCCCGATACGATCATCGCCGCCATTGGTGGCGGGTCCAATGCGATGGGCCTGTTTTTCCCGTTCCTTGATGACAAGGATGTCAACATCATTGGTGTCGAGGCAGGCGGGAAAGGCGTGAACGCCAAGATGGAGCATTGCGCATCGCTGACGGGGGGGCGCCCTGGGGTGCTGCATGGCAACCGCACCTATTTGCTGCAAGACGATGATGGGCAAATCCTTGAAGGGTTTTCCATCAGCGCGGGCCTTGATTACCCCGGTATCGGCCCCGAGCACGCCTGGCTGCACGAGATCGGGCGGGCGCAATACGTCTCGATCACCGACAAAGAGGCGCTCGAGGCGTTTCAGCTTTCTTGCGAGATGGAAGGGATCATTCCCGCGCTTGAACCCAGCCACGCGCTGGCCCATGTGATGAAAATCGCACCTACTCTGCCCAAGGACCACCTGATCATCATGAACATGTGCGGCCGTGGCGATAAGGATATCTTTACTGTCGCGCGCGCCCTGGGCTTTGATATGGGCGACTTCTAGACCCTTCAGCACGCGCAATACGGGCCGTTGCATCACGCTGCAGCGGCCCTTTTACTGTCTAAACTTCGGTTTAGCTGTGTCGATCATGGGTTTACCTGGCGCTGGATAAACGGATGATCAATGGCGCAATGCCGCCAGACGTCTTTTGTTTGGTCCAAGACGTGCACCCCGCATGTCCAACCATGGAGACTGACATGAAAAAGACCCTTCTTTCGACAACCGCCGCGCTTGTTCTTGGTGCGGGCATCGCTTTTGCACAGACATCAAGCGATCAGATTATCGCTGACCTTCAGGCCCAAGGCTTCACCCGGGTGGAAATCACCAACGGCCCGACGCAGATCAAGGTCGAAGCAATCCGCGGCACCGAAAAGCTTGAAGTCATCTATGACGCGGCGACAGGCACAATCATCAAGCAAGAGATGGAAACGGTGGGTGCCGGTGATGACACAACCCCCGGCGTGGAAATCGATAGCGAGTCCGAAGACTTTCTTGATGATGACGACGATGACGATCACGACGATGATTACGACGACGATTACGATGATGATCGCGATCACGACGATGACGACGATGACGATGACGACGATGATGACGACGATGACGATGATGACGATGACGATGATGACGATGACGATGATGACGACGACGACGATGACGACGATTGATCGTCGCAATACTCACGGAACGATCACCCCCTGCCGCACGGCAGGGGGTAACGCTTTGAGGCGAAACCGATGATACGAATTCTTGCTGTCCTGCTTGTCCTGCTTGGCGCACCTGCATTTGCGCAGACGCCGCAGGATGTGGTGATCGACCAGCTGCAATCGCAAGGATACACAAGCATTACCGTCAATCGGACCCTTCTGGGGCGTATCCGAATTGTCGCGATCAGCGAGGCCTATCGGCGCGAAATCGTGATGAACCCGAACACGGGCGAAATATTACGTGATTATTGGGTTGTGCTGGAGGATGGTGGCGGCCTTGGTTCACTGCTTGAACGCCGGGGCGATAATGGCGGCTATCAAGGTGGTGGGAATGGCGACGACGATGATGATGACGATAATGATGATGATGATGACAATGATGACGACGACGATGATGATGATCACGACGATGACGATGACGATGATGATGACGATAATAACGATGATGATGACGACGATGACCAAGACGACGATTGATCGCTGACGGATGAAGCAAGGACCGCTCCTTGTTGCCTTGGTGGCCGCGCAGATTGTTTGCGCGGGCTTTTTCCTGTTTACGACCCTGTCAGCCCTGTTGGGGTTTCCACCGATCAGCTGGCGCGCGCGCGAACTGATCGAGATCGCCGCCGCGCTTGGCTTGATCGTCGGCGCGGTGATGGGGGCCGTTTTGGTTGCGCGCGCCCTAAGACGCACCGCCAAAGTCGAGGGTCAACTGCGGCTCGCTTCGGGGGCATTCATGGATGTTCTGGACGAAAGATTTGCCGACTGGGGCCTGACCCCCGCCGAACGCGATGTGGCGCTTTTTTCGATCAAGGGTATTTCCACCGCCCACATCGCGCAAATGCGCGACACGTCCGAAGGCACCGTCAAGGCCCAAACCAACGCGATTTACCGCAAGGCAGGCGTGTCGGGCCGCCCGCAACTCCTGAGCCTGTTTATCGAGGATTTGATGGGGGGACCGTTGCCGACCGGCGCGCAAGACTCCGACGACCCCCTTGGTGACAATTCAGTAGCCTAATCTGCCGTATAGGCCTCAAGCACCGTCATGGGAACAATCTCGAGCGCGCGTTCATGGGTCGCGGCAAGATTGACGCGTGGCGCGCAGTTTTCGTCGTGGGCTTGCAGGAAACGACTGGCGCAAAGGCACCAGTGATCACCCGGTTTCAACCCCGCAAATCCGAATTCGGGGCGCGGCGTTGTCAGGTCATTCCCCAGATACTTTGAGAATGCCAGAAACTCGGCCGTCATCACGGCGCAAACGGTGTGGCTTCCCTGATCAGCCGCGCAAGTGTCGCAGGCACCGTTACGAAAGAACCCGGTCACCGGATCCAATGAACAGGGGATCAGGGGTGCGCCGAATACGTTGCGGGACGGGTCCATATCCATCCTAAAGCCCCCGCGCGATCTGGCGAAAAATCGCGATGTTCTGATCGGTGACACCAGCCTCGCGAAAGGCACGATCAGCGGCGTTGACGACGATGACCACGCCGCGCGCCGTGTCGATATAGATATATTGCCCATAAATCCCGTGCGCCATTGCGACACCTGCGTCAGCCCCCTGCGGAATCCGCCACTGATAGCCATAGCCGATTTCGCCCGGCGCCGTGGGTGCGCTGGGCGCGATGCTGTCGGCGATCCAGGCGGCAGGCACGATCTGGTTGCCGTTCCATTGCCCGCCCTGTGCGATCATCGCGCCGAAACGGGCGTAATCACGGGTCGACATATTCAGACCGCCCAGCACAAAGGCCACGCCATAACCGTCCGTGATATAGTAGGGGCTGCCTTCAAGGCCCAGCGGGCGCAGCACCTTTTCATTAAGCAGATCAGGCAGGGACCGCCCCGTTGCCCCGCGCGCGACCATCCCGACAATATGCGTATCAATCGACACGTATTTCCATTGCGCACCCGCATCGGTGAAACGCTGATCAAGGCCCGCCGCAAAGCCGTCCATCGACCCGCCAAGCCCAAGGACGCGGCCCATCTTGTTAATATCGCTCCAGAAATCAAGATAATCCTCGTCAAAGACCACGCCGGACGACATCTGCAATACGTTGCGCAGCGTCGCCCCGTCATAGGCCGATCCGGCCAGGTCGGGCGCGTATTTCGTGACCGGATCGTCGATGCTGGCAATCGCGCCCTCGTCGATCAGAATGCCGATCAGGGCTGACAGAAACGACTTTGCCACCGACCAACTGATCCGCTGATCATCGCCATCGCCGCCCAGATAATAGCTTTCGTGGCGCAACCGACCGTGCTGCAAAATGACCAGACCGGTGACGCTGCGCGCATCGATCCAGTCCTGCACCGCGATGGGCAACGCATAGGGGGCGCCAACCGGCAGAGGCGACACGGGCCCGCCGCCGCGTGGCATATCAACCGTTTCGAACAAGCGGCGCATGTCAGTGAAATTGGTAACGATTTTTTCTTGGGAAAAGAGGCTGTTGACGGCCAGAAGGCGCGCCAGTCGCTCGCGCTGCCAGATGCCCAATGCCAGCGCCAGCACCAGCGACACAACGAATCCGCGCAACAACCATTTCAGAAATGTTTTCATCGGTGTCTCACTTTTCGGGCAGCCTGTCACGCGGGTCCGATTCCCGCAATCACGACTCTGCGTTCAGGGGGCCGTCCATCGGATCCAGCGACCATGAAAATCGACGCGGCCCAGTTGGATCGGGGTGCCGTCGCCGGGCCAGATGCGCAGGGTCAATGCGGCCCCTGGCGTTTTGTCATCACCCTCCATGGCCAGCCATGCCAGTGGCGCGGTGTCGCTGGCGCGCAGGCCCGCGGCATTGATCAACGCGGCGCCACGGGCTTGCACGGCGGGTGGAAAATACTGCCAGGCAATCGTGTGATAGATCAGGTGCAGATATCCGTCGCGGGGGCGGGCCAGTCGCGGTTCTAGCCAGTCAATCGCATCGCCCTTGTCGGGCATTCGCGCCGGGGCCAGCGCGGCGGTCGTCAGTGCCATACGTTCCGGCTGATCGGGCCAGAGATAGGCGCGCAGACGCAGGCTGTCGCGGTGTGGATCAAGCGGATTCAGGTCAACGCCCGCGCGCTCAACCACCTGTGGTGTGGTGCCTGGGGGCAGGGGGCCGTCCCAGTCGGGGTGTAGGGTCAGGATCGGATCGGGCGCGCCCAATTTCTGACCCTGCGCGACCATCGCATAGCGGTCCCAATTGAGGTTCAGCCCCGCACTTGCGCCCAGTTCGGATGTGACCATCGGCAGATTGAACCGTGCGCCCAGCCAATGGCCAGCGGCGATCAAGGCCGCTGATCTGCGCACTTCGTTGGTTTGTGGCGGGGACTCAATGAAGGCATTTATGAAATCGGCTTCAATCACCAAAGCATGCTTTATTGCTTTCCAGAACCTAATATCACCAACTGAGTATGGTGGATATACATCAGCAAGGTCTACACGATCTTCAAGGCGCAGCGCATGCAGCGCAGCGCAGACCCGCAAAGGCACGCTTTCACCGCCCGGTGTCAGATCGCCTGCCCAGTTGAACATACGCCGGGTCAGGGCCGTATCCGGCTGCAACTGGTCGGCCAGCAAGTTGCAAAGCTGCGCCATGAATGGCGACCAAAGCTGCGCCATGAATGGCGACCCAAGTGTCGCGCAATTGACGGCCTGAACCCGGAATGCTGCGCGTAAATCGTCCGGGTCGCGGGTCACTGGCGGAACTTGTCGGCAAGCTTTTGCAGGGCGCTGCGCGTGTCCTGGGGTGGATCGGCGGCGGGTGGCAGGGCCGGTTTTGCCTTGGGCGTTGTGGTGGATGAGCGTGCGGGCGCAACCCGCAGGGCGACCGCGTTCAGCGCGCGCGGCCCGTCCCCTTCGGCCAATGCCACGGCACCGTCCGACAGCCCGCGCAACACATCATCAAGCCATTCAGCGTCCGCCTTGGCGAAATCGTGCAGCACATATCCCGGCACCGCGTCCTTGTGGCCCGGATGGCCCACGCCCAGGCGCACGCGATCATAGTGCGGCCCGATATGCTGATGGATCGAGCGTAGCCCGTTGTGGCCCGCGTGGCCGCCGCCCGCCTTCAGGCGGACCTTGGCGGGGGCCAGATCAATTTCGTCGTGAAAGACGGTGATGTCGGTGCTGTCGAGCTTGTAAAACCGCATCGCTTCGCCCACGGACTGGCCTGACAGGTTCATGAAGGTTCCGGGTTTCAGCAGCACGATCTTTTCGGACCCCAGTCGGCCTTCACTGACCTGCCCCTGAAACTTGGCGCGCCAGGGCGCAAAGCCGTGATCGGTGGCGATCTGGTCGACGGCCATAAAGCCGATATTATGACGGTTTTGCGCGTATTTCGCGCCGGGATTGCCAAGGCCTACAAACATTTTCATGGGCGCAAACTAGCGGTGATCATGGGGCCTTACCAGCACCCCGCAACGAAAAACGGGGCCCCGAAAGGCCCCGTTTCCAAAAATCAGTGTCGTGGAACGATTTATTCCTCGGCCGCCGCGTCGTCGCCAGCAGTTGGCACGTCGTCGGCTGCGACTTCTTCTTCGGCCTCATCCTCGTCATCGGCGGACCGCAGGCTGGAAGGTGCCTGAATGTTGGCGATCACAAAATCGCGGTCGATGGTTGGCTTGACGCCTTTGGGCAGATCAATCGACGAGATCGTGACCGTATCGCCGACTTCAAGACCGGTCAGGTCAACGATGATATGTTCAGGAATATCGCCCGCAGTTACCAGCAGTTCGATTTCAGGGCGCACAACTGTCAGCACGCCGCCCTTTTTGATGCCGGGTGCCGCGTCTTCGTTGACGAATTCAACCGTCAGGAACAGCGCAATTTTCGACGTGCGCTTGAGGCGCAGCAGGTCAAGGTGCGTTGGCAGGTCTTTGACGACATCGCGCTGCACGTTGCGGCAGATCACACGGACGTCTTCCTGGCCCTCGACCTTGAGGTTGAACAGGGTCGACATGAAGCGGCCGGCGCGCAGGCGCGTCAGCAGCGGGTTAAAGGGGATCGAAATCGGCAACGGATCGGCGTCACCGCCATAAACGATACCGGGAACGTTGCCCGCGCGGCGGGCGGAACGAGCCGCACCCTTGCCTGTGCCGGTGCGGATGTCAGCGTGAAGATCAGGAATTTTACCTGCCATTGTCGTGTCCTTTACATATCTCGCGCATCCCCGGTGTTGCTTGGGACCCGCTTTCAAATATGGGCATGACATTGGCGTCAAAATCCCAGTGAAGTTGGGCGTATAGGGCAGGATCAGCCGTTTGAAAAGATGATTCTGGCTTGTGTCGGCCGGTGGGCCATGTCTAATCGCGGCTATGTCCGTTGTTAGCGCTCTCATATTGTCCCGCCGTCCTGCCTCTGCCTTTGTGGTGGTTGGCTTGTTTTGGGGCGGGTTTGCGGCCTATGTTCCTGTAATAAAAGAGCAATTGGGCGTGAATGACGCGCAGTTCGGCACGCTTTTGCTGGGCTCGGCCTTTGGGCTTGTGTCGTCGATGTTTCTGGCCCCGCGGGTGGACAGAATCTTGGGGGCAAGGGGCATGCAATTCGCGGCGATCCTGTTGGCCTTCATCTGGCTGTTCCCTGCACAGATCACAACACCTGCGTGGTTTTTCGTCGCCTTTGTCGGTGTGGGCCTGTGTTCCGGCTTGCTTGACGTCATCATGAACGCGCGGGTGAGCGAGTTGGAAGGGCGCACGGGCCGCAGCCTGATGAACGGTAATCACGCCATGTTTTCGGTGGCTTATGCCACGGGCGCATTGATCACAGGTGCCGCGCGCGAAGGCGGGCTTGACCCGCTTTGGGTGTTTGGCGGCATGGGGGTGGTGACGCTGGCGATCGCGGCGCAACTGCGCATGGATGTCGATACGGTTGAACCGGCTGACGGTCTGCGTGGGCGTTACCCATTGATCCCGATCATTGTGTGCGGCGGGATTGTTCTGGTTGCCTTCATGTCCGAGGCCACGGTCGAAGCATGGTCGGCCCTGCATGTGGAACGCACCCTTGGCGGGGGTGCGGCCGAGGGCGCGCTTGGCCCCGCGATGCTGGGGATCACGATGGCGTTCGGGCGGTTTTCGGGGCAGGTCGTGTCGGAAAAACTGCGCGAAGTCACGGTGGTCTTCTGGGCCTCGCTGATTTCCGCAAGTGGCGCGTTGATCGCGGCTTTCGCGCCGACCCCTTTGGTGGCCTATATCGGCTTTGGCATCCTGGGGCTGGGGGTGTCTGTGATCGGCCCGATGGGACTTGCGCTGGTCGGCAAACTGGTTGCGCCACACCACCGGACCGAGGCGATCAGCAAGGCCGCCGTCATGGGCTTTTCGGGCTTTTTCCTTGCGCCCGTGTTCATGGGATATCTGAGCCAGGCAATGGGCCTGCGCGTGGCATTTGCCTCTGTCGCGTTGTTATTGGTGATGGCCGCGCCGCTGTCGCTGGTCGCCGCACGGCTGCGCATGGCAATCAAGGCCGCCTAGGCCCACGACCCTTGAAAATCCTTGGGAACCAACAGGATATCGCGGCCCACATCGTGAATATCGCGCTTGCCGCAGAGCGCCATTGTCGTATCAAGTTCCTTGTGAATGACGTTCAGTGCCGTAGTCACGCCCTTTTCGCCCATCGCCCCAAGACCATAGACAAAGGCGCGCCCGATATAGGTGCCCTTGGCCCCCATCGCCATCGCCTTGAGGACGTCCTGACCTGACCGGATTCCGCTATCGAGATGCACTTCGACCTTGTCACCGACCGCGTCAATGATCGCGGGCAGCATACGGATCGACGACAGCGCGCCGTCCAATTGCCGCCCGCCGTGGTTGGACACGACAATCGCATCCGCGCCCAGTTTGGCGGCCATTTTGGCGTCTTCGACGTCCATGATCCCCTTGAGGATCACCTTGCCGCCCCACATTTTCATCAATTCGGCGACGCGCTTCCAATCAAGGGCATGATCGAAGGCTTCGGCGATCCAGGACGACAGGGACGACGGATCAGAGACACCCTTGGCATGGCCGATCACATTGCCGAACGTGCGCCGCTTGGTTTGCAACATCTGCAATCCCCAGGACCATTTGGTTGCAAGGTTCGCAATACTGGCCATTGTCAGTTTCGGCGGGGCGGAAAGCCCGTTCTTGAGGTCTTTGTGGCGCTGGCCCTGCACTTGCAGATCAAGCGTGATGACGATGGCGCTGCACCCCGCATCGCGCGCGCGATCAAACAGGCGGCGCATGAAATCATCGTCCCTCAGGGTATAGACCTGAAACCAGAATGGTTTGGTCGTATTTTCCGCCACGTCCTCGATCGAGCAGATCGAGAGGGTCGACAGCGTGAAGGGCACGCCGAACTTTTCCGCCGCCTTGGCGGCCTTGATTTCACCATCGGCGCATTGCATGCCCGTCAGCCCAACAGGGGCAAGGGCCACGGGCATCGCCACATCCTGCCCGATCATCTGCGTCTTGGTCGTGCGGTTCGTCATATCCACCGCTACCCGCTGGCGCAGGCGGATTTGGTCAAAATCCGAGGTGTTTTCGCGAAACGTTTGTTCCGTCCAACTGCCGGTTTCGGCGTAGTCGTAAAACATTTTCGGCGTGCGGCGCTTATAGATGCGTTTCAGATCGTCGATTGAGGTGATGACGGGCATGGCAGGGCCTTTCGCGCGATATTGGTGAGGTTCTGTTACCAATTTGCCAAGGTTTGGGCAAGAACCATCAACGCCGCACAAGGACGCGACGCGCGCAGCCTCCGGCGGAAATTATTCTGGAAGAAAAAGGGGATCAGGCGCGGTGTGCGCCGTCGGCGAGGGATTTGACAAAGGCCAGGACATCGGCGGGGCTGTCGCCTTTGCCAATCCGTTCGACGATGGCTGACCCGACCACGGTGCCATCGGCCACGGCGGCGATATCTTGTGCCGCTTCAGGCGTGCGCACGCCAAAGCCGACGATCACGGGCAGGTCGGTCTTGGCTTTGATACGCGCCACTTCGGGGGCCACATCTGCGGCTTGGGCTGCTGCCGCACCAGTGATGCCGGTGATCGAGACATAATAGACGAAACCGGATGTGTTTTGCAGCACTTTTGGCAGGCGTTTGTCGTCCGTCGTGGGGGTGGCAAGGCGGATGAAGTTGATGCCCGCGGCCTGCGCGGGGATGCACAATTCGCTGTCCTCTTCGGGGGGCAGATCGACGATGATCAGCCCATCGATCCCTGCGGCCACTGCGTCCTTGAGGAAGCGATCGACGCCGCGCGAATAGATCGGGTTATAATAGCCCATCAGCACGATCGGCGTCGTGTCGTTTTCCTTGCGCAATTCACGCGCGATTTGCAGGGTCTTTTCCAGGGTTTGCCCGGCCTCCAACGCGCGCTGGCCTGCCAGTTGGATCGTCGGGCCGTCGGCCATCGGATCGGTAAAGGGGATGCCAAGTTCGATGATATCCACGCCCGCACCCGGCAACCCGCGCACGATCTCGAGCGAGGTGTCATAATCGGGGTCGCCCGCCATGACATAGGCAACAAACGCCTTTTTGCCCGCGGCCTGAAGTTCGGCGAATTCGGCGTCGATCCGTGTCATGTCTGTCCCCGTGCAAATCACAGGCGGTGTGCGTCATGAGGGCGGGAAAATCAAGGGGTGCCTTGCGGTGTTGCCAGCCGCGCCGTAGAAGCGCGCAAACAATCAAGCCGGAGTCATGCAGATGGGTTTCAAGATGGGTATCGTGGGTTTGCCGAACGTGGGCAAATCGACTTTGTTTAATGCGCTCACTCGCACGGCGGCGGCGCAAGCGGCGAACTTTCCGTTTTGTACGATTGAACCCAACGTCGGCGATGTGGCTGTGCCCGATAAACGGCTGGACCAACTGGCGGCGATTGCCGGATCGAAACAGATCATTCCCACCCGCATGACATTTGTGGATATCGCGGGCCTTGTGAAGGGCGCCAGCAAGGGCGAGGGGCTGGGCAACCAGTTTCTGGCCAATATCCGCGAGGTGGACGCGATTGCCCATGTGCTGCGCTGTTTCGAGGACGGCGATGTGACCCATGTCGAGGGGCGCGTTGATCCGGTCGCCGATGCCGCCACGATTGAAACCGAACTGATGCTGGCCGATCTGGAAAGCATCGAAAAGCGTCTGGTCAATATCACCCGCAAGGTGCGCGGCGGCGACAAGGAAGCGGTGCAACAGGAACGTCTGCTCAAGGCCGCCCAAACGGTGCTTGAAGACGGCAAACCCGCCCGTCTGGTCGAGGTTGACGCAGATGACGCCAAGCAGTGGAAGATGTTGCAACTGCTCACGACCAAGCCGGTTCTTTATGTCTGCAACGTGGGCGAGGACGAAAGCGTGTCCGGCAATGCCCATTCCGCTGCCGTTGCCGAAATGGCCGCCGCCGAGGGCAACGCCCATGTCATCATCAGCGCCCAGATCGAGGAGGAAATCAGCCAGCTGGACGCCGATGAGGCCGAGATGTTCCTGACCGAAATGGGTCTGGCCGAGGCCGGTTTGGACCGCCTGATCGAAGCGGGATATCAGTTGCTGCACCTTGAGACCTATTTTACCGTTGGCCCGAAAGAGGCCCGCGCCTGGACGATCCGCGCAGGCACGACCGCACCCAAGGCCGCCGGCGTGATCCACGGTGATTTCGAAAAAGGGTTCATCCGCGCCGAGACGATCGCCTTTGATGACTTCGTCAGCCTGGGCGGTGAACAGCCTGCCAAGGAAGCCGGTAAAATGCGCGCCGAAGGCAAGGGCTATATCGTCAAGGATGGCGATGTGCTGCACTTCCTGTTCAACACCTGATTGGGCCGGATGGGGGCGCGCGTCGCTGGCGTCACCACCCCGCGCCCACGAAGATACTGCAAGCTGCCCTTTTTCGACTTGCCCCCCGCCACGCGCGTCACTAAACGGGTCAGCGGAGACGTGGCCGAGTGGTCGAAGGCGCTCCCCTGCTAAGGGAGTAGGCCCGGAAGGGTCTCGAGGGTTCGAATCCCTTCGTCTCCGCCACTTTAATCATCTAAGTCGTTGTTTTTAATTGATAAAACAACGATCTGGTGTTTTTGATCCCCCACCTGATCCCCCACATCGTTCTGGAACTGGCTGGAACTAGATTTGCTCTGACGTTTCGTTGGTCGATCTAAATTTCGGCACAGTATTGTAGCCTCGCTCAGGATCGTTTGCCCCGTGCTCAACGATCAGAGCCATTTCTCGCCGCCCAACTTCTACTTTGTCGGGGCCTTCAAACAGGATTTCTCGACGTATGGTGAAGTCTCTCAGTTCATCTTTAGTGAAGTCGGCTTCGACGCGGGCAAAATTCCAGCTCCCAAAGTACCGTATCGTATGCCCATCTTTGCCAATATCTTTCCCGATGTAAATTTTTCCGTTTGGGAATGTGATTTTGTAGACCACATAGCTGAACTTGCGTGCCATGATTTGGGACCTTAAGTTTGCCACTTTCGTCGATCTATCCATTGATCAAGTCTAGAAGTTGATCATCTGTCAGCGCTTCATTGTAAGCGATCTCAACCATCCGCACTCCGTTTTCAGCGCATAGCTGTCTTTTCTTCGCGTCTCTCATGCGAGTGGCTTGAAAGCCAGCATCGCCCCCAAACTGACTGACTGGCGCGTAGTGCTGTTCGCCGTTGTATTCAACGGCGACTTTCAAACGCGGGATCCAAACGTCAAACCGTTGCCGTCCTAGCCAACTTGGCGAGCCTTGATGGATAATTTCTTCATCTGGAAAAAGCGAAATTATCCTGTTGAGAAGTAGTGCTTCGCCAATCCACCCCTCCCCAATTTTCGGTATCCCTAGCCGCTCTCGAAGCGCGTTCTCACCTGCGCGCCAGTCCCCATCGTGTTCAATTGCTGCGACATGGCGGTATTCGTGATACCGAGACATGAGTGAAGAGATTTCACCTTCTTGGTTCGTGCTCAATGATGTAACGGGCACGCCACGGCAAAGGTGACATACGCCATCGCGCTGTTCTGCTGTTTCAATTAACTTTTGGATGGGGCCTCGGTCATAATTTGTCCTTACTAAGAGTTTCTCAACGGCGCACGACATGCAAGAACACCAAAAACCGTCGCCGCAGATACCACAATAGAAACTAGGTATGATGCCTTGCTGTGGGATTAGCGCACACTTGGGGCAACTACAGCTTCTTGGATCTATGTCTCGCCAAGGAAAGATATCCGCAGGAACATAGACTTCTAGAAACGAAACCGTAAGTCGCTTCCACTTTTTCATCCGTTTAATCTTGATAGCAGGCGGGATACTCTTACTGGCCTCGCACAGCGTCATAAAGCCAGAGAGATCCCCAACTTTTTGATCTTGCTCAAGATCAATAGCTTCATCAAAATCAAGAGGAAGGTCGATCACTGGCCTTATTCCGACGATGCGAACAAGTTCCTGTTCCATAATCGTAGCTAGGTTGCGTTTATTTGCTTCTAGCCAAAAGGGCGACCAAACCGAATGCCCTCGAGACGTGAACTGGATCTTAAGTAGGTTTTGACCGAAAACCTTTTGGAAAGCCGTGTCGATATGATTGGTTGCAGTATCTACCAGCGCTCTCTCAAAGTGATCATCACCAACCATGTAGCGAAAATCTTTCGTTTCTTGACTGTCTGCATTGATTTTTATGCGTGTCACTTTTTCGCCTAAAGCTTGGTCTGGCTAAATGGCTAACATGATAACGTGCTACCCGCCTACTATGAAGTGTGGCGCGGGCAAACCCGCCGCCCAATGCTGCTAATCGCGCTAGACCGCTAGTCGATCAGGCCCTGCGTACTTATCTTTCAAATTTCGCTCCAATACCAATAGGGCCTCTCCCAACGCGTCTTTTTTTTGATTATATTTAGGATTGCCACATCAAACTCCTTGTTGGAATTCTGGCCAATAGCGCCATGCAAGTGGAGCATGGGTAATTCTTCTGGGTAAGTGTCTTTGCTGTCCATAAAGAAGCTCAAGGCTTGTAAATGTTCGTCTGCAATTTGAATCAACGTGCTCTCATCATTAAACTGTTTATTTTCATGGCGTATTGCTTGTTCTAGCGAGGTGAGTTTCGTTGAACCTTTACGTTTTGGGAAGATCCAGCAACATCGGATATTTGATGCTACATAGCGCTCAGTTCGGAGCCGATACTCATTTAAGGTCTGACTGGATAGCTGAACTTCAAAGGCTATTTTTGCGTTGTTGTGATCGGTAACCATAACGTCTGCTCGCCATTGTGAACCTTTAGGGCAGGTCCCAGCTTCTTCTAGATCGGCTTGGTAGCCAAGACGGCGCGCCGCTTTCGCAACGTCAATTTTCAGACGTGTATGAGCGTAGCTTTCTGGCTCAGGCTTCGCTCCTTCAAAGCCGGGATGATGCGCAAAGTAACGAAGCCCTCTGATTGATACCTTTGGAACTGCTGGCCACTCGCTTTGGGGCATCAGATAGGTGCCGATGACCTCACGGCGGATCTCATTCCACTCATCGCTACTGACAGAAAAAGCTTCTATGACTTCGCCTGTCCTACGCTTTATTGCAATCTGTCCCAAAAGCATGACCTCGCACGACCAAGATAAGTACTAGATGTTCGTTTTTCGTGCATGTCAAATTAAAGAACTCGCACGGTTTTGGAATTTGGCCGTTATTCTCTTCCAGCCTCCTGAGAGGCTTGTTATTGACCTTCAAAAGAAAAAAGCGGCGAGCCAAAACCCGCCGCCCAATGCTGCTAATCGCGCTAGACCGCTAGTCGATCAGGCCCTGCGTACTTATCTTGTAAACAAGTTTTCGAGCGCTGCCACGTATCACGGAACCTTCTTCCATAGGCACAAGCCACCCTGCATCCTCAAGGGTTTTCAGGGCAGCCTTTGCAGTTTTCAACTCGCGCAAACTGTTCGGACCAGACTGCACCACCTCGCTTGGCAAGATCTCTTGGTGTGGCCACGTATCCAGCAACCACACTCGCAGGCGCTCTGCCTTCGCGGTTTCTGCTGAGACGATTGCCGCGTCTGACAATCGCAGAGCCTCGCCAAGATAAAACCGTGCCAGATCTACTGCATGAGACATCGTGAGTGGCTCTACCTGCTTGGCCTCTATATCCTCCCAGAGGGTCAAAACCGCTGCAATCCTTGCCGCTTGCTCTGGTGACTTGGAGGCATAACCAGTTATGCCCACATAGGCCCCGCCATTGCCCATTGCCGCTTCAATTTCATCATAAAACTGAGCTAAGATCTCGCGGGCCTGATCGGACAGAGGCAGGAGTCTTGGAGACAAAGCTGACGTGCTATCATCCATCGGCAAGGGTGTTTCCAGAATAGCTTTCAGCCGTCTTGAGAACTTGCCCAGCGCGGTTGGATCCCTTCGCATAGCTGCATAGAACCGAGTGCCAATTGTGCTCGTTGGTTCCGTAATCAGAAAGCGCGGCAAAAAGCCTGTATCTGCTGTCATCGGGTCTGCCATAAAGTCGCGCAGCACCGCTGGTTGTGCCATCAAGTGAATGGCCAGCCTGCGCCCATAGAGCACACTAGAGCCATCGCCAGCTCTTGTGCGCTGGATAGGGTTTCCCTGCCAAAGGTCATTAAACGCGGCGAGGGTCTTGGTGCGTTGGTCCTTCGCCATTGCAAAGCCGCCAAGGAACTGTCCCCCTTCGTCTGAGAACAGCCCTAGGCTTGGTTGCCCCTCTCCCAGTTTGCGCACCAACCCTTCATAGGTAGGTTCAGACACGGTGCGGTCTGTAGACGGCGGGGGCGTAGGTTCTGGCCCAAGGGCATCCAAATCGGCTTGCGCACCCGCTGAACTTGTTTTGTCTTTGGCCTTCCCGCATTCTTGTAGCAGCTTTTTGCGCTGGGCGTCCCAAACGGCATGTGCGTTTTTCCAGCACTCCAGTTCGTTGCGCTGGGCATCTGCTTGTTCTTTTTCGAATGTCCGCACGGCTTCCATTAAAGGGCCGTCACAACTGGATTTCCTCTCACCCGACGCCGCAATTGTCAGGCAATAGAGAGAGACTGCCCGCTGACCGCCAAGCGTCTCTACATCGGCAAAACCCTGTACGGCCAGTGAGGCAACCGCCAACGCTGACTGCGCGGGAATGGCGAAAGGCGCTTGAGTTTGCCCCTGCACTGCCTCTACGGCTTCCCTGAGTGGCCCCAGCGCATGAACTGGATATGGTGCGCCTTCTGGAATTGTGCGCAACAGTGGTTGTGGCCCTTCGGCCTTAAATTGTTCTGGGGTGATTGCGTTCATGCTGCACCGCCTTTCATGTTCAAATAATCATTCCAATCTTGTCCTTGCGGGGCGGGGAGTAGGGACACCTCCCACCCTAACTGGCTCGCTCGTTGGGCTAATGCCTGCGCCGCTCTGCGCCCAGCGCCATTGTCATCACTGTCAGAGGCAATGATCATTTTGTGAGGCAAGGCGGGAAGTGAAAGCGCTTGCATCCCAGATGTAGAAAGCGCCGCCCAGATCATTGAAGGGCCATCAAGAAGGCCAGAGGCAAGCGATAGGGCCGTCTCTATCCCCTCGGCAACAACCAACGGCCCATTGCCATCACACACGCGCACAGCGCCGCCCTTGCAGCTTCCGAGCATGGCTCTGTTTGGCGAAAGTTCCGCTTTTGACCCGCCCGAACTCAGATAGGTTCGATGCACGGCAAAACCTTCACCGCCTTCGATCTGGCCTATCATAGCCGGAATGCGTTGGGCGCTGTGGTGCCAGCATGAGGGATTGAACCGCAGAGTTTCAGGCAAGGCGCAGGTGATCCCGCGTTTGCGCAGATAGGTTTCCGCCAAGGTGCCTGCAATCGGCTGGGCGCTATCCCAGGCTTGCCGCGCTTGGGTTGCACGTTGGGTTAGTCTCACTTTTTCTTGCCTGCGCCGTTTCGCCTGCTCTGCTGGATCGGGTGGCGTATAGGTTCCGCGCCCTTCAAGCAGCCCCATGCCTTTGAGCGCCTCCAGAATGTCCAAGAAGTCACAGCCCGCATGGCAATGCGCCAAGATCTGGCCTTCTGATCCATTAGAGAGGCTAAGCGCAGGGGTTTTGGTGTTGTGGTGCGCTGGGCAGAAGGCAAGGCCATAGCGACCGTGCCAGCGCCCTTTGAGTGCCGTAGTCAACGTCTTTGCATCCGTCATTGCACGCCCCCATCGAAATAAGTGAGCGCGCGCAGAGTTTGACGCTTAGGTTCGTTTGCTGTATCTTTATGTTCAATCGCCAGTGACCATTGGCAAGAAATTTGAGCTGGATCCTGCTGCAACAGGGTTCGGCTCTTTTCGTTAGTATGTCTCATGATCAAACCTCATTGCGAAGTTTGAGGCCATCAAGCCAGCTAACAATATCAGCTTCACGCCATCCAACGGCACGTGGTCCCAGCTTAACCGCTTGGGGGAAGGTGCCTTTCGTCATTCCAGCGTAAATAGTCGATCTGGAAAGCCCTGTGCGGCTTTCTACTTCGGGTCGTTTGAGTATTTTAGTCATGTTCATTCCTTTCTTTTTGAGAACATGACAGGTCAACTAGACAAAAAAATCGTGGCTCGAAAAGTGTGAGTTACAGCCGCTCTAACTTTCCATACGCCGCCAAATCGAAGCATAATAAATCTTCTTCACAGCATCGCCTTTGATCGGTTTTCGCCCCAGTGCTTCGCCAGATATCTCAGCAACCGCATCGCACGCGTTTACGGAGCTTTCAGTTTCTGGATTTCTAAATATCGGTACGCCTTGATCGTGAAGGAATTGAACCGTGTTAGCGATTGCTTCGTGTACTATCTCCACACTAAGAACTTGTCGTTTCCGAGTTTTGACTTTTGTAATGTCGCGGCTTGAAACTTTTCCGATCCAACGGAACAGCAATGGGTGAAGCGTAAAGGTCGTTTCGCCGCTGTTTGGCATAGGTTCACCAGTCAACGCATATTCGCAAAATGTCTTGAGGCCCTCAAAGTAGTCAGGATCTTCAGTTGCTCTGAAAATCATTTCTTCTGCTGCGCCCTTTCCAATCTCAAGCGTGCTACCTTCAAGCCGGTTTTCACGTGCAATAGAAACCAAGTTAATGAAACTAACGGGCCTTTCCCAGAAGTCAGCTGTGGGCGAGCGCCGTTTTGCGTCATAAAGAAAGTGTGACGCCGCCGCAGTTTCACACAAGAGGTCCCAAGGCGGGTTCCCATTATAAGTTTTCAGAACTGCGAGCTTTTCATGAAATGCAATGGCACGCTTTTCCATCTCGATGTCAAACGGATGTGTTGCCCTGATCTTGCCACCATCGGTCATAGAGCGTCTTTCGCTAAATATGCCGCCCAATCATCCATCAGAACACGCCGCTTTTCAAACAGATCTGAACGCGCATAGGCCGCTTCGGAGGCATCCTTGATGCTATGGGCCAACGCAGCTTCGGCCACTTCGCGGGAGACGTCTGTCTTTTCTTGCGCCCAAGTTCGAAAAGAAGTCCTGAAGCCGTGAACGTCAACGTCAAAGCCAAGTTCTTTGACCAACTTGGAAAGCGTCATATCCGAAAGGGGGCGGCCCTGCTTTGTTCCTGCAAAAACGTAGATCCCGCCATCGTTCAGCTCTTTGGCTTCGTGAAGGATATCAACGGCACGTTTGCATAGGGGAATTCGATGTTCGCGCTTCATTTTCATGCGCTCTGCTGGAATGATCCATTCGGCCCGATTAGCGGAATTAGCAGGATTAGCGGGGCTGCGCATATCTGGATAAATTTCATCCCAAACTGCTTCACGTACTTCGCCAGAGCGCGCCGCTGTCAGGATCAAGAATTCTAGGGCCAGCT
Source organism: Octadecabacter sp. SW4 (assembly GCF_008065155.1). NCBI lineage: Bacteria > Pseudomonadati > Pseudomonadota > Alphaproteobacteria > Rhodobacterales > Roseobacteraceae > Octadecabacter > Octadecabacter sp. SW4. The sequence continues at coordinate 2,541,018 of NZ_CP042819.1, read as the reverse complement.
TCGTTGTGCGCCCAGCGCCAGAGGCTTTCACAACCTCTATGCAATCGGCCACATCGGCATAGGGTAATGCCTTGCGGTGCTTCACGGCCTTAGTCTGTTTGGGCAGTGCCTGTTCGATGTTCTGTGCGGGGTTGTCCTGCCGCCAACCTTGAGCAATGGCCCATTTCATCACGGTCCCGATACGTTGACGAACGCGCCTTGCCGTTTCCTGTTTGGTAAGCCAGATCGGCGTTAGAACGGCAAGCACATCTGCTGTTGTGATTTCACCGACCTTGTATTTACCTAAGGTTGGAAAGGCGTAGGTTTCCAGCGTACTGATAAACTGCGCGGCATGTTTGGCGTTCGACCAGCTTGGCTTGTTCATCTCATGAACTTTGTGGGCCGCCTCCTCGAAGGTCAGCACGTCTTGAGCTTCGCGCTTTGCCTTTAGGGGATCTCCTCCAGACCGTGCAAGCTTTCGGTTCTCTAGGGCCGCTTCGCGGGCCTCAGACAAAGGTACAAGATCAGCGCTGCCTAAGCCCATCTCGGTGCGCTTGCCCCTTATGTTAATTCTCTGCACCCACTGCTTCGCACCGTTGGGTTTAACAAACAGGTATAGGCCGTTGCCATCGAAGTGCTTGCCCGCTGCGGTGGTTGAGCGAACAAACGCGGCTGTTAGAGCCTTCTTGGGTGTTCGAATTCCTGAACTAGGCACAGTTTGATCCCCCTAATGATCCCCCATTATGGAGGGGAATACAGCGCATCTGTTAGGAAGTCACCGGAAAAATAGTCAATTAAGCCACTATTAAATAAGGCTTTGTTGGATCACATGAGAACTCATAAGAAGTTCCAATGGCGGACTTCGTCTCCGCCATTGCCCATTTATTTCATTGGATAATTTCGAGTTCTGGGTAATCTACCCACGAACTACCCACGCCACAGACCGGGCCACAATCGTCCCGAAAGGGGCTTCGAACGCTCACGAAAGCGTGATCGAATGTCGCAAGCTAGAAGGTTGGTTCAAAGCCTTCGCGCTCGAATGTGCAGAGTTCGTCAGCTTCTAGCGCATTAATCATTGGGACGTCGTAGAGGCGGCAGTAGCTTCCCCGGCTGGCATGAAGACAACCCGCGCATCCTTCTACCAATGCCTCGTGAACGCCCTTAGCATGAATGCGGTCGTGGCAGTCGCCGCACAGGGCGACAAGTTCGAACAGAAATTCGTGGCCCCAATGCTCATAGCTAAGGTGATGGACTTCTTTAGTCGGTGACCGTCGGCAACCCTCACAAAGCCCTTGTGCCCGATCCATTACGCGTTGCCGAAGTTCGCGCCATTCGGGCGAAGCTAGGTACGCATTGTGTGCTTGCCTATAGTAGCTTTCGCCTTGCTCTTTCGCACGCCAACGTCGCAACTGAATTTCGACGTACTTTTGGTCAATCTTTGCTTTTGCTGCGTCCCTCTTTGCGTCGTAGGTATCGCGCATAGCGTCGTCTATTTCTGGCAATTCATCTGCGTCAGAAGGGCGCTTTACAGGGTTCCCAACCCGCAAGCCACAATCCAAGCACTGCATTCGAAACACAGGGGCACCCCCCTTGTTCGTACCGCGCCGCAATTGCTGCCGTTCGTGCCCGCATTCTTGTGCCGACCATTCGGAGAATTCCTTAGCCCAACGTTGCGCCAAATCGACGTCTAAAGGTGCTTGCTTGCCGTTGCGCGGGTCCGTTACTCGCATTTTCGCTCCTGCGCTTTTCTTGCGCTAAGTCTATGCGATGCAAAGCTTTCGATCCAGCAAACAAGGCGAACGTTTGCGAAGTAGAAAGGCCGCGCCTCTATGAGACGCGGCCCCGGCGCGGTCCATGACGCGCCTAAGCACCGGGGAATAGGCCGCAAGCTATTCCGCGCCTTCGCAATCTCTTGCCGTCTACGGGTGCTTGCACAGGTCCGCGACGGTCTGACGATCTGCGACGGGGATTTCCCACAGCGGGACGCACAGTCGGGCCACGGCGTCCAGGTCGATATCGGCCAGCCCTTCCCCGTCCAGTACGTCTAGGATGGTCTCTGCCGTCGCGGTCCCTGTCCGCATGTTAGTGAACCCCCCCGTTCCCTTCATCATGAATGCATACGATTGCATAAACCGTTCTGTGGGGTCAGGGGAAGCGATACCTCGACCGTATTCATGCTGCGATGCCACATGTAAAGTTGCCAATTCTGGCGTCAGTGGGGCCTTGCATACCTAGAGCCGAATCTCTTGCAAACGTATTCAATCGTGGCTAACCTGAACGGGCGTCAGGCTTTGGCTGACGTCGAAATACCAAAAAGGTCAACGCCACTTTGGTGAAGCAGGCCTACCTATCAACGGGAGAGATCGGAATGATTTTCAAGACAAAAACGATGGTTGCCGCCTGTGCGTTGATCGCATCAGCGGGCGTAGCCTGGGCGGATGCAGACGCGGGGTGCGGGATCGAATCGGGCTCGGTCCGCATACTGTCCAACGACTTTGCGGCGTTGCAGGTGATTGGCGAGGCGGCGGAAACCTGTGCCACCGACACCGTCGAAGTGTCCCGCAACCAGACCGAAGAACACAGGAACATCCAGGTTGCTGCACTCACCGCCGATCCCGCGACCTATACGGTTGCGATTGTCGCGACAAGTTCGATCGTGCCGCTGCTGAATGATGACCTGATCCGCCCGCTTGACGATCTGGTCGCTGAATACGGTGCGCAATTACAGGAAAGCCAGCTGATCCGCGTGGACGGCAAGATCATGGCGGTTGCCTTTATGGCCAACGCACAGCACCTGTTCTACCGCGAGGATATCCTGGCGGAAAACGGCATCGAGGTGCCGACGACCTATGCCGAGATGTTCGCGGCTGCCGAAACCCTGCGCGCCAATGGCGTGATGGAATCGCCGCTGTCGTCCAACTACATGCCCGGCTGGAACGTCGCTGCGGAATTTGTGAACACATACCTTGGCACCGGCGCTGACTTCTTTGTGCCCGGCACCGCCGAACTGGCCATCGACAACGCAGACGGCATGGCCGTGCTTGCGGCGATGAAACAGATGACCGACTATATGAGCGCCGATTGGGCGACATATGACAGCAATGCGCAGAAACCTGTCTGGGAAGCTGGCGAAGTTGCGCTGTCGATCACGTGGGGTTCGCGCGCTGGTGGTTACATCGCTGACGATAACCCGGCCCCGGAAATTGCCGCCGCAACACAGTTTGCCGCTGCACCAACTGTCGGCGATGTGCCCGGTGCCGCGCTGTGGTGGGACGGATTCACCATTGCCAAGAACATCAGCGATGAAGATGCCGAGGCCTCCTTCCGCGCGATGATGGTCGGCATTTCCCCTGAAATGATGCAGGCAAACCGTGACGCCGCAGTCTGGCTGATCGAGGGTTACGAGCCGTCACGCGCAGCCAGTGGTGTGATCGCCGACCTGCAGGGTGGGGCGCGTCCTTATCCGATGCTGCCATACATGGGTCTGCTGCACACCGCACTGGGTGACAACCTTGTTGAATACCTGCAGGGGAGCGAAAGTGCCGAACAGGCAATCGCTGATATCACCGCTGCCTACACCGCCGCGGCAACCGAAGCCGGTTTCCTGAACTAAGCGATTTGCGGGGGGCCACCGGCCCCCCGCGTCCCCCCAGTTAATGCGATAGCGGCTTTGCCACACTGCATGGGCAAGGCAGGAGGATAGTCATGCCACACAAGACGTTTCTGGCTTTCATCTGGCCCTCTCTCTTTGCCATGATCCTGTTCATCGCCATCCCGATTTTCTCGGTCGGGTATCAGTCACTCTTTATCTCGCACGAACAGATCATGATCGAGGGCGAGACCTGTGGCCCGTTTGGCTGCACCACCGAACTAAGCGTCGACGTGGCGGCAATGGCCGAACTGCGCGAAGCCCGGCCGCAGGGGCGTTACAACGGTTTGGGCACCTACACGAACGCGACGCACCTTGCCGTTGACGAAGTCACCGAGATCGTCGCCACCAGTGAAAACTTTGGCGAAATCCGATCACGGATCATGAATTTGCCATTCTACAAGGCGCTGGCCTTTACGCTGGCCTATACGTTCATCGTCACGCCGCTGGTGATCATCCTAGGCTTCATCATCGCCGTGGTCGTCAACTCGATCCCGGCGATGCTGAAGGGGCCGGTGATCTTTTTCTCGCTGCTGCCGATGATCGTGACACCGCTGGTAGGATCGCTGGTGTTGTTCTGGATGATCGACAGTCGCGGGATTATCGGGGCCTTCTTGCAATATCTGTTTGCCGACCCGTCGCTGTCACTCAAGGCGTCGCCGACGCTGACCTGGATCACGTTGTTCGTTTACGGGGTCTGGCATTCGGCGCCCTTTGCATTCGTCGTGTTTTACGCAGGCTTGCAGACCGTGCCGCAAGACACCCTAGAATCGGCGATGGTCGATGGGGCGAGCCGCTGGGAACGTGTCCGTTTTGTGATCATCCCCTATCTGATGCCGCTGGTGACGTTCATTGCGCTGATGCAGTTGATGGACAACTTCCGCGTCTTCGAGCCGATCATCGGCTTTTCCGCCGCCGCGAGCGCGACCTCGCTCAGCTACCTGATCTACAACGATCTGCGGGCGGCTGAATCGCCACTGTTTGGTTCGGCGGCGGCGACATCCATGCTGACGATTGTCGGCGTCGTCATCCTGCTGTTGCCGGTGCTGCGCCGCAACTGGCGCGAATTCAACCGCAAGTCCTGAGGGGGGAGGCAAGACCATGTCGGACAAACTTCATAAACGGCCACTCCCGCTTGTCGCGCTTTCGACCGGGTTCGTGCTGTTCTGGCTTTTCATCGCGGCCTTTCCGTTCCTGTGGACCATGTGGGGATCATTCAAGGTCGAGGGGGATTTCTTTTCCCGCGCCGACTGGATGAATGCGATCATCGGGCCTGTGACCCAACGCCAGACCGGCGGGGCGTTCACGCTGGGTGGCTACGAGGGCGCATGGATTGAACAGGAATTCTGGCGCGCCGTGGTGAACACGGCCATCGTCACGGTTTCAGTGGTGATCATATCGCTGACTCTGGGAACGCTGGGCGGTTACGCACTGGCACGGTCCGGTTTCAAATATACCTTCTGGCTGTTGATGGTCGCGCTCGTGTTTCGGGCGATGCCCCATGTGACGCTGGTGTCGGGCTATTTGCTGCCCTTCTTTCAGTTGAACATCTGGGGGTATCTGCCGACGACGATCGTCGTGCTGGTGGCAATCAACCAGCCGTTCACCCTGTGGATGCTGCACAGCTTTTTCCTAAGCATCCCCAAGGATCTGGACGAGGCCGCGATGGTCGATGGCTGCACCCGGTTTCAGGCGTTCCGCCTTGCGATCATTCCGGTCATGTGGCCGGGCGTGGTGACAACGGGACTGTTCAGTTTCCTGCTTGCCTATAATGACTTTGCCGTCACATCCATGCTTCTGACGCAGGAAAACGCGACGATGATTCCACGCATCAGCAGCTTCCTTGGGTCCACCCAGGAAGAGGGCAAGGTGATGTATGCGGTTGCCGCCGTTGTGTCGGCGATCGTGCCGCTGTTCGTGCTGATTTTGTTTTTCCAACGCCAAATCGTGAGCGGTCTGACCGCTGGCGCCGTCAAGGGATAGGGGGCTGACCAATGGCCAGACTGCAACTCAAGAATGTCAACAAGCGCTGGGGCGCGTTTGTTGGTGTCGACAACTTTGATCTCGATATTGCGGATCAGGAATTTCTGGTATTGCTGGGGCCGTCAGGCTGCGGCAAATCCACGACGATGCGGATGATCGCCGGCCTTGAAGACATCACCGAGGGCGAGATCTGGCTGGGCGACCGGATGGTCAACGACCTTGAACCCAAGGATCGCGATATTTCGATGGTGTTCCAGTCCTACGGGCTTTACCCGAACCTCACGGTTTACGAAAACATCCGCTTTCCGCTGCGCGTGCGCAAGGTGCCCAAGGCGCAACACCACGAGATGGTGATGAAGGCCGTGCAGATGGTCGAGCTTGAGGATTTCATGGATCGCCGCCCCGCCGATCTGTCGGGCGGGCAACGCCAGCGCGTGGCGCTGGGCCGTGCCATCGTGCGCAAGCCCACGGTGTTCTTGATGGATGAACCGCTGTCGAACCTGGATGCGAAACTGCGCGTCAGCACCCGCGCGCAAATCAAGAACCTGCAATCGAAACTGAAAACCACCACCGTTTACGTGACCCACGACCAGATCGAGGCCATGACCCTCGCTGACCGTGTGGTGGTGATGAACGCAGGTAAAATCCAGCAGGTTGGCACACCGACCGATATCTATGACATGCCCGCCAATACGTTCGTGGCCAGCTTTATCGGCTCGCCCGCGATGAACCTTGTCGAAGGCAAGCTGGAGGGCGGCGTGTTCAAAGGCGACGGCATCGAGGTGACGGGCCTGCCCGGCGGGCCGTCTGGCAACATCACCCTTGGGTTCCGCGCCGAGGATGCGGAAATCGTCGCAAGTGGCGGCCAGATCGCCGCGCCGATGTATTCCATCGAATTGCTGGGCGAGGCGTCGATGATCACATGGCGACTTGGCGGTGCCTTGGTGTCGGTCAAGACCCACAAGGATTATCGCGCCGAGATTGGCGAGGTCGTGAGCGCCCGCATCCCCGCCGACATCTGCCACCTGTTCGACACTGCCAGCGGAGAAAGGATCGCCCTGCCATGACCCCAACCGAACAAGCCGAGGCAACCCGTCAGGTCATCTTGCGGATGGAAGCGGCGCTGGCCGACAATTCCAACGATATGGCAGCACATTTCCACGAGGATTTTCGCTGGATCGGCAATCAGGGCTGCGGCACGAAACCGGGCTTGCAGGCGTTTCGTAACAACTGGCAATTGCCCCTGCGCGCCGCCTTTACCGAGCGCGATTATAAAACCGACCGCTTTATCTGCGAAGGCGAGTGGGCGTCCTGTTTCGGCCATATCGAAGGCACGCACTCGGGCGTTTTCATGGGTATCGAACCCACGGGGAAACGCGTGAAAATCCCCTACATGGACTTTTGGAAAATCGAGGATGGCCGGATCAAGGACAACTGGGTCTCGGTCGACTTCGCCTATGTTCTGGCGCAGTTGGGCCGCGATGTGTTTGATGGCCACGGCTGGGAACATTTTGACGATGGCTCCAAAACACCCTCGCACCCAAGGAAACCGGTATGACAGTGACCTATCTCAAACAGGGTAAACCCGAAGCCGAGCGCGCCGCCGATGACAGCGCCGTGCGCGCCACCGTCGAAGCGGCCCTGGCCGATATCGAAGCGCGTGGTGATGCAGCCCTACGTGAAATGGCGGAAAAGTTCGACAATTACAGCCCGCCCAGCTACCGCCTGTCTGACGGCGACATCCAGCGCATCATCGCCAAGGTATCGGACCGCGAAATGGCCGATATCAAATTCGCGCAGGAACAGGTGCGCAAATTCGCCCGGGCCCAGCGGGACTCCATGCATGATATCGAAGTTGAAACCATGCCCGGCGTGTTCCTTGGCCACAAGAACATCCCCGTGCAATCTGTCGGCTGCTATGTGCCCGGCGGCAAATTCCCGATGGTCGCGTCGGCGCATATGTCGGTCGCCACGGCTTCGGTCGCGGGGGTGCCGCGCATCATCGCCGCGACCCCGCCCTTCAATGGCGAACCAAACCCGGCCGTGATCGCCGCGATGCATCTTGGCGGCGCGCATGAAATCTATGTCCTGGGTGGCATTCAGGGGATCGGTGCGATGGCGATCGGCACCGAAACGATTGATCCGGTGCATATGCTGGTTGGCCCCGGCAATGCCTTCGTGGCCGAAGCCAAGCGCCAGTTGTTTGGCCGCGTCGGCATTGATCTGTTTGCCGGTCCCACCGAAACGATGGTGATTGCCGATGAAACGGCTGCGGATGCCGAACTCTGCGCGACTGATCTGCTGGGGCAGGCCGAACATGGCTATAACAGCCCCTGCGTCTTGCTGACCAATTCGCGCAAACTGGCCAAGGCGACAATGGCCGAGATTGATCGCATTCTCAAAATCCTGCCCACCGCCGACACCGCCCGCACATCATGGGAAGACTACGGCGAAGTGATTGTCTGTGACACCTATGACGAAATGCTGGCCGTCGCCGATGATATCGCGTCCGAGCACGTGCAGGTCATGACAGACCGCGACGACTGGTTCCTTGAACACATGACATGCTACGGTGCGTTGTTCCTTGGTGCGCGCACAAATGTGGCCAATGGCGACAAGGTGATCGGCACCAACCACACCCTGCCCACGAAAAAGGCGGGGCGGTATACGGGCGGGCTTTGGGTCGGCAAGTACCTGAAAACACACAGCTATCAACGCATCAGCACGGATGAGGCCGCCACAATAGTCGGCGAATACGGCTCGCGCCTGTGCATGCTGGAAGGCTTCGTCGGCCACGCCGAACAATGCAACATCCGCGTGCGGCGCTACGGCGGGATCAACGTGCCCTATGGCGAAGGCGCGCCTTACCGCGAGGCGGCCGAGTGACCCTCCCGCGCACCCCATCCATGCGTCTTGATGGCAAGCGTGCGCTGGTCACGGGGGCTTCGTCCGGGATCGGGCAGGCCTGTGCTGTGGCCCTGGCCGAGGCGGGGGCGCATGTGGTGTGCGTTGCGCGCGGTGCCGACAAACTGCAAGACAGCGTTGATGCAATGACGACCGAAGGCTGGTCCGCCGAGGCGCTAGCGCTGGATATCGGTGATCTGGCCGGGCTGAAGGCGGCGATTGAAGCGCAGCCCGCGCTTGATATTGCCGTCAATTCGGCGGGCACCGCGCGCCACGCGCCCGCCCTTGAAACCACCCCCGAAGATTATGATGCCGTGATGCATCTAAACCTGCGTGCCGCCTATTTCCTGTCCAGCTTTGCGGCTGCGCGGATGCCGGACAACGGGGGCAGTATCATCCATATCAGCAGCCAGATGGGCCATGTGGGCGGGATTGATCGCGCGGTCTATTGTGCGTCAAAACACGGGCTCGAAGGTATGGTAAAATCTATGGCGATCGAATGGGGGCCGCGCCAGATCAGGGTCAACACGATTTGCCCGACCTTCATTCGCACGCCCCTGACAGCCGCCACATTCGACAACCCCGCGCGCGCAGCGTGGATCGCCGACAAGATCAAGCTGGGCCGCGTTGGCGAGGTCGAAGACATCATGGGCGCGGTGCTTTATCTAGCCTCGCCCGCGTCGGCGCTGGTGACCGGCACATCGATGTTGATCGATGGAGGTTGGACAGCAGACTGATGGCAAATGATCGCGTGACATCCCAACAAGTTGCCGCACGTGCGGGCGTTAGCCAATCGGCTGTCAGCCGCGTGTTTACACCCGGTGCCAGCGTGTCCCAAAGCACGCGCGAAAAGGTCGAACGCGCGGCAATGGCGCTGGGCTATCGCCCCAACGTTCTGGCGCGCGCGATGATCACCGGCAAAAGCCGGATTATCGGCCTTGTCGTCGCTTATCTGGACAATCAGTTCTACCCGCTGGCGGTTGAACGCCTGTCGGTTGCCTTGCAGGCGCAGGGCTATCATGTGCTGGTTTTCATGGCCGCGCCCACCGTTGGCGATGTGCAGGGCGTGATGAAGGAAATCCTTGATTATCAGGTCGATGGGATCGTTTTGGCGTCGGTTTCCATGTCATCAGAGCTGGCCGAGCGTTGTCAGGACCATGGTATTCCGGTCGTGTTGTTCAACCGCGAGCAGGACAATGACACCATGTGTTCCGTGACCACCGACAATTATCGTGGCAGTTTCGAGATTGCCCAGCATTTCGCAGCCCTCGGTCACACCAGGATCGGCTATATCGCCGGGTTCGAGGGGGCCTCGACCCAGCGCGACCGCGAGGCGGGTTTTCGGGACGGGCTCGCCGAGGCTGGGCTGACCCTGCATTCGCGCGAGGTGGGTGCATTTGAATACGGCACCGCCCGCGCTGCCGCTTTGGAGATGTTTGCCGGCAGCGATCGCCCCGATGCGGCTTTTGTGTGCAACGATCACATGGCCTTTGCCGTGCTTGATGCGCTGCGATTGAAGCTGGGTTTGCGCGTGCCGCAGGACGTCACGATTGCCGGTTTCGATGACGTGCCAATCGCCGCCTGGCCCGCCTATGATCTGACCAGCTACCGCCAGCCGATCAACCGTATGGTGGCGCAAACCGTCGATGCCCTGTTGATCCGGATCGCCGACCCAAACGTGCCTGCGGACAAGATCAAACTCGAGGGAAAGCTGATTTTGCGCGGCTCGACCCAAAGCGCGGCGGGATAGGAAATGCGCGGCTTTGATCCCAGGTGGCAGGACGTCCCCCACTATATCATCGGCATTACCAGGCAGATCTGGGAGGCGCGGCACATCGGCGCGCTGCGTGATCTTTATGCCGATGGGTTGGTCGTGCGCTCGCCTGCCTCGGTGGTGGTGGACAACAGCAATATCATCGCGGCGACAATGGCGACACTGGCCGAATTTCCCGACCGCGAATTGCTGGGCGAAGACGTGATCTGGTGCGATGACCCCCAAGGCGCGACCAAGACATCGGATGCTTATGTGTCCTCGCACAGGCTGGTTTGCACTGCGACCCATGCTCACGCGGGGATGTATGGCGCGCCGACTGGCAAGCGGGTGACTTACCGTATCCTTGCCGATTGCGCGATCCGTGACGGGGCGGTTTACGACGAATGGCTGGTGCGCGATCAGGCGGCGATAGTGTCGCAAATGGGGTTTGACGTGGTTGACTGGGCCCGTGACCTGATCGCGCGCGAAGGCGGGCCGGACAATTGCGTGCCTCCCATGACACCCGCCAATGACGTGGTCGGCCCTTATGATCGTCAGGGCAACGATAACGAATGGGGCACCCGCTATGCCGATACGATCCGCGCGATCATGGCGGCTGAAATGGACGTGATCCCGCGCGCCTATGATCGCGCCGCAAATCTGCATTACCCCGGCGGCCAAAACGGCCTGGGTTGGCGCGACGCCGATAAATTCTGGGTGGGCCTGCGCGCCGCCTTTCCTGACGCCGCCTTCAAGGTGGAACATGTGATCGGGCGCGACGATCCGATGATGCCGCCCCGCGCTGCGGTGCGCTGGTCGCTGCATGGCAAGCACGCAGGCTGGGGCCGGTTTGGCACGCCCACGGGCGCCGAGGTTTATATCATGGGGATCAGCCATGCCGAATTTGGCCCCTTTGCGGGCAACGGGGCGTGGGGCGATCCGACCATCCGGCGCGAATATACCCTGATCGACGACACCGCGATCTGGAAACAGATTCACCTTCAGACAGGAGCCCACCCATGAAGGGGTTTTCCAACAAATTCAAAGACCTGCCCGACTATATCGTCAAGATCACCAAAGAGATTTGGGAAGATCGCGGGCTGGCCACCTTGCACCACTATTACGCTCAGGACATTCCCATGCGATTCCCTTCGGGCCTTGTGCGCGGCAATGCAGGTGTGATCGACGGAACGCTGGCAACATTGGCCGAATTTCCCGACCGTGAATTGCTGGCCGATGATGTGATCTGGTCGGGCAACGAAGACGACGGGTTCCTGTCGTCGCACCGGTTGCTCACGACGGGGACGCACACAGGCCACGGCGCGTTCGGCGCGCCGACGGGCAAACGTTTCACGATCCACGCGATCGCCGATTGTGCTGCCCGGAACGATGTCATCGACGATGAATGGCTGATCCGCGATGTGGGCGGGATCGCCCGTCAGCTGGGCTGGCGCCCAAGCGACTATGCGCAGTATCAGATCGCCCAGGAAGGCGGGCCCGACACCTGCCAGCGCCCCTTTCATCCCAGCCATGACGTGCAGGGGCCATATACGGGGCGGGGCAATGATAACGCATGGGGCAAGACCCTTGCCACGATCCTGCAACGGATCATGGACAAGGATTTCACCGTGATCCGCAGCGATTATGACCGCGCCGTCAAAACCGAACATTGGGGCGCGCGTGGCGGCTGGGGCTGGGATTTTGTCGAAACCGACTGGATGCGCCTGCGGTCGTCCTTTCCGACGGCTGACTTCAAGATCGACCATCAGATCGGGCGCAATGACCCGGGCCTTCCCAATCGCGCCGCCGTGCGCTGGTCCTTGACGGGCAAACATGCGGGGCGGGGTTCTTTGGCACCCCCACCGGTGCCGAGGTGCATATCATGGGCATCACCCACGCCGAATGGGGCGAACGGGGGCTGCGCCGCGAATACACGCTGATCGACGAGGTCGCGATCTGGAAACAAATTTTACTTCATACAGGACAAACACAATGACACCCGCCGACATGGAGTCCCGCATCGTTCGCTATGGCGACCTGCAACCTTGCAAAACAGCCTTTATTGATGCCCACACGCCCGGTTCGGATCAAAAGGAAAACTTTACGATCATCGGTGGCGGTGTGTCCGAAAGCCCCGATCAACACGTGCATATCGCGATCCCGCACGGGTTCAACATCGGCGCGGCCGGTCAGCCGCCCAAGTGTCGCAATTCGCTGCACGATCATCATACCGCCGAAGTGTTCTTTGTCCTGAAAGGCAGGTGGCGGTTCTTTTGGGGCCGCTATGGTGATGCGGGCGAAGTGACGCTGGAGGAAGGCGATATTTTCAACATCCCCACCGGCATATTTCGCGGCTTTGAAAACATCGGCACCGATTACGGGATGATCATGGCGGTGCTGGGTGGCGATGACGCCGGTGGTGGTGTGATGTGGGCGCCGCAGGTGATAAAGGATGCGGCCGATCACGGGCTTATCCTTGGCGAAAACGGCAAGCTTTATGACACAAAGCGCCAGCAAAAACTCCCCGAAGGCGTGAACCCCATGCCTTTGATGTCAGAGGTCGAACTGGCAAAACGCCCCGAACCCACCACCGCCGACGTGCTGCCGAACCATGTGGCCCGGTATTGGGATCTGATGGCGCTGGCGGACCGCAAACCGGTGACGGTCGTGGGCGAACACGGCGTGCTGCGCGACAAGCCGGGATTCGAGATTGATTTCATCACCCGCGGGTCCGCCAGCGCGGCAAAGCACAGCCACAAATACCCGTCCGTGCTGATGCCCATGCGCGGGCACTGGCGGGTGACGTGGGCGGGGTCGGATGAATATGAAAGTGGTGCCGCCACCCTTGCCCCCGGTGACACGATGTCGGTGCCCGAAAACCTGCCTCACGCAGCCGAGCCCTCGATGACCGGCGAGGCGAGCCTTTATCGCGTCGTCGCCACCGGCGATCCGGCCGGGCTGACATGGCAAAGTTAACACCGCCCCATGCGTATGGGAGCCATACGGTTTCCATACGCTTTCCATATCAATTCCATACGCTTTGAAAGGCCGCCCATGTCCAGGATATTAACGACCCATGTCGGCTCGCTTCCGCGCACGCAGGATGTGGTCGATTTCATTTTTGCGCGCGAGAATGGCAAGGATTACAGTCAGGCGGATTTCGACGCCTGCATGACGGCAGCCGTGTCCGAAACCCTGCGCAAACAGGTTGCTGCGGGCGTGGATATCGTCAGTGACGGCGAGACCTCCAAGATCAGTTATGCCACCTATGTCAAAGATCGCTACACCGGTTTTGACGGGGATAGCCCGCGCAACGCACCTGCCGATCTCAAAAAATTTCCCAGTTTTCTCAAGCGCTTGTCTGACGAAGGCGGCAGCCCGCAATACGCCCGCCCCATGTGCGTCGGCGCGGTCAAATCCAAAGGGCAGGGCGAGCTGGAAAAAGATATTGCCAACCTCAAGGCGGGCATGGCCGAACATGGTGCAAAACGCGGGTTCATGAACGCGGCCAGCCCGGGGGTGATTTCGCTGTTCCTGCAAAATGATTTCTACACCACGCGGGACGAATATCTGGCCGCGCTGGCCGATGCGATGAAGGCGGAATATGAAACCATCGTCGCCGCGGGACTGGACCTGCAACTGGATTGCCCCGACCTTGCCCTGTCCCGCCACATGCTGTTCAACGACCTGTCGGACGATGAATTCCTGCGGATCGCCGCCAGCCACGTAGAGGCATTGAACCACGCGCTTGCGGATATCCCCGAAGACCGTGTGCGCATCCATATCTGCTGGGGCAATTACGAGGGGCCGCACGTTTGCGATATCCCGATGGCCAAGATGTTTGACACGCTGATGTCGGCCAAGGCGCGCTATACGTTGTTTGAAACCTCCAACCCGCGCCACGGCCATGAATGGGCCGTGTTCCGTGATCGCGCCGCCGATATTCCCGACACCAAAGTGTTGGTGCCCGGGGTCGTGGATACGACGACGAATTTTGTCGAACATCCTGATCTGGTGGCCGAACGGGTCGCGCGGTTTGTGGATATCGTCGGTGCAGAGCGTGTGATCGCAGGCAGCGATTGCGGCTTTGGCACCTTTGCCGGCTACGGCGCGGTTGATCCCGATATCGCCTATGCGAAGCTGGCGGCGCTGGCCGAAGGGGCCAGGCGCGCGTCATGACACCGCTTGTGCTGCTGCCCGGAATGATGTGCGATGCGCGACTGTTCGCGCCGCAAATCGCAGCATTTTCGGGTCAGCGCGCGGTGCAGACGGCTCCGATTGGCGGTGCCGACACGATCTCGGCGCTGGCGGCGGATGTCCTTGCCCATGCCCCGCCCCAGTTTGCGCTTGCGGGCCTTAGCATGGGCGGGATCGTAGCGATGGAGGTGATCCGCCAAGCGCGCGATCGTGTGCTTGGGCTGGCCTTGCTTGATACCAACCCCAAGGCCGAAACACACGATGTGGCTGCACGGCGCGCCCCGCAAATTGCATCCGTGCAGGCAGGGCGACTTGCCACTGTCATGCGCGACGAAATGAAGCCGAATTACCTGACCGATGGGCCACAGCGGGCGGAAATTCTGGCGCTATGCATGGCGATGGCTGACAGCCTCGGGCCGCAGGTTTTCATCAACCAGTCCCGGGCATTGCAGATGCGCCCTGACCAGCAACAGACGCTACGCGGCGTCGCCTGCCCAACACTGATCTTATGCGGGCGCGATGATGCGCTTTGTCCTGTCGCGTATCACGAATTAATGCATGGCCTCGTGGCGGTCAGCACCCTGCGCGTGATTGAAAATGCGGGCCATCTGCCGACGTTGGAACGGCCCGAACAGACCATTGCCGCCCTTGCGCGCTGGTTAGACAGCGTCGACGGTTAACCCTGCCGATCCGCCCATGCTGAAGCGGAGGCATCAACCCCAAGCCTGCGTGGCGGGGTTTTCGTGTCGTGGTTCCGTGCCGTGCGAGACTCTGAGTGTTGTGACCGGGAATGCTTAGCCTGGCTTGGTGGCTTCGCAAACGTATTCAAACACGCATATCCGTGCAAATCCGCGGCCAGATTCCGCACGTGTTGCATTTGAACCGCAGGTCGCGGTTTTGCCACATTCGCGCCGCCATATCCCCAGAAACGTCAGATAGACCGCCCGTGAAATAACGCGAAATCTGCGCCCTTTGAATGCGCATGCCAATGCAAAGAGGGAATAGTTTGAATAATTTTACGATCACGGAAACAGATGGTGTCGCGCAGGTCGATGTCGCCGACGGCGCTGATATCAACGCGGCCCTAGCGGCGGTGCAGGCCTATGTTGCGGCCAACGGCACAGCGACATCCGGCGTTGTGAATGTGACCGCTTCGACCAGCTTTTCCGAAACCCTGATTGCGCAGGATAACGTCGCCCTGAACATCAATTCAGGCGTGACCCTGACGCTGGACACGGCGATTTCGGGGCCAGCCTATGATCTGTCAGGCACCAGCTTTGCAGGGCTGACAGGCAGCGGCACATTGGACGTCAACGGAAACGCGGGAACGGCTGTTCTGGGCACTGCCGCCCATGATGTGCAGATCGGCAATATCGGGGGTACCGGAAGCCCGCCTGATCAACTGACGATCGAAGGGTGGAAATACGGTGTCGTGATCGAATCGAGCGCCACCGAGGCGGCGACGGACATCACCGTCGAAAACCTTGAAATCAGCGGCCCAGCCGCCACGGATGTCGTCTATCCGTTCTTGATCACCAATCGCCCCGGCCTTGACGGCCCGATGGTCCAAGGGCTGTCGGTCACCAACATGCTGGTTGACGGAGCACAGCCCCTTGGGCCGGGCGGCGAGATGATTGGCGGAGAGTTTTCCGCCAGCAACGGCTTTACGGCCGATCAGGTCGTGCTGCAGGGCGTGAACAACGCCACGCTGACAAATGTATCGTCACTGAACGGTGGCGAGAACGGTTTTACGGTCTCGTGGAGTTCCACAAATGTGACCTTGATTGACAGCACGGCGACAGGTTCGGACGCTCACGGTTTTAACCTTGGCAGTGCGGGGCTGGCAATTGACGTTGCGGATTCATCGGGGCTGTCGGAAGGCATGTTGATCGTTGGCGCGACGTCAGGGGCCACGGCGACGATCATGGGCGTGTTCGATAATCGGATTTGGGTCTCGGGTACCTTTGGAGCGCAGTTTCTGGCGGGCGAAGACCTTGCGCTGGTGTCGGCCCCCGGAACGGCGCTGACCACTATAACACAGCCCTACCCAACGTCGAACGTCACGGTGATCAACGGCACGGCCAGTTCCAACGGGCTGGCCGCGGGTCAGCCGGTCGATGCCAATGGCGATCCGGTGACCTTTTCGGACTACTACATCCAGCAGGCGAATAATGTTGTGGTGTCGGGCAGTTCTGCCAGCATTGGCCATCTGGACGCGAATGGAAATGTTGTCACGAATTACGGTGTCTATGTAGCAAACGCGACCTATTCGCTGGGTGATATGACCTACGTGAATTACGGCAACGGCCAGATTGCCGTCGCCGAATTTGGCACGGCAACGCTTGTGCCGGTGACAGGCGTCCCGCTAAGCACGATTTCGGGAACCGGCGGGGATGACACGATCAACGGCACCGATGGTGCTGATCAGATCACCGCAAGCGATGGCGATGATCTGATCGACGGGCGCACCGGCGATGACGTGATCACAGGCGGCGCTGGCAATGACAGCCTGCTGGGGAATGTGGGCGCTGATCTGTTGCTGGGTGGTGAGGGCGCCGACTGGCTAAGCGGTGGTGCGGATGCCGATACGCTGCAGGGTGGCGCAGGCAATGACGATATCATGGGCGGTGACGGCGCAGACTTGCTTTGGGGCGAAGTCGGTGATGACACGCTCAATGGCGGTGATGGCGATGATACGCTGTTTGGCGGTGACGGCGCCGACATCCTAGGCGGCGGCGGCGGGCAGGATCTGCTCGACGCGGGATTAGGTGACGACACGTTGAACGGCGGCGATGGTAACGACGTCCTGTCAGGTGGGGCGGGTGCAGATATCCTTGCGGGCGGGCTTGGTGATGACACTTTGAACGGTGGCGATGGCATCGACGATCTGATGGGCGGTGCGGGTCAAGACACGCTGTATGGGGGCGCTGACGACGATATCCTGGCCGGTAACGATGGCGACGACGCCCTGTTCGGAGAGGATGGCGCAGACGACCTGACCGGTGGCACTGGCAATGATACGCTTTTCGGTGGCGTAGGCGACGACGTGCTGTCGGGTGGTGACGATGCAGATGATCTTTCCGGTGATGCAGGCGCGGATATCCTCAACGGTGGGAGCGGCGCTGACACCCTGTGGGGTGGCGCTGACAATGATAGTCTGACAGGTGGCGAGGGTGCCGATATCCTGACAGGCGGGACGGGCGATGACTGGCTTGCGGGCAACGATGGCAACGATGTCATGGATGGCGGAACTGGCCTTGATGCGCTTTATGGCGGGGCCGGGAACGACTTGCTGGCGGGCGGCGACGGTGCGGACCAAATGAATGGCGGGACCGGAGACGACACGCTGCAGGGCGGTATTGGCGATGACTGGCTTCAGGGTCTTGATGGCGCCGATACGCTGACAGGTGGGGATGGTAACGACACGCTGGACGGTGGCACAGGCGGCGACGATATCAACGGCGGCACGGGCCGCGATCTCTTGACTTACGCGACCTCGGCGACCGGCGTTGCAGTCGATCTTACGGCGGGTGTCGGCACCGCTGGCGATGCCGCAGGCGATACCCTTGCCGGTCTTGAAGATGTCATTGGCAGTGCTTTTGATGATACGATCCGTGGTGACGAATTTGCCAATAATATTCAAGGGCTTGACGGCGACGATACCCTGGATGGCATGGCGGGTGATGACACGCTGGTTGGCGCGACGGGCAGTGATCTTTTCCTTGGCGGCGACGGGGCTGACAGCATGGCGGGCGGCGGCGGATTTGACACCGTCAGCTATGCCAGCTCGGGCAGCGCGATTATCCTGGATCTGGCGAATAGCACGCGCAACACGGGGCAGGCGGCAGGCGATCAGTTTTCCGGAATCGACGCATATATCGGCACGGCGATGGGCGATGACATGTCGGGCACAGGCGGAGCCAACAACCTTGACGGTGGCGCAGGTGACGACACGCTGGACGGGCGTGGCGGGGCGGATACCCTTTTTGGCGGCGCGGGCAATGATTTGCTGATCGGCGGCATTGGTGGCGATGCGTTGTTCGGTGGCGAGGGCATAGATTTTGCAAGCTACGCCGATGCGACCTCGGGTGTGACCGTGGATTTGCGATATGCGGAATTGAACACCGGATTTGCCGAAGGCGATACCCTTGTTGGGATCGAAGGGCTGATCGGTTCGGACATGGTTGACAATTTGTTGGGAAATAGCGGTGACAACACCCTTGATGGCGGGCTTGGCAACGATCGCCTGAACGGTTGGGGAGGTAATGATTTCCTGTTGGGTGGCGACGGCAACGACATTCTTGACGGTGGTGCGGGCGACGACCAGCTTTATGGTGACGACGGCAGCGATCTGATCGATGGTCGCACCGGCGATGATACGATCTTTGGTGGTCTGGGCGACGATGCGATCCGTGGTGGTGGTGGCAACGATAGTATCAGTGGCGGTGACGGGGCCGATCACCTTGTCGGTCATGGCGACGCCGATGTCATGGACGGCGGGATAGGTGATGACACGATCTTTGGCGGGACGGGCGAGGATATCGTTACCGGCGCATTGGGCGCGGATTCGGTTTATGGCCAGGGTGGCAATGACCTGCTTTATGGCGGTGATGGTGACGACCTGATGCAGGGCGGTGCGGGCAATGACCAGATGTTCGGCGATGATGGCCGCGACCACATGTCGGGATCGGGTGGCAACGACGAAATTTTTGGCGGTGCGGGGGGCGATAGCCTTTATGGCGGCGCGGGCAGTGATACGATTGATGGTGGTGACGGCGACGATGTCATGACGGGCAGCGTTGGCCACGACACGATTTACGGCGGCGCGGGTAATGATAGCGTCAATGGTGGCACCGGAAACGACGTTCTGATCGGTGACGGCGGCGGCGATACGCTGCGCGGTGTTGATGGCGATGATCAATTGACCGGTGGTGCGGGCGCAGACAGACTGTTTGGTGATCTTGGTGCCGACACGCTTGATGGTGGCGACGATGACGACACCCTGCGCGGCGGCGGCGATAACGATACGCTGGATGGTGGCGCGGGCACAGATACCCTGTGGGGCGACGTCGGTGATGATGTGATGACGGGCGGCGCGGGGGCTGATGTCTTTGTGTTCCGCAACGGGTTTGGCAACGACCGCGTGACCGATTTTGCCAACGACGGCGTTGAAAAACTGGATATGCGCAATATCACCGGGCTTGATAGTTTTGCTGACCTGACGCTTGCCGAGCAGGTTGGTGGCGTTTTGGTGACGATTGGCACCGACAGCATCCTGCTTGAGGGGCTGACGGCGGCAGATCTGGATGCGGGCGATTTTCTGATCTAGGCGCGCGGCATGATCTGCAACATGCGGGCGCGGTAGGCTTTGATCTCGGCCTCCGGTGCGACCCGCCCCGTGAATGTCAGCAGATAGTCGGGGATCGCGGCCATCCGCGCGGCCAGCGGCTCGTGCAGGTCAGCATCGTTATAGCCGATCTGCATGTAATAGAGCACCCGTGCGCGGATCAGGCTTTCGCCCGCGCCATAGCCATAGCGCGTGAACATCCCTGTCAGCGCCGCGATCCGCTGATCATCCGATTGCATCAGGACATCATGCACCTTGACGGTACGCTTTGCCCAGTCGCGCACCGCGAAATCCAATTGCGTATCAAACTGGGTCGGGTCGATGAAACAGGCAAAGACATTGCACACAGCCGCCGTGATGGTTGGTGCATCGGTTTTTGCAGCCTCCACCAACAGGCGCGTGTTTGTTGCCAGCCAATGATCAAGCAGCGCATCCATCAGGTCTTGGCGACTGTGGAAATACCAATAGAAGCTCGAGCGGGACACGCCCAATCTTTCCGCAAGTGTCAGGATTTTCACCCTTTCGGCCCCGCCTGACAACAGTGCATCCATCGCCGCGCGCAACCAATCGTCGCGCGTGACCTTGGTGTTGCCTGTCAGGGTTTCGGTCATGCGCGCATGGCCTGACCTGCGGGGTCATAGGGGGACGGCGCAATGACCCGCGCCGGGTGTTCCACACCGACCACGTGTAACGTAAGTTCGGTGCCTTCGCGCGCCATATCGGCGTTCACGAGGGCCATCGCATAGGATTTCCCCAAGGTGTGCCCGAACCCGCCCGAGGTGACAAAGCCGACCTTGTCGCCCTTATGCCAAACCGGTTCGTAACCACTGGCATCGGCGTCTTTTGCATCCACTTCGAGCGTCACTTGCACCTGCGCGGGGCCAGTGCCATCGCGTTCGGCCAGTGCCGCCTCGCGCCCGATGAATGCAGGTTTGTCCCAGTCGATCCAGCGGTCCATCGCCGTCATGCCCGGCGTGTAGCCTTGGGTGAATTCCGCCGACCAGATACCATAGGATTTTTCCAGCCGTAGCGACAGCAGTGCATTAAATCCAAACTCGATCATGCCGTGATCGGCGCCTGCAGCCAGCAGCGTTTTGCGCAGCGTTGCGTGATCGCCCATGCGGCAGTGAATTTCATAGCCCAACTCGCCTGTTACCGACAGCCGCCCGACCTTGCAGCGCAGCAACCCGATGTCAAAGTCCCCGCAGCCCATGAAAGGCAGCGCGCCCACGTCGTCATCGGTCAGCTTTTCGATCACTGCGCGGGATTTGGGCCCCGAAAGGGAAAACCCGGCAACTTCGTCACCCAGATCGCGCAGCGAAACATCCGCGCCCATATGATCGGTGAACCAGCGCATGTGCCACGCGCGCAGATAATAGCTGCCCATGATCCACCATGTCCCGTCACCCCAGTTGAACAACGTAAGATCACCCTTGAGGCGGCCATCCTGCCCCAAGGCCACGGCAAGGCGTGCGCGGCCCGGTTTCGGCAGTTTGGTGGCAAAGATCGTGTTCAGCCAGTCTTCGGCCCCGGCGCCGGACACTTCGAACCGCGAAAAGCCCGAGATATCAAGCAGGCCAACATGTTCACGCACCGCCCTGCATTCGTGCGCCACGATATCAAAGGCGTTCGAGCGTTTCAGTGAAGGCGTTTCCTTGAACCCCGGGGCAGCGAAATAGAGCGGCACTTCGAGATCCCAGCTTTGGCCCCACTGGCAGCCCGCGGCGGTCATATCGGCGTGGGCGGGGGCCGTTTTGATGGGCCGTCCTGCGGGCAGTTGTTCGTTGGGGTAGGTCATCACGAACCGGCGAGTATAGAACTGTCCGGTGGTTTGTTTGATGTATTGCTTGTTTTCCGCCCAGATGCCGTAGCGGGCGACATCCATGCCGTAAACGTCCGCTTCGGGTTCGCCGTAGATCATCCATTCGGCCAGCGATTTGCCAACGCCGCCCCCTTGCAGGAAACCGGCCATGACCGCACAGGCGGACCAATAGCCGCGCTTGCCCGGCACGGGGCCGACCAGCGGGTTGCCATCGGGCGAGAATGTGAAGGCACCGTTGACCCATGTTTTCACGCCCACCTCTTGCAGGACGGGGTAGCGCTCAAAGCCCATGATCAGCTCGCGCTCGATCCGGTCGGGGTCTTCCTGTTGCAGTTCAAACCCGTAGTCCCAGGGCGCGCCGTCCATCATCCAGTGCTGGTGATCAATCTCGTAAATGCCCAGCAGCACGCCTTTCTGGTCCTGACGCAGATAGGTGAACCCTTCGAGGTCGACAGTCATCGGCACCTCGAAGTCAATCTCCTCCAAGGCAGGAATCGTGTCGGAAATCAGATAATGGTGGTTGAGCGGCGAGACGGGCAATTCAATGTCTGCCATCCGGCCCACTTGTTTTGCCCAAAGACCGGCGGCGTTGACCACATGTTCGCAGTTGATCGTGCCCTTTTCGGTGACGACTTGCCAGCCTTCGAGCGTCTGGTTCAACTCCAGGACACGGTTGTGTTCGATGACGGTCGCGCCGTTCTTTTTGGCGGCTCCGGCATAGGCATGTACCGTGCCTGTGGTGTCGATATACCCTTCACGGTCGGCCCACATACCGCCCAGCAATCCTTCGCCTGACATGATCGGGTTCAGGGCGACCGCTTCGTCGACATCCACAAGGCGACAGTCTTCGATGCCGATAGATTGGAACGTGCGATAGGCCGATTGCAGCCATTCCCAGCGTTCCGGCGTGCCCGCCATCGTCAACCCGCCCGTCATGTGCAGGCCGATGTTCTGGCCACTTTCCTTTTCGATCTCGGACAGCAGATCAATGGTATAGGCTTGCAATCGTGCGATGTTGGGGTCGGCGTTCAGGGCGTGAATGCCGCCCGCGGCGTGCCATGACGATCCGGCGGTCAGCACCGAACGTTCAATCAGGCAGACATCGGACCAGCCCATCTTGGCGAGGTGATACAACACCGACGTGCCAACAACGCCGCCCCCGATAACAACGACCTTGTAGTGCGATTTCATGGCTGCGCCTCCGTGACCTGCGATTCCTGTCAGATCATGCGTAGGGCAGGAGAAATGCGTCGTCTAGACATTTGTGTCCAGTGCCTGCGCGCAGGTGATTCCACTGTAGGTTGCGCGCGCTTGGTTGTGCAAATCAGCCTGACCGCATTCCCGCGATGCGCACACAAATCAAGCAGACAAGGGCTATGAGAACATGCCGCAAGGTCATTTTGGCAAGGCCTCTTGCCATTTGGGCGCAGACGGCAAAGGATCGTTCCATTCGTGCGACACGCACGCTTCAATGCTCCGGAAATTTTGTCAGACGCTGCGTTTGGCAACGGATTCAATAAGAGGGAGAAATCAGATGACTTTGAAATCAACTTTGCGCGCAACCACGGCGGCTGCGCTGATTGCGATGGGCGGGGCCGTTTGGGCCGACGGCCATGCAACCCACCCTGAAACCGGTGTAACACTGGCAAGCGACCAGTCGTTCACCTATTCAATCCTTGACGACTTTCCGTCAATCGACCCGGCCTTGGTCGAGGACGTAGAGGGCGCATCGGTGGCCCGCGACCTGTTTGAGGGCCTGATGACCGAAGACGCGACCGGCACCGTGAAGCCCGGTGTGGCGACGGGTTATACCGTGTCCGACGATGGTCTGACTTATACATTCACCCTGCGCCAGAACGCCAAGTGGTCCAACGGTGATCCGGTCGTCGCCGGCGATTTCGTCTTTGGGATGCAGCGTGCTGCCGATCCTGAAACCGCGTCGGAATATGCGTGGTATCTGACCGTCATGGGCCTTGCAAATGCCGAAGCCGTGACAGCTGGCGAAATGCCTGTCGATGCTTTGGGCGTATCGGCACCTGACGATTATACGGTCGTGATGACGATAGATGCACCGCGTCCCTACTTTCCGCAGATGACGACCTTCCCGACAACTTTCCCGGCCCACCGTGCCACCATCGAAGCCTATGGCGATGACTGGACCAAGCCGGAATATATGGTGTCCAACGGCGCTTACACTCTGGCCGAATATGTGCCGCAAGAGAAGCTCGTGCGGGTGCGCAACGAGATGTATTGGGACAACGAAAACACCATCATCGACGAAGTCACCGCCCTGATCATCAATGACAGCAACGCGGCCCTGACCCGCTATCTGGCGGGTGAAATTGATTTCGTGATGGACGTGCCCGCGGGCCAGTTCCCGCGCCTGAACACCGAATACCCCGGCGAGGCGCTGAGCTTTCCAAATTCGTGTTCATACTACTACCAGTTCAACCAGTCTGAGTCTGGCCCCGAAGCGTTGAAAGATCCCGATGTGCGCCGCGCACTTTCGCTTGCGGTGAATCGCGATGTGATCGTGGACAACGTGCTGGCGGGTGGTCAACGTCCGGCCTGGACCTTTACCCACTGGGCGATCAACGGATGGGAACAGCCCGATATTCCTGCGGCCGACATGACGCAGGAGGAACGCAACGCCCTTGCACAAGAGCTGCTGGCCGAGGCCGGTTACGGCCCCGACAATCCGCTGTCGCTTGAAATTCTGTATAATACCTCTGACAGCCACCAGTCCGTGGCTGTGGCCATTGGCCAGATGTGGAAGCAGACGCTGGGTGTTGAAACGACACTGGCCAATCAGGAATGGGCAACCTTCCTTGATACGCGCGGCGAGCAGAACTATGAAATCGCCCGTTCGGGCTGGTGCGCGGATTACAACGAACCAAGCACCTATATCGATCTGCTGACCTCAGGGTCGAACTATAACGACGGCAAGTTTGTCGATGAACAAATCGACGCCCTTGCCGAAGAAGCCAGGACGTCCGACGATCCGATGTCACTTTATCAGGAAATCGAGCGTATCGCCTCTGAGAACACCTACTTCCTGCCGATTTATCACTACGCATCGGTGCGGATGAAGGCGCCCGATCTTATGAACTGGCCAACCGAAAACCTGTTGCAGAACTGGTATTCCAAAGACCTTTACATCGCCGCGTCTGAATAACAGACGGCCGAAGATCACCCGCGCCGCCCCTTGGTGGCGCGGGACCTTTTGGGGGACAATTTGATGTATAGCTTTATTGCAAAACGGTTCGCGATTGCTGTGCCGACCTTGCTTATCCTTGTGATATTCTCGTTTATTCTGATGTTTGCGGCCCCCGGCGGCCCCTTCAGCAATGAACGCCCGCCACCCCCTGCCGTGCTTGCCAATATCGAGGCGCGTTATGGGCTGGACCAACCTTACGTTGTGCAGATGTTCAACTACGTCAAGAACATCGTGCTGTATTTCGATTTTGGTCCGTCGTTTCAATACCGTGACCGCACGGTCAATGATGTGATCGCCCAGGGTTTCCCTGTCACGCTGACCTATGGTGCGTGGTCCGCGCTTGTGGCTGTTGTGGTTGGTGTCAGTCTTGGGATTGCCGCGGCCCTGCGCCAGAACACCTGGCTTGATTATCTGGCGGTCGGGATCACCATCGGGGCGCAGGCCTTGCCGAACTTTGTCATGGCGCCGGTGCTGGTGCTGGTCTTTACGCTGGGTTGGTTCTGGTGGACCGGCGCGCCGCTGCTGCCGGGGGGCGGATGGGCGGGCGGTGTGTTCATCGATGGCGCCTGCAACGCAAGTGACAACTTTTGTTTCAGCGTTCCCTGGGGTGGATCAATGCGGTTTGACTACCTGATCTTGCCGGTTATCGCCCTGTCCACATCCTATATGGCGTCGATTGCAAGGATCATGCGCTCAAGCATGCTTGAGGTGATGAACTCCAACTTCATCCGCACGGCGCAGGCCAAGGGTTTGCCGATGCGCCGGGTGATTTTCCGTCACGCACTCAAGCCCGCGATGCTGCCGGTGATTTCCTATCTTGGACCTGCGGTGGTGGGGATGATCACAGGTTCGGTCGTGGTCGATGTGGCTTTTTCCACAGGCGGGATCGGGCAGTTTTTCGTGAACTCGGCCTTTAGCCGTGACTATGCCGTCATCATGGGGATCACGATCCTTGTGGGGGCGCTGACGATCCTGTTCAACCTTGTGGTCGATGTGCTTTACGCATGGATCGATCCGAAAATCCGGTATTAGGAGGCGTGCGCGATGTTCAACAAATCATCCGTTGCCGCCGTCGAAGGCATTGCCGAGCTCAGCCAGATCGAAGGTCGTTCGCTGTGGCAGGACGCGCGCCGGCGCTTCTTTCGCAACAAGGCGGCCGTGGCCGGTTTGATCGTGCTGATCGCGATCGGCTTGTTTGCGCTTTTGGGCGGATTTTTCGCGCAATACGAACCCGATTACGTGGATTTCAGCCTAATGGGGGCCAATGCCTATATGGGCGTGCCATCGTTTGAAACCGGCCACTATTTTGGCACAGATATCGACGGGCGTGACCTGTTTGCCCGCACCGTGCAGGGCACCGGCATTTCGCTGATGGTTGGCATTGTCGGGGCTTTGGTCGCCGTGGTGGTCGGCACGCTTTACGGGGCGACCGCAGGATATGTCGGCGGGCGCGTTGACGGGGTCATGATGCGGATCGTTGATATCCTGATGTCGATTCCATTCATGTTCGTGCTGATCCTGATGCTGGTGATCTTTGGTCGCTCGATCCTGATGCTGTTTATCGGCATCGGGTTGATTTCATGGCTGAACATGGCGCGGATCGCACGCGGTCAGACGCTTACCATCAAGAACAAGGAGTTCGTCGAAGCGGCCGTGGCGACAGGCGTGTCCCCGGTGGTGATCGTCTTGCGCCATATCGTGCCGAACCTGCTGGGGATCGTGATTGTCTATGCAACCCTGCTTGTGCCGGAAATGATTATCTTTGAAAGCTTCATTTCCTATCTTGGCCTTGGGGTGCAGGAACCGATGACCTCGCTTGGTGCATTGATCAATCAGGGGGCGGCGCAGATGAACAACGGCACGCTTTGGATGCTGATGTATCCGCTGTTCTTTTTCTTGATTACGCTGTTTGCCTTCTTCTTCGTGGGTGATGGCCTGCGTGACGCGCTTGACCCAAAGGATCGCTAGGATGAGCCTTCTTGAGATCGAAGACCTGCGCGTCACCTTTCAGACGGCTGATGGCCCCGTGAATGCCGTGAACGGGCTGTCGTTCGAGATCGACAAGGGCGAAACCCTCGCGATTGTCGGCGAAAGCGGCTCGGGCAAAAGTCAGGCGGCCTTTGCCGTCATGGGGCTGCTGGCGCGCAACGGGGCTGCGACCGGCACGGTCAGTTTCGACGGCACCGACCTGCTGGGCCTGACGTCAAAGCAGCTGAACAAGGTGCGCGCGCAGGACATCGCCATGATCTTTCAGGATCCGATGACCTCGCTGAATCCCTATATCCGCGTCAGCGATCAGATGGCCGAGGTGCTGCAACTTCACAAGGGCCTTAGCAAACGCAAGGCGGTGGCCGAAGCCGTGCAGATGCTGGACGCAGTGCGTATTCCTGACGCCAAGGCGCGGATCAGCATGTTCCCGCACGAATTTTCCGGCGGGATGCGCCAGCGGATCATGATCGCGATGGCCTTGCTGTGCCGTCCACGCTTGCTGATCGCCGATGAACCGACCACCGCTTTGGATGTGACCGTGCAGGCGCAGATCATGGACCTGCTGGCCGAAATCCGGCGCGAGTTTGGCACGGCGATTATCCTAATCACGCATGATCTGGGGATCGTTGCCGATGCCTGTGACAAGACGCTGGTGCTCTATGGTGGGCAGATCATGGAGCAGGGCGCGACGACGGATATTTTTGCGGCCCCCTCGCATCCTTATACGCGCGGGTTGCTTAGGGCGGTGCCGCGGCTGGATCGTGACGATGAAGAATTGCAAACCATCGCCGGTGAACCACCCGACATGTCGCGCCTGCCTGCGGGGTGTCCGTTTTCGCCGCGCTGTGCGCAGGTATTGCCGCATTGTTCCGCGATACGGCCGAACCTTGATGTTTTTGACGCAGGCCGGATGCGCGCCTGCCACCTTCCCGTCGCCGAGGTGCTCTGATGGCCCCGATCCTGTCTGTCCAAGACCTGAATGTGACCTTTGATGTGCGCCGCCAGGGGGCATGGCCGTGGACGCCATCGCAACCCCTGCAAGCGGTCGGCGGCCTATCGTTTGATCTGCAAGCGGGGGAAACTCTGGGCGTTGTTGGCGAAAGCGGCTCGGGTAAATCGACGCTGGCGCGCGCGATCGTCGGGACCGTGCCGACCTCAAGTGGCAGGATCATCTGGAAGGGCGACGACCTTGCCGCGATGACAAAACAGGTGCGCCGCAAGCACCGGCGCGATGTGCAGATGATCTTTCAGGATCCGCTCGCGGCCCTGAACCCGCGGATGAACGTGGGCGAGATTATCGCCGAACCGCTGACCACCCACGAACCCCATATCAGCCGTGCCGAGGTGAAACGCCGCGTAGGCGAATTGATGGAACGCGTGGGCCTGCTGCCCAATCTGGTGAACCGTTACCCGCATGAATTTTCCGGTGGCCAGTGTCAGCGGATCGGGATTGCCCGCGCACTGATCCTGAAACCGGAACTGGTGATTTGCGATGAACCGGTGTCGGCGTTGGATGTGTCGGTGCAGGCGCAGGTCGTGAACCTGCTGCGCGAACTCCAGCGCGATATGGGGCTGGCGATGATCTTTATTGCCCATGACCTGTCGGTGGTGAAACATATTTCGGACCGGATTTTGGTGATGTATCTGGGCCGCGTGATGGAGTTGGCCAAGGCACGCGAATTGACCCGCGAACCGCGCCACCCCTACACGCAGGCGCTGATTTCGTCGGTGCCGATCCCTGATCCGGTGGCCGAAAAGGCGCGCCATCGCCCGATCCTCGAGGGCGAGTTGCCATCACCCCTCAGCCCGCCATCGGGCTGTGTCTTTCGCACCCGTTGCCCCAAGGCCCAGCCATCCTGCGCGGGCGATCTGCCCGTGATGCAGGATGTTGGCAACGATCACCACGTGGCCTGCCCCTTTCAGGAGGTGCAAAAGGTATTGGTCACAACGGATTAGCCCTGCGCCAGACGCAAGGCCGCGTCCTGAAATTGTGTGGTGATTTTTTGTTCCGCCGGGCTTAGGTTGTTTGTGGGAGGAAAAACCTAAACGACTTAGGAGTTTTCCAAATGGCACTTGCCACAACACACAAACATTTCGACCTATCCGCCATCGGCGCCGCATTTGCGCGCCCCTTCAGGGCTATTTTTCACGGCCTGATCGTGTTGGCCGAAGCAGACAGCCGCATGGTTCAAGTGCGCAAACTTAACGCATTGAGCGATGAAGACCTCGCAGCGCGCGGCACCACGCGCCAGGACGAAGTCAGCCGCATCTTTCGCGCCTCGCTTTATATCTGAACGCTGACGTTGGGGTGGGCGATGCTTGGCCTAATAGTCGCGCTCAAAGAAGATCCCGACGCTGGTTTCACCATCGGCGCCAAAGCTGCCGCGCCCTGAAACGTCGTCGGTGATATCAAGGTTGAGGTTGATTTCCGACGTCCCGTCGCTGCCGATGGTGATGTCGGTATAGACATTGTCCGAGATATATTTGCCCGCGCGCACGGCGGCATTTCCGGCCTCGTCGGTGGTGAAATCCAGATTGTCCAGATCAAGCCCTTCGCGGATTTGCCCGATCAATCCGCCGTCGCCGCGTCCTGCCAAGGTGCTGATTGCGGCGGCAAGTTGAACCGCCTGAAGCGGACTGATCGACGCCAGATCGCGCCCGAACAATAGCTGCGACAGCACTTCGTCTTCGGGCAGTTGCGGGCTGCTTTCGAACCGCACCTGGGGCGAGGTGGCCGGCCCTTCGACAATGACGCTGACCAGCGTGCCGGTGTCGGCAGTTGTCGTGGCTTGGAGTCGGATATAGGGCGTGAAATCGCCCTGAAGCTGGGCATAACCTTCGGTCAGATCGAAGCGTTGTTGCAGGATATCAAGCCGCCCGCGGACCAATTCGAACCGCCCCGTGGCGATCACGTTGTTGCTGTTGCCGCTGAGGGTCAACTGCCCGCCCAACTCGGCATCAAGCCCGCGCCCGCGCACGAAAATTTGTGATGGCGCACTGATTGTCAGGTCGAGCGGGTACCCCGGCCCGCTGCGGGCCTCGCTTGCGGGGGGTGTGCCTTGGGTTGTCAGGCCAGCACGCCCAAGGGTTGCGACCACATCGCGCGGCGGGGCGATATGGGTCACTTCGGGCAATTCGCCCAGACTGCTGATTTCCGACGATGGCACGCGCACCTCGGCGCGCCCAAGCGTCAGCCCGCCTGCTACACGCGCGCCCCCGGCGATGGGGCCGACAAACGTGATGTTGCCGCCAACGGTCGTTTCATAAAGCTGCGGGTCACGCAGCACGATCCGGTCCAGGTTCAGCGTCAGGTCGGCGTTTCGTTGCCCGCCAAGCGTGACAGGGCCGGACAGTGTCAGGGTGCCGCCCGCACTGCTGTTCGCGTTCAGTGAAATCTGCGCCGCTCCGCCCGCTAGCTGGACAGTGCCCGCGATTCCCTCGAGCGATTGTCCCAGGGTCGGTGCGGTCAGGCGTCCGTCAGAAATACGCACAGGGCCGGACAGGGCGTTCAACCCAACGGGACCATTTGCACGCAGATCGAAATCGGCCCGCCCGCTGATCTGGCGCGGCGCGATATAGGGGTTGGCAAACCCCAACGGGGCCGAGCCGCTGATGCTGAGATCGGTGCTGCCTGTTGAGCTGATTGTGCCGGTTGCCCGCGCGTCCGTGCCGCCCGGTCCGGTGGCATCAACGCTGATCCGCCACGGCGATGTGCCGCTTTGGGTCGCGGTGCCGATGGCGGTGACGGGGCCGTTGAACTCGGGGGTGAACAGGGCGATATCGGCAAGACGCAGATCAAACACAGCGTCCGACGATGCGCCGTCTGTCGAAATGCCCGCTGTCCCCGTGAGGTTTGGAAATTTCAGTTGCAGGTCTTGCACGCCGATGCGTCCGTCGGCGCTGCGTGTCACATCGGCGCGCAGGCTGCCCGTGCCGCGCATCGCCGTGGCAAGAGCGGGAAGCCCCAGCGATAAATCCGTCGCCAGCGACTGGACCTTGGCGGTGAATGCGCCATCGGCCAGCGTGCCGTCGCCCGTCAGAGCAAGCGTCGCGCCACCCGACAGCGACCGCCCCACAAGGCCGCCATAGGGGGCAAGGTTGCTGATCCGTCCGGTCAACCGCGCGGTGGTGGCATAGTTGCCGTCCGCTGGCCCGATGCGTGCCGTGATATTGGTGATCAAATCGGGGCCGCTTAGCGCCCCCTCCACGTCATAAGACCCGGTGGAATCCTGCACGACCGCACCGTTGAAATTTGCCGCGCCACTTAGGCCAACGCCAAGGCGTTCCAGCGCCGGAAGCGTCAGATCCAGCGCGGCGGCAAGACCCGTTGGTGTGATGTTCAAATCGCCCGTGGCGATCAGCCCGCCTGTGCGTATATCCAGATCAGTGATGCGCGTGCCGATCGTGTCGCGCTGCGCGTTCAGGGTCAGGCGGCCATTTCCGCTCAACAGCGGATCCACTTGCGCGATGCCGATCTGCAGATCACTGGTTGCCGCCAGCAACGACAGATCAAACGTATCGTCAAGCGGCGTGACTGTGCCGGAAAGCAAAACCGATCCTGACCCGTTCAGCGACTGCCCGACCAGCTGCGAGAACCGCGCGAAATTTCCAACCCGCCCGCCAAGCGAAAGATCGGTCTTCAAGCCCGCGTCCAAACCGGCAATCGTCGCCGTGACCCCAAGGTCCATGTCATCGCCAATCAGCCTCATGCGGGAAATGCGTAAGGGCTCGCCTTCGATCAGGGTCGCGCCGATATCGCCGCGCAGCTCCGTTCCGATAGCGGCGGCAAGGGCGGGATCAGAAAGGACAATACCTGATGCGTCATAGGACATATCCAGATCGACGCGGCCGACCGGAACCCCGTCGCCCGCGGTGATCGTGCCGCCGCCGTCAAGCGTCAGCGCGGCGATGGCAAGATCGGGGCGCGTCAGGCCTTGCAGATCAAACGATCCATTCCATGCATTGCCCGCCGCCGCGTCAAACCGCAGCGACAGGTCCATCGCGCTGACGGTCGTTTCCGCGCCGCCCAGTGGCAGGCGCACCGGCGTGCCGCGCCGATCACCAATCTGGCCGGTGATATCGAAGGCTTCGGGCCAGCCCTCTGTCCCAAGGGTCAGTGCACCGCTGATCCCCAAAGACCGCGTTGCCAGATCAAAGGCCGTAAGGTCAAGCCGCCCGTCACCGAATGCTGTGCCCTGGGCCGTCAGCGTCGACGCCGTGCCAAAAAACGCATCAAATTCGTCGGCGACAAGCGGTGTCAGATCGCCGCGCAGGGTGGTCGAGAAATCGCGATCCACCGGTGTCGCATCATCAGCTTCGCGCGTGCCCGCGGTTGTGAGTTGGAACTGCCCCGACAGCCGTTCTACACCCTGCGTCGCAAGGCTAAGGTTGGCTGTGAAATCGCTGAGAGGGGCATCGCCTTGCACGCGCAGGGCCAGTGCGGGCGTGTCGGGAATATTCAGCAAGGTGGCCGCAATGCCGTTCGCGCCCTCGTCCAGTGTCAGCAATATGGCAAGGGTTTCGGTGGCGTTGTCATAGCTTGCGTCGATGTCGAACCGGCCATCCTGCCCGTCGATGCGCAGGGCTTGGATATCGGCACTGCCAGCACCGTCGATCAGGCTGAGGCTTGCTGCGAAGGACACCGCCAGCGGCTGGCCAAGAACCCCGGCGCCAAGGGCGATTTCATCGGCGGTGATTTCGCCGATTTCAACCGAAACGGGCAGTTCTGGCAACGAAAAGGGTTCGGCGGCAGCCGAGGGTGCGTCGGTCTGCCCAGTTTGGGGCAGGCGTGTCATTTCAATGCTTTTGGCGCTGAGGGTCTCGACCTCGATCCGCCCGCTCAGCAGGGCCGAGCGGGACCAATCCAGCGTCACATCCTGCATGGTGAACCAGATGCCGTTGTCGTCAGCGATGGTCATCTTGTCCAGCGTGGCCTGCGCACTGAGCGCGCCTTCGAAACCCTCGATGCGCACATCGCGGCCTGCGCCTGACAGGCTGTCCTGGATCAGTTCGGCCAGGAAACCCGGGCCATCGTCGCTCACGTCTTGGGCCGTGGCCAGGCCCGGCGCAAGGCTCAACAGGCCTATCAGGGCAATCCAGCGCATCAAAACGCCTGCCCGATCCCAAGGTAGATCTGCACGGCGGACCCGCCCGTATCGCCCCCGACAGGGGCCGCGATATCAAGCCGGATTGGGCCGATCCCGGTGTTGTAGCGCACCCCGACCCCTGCGCCTGCGTGCCAATCGCCGTTTTGCAGCGGCACCGAATCCGCGCCGATATAGCCCACGTCATAAAACCCGACGATACCGATGGTGTCGGTGACATCCACGCGCGCCTCGATCTGCGCGCCCAAGAACGAGCTGCCGCCAATTTCAACGCCACCACCCAGATCGACATTCAGCGATTGATAGGGCTGGCCACGCACCGTGCCGCCACCGCCCGAAAAGAACAGCAGGTCCGAGGGCACATCCGCTGCATCCGCCCCGATCAGCGACCCAAGTTGCCCGCGCAACGCAAGTGTCACCCTATCGTCGGTTCCAAAGCTGCGGTAAATGCGGCCATCGCCGTAAATGCGCCCGCCGTTGTCGCTTCCTGCCAGTCCGACAAACGGAGTGATTTCCGCGTTGGCGTAAAACCCCGTGGTCGCGTCAAGCGGATCGTCGCGTTTGTCCAACGTCCCCTCAATGGGCAGGGTCAGCAGGGTATAGCGGCGATCACCCAGATCATCGCTGACTTCGCCGCTGCGCAGGCCAAGCCCGACCTCGAGGATAAATTCCTCGCGCACGCGGCGGATCAGACCGGCTTCGGCGATAACCTGGCGCAAGAAATAGTCCGGCTCGTCCAGCTGCATCAACTCCAGATCGGCATAGAAATCCACATCGGGCCGCAAGGTGCCTGGCCGCAGAAAACTTGCCCCCAGCGTGTAGTCAATACCCGCCGTTTCGCCTGCAAGGCCCGCAATTTCACCCTCCACGCGGAACCGTTCAGCCCCGCCCAATAGATTGCGATGCATCCAGAAGGCCGACAGGGTGGCACCGTTGACGGACGAGTATTCCGCACCAAACCCAAGCCGCCGCGGCGTTTGCTCGGATATTTGCGCGGTGATCGGCAAGGTGTTTCCCGCCGCAATGTCGCCTTCGGAAAATGCGACCGAGCGCAGGGCTTCGACGCGGCGCAGCCGCGCCTGTGCACGCTCAAGTTCGGCGGGCGAATAGACGCCGCCAGTGGGCAGGCCAGCGATTTCCACGATCCGTTCAGGGCGGATGTTTTGCACCCCGCGCACGATCAGCGGCCCAAATGTCAACTGCGGTCCGGGGTCGATACGCACACGGGCATCCAGCGTGGCATCGCTGTGGCGGGCGGTGATTTGCTGGTCCATGGGTGCGGCCTTGGCATGGCCTTCGTCGCGCCAGGCATCGACGCCCACCAGCACCGCGTCGCGGATCGTATCGGACCGGGCGGGACGGTCTGTGGCAAACCCCTCGGGCATGATGGTTCCGACGGGGACGGGCAGCACTTCGGCGCGCCCAAAGGTAAAGCGCGGGCCGGGGTCAACGTTAAGGGTAATCACGCCGACACTTGCGGGGGAATCCAGGGGGGCGATACCGGATGCCTCGCGCCCATCGATCAGGATCGAGATCGCGCCGCCATAATATCCCTCGCTGTAAAGCCCTGTCAAAAGCCGTTGATAATCGGCGCGCGCTGCCGCGACATAGTCTTGGGCCACGGCACCTTCGTCGTCGCGCGTCAGGCTTATCGTCAGGGATGCAGCGCGCAGGGCCGCGCGCAGATCGTCACTGGCATCGGGCGCATTCAAACGCACCTCTTGCGCCTGTGTGGCTGCCCCGGCCAAGCCCAGAAAAGTCGTTGCTATGATGGCTGGCCAAGCTGCTCGCATGATCGCCCCTGTCTTTGTGCTATCTTTATCTTACCCCGACGGGAACTAAAACGCATATCCTTGTGATTAGGTTCCATTCGGGCGGGAAACGGCCCGATTGCGGCGCGATTGGACTTTACCTGTTGTTGCAAGGCGCTAACCTTGCGGCATGGGATATTTGATTGATAATCTGCAATACGCCAATTGGTCGGAAAAGATTTTTCGCCAGATGCGCAAGGGCGGCGTGGACGCGGTGCATGTGACCATCGCCTATCACGAGAGTTTCCGCGAGATGGTGCTGCAACTGGAACGGTTCAACCGCTATTTTGAACAGTTCCCTGATCTGATCTTCAAAGGCACGACGGGGGGTGATGTGCGGCTGGCCCATGAAACCGGGCGCACGGCGATCTTTTTCGGGTTTCAAAACCCCAGCCCGATCGAGGACGATATCGGCCTTGTGGAAATCTGTCACCAGCTGGGGGTCCGGTTCATGCAGCTGACCTATAACAACCAGTCCCTGCTGGCGACCGGCTGTTACGAAGATCGCGATACCGGTCTAACCCGCATGGGCAAGCAGGTGGTGGGCGAAATGAACCGCGTTGGTCTGGTCGTTGACATGTCCCATTCGGGCGAACGGTCCACCTTGGAGGCGATTGACCATTCCACCCGCCCCATTGCCATCACCCACGCCAATCCCCACTGGTGGCACCCTGCATTGCGCAATAAATCCGATGATGTGCTGCGCGCGCTGACAAATGCGGGCGGGATGCTGGGTTTTTCCGTCTACCCGCATCATTTGCGCGGTGGATCAGATTGCACGGTGCAGGATTTTTGCGAAATGGTGGCTGAGGCTGCAAACCGTTATGGCGCGCGGCATCTGGGGATCGGTACCGACTTGTGTCAGGATCAACCTGATAGTGTGGTGGAATGGATGCGGGTGGGGCGCTGGTCCAAGGTGATGGATTATGGCGAAGGGTCGGCCAGCGATGCCGGTTTCCCGCGGATGCCAGGCTGGTTCAAGGACAACCGTGATTTTGGAAATATCCGCGATGGGTTAGCTGCCGTCGGATTTGATGTGGGCGAAGTTGACGGGATCATGGGTGACAACTGGCTGGCGTTTTATGACGACAGTTTTGGGCCTGACGATGCTTGACGATCACGCCCCCCCAATACCGCAGCGCCCCCTGCGCCCGCCGACCGACGTCATGCGGCTGCGCCGGATGGGGGCGGGATTTCCCACGCGATTGTCGTTCCTGCGATCCGTCACGCGCCGGATGGGGGCCGAGGGCGCGCAGGTCACGCGCCCTGTATGGGAAATGGACGCAGACGGGTTTGGCCACGCCGTCTATTGCGTCGATTTTGGCGGGCATACCTATTCGCTGGTGGCAGTGTCTACTGATTTGCCGCCCGATCAGCGCACCGACCGCGTGATCGCAACCGCTTGGGATACGTCCTATGTTTTGTATGATGGCGTGCCGGACGCGGACGAAATTGCCCGAATTTGCCGCGCCGCGCCGCAGCAAGAAGCCGCGCGCTTTGACCCGCGTGATCTGGTCCTGAGCCGCGCCAACAAATCCGTGCGTTTGTTCGCCCATGTGGTCGAAGCCCTGCGCGCAGGCAGGCAACCTGATGCGGGCATGATCCGCGATGTCGGTTACCTGATGCGCACCACTGCCGTTTATGGCAACGGCAAGTTCGGGATCGCGGATCGGGACAAATTCGGGCAAAGGCCGGGAATGTCCGGCCCTTTTGCCGCTGAAATGCTGACCGTCTGGCTGATCCGTGGTTTCACCCACGATCTGGTCGAACATGTGGGCGGCGCCCCCCTTGATCGCGCCCTGAAACGCCATCTTGGGATCGGCAATGCGACGGGCCTTGGCATGGCGCCGTTTCTGGTGTCGCACCCGCTGTTGCTGGATGCGTGGATGCAGGTGCGCGAGACCGCTCTGGCCCGCGTGCGCGCGGTTGAAACGCTCACACCCGGGCAGATCACGCGTGTTTACGAATTGGTCATGCGGGCGGCGCAACATCTGGCGCAATGGCAGGTGCCTGACCGGATTGCGCAGGGCCGGATCGATGTGACTCGCCGCGAATGGCCCGAGGTGGCCGCGCATCTGACGCCCGACTTTATGGGTGGTGCGGCGCCGTTGGATCGGTTGGTGTGTGACAGCGCGCGCTGGTCCATTGACACGCAGGAACTGATCGCGGCGCTGGTGCTGGAACCCTTTGGCGACCTGATTGATGGGTTGACCGATTGCATGTCCACGCCCTTTGTGCCTGTCCTTGATCCGGCGATGGCCTGCGCCGATCTGTCAGCCCTGATTGCGCGAGATTGGCAGTGGGCGGTTGATACCGATTTTGACGATCCGCACCACTGCGCCCAGTTCTGGTATGTGTCCGAGGCCAAACAGGAACCCCGCCTTGGCTCGCGCTTTATCGAAGAGGGGGCAGCGCTGGAAAGCCCTCTTGATATCGCGCGTCAGGTGAAGGCATTGGCGGGGGCGCTGCACGGCCAAACCGGCCCGATTGCCGCGGTGCTGGCCGCGCACCCGGAACATCGTGCGGCGGCGCGCCGTGTGCAGACACTGGCACGCCATCCTTACGCCGAAATCCGCGACAATCTTATTGGCGATGACTGCCTGCCGATTGATATGCTGCGCTGTAAGCTGGCGTTCTTTGGCGCGGCCAAGTTTGATCCCAAGTCTGACCGCTGGACGCGGATCACGCTGGCGCAAGGCGCGCCTTTGGCGGACGAATTGCACAATGCCGATGACTGGTGGCTGCCCACCTTTGCGTCATGATGCGGTCCCTTAACGAGGTGCAGGGCATGGTCCTCAAGGCGGCGCGCGGGGCCGGTGTCCCCTTGGGCCACTGCGAGGACATTTCCGCCGCCATGCCCGACTATATCGCGCTGGGCGGGGATATGTCTGCGCTTGTGGCCGCCTTGCAGCGTCCGCATGAACCCTGGACCGATAGTGGCGGTGCCATGATGGCTGGCCCGACGGCGATTGATCTGGCGCGGGCGGGGCAGGGCGCGCAGCGGATCAACCGGGCCGATCTGCCGCTGTTGGTGCTTGCACTTGTCATTAGGGCAAACCGCTTTGGGGCGGGGCTGATATGTGATGTGCAGGGCGATTGCGTGGTGATTGCCGCTGGGCAGGGGGCGTCGGTCGATCTGCCAGCCGGACCGGTCGACATTGATGGGGGCGCATGGGCGGGCCTGGCGGCCCTTGCGGCGCTGACCCTTGTGCCGGAAACTGAAACCTCGCGCGCCGCCGGGGCAGGGGCAGGTCTGACCGACAACGATTAGGCGAAGGGATCGTCGGAGTATGCGACACCCGCCAAATACAACCCATCGGGCGGACAGACAGGGCCACAGGCTGCGCGATCGCGGGCGGCCAGCGCCGCGCCCACGTCATCGGGGGACCAAGCCCCCGCGCCGACCCGTTCCAGCGTGCCGACAAAACTGCGCACCTGATTGTGCAGGAACGAGCGCGCGCGGACGTGAAAGTGAAACTCCTGATATCCGTCCCGGGCGATGTCCGAGATCGTCAATTCATCCAGCGTGCGCAGCGGGCTATTGGCCTGACAGATCGAGGACCGAAAGGTTGTAAAATCGTGCCGCCCCAGCAATTGATCCGCCCCCGCCTGCATCGCCGCCCCGTCCAAAGGGTGTGGCACGCGCCACGCTTGCCCTTTTTCAAAGGTCAAAGGCGCGCGCCGTGCGATCAGGCGAAAGACATACCGCCGCTCAATGGCCGAAAACCGCGCGTGCCAGTCATCCGCCACCACGGTGCAGGCTGTTATGGCAACAGGGTTGGGTTTGAGGTGGTAATTCAGCGCCTCGGACAGGCGGAACGGCTCCCAGTTGCGGGTCAGGTCGCAGTGCGCCACTTGTCCGGTTGCATGCACGCCCGCGTCCGTCCGCCCCGCCGCGGCGATCGTGTGGGGGCCATCCTCAAGCCGCGCCAAGGCCGCCTCGATCGCGCCCTGCACTGATGGCTGGTCGGCCTGACGCTGCCAGCCCGAAAACCGGCCGCCATCATATTCAACCTTGAGGGCATATCTGGGCATGGGGTTCGCATAGGGGGAAGGGGGGGCGAAATCAATCCCTACACATCCCCCCGCGCGCCACCTATCTTGGGGATGACTAGGGAAAGGTGTGTTCGTGGGGTTAGGGTCTATCGCAGGCGGCATCGCCGACCAGATCGTGCGCAGCGTCGAGGGGATCACCGATACGGTGACCGCACCCTTTAGCGAACCTGTGATACGTTTGGGCGTCACGGGCCTGTCGCGCGCGGGCAAGACGGTGTTCATCACATCGCTTGTGGCGAATCTGATGGATCGCGGGCGGATGCCGCAACTGGTCGCTGCGGCCAATGGCGCGATCCAGACGGCCTATTTGCAGCCGCAACCGGACGATACCCTGCCGCGTTTCAACTACGAAGCGCATCTGGCGAAACTAACGGCCAAATCCCCCGAATGGCCGCAAGGCACGCGCCGGATCAGCGAATTGCGCCTGTCCCTGCGGGTGCAGCCGACGGGGTTGTTGTCGGGCCTTCAGGGGCCGCGCACGGTACATCTGGATATTGTCGATTACCCCGGTGAA
Source organism: Octadecabacter sp. SW4 (assembly GCF_008065155.1). NCBI lineage: Bacteria > Pseudomonadati > Pseudomonadota > Alphaproteobacteria > Rhodobacterales > Roseobacteraceae > Octadecabacter > Octadecabacter sp. SW4. Next base: position 2,501,693 of record NZ_CP042819.1, on the reverse strand, counting down.
TGGCTGTTGGATCTGGGGTTGATGGACAAGGATTTTGCACAGTGGTCGGCTGATACCCTTGCACGGATGCAGGGACGCACCGAGGCGGCGGATTTCCTGGCGCTGCTGGCAAATACGGATGGGGCGGCACCGCTGGATGAAAGCACCGCGCAGACGCTGGCCGCATCGTTCACCCAGTATCTGCAAAGCGCGCGCGCGGCGGGCTTTTCCGATTGCACGCCGGGGCGGTTCCTGCTGCCCGGTGATCTGGAAGGCTCGCCTGTGCTGACGTTCGCGCCGCTGCCTGTGGGGGATACCCCGCGCCGGTCACTGGGCCGCGAATTCAGCCGCCGCTATGACAGCTACAAACGTAACGTGGTGCTGCCCTTCTTTCGGGATCATTTTGCGCGGATAGACCGCCAGATCGTGCTGGTCGACGTCTTGGGCGCGATCCACGCAGGCCCGCGCGCAGTTGAAGACATGCGCGCCACGATGGCTGATATCCTTGGGGCGTTCCGGCCCGGGCGCAACGCGTTCCTGTCGCGTATTTTCCAGGGGCGGCGGGTCGAGAAAATCCTCTTTGCCGCGACCAAGGCCGACCATCTGCACCACATGCAACACCCGCAACTGACGGCAATCGCCCAAGCCCTGCTGCGTGACGCCAAGGACCGCGCTGATTTTGCAGGGGCCGATACCGCCGCCATGTCCATTGCAGCATTGCGCACCACGATCGAGGATCAGATCAACCACGATGGCCGCACGCTGGACGTGGTGCGTGGGCAGTTGCTCGAGGGCGGCAAACAGGCGGCGTTTTATCCCGGTGAACTGCCGAGTGACCCCGCGCATCTGCTTGGTCCTGCCCGCGGGGGGGCTGAAAAATGGCTTGATGCGGATTACAGCGTGATGAATTTCGCACCTGCGCCGCTGACCCTGAAACCGGGCGACGGGCCGCCCCATATCCGGCTGGACAAGGCCGCACAATTTCTGATCGGGGATCGGTTATGAGCAAAAAATCCGGCCCCGTGCTGATTGACCTTGAGGGCGAAAAGCCCGACCTGACACCGGCAACGGCCCCGCTGTTCCGGATGTCGCCCCGCAAGGCGCAGCCATGCAGCAGGTGGCGGTTCTGGCGGCGCGCCGCCCGTCGCGTTTGGCGCGGTGGTTCTGGTCGTTACTGGTCGCGATTGTCGGGTTTGCCGCGTCAATTGCCGCCTGGGATTTCGTCAACGGATTGCTGGCGCGGTCGCCGATATTGGGCGGGATCGCGATGACGCTGCTGGCGCTGTTCTGCAGTGTCTTGCTGATCATCGCCCTGCGCGAACTGGCTGCATTCAGTCGATTGCGCCGCGTGGACCGGATTCAGACCGCCGCCGCCGCCGCGCTCATCAGTGGTGAGGTCAAGGACGCGCGCGCCGTGTTGGGGCAGCTTGAAACGCTCTACAAGGGTCGCGCCGATACTGAATGGGGCCGCGAACGGCTGGCGGAACGAAGCGGTGATGTGCTGGATGGCGACGGGCTGATCGGGTTGGCCGAGGCCGACATTCTGGCCCCCCTTGATCAGCGTGCCCTGCGTGAAGTCGAGGCCGCCGCGCGACAGGTGGCGATGGTTACGGCGATTGTGCCGCTTGCGCTGGCCGATGTGTTCACGGCCCTGACGGCCAACCTGCGAATGATCCGGCGCATTGCCGAGATTTATGGCGGGCGGTCGGGTGTGCTGGGCAGTTGGCGCCTGACGCGCACCGTGCTGACGCATCTTGTAGCGACGGGCGCGGTGGCGGTGGGCGATGATTTGATCGGCTCGGTCGCGGGGGGCGGGGTTTTGTCGAAGGTCTCGCGCCGTTTTGGCGAAGGGGTTATCAACGGCGCTTTGACCGCCCGCGTCGGCGTCGCCGCGATCGAGGTGTGCCGCCCGCTGCCGTTTCATTCGGTCAAGCGGCCAGCGGTCACGGCGCTGGTGAAACGTGCGCTGACGGGGTTGTTCGGGGCGGGATCAAAGTGACCCAAGGCGCCCCAGCGGGTTGATCATCGACCCGCGCACAAGCGCCGTCAGAAGGCGCGGCACGGGTGGGATCATCGACACCGGAAATAACACACGGTCGCGCAGCAGTGGCAGGATACGGCTGTCGGATTGGTATTGCGGTGTGAATGCCCAACTCATCGCCTGATAGATCGCCACATGCCAGCGCCGTGCGCGCGCATAGGCGGGCAGCGCGGCTTGCAGCGGATGCAGGCGCAGCGCCTCGGCCAACGCCAAAGCATCGAGCAGCGCCATATTCGCCCCTTGCCCCAGTTGCGGGCTGGCCCGGTGCGCGGCGTCACCGATATGGGCGATCCTGTCGCCGAAGGGGCGGCGCAGGGTGCCGTGGCTATAACGCGCCATCGTCATTTGGCCGGTGTCGGTGATCTGCTCCAGAAACGGCGCGATAGCGGGCCAAAGCGCGATAGCCTCGTCCTTCCAGGCGTCCAATCCGCGCGCGGTCCAGGCTGCGTGACTGTCCGCAGGCATGGACCAGAAAACAGCGGCCTTTGGCACCGTTTCGCCGGGCATTGTGCCGATAGGTAACGCGCCAATCATCCGATCCGCGCGCCGGTATTGCTGCGAGAGCTGGTCATGGGGCAGGTCCGTTTCGGGCCAGTCCACGGTGCCCCAGATCGCCCCATAAGACAGTGTGCGCGACACCAGTGGCGACAAGGGCGATGATGCCCCCGCAGCGTCAATCACCAGATCAAACGGATCGGTTCGGGTGCCATCTGCAAGGATCAGACGGCGGGTGTCGTTGGTGGCGTCCGTTACGCCCGCGATGGCGGCTGAGGGAACAATCGTCAGGCTGTTGCGTGTCAGGGCGGCCTGCAAAATTGCATCGAACAGGGCGGCACGGTGAATGGCCAGCCCGTGGTTCACTCCGGCGGAGCGATCATACCACACATCCAGCACGCGCCGGCCATGATCGGCCTCGTGGCCCAGCATCCGGTTGATGGCGTTGCCTTTTTGGCGGGCCATGTCACCTGCGCCGATCCGGTCAAGCACGGCTTGGCCCACGGGTTGGATCACAAGGCCGGAGCCCACCGGGCGGGGGGCATCGAAGCGATCGAAAACCGTCAGGCTGTGGCCTTGGTCAGCCAGCAGGGCTGCGGCGGCAAGCCCGCCTATTCCGGCCCCGACGATAGCGATATTGAGTGGCATGGCGTCCCAGTCTTTACGCCCGTCCTAGCCGCGCCATACCGCAGGATGCAAGCGCGCAATCGTCGCGGTCAGTCGTTCGCGGCGCGATACCACGCGATGATGATCGCGCGCGCCTCGCTGTCCATCTGGATCGCGTTGGGGGGTGGCATCGCCCGGCTGACGCCTGCGTGCAGATAGATTTGGCGGGCGTGGCGGGCGACATCGCCTTCGGTTTCCAGCAGCACGCCCTTGGGCGCCCACTGCATGTTGTTCCAGACAGGTTCGCGGGCGTGGCACATGGAACAGTTGCCGATCACGGTGTTGTAGGCATCCTCGAACCCTGCCGCTGATGCATAACGTTCCTCGTAGGCTGTCAGTTCGCGCGCCAGGGAGTCCTCGTAGGTGTCGCCACTGCGCTGGGTGGACAACCACGCGATGATGATCATCAAAAGCACGGTGACACCCCATGTCCAATGCGGCCCCTTGCCGGTCTTGTGCATGGTGTTGAAATAGTGGCGGATCGTCACGCCGGTCAGAAAGATCAGCGCGGCGATGATCCACGAATACTGTGTGCCAAACGACAGTGGATAATGGTTGGCCAGCATCAAGAACACGACAGGCAGCGTTAGATAGTTGTTATGGGTCGAGCGGACCTTGGCAATCTTGCCATACTTGGCATCCGGCGTGCGCCCCGCCTTGAGATCGGCAACGACGATCCGCTGGTTCGGCATGATCTGGAAAAACACATTGGCCGTCATGATGGTGGCCGTGAATGCCCCCAGATGCAGCAGGGCAGCGCGGCCCGTGAAAATCTGGTTATAGCCCCACGACATGATCACAAGGATCGCGAACAGCAGCAGCATCAGCAATGTGGGCGTATCGGCGAGCCTGGATTTGCACATCGCATCATACAGCAGCCAGCCGATTGTCAGTGACCCTGCCGAAATCACGATCCCCTGCCACAGCGCCAGATCGACCTTGGTTGGGTCCAGCAGGAACAACTCGCCGCCGACCCAATAGATGATCATCAGCAGGGCGGCACCCGACAACCAAGTCGTGTAGCTTTGCCATTTGTGCCATGTCAGGTGCTCGGGCATCTCCGAGGGCGCAACAAGGTATTTGACCGTGTGATAAAATCCGCCGCCGTGGACTTCCCATTCTTCGCCGGACGCCCCCTTGGGCAGGGCGTCATTGGGTTTCAACATCAGATCAAGCGCGATGAAATAGAACGACGCGCCGATCCAGGCCATCGCCGTGATGACATGCAGCCAGCGGACGCTGAACGCGATCCAGTCCCACAAGATTGCCAGATCATACATGGTTGTCCCCTTTGGATTCGTATTTACCATCACCCTAGGCGCGCGGGCATTGTTCTGCTATTGTCCCTAAAGACCAAGCAGCATCAAAAAAAGCAAAACAATGTCCTATCTGGATAATATCCGCACCTTTGTCCGTGTCTATGAACTTGGCAGCATGTCGGCGGCGGGGCGCGATTTGCGTGTATCGCCTGCGGTGACGTCTTCGCGGATTTCCCAGCTCGAGGAACATCTGAGCGTGCGCCTGTTCCAGCGCACCACCCGCAGCCTGACGCCCACCGAACAGGGCCGCGCATTCTACGGCGGAGCGTGCGAAATTCTGGAGTCCGTGGACAACGCCGAGGCCCAGGTCGTCAACATCACCGAAAACCCCAAAGGCGCGCTTTATGTGGCGGCCCCCTTGGGTGTGGGGCGCAGGCTACTGGCACCGCAAGTCCCTGATTTTCTTGCCAGTTACCCCGAGGTCAGTATCCGCTTGCGCCTGACAGATCGCAAGGTTGATCTCACGACCGAAGGGCTTGATCTGGCGTTCTTCCTTGGCACGCCCGAGGACAGTAACCTGCGTATTCGCAAGATTGCGGATGTGGAACGGGTGCTATGTGCGTCGCCCGCCTATATCGCCAAACACGGGCATCCGGCGTCGGGCGATGATCTGATCAACGGCAACCACGAATGCCTGAATTTGCGCTTTCCTGGCGCGACCGAATTTCACTGGCGGTTGGTCACGCCTGATGGTCCGAAACGGTTTCGCATCGCCGGGCGCTATGAATCCGATGATGGTGATGTGCTGACCGATTGGGCGCTGGCGGGGAACGGCATCGCCATGAAACCCGTGTTCGAGGTGGCCGAACATATCAAGGCAGGGCGGCTGGTTGCGGTCGCGACGCAGACGCCGCCTGAACCGATCCAGATGGCCTGTTTGTTCACCCACCGCCGCCGTCAGGACCCGAAAACGCGGCTGTTCATGGAGTTCGTGATCGAAAAGATCAGCGCGGCGGTGCGTGACAGCGAAAAGACCGCTCAGCTGCCGCGATAGGTGGAATACCCGAATGGCGACAGCAGCAGTGGCACGTGATAATGCGACGCCTCACTCATGCCGAACCGCAGCGGGATCACATCCAGAAAACGCGGGTCTTCGGGTGGCGTGCCGGTGGCATCAAGGTAGGCGCCTGCGTGAAAGACCAATTCATAGGTGCCGGTTTCAAACTTGTCGGCAGGCAGGATCTGTTCATCCGTGCGCCCGTCATCATTCGTGGTCAGTGCGATCAGGTGGGTGCGCATCTCGCCGTCGATCCGGTAAAGGTCGATGCGCAGCCCCCGGGCGGGACAGCCGCGCGCGGTATCAAGAACATGGGTGGTCAGGTATCCGGTCATGGCGCTTTCTCACGTTGGTTGCTGATCTTATAGGCAGACATGGGCTCGCTGTGCAAAGAATGGGCTGCAATAGGCTCTTTATCGGATTATTTGAAAAACAACGAGATTGTTTTGATCTATCACTATGACAACGACGAAGGGACATTTCCGTGAACCGCTATCCCCGTGACATGACCGGATATGGAGCCACCCCTCCTGCGCCCAACTGGCCCGGTGGTGCGAAAATCGCCGTTCAAATCGTGCTAAACTACGAAGAAGGCGGGGAAAACAATATCCTGCATGGCGATCCCGCCTCGGAGGCATTTCTGTCGGAAATCACCGGTGCTGCGCCCTGGACCGGACTGCGTCACTGGAACATGGAATCGATTTACGAATATGGCGCGCGCGCCGGATTCTGGCGCCTGCATCGGATGCTGTCTGACTTGCCCGTCACTGTGTATGGCGTGGCGACTGCTCTTGCCCGCGCGCCCGAACAGGTCGCGGCGATGAAATCCGCGGGGTGGGAAATCGCCAGCCACGGCTTGAAATGGGTCGAACACAAGGAGATGCCCGCCGATGAGGAACGTGCCCAGATCGCCGAGGCGATCCGCCTGCATACCGAGGTTATCGGGCAAGCGCCGCGCGGCTGGTATACGGGCCGCTGTTCCAATAATACCGTCGATCTGGCGGCTGAAACGGGGCAGTTCGCCTATGTCGCGGACAGCTACGCCGATGATCTGCCCTACTGGGTGCGGGCCGGTGGCCGTGATCAGTTGATCGTGCCCTACACGATGGATTGCAACGACATGCGGTTCGCCATTCAGGCCGGTTTCACCACTGGCGACCAGTTCGAGAGTTATCTCAAGGACAGTTTCGACACCCTTTACGCTGAAGGTGAGGCGGGCGCGCCCAAGATGTTGTCAATCGGCCTGCACTGCCGTCTGATTGGCCGTCCGGGGCGCGCCGCCGCCCTGCGCCGCGCGATTGAACATTTCAAGTCCCATGATGGGGTCTGGTTTGCCACCCGATTGCAGATCGCCGAACACTGGGCCAGGGAACACCCCGCGACGACGCAGATCCGCCCCTCGGAAATGGACTGCGACACCTTTGTGGCGGAATTTGGCGGTATCTTTGAACACAGCCCGTGGATTGCGAAAGGCGCACATGCGCTGGAACTGGGGCCGACCCACGACACCGCGACTGGCGTGCACAGCGCCTTGGCCCGCGTGTTCCGCGCGGCCAGCCAAGAGCAGCGCCTTGGCGTTCTGACAGCCCACCCCGATCTGGCGGGCAAGCTGGCGGCGGCGGGCAAGCTGACCGCCGAAAGCACGTCCGAGCAGGCAGGCGCGGGGCTGGATATGCTCACCGATGGTGAACGCGAGACCTTTCAGGCCCTTAATGCGCAATACGTTGCGCGCCACGGGTTTCCATTCATCATCGCCGTGCGTGATTATGACAAAACGTCGATTCTGGCCGCCTTTCACCAGCGTATCGAAAACGACCGCGCCACCGAGTTTGCCGAGGCCTGCAAACAGGTGGAACGCATCGCCGAGTTGCGCCTGATCGAAAAGCTGGGCAGATGAGCAAGGTGATCACCATCCAGCCGCTGACGGCCAAGGCATTCGCCCCCTTCGGCGATGTGCTTGATGCCGCAGGCGCGCCGGACAAGATGATCAATGCGGGGATGTGCGGGCGCTATCATGACCGCGCCACGCTGGATTTCAGCGATGGCAAGGCGGGCATCAGCCTGTTTCACGCACAAACCCGCCCCTTTCCGATCACGCTGGATATGGTCGAACGTCACCCGGCGGGCAGTCAGGCGTTTGTGCCGATGACGCAGCATCCCTTTGTGGTGGTCGTTGCACCCGACGCAGGCGGCACACCGGGAACGCCGCTGGCCTTTATGGCAGCGCCCGGCCAGGGCGTGAACTATTTTCGCGGCACATGGCACGGCGTCCTGAGCCCGCTTCATGAACCGGGGTTGTTTGCCGTGATTGACCGGATTGGCGCAGGCGCAAACCTCGAGGAACATTTTTTCACGACCCCGTTCACCATCGTGGACGGCAATAACTAGCCAGCAAAAAGACTGGCCAAACGTATCAACAGGAAGGGACTGAAAATGACTGATACATCCATCGGGACAGCGGAGCAGCTTCGCGACCCAAACTATACACCGGCGCTTCACCGCGCCATTCCACTGGGCATCCAGCACGTGCTGGCGATGTTCGTTTCCAACGTCACACCGGCGATCATCGTCGCAGGTGCGGCCGGTTTCGGGTTCGGATCAGGGTCGCCTGATTTCCCCGAACTGCTTTATCTGATCCAGATGTCGATGCTGTTTGCCGGTATCGCAACGCTGTTTCAGACAATCGGGGCCGGCCCCGTTGGTGCGCGTCTCCCCATCGTGCAGGGGACATCCTTTGCCTTCCTGCCGATCATGATTCCGCTGGTGGCAGGCAAGGGTGTGGATGGGCTTGCGGCGCTGTTCACGGGCGTGATCATCGGCGGTATCTTCCACGCTTTCATCGGCACGGTCATCGGCAAGATCCGTTTTGCCCTGCCGCCCCTGGTAACAGGCCTGATCGTGACGATGATTGGTCTCGCACTTGTGCGCGTAGGTATCCAATATGCCGCTGGCGGGGTTCCCGATGCTGACGCTCATGCACTCGAGCAAGCCAAAGCCTTGATCATGCGTGAAGTTGATGGTGTCTCGGGACTAAACATGTCCGAAACGCCATTGTCTTATGGCTCGCTGCTGAATTGGTCGGCCGCACTCATCGTGATCATCGTAACATTGGGCCTAAAGTTTTTCACGCGCGGTATGCTGGCGATTTCCGCTGTTCTGATTGGTTTGGTCGTTGGCTACATCTATGCATTAGCCATCGGCATGATCAGCTTTGGCGGTGATTTCGGCATCGCGGCAAGCTGGAACAATGCAGCCGCCTTCGCACTGCCACAGCCGTTCAAATATGGGTTTGAATTGTCTGCCGCCGCGATCATCGGTTTTTGTCTGATGGCGTTTGTATCGGCGATTGAAACCGTGGGCGATGTGTCTGGTATCACCAAGGGTGGTGCGGGCCGCGAGGCAACCGATACCGAAATTCAGGGCGCGACCTATGCTGACGGTGTCGGCACGGCAGTGGCCGGTATTTTTGGCGGTTTTCCGAACACATCCTTTAGCCAGAACGTTGGTCTGATCGCCATGACCGGCGTGATGTCACGCCATGTGGTGACCTTTGGGGCGATCTTTTTGATCATCTGTGGCCTGATCCCCAAGGTTGGCAGCGTCATCCGAACCGTCCCCATCGAAGTGCTGGGCGGAGGTGTGATCGTGATGTTCGGTATGGTTGTCGCCGCCGGTATCTCGATGCTGTCGGACGTGAACTGGAATCGCCGCAACATGGTGATCTTTGCGGTCGCCCTGTCTGTCGGTCTTGGTCTCCAGCTTGAACCGGGAGCGGTGCAATATCTGCCTGAATGGCTCAAGGTGCTGGCCGTGTCCGGCCTGCTGCCTTCGGCCCTGATCGCGATTGTGCTGAACTTGGTCCTGCCCGAGGAACTGTCTGATGAATCCGTCGAGGAAGTCTCCGGCGGCCTTGCCGGTCACGGCCAAGGGTCGTTGCCTCACGACTAGGCGGGCGCCAACAAGACGAAAAGCCCCCGGTCAGAAAACTGGCGGGGGCTTTTTGTTGCGGCTCGTTTTACCAGGCGCCGGGAGTTTAGGGGTGTGATCTCAGGGCTTCGCTGCCGTTTGCCCATTCAGATCCCAAAGTCCTTGATGCCTCAGGTGGTTCGTATAGCTGTTGGTGCGATGAACGTATCAGCAAGAGGCGCAGACATGCATCCACTCAAAGGGAGAGTCGCGTTGGTCACGGGCGCGTCAGCGCCGCACGGGATTGGTCGCGCCATCGCTCTTCGGCTTGCGCAAGACGGTGCGGCGGTGGTTGTGACAGACATTGCCGGAAACGTGGATATCGACGGAAAACCAGTGCAGCGAGCAGAGCTGCTGCAAGGTGTCGTGTCAGAAATCTCGGGCGCAGGCGGCACGGCATTTTCCGCGCTTTTGGATGTCACAAATGCCGATGATATCCAGACCGCAATCGGGCAGGCGATCGCAAAGTTCGGGAAGCTGAATATCGCCGTCAATAACGCGGGATCACTCGCGGGTTCGGACAGTTTCCTATCCACGACGCCTGAACAGTGGCGATCAAGCTTTGATGTCAATTTGCTCGGCCCGATGATGGTTTCCCAAGCCGTGATTCCGCAGATGCGTGACATCGGCGGCGGTCGGATTATCAACATCGGGTCGACGGCTAGTCTGGGGGCCGAGCCGGGCTTTGGCGCTTACACGACAATGAAACACGGGCTGGTTGGCCTGACAAAAACGCTCGCGGCTGAGTTCGGGCCGGACGGCATTTTATGCAACACAGTCTGCCCCGGTTATATCGCGACAGACATGCATACCGCAGCAAACACGCGCTTGGCGGCTGAACGTGGCATATCGGTCGCGCAAATGAAAAGCGAACGATACGCGAATGTCGCCCTCAGGGATGCAGGCCTACCCGAAGATGTGGCCAATGCAGTTGCGTATCTTGCCGGGCCGCAAGCGAATTACGTCACAGGCATAAACCTTTCGGTCACTGGGGGTGTTCCGTTTGGCATTTGATCATGGCGGCTTGGTCGTTTGGACGCTGGGCAGTCGTCAGCTGGCAAGCCGTTGCGAAGAGCGAAATAGACTACCAGATCGGCGGGCCACAATGCATGTCCGCCTGATCTGGCATACATCGCCACATTGATCTGGGCATCGAAAAACATAGCGTGTCATCGCGCCAGAAACCTAAAAATCGACCTCGATCGCGATCCCCTGCGCCACGGCCAGTTCCACCACGGATGCGGCCACGGCAAGGTCTTGCAGCCCCACGCCCGTGCCATCAAACAGCGTGATTTCATCGTCGGATGTGCGCCCCGCGTGGGTGGCGTTGATCACCTCGCCGATCTGGTGCACGTCGCTTTCCTTGATCAGCCCTTGGGCCACGGCGTGCTGTGCCTCGCCGATGCTGATTGATTGGGCGACTTCGTCGGTAAAGACGGTGGCGCGGGCCAGCAGCGCGGCTTCGACCTCTTGCTTGCCTTTGGTGTCGGTGCCCATGCAGGCGATGTGGGTGCCTGGCGATATGTGGTCGGCCATCACCGTGGGCGCGAACGTCGAGGTGATTGAAATGATCACATCCGCCTCGGTCATGCGCTCCAGCTCCACGGCCTCGAAGGGCACGCCCGCCTCGGCCGCAACCTTGGCGATATTTGGCAGCATTTCAGGGTGGTAATTCCAGCCGATGACCTTGTCGAAATCGCGCTGTTCCAGGGCGGCGCGCAGTTGGAACGTGGCCTGATGACCGGCCCCGATCATACCCATCACCTTGGCGTCCTTGCGGGCCAGATGCTTGATTGACACCGATGATGCAGCAGCGGTGCGCAGGGCCGTCAGGTAGTTGCCGCCGACCATTGCCGCAACCTTGCCGGTGTCGGGATCGAACAGGAAAACCGTGGACTGATGGTTAATCAATCCGCGCTTTTCCAGATTGTGCGGCCAATAGCCCCCCGCCTTGAGGCCCAGCGTCATCCCTTTGCCGTCAAACCCGCCTTTGAAGCCATAAAGGGCATCCTCGTGGCCAATCGCCTCGCGGATGACGGGAAAGTTGTAGGCCTCGCCTGCGGCCATAGCGGCAAAGACCCTTTCGACGGCATCAAAGGATGCGGCGCGGGTCAGCAGGTCGGCGATTTCGCGTTCGGGGACGATGAGCATTGGGGTGGTTCCTTGGGTTGCGATTAGGGCAGTCGCGCCCCGGACTTGATCCGGGGCCTCGTCATGTTGCAGAGGTCCCGGCGCGAAGGCCGGGACGTGAGGTGTGGTTTATTCCCCACTCCCTTGGTCAATAGGCTTTGCCACGAGCCGATACAGGCCAGACTGTTTCAACCTTGCCGTCGCGCACACCGACATACCAATCATGCACGTTGCAGGTCGGGTCGCAGTGGCCGGGCACCAGTTTCAGCTTGTCGTTCACGTTCAGCGCGCCTTTTGGGTCCATCACCACGCCGTGTTCGTCCGAACATTTGACGTATTCCACGTCATCGCGGCCATAAACGGTGGGCAGACCGCTATCGACCGACTGCGCCTTGAGGCCCGCATCGACAATGGCCTTGTCCGCCTTGGCGTGGGACATCACGGTGGTCAGGATGAACAGCGCATTTTCCCATTCGCCCTGATCAATCCGGTTGCCGTCCTTATCAAGAATCCGGCCATAGTCAGCATCCATGAAGGCATAGGAGCCGCACTGGAGTTCGTTGAAAACCCCTGAATTGCTTTCGAAATAATACGACCCCGTGCCGCCGCCACCGACGATATCGCAGTCCAGCCCGTTCGCCTTTAGCCCGGCTATCGCATCCTTGACCATGTCGATGGCGACTTGGGTTTTCTCCTGTCGGTCATCATAGGTGTCCAGGTGCTGCATTGCGCCCTGATAGGCCTGAATGCCCGCAAACTTCAGACCTTGGGCGGTGTCGATCATCTTGGCGATGGTCACGACGTCCTGGGTCGAGGTCACGCCGCAGCGGCTCGCGCCACAGTCGATTTCCACCAGCGCTTCGATCTGGGTGCCGTGCTTTTGGGCGGCGGCAGACAGATCGGCGACATTGGCGGGGTCATCGACACAGACCAGAACACGCGCGCCCAGTTTAGGCATCCGCGCCAGACGGTCGATCTTGGCCGGGTCTGTCACCTGATTGGAGACCATGACATCCTTGATGCCACCGCGCGCGAAAACTTCGGCTTCGGACACCTTTTGGCAACAGACACCGCAGGCGCCGCCGAGGCTTTCCTGTAGCTTTGCCACATCAACGGACTTGTGCATCTTGCCGTGCACGCGGTGGCGCATCCCGTGTGATCTGGCGTAATCACCCATCTTCTTGATGTTGCGCTCAAGCGCGTCAAGATCCAGCACAAGCGCTGGTGTCTGGATATCGGCTGCGTCCATGCCCGGTTTGGCGGGGATGTCATAGCCGACCTCAAAGTCTTCAAAATTCGGGTGCTTGGTCATGGTGTTTCCTTGGCAGGGTGGGTTGAAGCCCACGTTACGGATTGTGCGGTAAGGTGGGTCTTAACCCACGTTCCAAGGCAGGCGATCCAGATCGACATTCCCGCCAGTGATGATGATGCCGACGCGCTTGCCCGCGAACCGGTCCTTGTTCTTGAGGATCGTTGCCAGCGGCACAGCACTGCTGGGTTCCATGACGATGCGCAGGTGTTTCCACGTCAGCTTCATCGCCTCAACGATTTCGCTTTCCGAAGCCGTCAGGATATCGGTCACATGGTTTGACACGAAATGCCACGTCAGCTCTTTCAGCGGCACCAGCAAACCATCGGCAATCGTCTTGGGCGCATCGTCGGCGATGATATGGCCCGCCTTGAAGCTGCGATAGGCGTCGTCGGCCTGTTCCGGTTCGGCGGCGATGATCTGCACGTCGGGTGCCTGATGCGATAGCGTCAGACAGGTGCCGGAAATCATTCCCCCGCCACCGATCGGCGCAACGACGATATCAAGCCCGTCGGTCTGTTCCATGAACTCGCGCGCGCAGGTGCCTTGGCCGGCGATCACGCGCGGATCATTGTAGGGATGTACGAAATCACCCCCCGTTTCGGCCTGCACCCTCGCAAATGCCGCCTCGCGCGAGCTGGTCGAGGGCGCGCATTCGGTGATCACCCCGCCATAGCGCGCGACGGTGTCTTTCTTGGCATGCGGCGCGGTGCTGGGCATGACCACGTTGCACGGGATCCCCCGCAGTTTGGCGGCATAGGACAGGCAGGATGCGTGATTGCCCGACGAATGGGTCGCCACGCCGCGTTTTGCCTGTTCATCATCCAGTCCGAAGACAGCGTTTGACGCGCCGCGCACCTTGAACGCGCCCGGTTCCTGAAAGTTCTCGCACTTGAAGAACAGTTCTGCGCCGGTCACCTCGTTCAGATAGTCAGAGGTGCGCACCGGCGTGCGGCGGATATGCGGCTTGATGCGGTCGTGCGCATCCAGCATGTCCTGATATGTCGGGATATACATCACGCGGCGGCCTTTTTGCCTGCACCTGATCCGTGGCGGTAAAACTCCTGCGCCGCCGCAACACCGGACCCCAGTTTGATGTCCAGCCCCAGATCGACCATGACCATTTCGGCCACGCCGAGGCCCGACAGCATCATTGCATCCGTAAGGCTGCCCAAGTGGCCGATGCGAAACACCTTGCCTGCTACCTCGCCCAAGCCCACACCAAAGGCCATGCCGTATTTTTCAGCGGCGACGGTGACAATATCGGTGGCATTGAAGCCTTCGGGCGTTCTGATGGCTGACACAGAGTCGGAATAGACCTCGGGTGAGACCGCGCAAAGCTCAAGCCCCCACGCCTGCACTGCGTGGCGCACGCCGGTGGCGATCCGGGTGTGGCGGGCAAAGACGTTTTCCAGCCCCTCGGCCTCGATCAGTTCAATCGCGCGTTTGAGGCCGTTCATCAGCCCGACCGGGGGCGTGTAGGGAAAGGCGTTGTTGTCATAACCTTTTTGCATGTCTTTGACGTCGAAAAATGTGCGCGGCAAGGTCGCGGTTTCGGTGGCTTTCATCGCCTTGTCGGAAAACCCGACGATGGCCAGACCCGCGGGCAACATGAACCCTTTTTGCGAGCCGGTCACGGCGACATCCACGCCCCATTCATCCATGCGGAAATCCATCGACCCGATGGAGGACACGCCATCAACGAACAGCAGGGCAGGGTGGCCTGTCGCGTCCAGCGCGCGGCGCACGGCGGCGATGTCGGATTTCACACCGGTCGCCGTTTCGTTGTGAGTGGCCAGCACGACCTTGATGGTGTGGGCCTTGTCGGCCTTGAGGATGGTTTCATACTGGTCGGCGGGCAACCCGTGCCCCCACGCCGTCTCCACAACCTGCACGTCCAGCCCGTGACGCTGGCACATGTCGATCCAGCGGTGGCTGAACATGCCGTTGCGCGCCGCCAGCACCTTGTCACCTGCGTTCAGGCAGTTTGACAGCGCCGTTTCCCAGCCACCCGTGCCGGTCGATGGAAAGATGAACACATGTGCCGAAGTTGATTTCAACACGCGACGCACGCCCTCCAGACAGGGATGCAGGATCCTGCCGAATACCGGCGAGCGGTGGTCGATCGTTGGCATGTAACAGGCCTGACGGATTGTTTCGGGCATATTTGTCGGGCCGGGAATGAATACAGGGTTCTGAAAGCTCATGTCGGTCTCCTGGACTGGTTAAACAAAGTCTAGGGGGTCACTGCGCGAAAGGAAATTTTTTTGAAATTGTTTTTCATTTTTTGAGATGATATAAAAATACAATGATCTCAGTGGTTTGATTTTTTCAAACTGTGAAACTTGTTTTCAATTTGCAGAGGGGGCAGTTGATTGTCATGGCAGATAGTCCGAAATCAGAGCCGCGGCGCGCCCGTGGTCGCCCGCGCGACTGGGACGATAAGACAGCCCAGAACACCATCAAATCGCTGGACCGCGCGATGGAGGTGTTTGAATACCTGAGTGAGGATCAGGGCAAGGCGCTGAGCACACTGGCCGATGAAATGGGTCAGTCGCCCGCAACGGTTTATCGAATCCTTGTGACGCTTGAAGGGCGGGGACTGGTTGAATTTGATGCGGCCGCGCAGGTCTGGCACATCGGTGCGCGCGCCTTCGTGATCGGTGCGCGCTTCCTGCGCCGGAGCAGTCTGGTCGAACGCGCCCGCCCGATCCTGCGCGACCTGATGGAGGCGACCGGCGAAACCGCCAATATCGCGGTAGCACAGGGGGATATGGTGCTGTTCGTGAGCCAGGTCGAAACCCACGAAACGATCCGCGCATTTTTCCCGCCCGGCACGCTATCACCGATGCATGCCTCGGGCATCGGCAAAGCTTTGCTGGCGCAGATGGAAGAGGCGCGGCTGACACGCACCCTCGCCGCGCCGATGGAACAGTTCACGCCACGCACGCTGGTCGACCCTGGCGCCCTGCGCGCGGATCTGGCCCTGATCCGCACCCGTGGATATGCGATCGATGGCGAAGAAAAAAACCTTGGGATGCGCTGTATCGCCGCCCCCGTTTTTGATGTGAACCAAGAGGCGGTGGCAGGCATTTCCGTGTCCGGCCCGATCAGTCGCGTTGGCCCCGATGACGTTACCAGCCTTGGCGCCTATGTGATCACCGCCGCGCAAAGGCTGACGCAGGCCATCGGCGGCGCGGCTTAGCGGCGGGGCAATGTCATGTGCCGGTTCACGTCCTTGTAAAGCAGATAGCGGAACGGCCCCGGCCCGCCCGCATAACAGGCCTGCGGGCAAAAGGCGCGCAACCACATGTAATCGCCCGCTTCGACCTCGACCCAGTCGGTATTGAGCCGATAGGCGGCCTTGCCTTCAAGCACATACAGCCCGTGTTCCATCACGTGCGTTTCCAGAAACGGGATCACCGCACCCGGTTGCAGGGTCACGATGGTGACGTGCATGTCATGGCGCAGGTCGGTCGGGTCAACGAAACGGGTCGTTGCCCATTTGCCATCTGTGTCGGGCATCACGGTCGGGGTGATATCGTTCTCGTTGGCGATGATCACCTCGGGGGTGCCCAGGCCCGGCACGGGGTCATAGGCCTTGCGGACCCAGTGAAAGCGCAGCATTGCGTCTGTTTCGTTGTGCAGTGTCCAATCGGTCGCGGGGGGCAGGAAGGCATAGCCGCCTTCGGTCAGCGTGTGCGTCTGCCCATCAACCGTCAGACTGGCACAGCCTTCGACGATAAACAGCACACCTTCGGCACCGGAGTCCGCTTCGGGTTGGTCCGATCCGCCACCGGGCGCGACCTCCATGATGTATTGCGAAAACGTCTCGGCAAAGCCGCTGAGGGGGCGGGCGATCACCCAAAGGCGGGTCTTGTCCCAGAATGGCAGAAAACTGGTGACGATATCGCGCATCGTCCCCTTGGGGATTACCGCGTAGGCCTCGGTGAATATCGCGCGGTCGGTCAGCAACTGCGTTTGCGGCGGATGGCCACCGGTTGGGGCGAAATACTTGGCCGACATCACGAATTCCTATGACTGGTAATGTGTTACACTATGTGGGCCATTGCACTGCGCTGACCACCCGCAAACGCAGGACAGCACCTTTTGGGATGTTTTGATAATCGGGCACTGGGCGCGCAGTGTCGTGCCTGCGCGGTCTTTACCCCGCGACCTTGCAGGCCTATAAGCCCGCCATGCGTTATGGTTTTGCCATCATCCAGCGAATTATTACCCCGGCACTCTGACATGAGGTGCCGGGCCAAGGTGTTTGAGATATCGCACCGCCCCCATCCGTATTTTTCCAAGATCAAGACAAAGGACGCCTGAAATGTGCGCCGACACCCCTGAATACAAAGACACCCTGCACCTGCCCAAGACTGATTTCCCGATGCGCGCTGGCCTGCCCAAGCGCGAGCCTGAGTGGCTGGAACGCTGGGCCAATCTGGATGTTTACGCCAAGCTGCGCGAGAAGGCCCGCGCACAGACCCGCCCGCCCTTTACGCTGCATGATGGCCCACCCTATGCCAACGGCCATTTGCACATCGGCCACGCGCTGAACAAAATCCTGAAAGACATGGTCGTGCGAAGCCAACAGATGATGGGCCGTGACGCGCGCTATATCCCCGGCTGGGATTGTCACGGTCTGCCGATTGAATGGAAGATCGAGGAGAAATATCGCGAAAAGGGTCTGGATAAGGACGCTGTCGATGTTGTGGAGTTCCGTCAGGAATGTCGCGATTTTGCGAGCGGTTGGGTCGATATCCAGCGCGAGGAATTCAAGCGGTTGGGCGTCACCGGTAACTGGGACGATCCGTATCTGACGATGAATTTCCACGCCGAACGAGTGATTGCCGAGGAATTCCAGAAGTTTCTGATGAACGGGACGTTGTATCAGGGCAGTAAACCCGTGATGTGGTCGCCCGTCGAAGAAACTGCACTGGCCGAGGCCGAGGTGGAGTATCATGACAAGGAAAGCTTCACGATCTGGGTGAAGTTTGCGGTTGTGTCTGATGGTGAACTGTCCGGTGCCAACGTCGTGATCTGGACCACCACGCCGTGGACAATTCCGTCAAACAAGGCGGTGGTGTATGGTGAAAACTACGCTTACGGCCTTTACGAAGTCACTGACACGCCTGACCAATGTTGGGCCGAAAAAGGCGAGCGTTTCTTGTTGGCCGACAAGCTGGCAGCGGACGTATTCGCCAAGGCGCGCCTTGAAGACGGCATGTGGAAACGTGTGCGCGATGTGAGCGCTGATGAACTGTCTGGCCTGTCCTTGCAGCACCCCCTTGCTGGTGCCGAAGGCGGGAATGGCGAATGGGATGATCTGCGCGATTTCCGTGCCGCTGATTTCGTCACCGACGAAGAAGGCACCGGTTTCGTTCACTGCGCGCCAAGCCACGGGATGGAGGAATTCGAGCTTTACCGTGACCTTGGCATGCTGGCCGATGTCATCACCTATAACGTCATGGACGATGGCACCTTCCGCGAAGACCTGCCGTTCTTTGGTGGCAAACGCATCCTGCGCGAAAAGGCCAAGAAAGGTGATTGGGAAGGCGATGCAAACGCCGCCGTGATCGCCAAGCTGGCCGAGGTGGGCGGGCTTCTGGCGCGTGGCAAGATCAAGCACAGCTACCCCCATAGCTGGCGCTCCAAGGCGCCGATCATCTATCGCAACACGCCGCAATGGTTCGCCGCCATCGACAAAACCGTGGGCGACGGCCAAGACACCTATGGCACGACGATCCGCGAACGCGCCCTGCGCAGCATCGACGAGTTGGTGACATGGACGCCGGAAAAGGGCCGCAACCGCCTGTTTTCCATGATCGAAGCGCGCCCCGATTGGGTGCTGTCCCGTCAGCGCGCCTGGGGTGTACCGCTGACCTCTTTTACCAAGGTGGGTGCAAAGCCGACCGACGACGATTTCCTGCTGCGTAATGCCGAGGTCAACGCGCGTATCGTCGATGCGTTTGAAGTCGAAGGTGCAGATGCCTGGTATAAGGAAGGCGCGAAGGCACGCTTCCTTGATGGGGTCGTGAACCCTGATGACTACGATCAGGTCATGGATATTCTGGATGTGTGGTTTGATAGCGGATCGACACACGCTTTCACCCTGCGCGACCGCGAAGACGGGTCCGAGGACGGGTTGGCCGACCTGTATCTGGAAGGCACCGACCAACACCGTGGCTGGTTCCATTCATCGATGTTGCAAGGCTGCGGCACGATGGGCCGCGCGCCCTATCGCGGTGTGCTGACCCACGGGTTCACGCTTGATGAGAAGGGCATGAAGATGTCCAAATCCATCGGCAATACCATCGTGCCCGAAAAGATCGTGCAGCAATATGGCGCGGATATCCTGCGCCTTTGGGTGGCCCAAACCGATTATACCAACGACCAGCGGATCGGTGATGAAATCCTGAAAGGGACCGCCGACAGCTACCGCCGTTTGCGCAACACGATGCGTTACATGCTGGGGTCGCTGGCGGATTTTTCCGAGGCCGACCGCGTCGAACCCGCCGATATGCCGGAACTGGAGCGTCTGATCCTGCATCGCCTGTCCGAACTCGACGAGGTCGTGCGCAAGGGCTATGCAAAATACGATTTTCAGGGTGTGTTCCGTGCCGTGTTTGAATTTGCCACGCTGGACCTTTCGGCGTTCTATTTCGATATCCGCAAGGATGCGCTTTATTGTGATGGCAACACCGAGCGCCGCCGCGCTGCGCGCACGGTGCTTGATATCCTGTTTCACCGGCTGACGACCTGGCTTGCGCCCGTGCTGGTGTTCACGATGGAAGAAGTCTGGCTCGAACGGTTCCCGGGCGATGACAGCAGTGTGCATCTGGTCGATATCCCCGAAACGCCTGCCGCGTGGCGTGACGATGCGCTGGCCGCGAAATGGGCAACGATCCGGCGCGTGCGCCGCGTGGTGACGGCCGCATTGGAAGTGCAGCGTCAGGACAAGGTGATCGGGGCCAGCCTCGAAGCGGCACCCGTCGTGCATGTGGGCGCCGACGAAGCGGCGATCCTGCGCACCGTCGCCTTTGACGATCTGTGCATCACCAGCGCGATTTCCGTCACCGCCGATCCGGCCCCCGCCGAGGCGTTCCGCCTGCCCGAGGTGGACGGCATCGGCGTGGTGTTTGAAAAGGCCGCTGGCGAAAAATGCCAACGCTGCTGGAAAATCCTGCCCGATGTGGGCACGCACGCCCACGCCGGAGTGTGCGGGCGTTGCGACGAGGCGTTGAATGACACCGCGTAACGACAATTGGAAAGCCCGCTGCGAGGCGGGCTTTTACGATCAGACGGTGATGAAAACGCTGGGCGTGACAATCGTCAGCCTTGCCCCGGGCCGCGTTACGCTGGCGATGCTGTTTCGCGCGGATTTCACCCAACACCACGGCTTTCTGCACGCGGGCACTGTCACCACCGTATTGGACAGTGCCTGTGGCTTTGCGGCGTTTACCCTCATGGCTGCTGATGCAGAGGTGCTCACGATTGAATTCAAATCCAACTTCATTGCCCCCGCCAAGGGCAAGCTGTTTCGCTTTGAGGGCGAGGTGGTGAAATCGGGCCGCACGATCACGGTGACGCAGGGACGCGCTTTTGCTGATGACGTGCTGATCTCGACCATGCAGGCAACAATGATGGCGGCAAGCCTTTGATCTAAAGCGCGTGAAACGGATTGCGGCGCAGGCCACTGCGCGCGATGCTGGGGCATGTTTCGATTGACCGTATCCACGCAATTCGGCCCGCTGACCCTGATCGAAGAGCAGGGGGCGATTGTGCGCGTGGAATGGGATGGGGATCATCACGACGACACCCCGATATTGGCCGAGGCCGCGACCCAGTTGCGGGCCTATGACGCGGGTAATCTGACGCGGTTTGATCTGCCATTGCGCGTCGCGGGGTCAGATTTTCAGCGCGCGGTCTGTGATCAGATGCGCGCGATCCCCTTTGGTGACACGGCGACTTATGGCGATATCGCCCGCGCGTTGGGTCAGTCGGCGCAGGCGGTGGGCCGTGCCTGTGGCGGCAACCCGATCCCGGTGATCATCCCTTGCCATCGGGTGATGGGGGCCAAGGGGCTGACGGGGTTTTCGGGCAAGGGCGGCGTTGAGACCAAGGTTGCCCTGCTGCGCCACGAAGGGGCGGCGGGCCTGCTGATCTAAAGCTTTTCGCGATACATCACTTGCTGCAACGCGCCCGCGCCCAGCAGGTAAACCGAGGTGATCATCAACCCCCAATTCGCCCAGCTTTGCGGGTGAAACTCGACCCATGCCGCCCAGCCCGCGAATACCGTCCAGGCAAGCGCCATCGGCAGGGTCACGATGCGCCAGCGTTCTGTGCGCACGGGGTGGACAAATTTGATCGGCAGGAACATCGCCACGGCCAGAATCGCCACCAGCGGCAAGATCACCCAAAATCCAGGCTTTAGCGCAAACAGCACCAGAACGACCATGTTCCAACACCCCGGAAAGCCGGAAAACGAATAATCACGCGTCTTCATCCGCGTATCGGCGAAATACATCGCGCTGGCAAAGGTGATGACGATAATCACGATCCAACCGGTCCAGCCGGGCAACAGATCGGTGTGTTTGAACAGTGCATAGGCAGGCACGAACACATAGGTCAGGTAGTCGATGATCAGGTCGAGCAATTCACCATCAAATTCGGGTGCATTGGTGTTCACATCGTATTTGCGCGCCAGTGGTCCGTCGATCCCGTCCACGAAAAACGCGACAACCAGCCAAAGGAACATCAGGCTCCATTCTTCGTCAACAGCGGCCAAAAGGGCCAGCATCGCGAAAATGGCGCCCGTGCCTGTAAGAAGGTGAACGAGAAGAGCTTTGGTGCTGAGTGTCATTTGGCTGTCATGTCCGAATTATCGATGCGGGGCAATCAAGAATTAGAGGCCGATTTGGGATGCGCCGCGTCATAGACTTCCATCAGGCGGGCGGTATCGACGGCCGTGTAGGCCTGGGTCGTGGACAGGCTGGCGTGGCCCAGCAATTCCTGAATGGTGCGCAGATCGCCGCCCGCAGACAGCAGGTGTGTCGCAAAGGAATGGCGCAGCGCATGGGGCGTGGCCGTGGCAGGCAGGCCCAGTTGCAAGCGGGCGTGTTCCATCACCTTCTGGATCGCGCGCGGGGCCAGCGGGCCACCCCGCACGGCGCGAAACAGCGCGCTATCGGGTTCGACGGGATAGGGGCAGGCATGCAAATAGGTATCAACCGCAGCGCGCGCGGCGGGGAGGACCGGCACGATGCGTTCCTTGCCGCCCTTGCCGGTGATACGCAAGACATCGGGCAGGGGGGCGTCACGCCCGCATAGCCCCAGGGCTTCGGAAATACGCAGGCCGCAGCCGTAAAGTAGGGTAATCACAGCCGTGTCGCGCGCCGCAACCCAAGGGTCGCGCGCCTGCAATTCAACGGTGTCGATCATCGCGCGGGCCGCATCCTTGGCCAGTGGTCGGGGCAGCTTTTTCTGAAACTTGGGCGAACGGGTCGACAGCACGGCGGTAGGTTCAAACCCTTCGCGTTCGGCCAGCCAGCGGTAAAACGACTTCACGGCAGAGAGGGATCGCGCCAACGATCGGGCCGCAACACCGCGCCCACGTTCATGGGCCATCCATGCGCGCATATCGCTGACAGAAATGGCTGAAATCGGCCCCAGCCCCTGCTGCCCGCCGTGATGCTGCGTCATGAACGCCAAAAACCCCAGAAGGTCGGTCTGATAGGCAGTCAGCGTGTTGTCGGCGGCACCATTCAGTGCCTTCTGGTGATCCAGCCAGCCTCGCAGGGCATTCGACAGGGCGGGGGAGATCACGCGCCTATGACAGCCAACGCCGCATGGCACGTTCAAACACGCCGCCAAAAAAGGTCAGCAGATCAGTGCCTTGTTGAGGGGTGAACTGGTGCGGGTCTTCGGCCCCCATGATCAACATGCCGGGCAGACGACCATCACCAAGGTCCAGCTTGATGCAGGCCTCCGAGCGGATGTAGTCGGATTTGTCGCCAAAGATCGTATGATTCTCGGGCTGAACCTGACGCAGGGTGACCTGGCGCACGGGCATGTTGCGGCCCTGCATCACGTAGTCGTCGACAAAGCCCGGTTCACAGACGTTCAGCACATCTCCAAGGCGGGAAACGGCCGGATCGTCGGTGCGGGATACAGATTCCAGCACAAGGCGCACGCAATCGACGCGCAGGATCGCGGCCACATCGGTGTTCAGATCCCGCAGGAAACTTTCAAACTTGGTCGCATCCATCATCCGCAGGACCGCGCGGTGGATCTGGTTGGTGCCGGCAAGGTTTTCATAAGCGGCGGCGATCACACTGCGATGGGTGTCTTCAAGCCGGTCAAGGCGCGCCTCGAGCCGTTCCATCGCGATGCCGCGCAGATCGACGATATTGCCGCCCAGAGATTTTTCGTTCGCGGCGACAAGCGCGCGCATGATGTCCTGGTCTTCCAAAAGCGATTCAGGGTCGGACATAATCCGATCCCGAACCTGATCATCCATCAGGGGTTTGCTGCTCATGCCGTCACTCATTGTTATATATTTGCGCCTGTATAACAGACCTGTTTGCCTTTTGCGCCTGTTTTTTTGTTACCGGACAAAGTGTTGTAGCTGTGTCGCCTGGCCCCGACAGGTTGGGTCGGGGCCGCTGGTGCTTACAAAATCTTGATACCGGCTTTTTTGACGTCGGCCATGAATCCGTCCAACCCCTTGTCCGTCAGCACGTGGTTCGCCATCGCCTTGATCACGTTCGGCGGCGCGGTGGCGACATCGGCACCGATCTTGGCGCATTCGGACATGTGGTTGGCACTGCGGATTGACGCTGCCAGAATCTGCGTTTCAAAGCCGTAGTTGTCATAGATCGTGCGGATATCCTCGATCAGTTCCAGCCCATCAAGGTTGATATCATCCAGACGCCCGATGAAGGGGCTGATGAATGTCGCACCGGCCTTGGCGGCCAGCAGCGCCTGATTGGCACTGAAACACAGGGTCACGTTGACCATATTGCCTTCGTCGCTCAGCACCTTGCAGGCCCTGAGACCATCCCAGGTCAGCGGCACTTTGACGGCGATATTTTCGGCGATCTTGGCCAGCTTGCGCCCTTCGGCGATCATGTCGTCGGCCGTCAGGGATACGACTTCGGCCGATACGGGACCGTCAACGATGCCACAGATTTCCTTGGTCACGTCCAGAATATCGCGGCCCGATTTGGCGATGATCGAGGGGTTGGTTGTTACCCCGTCCACCATACCAAGGTCGTTGAGTTCTGTGATCGCTGCGATGTCGGCGGTATCTACAAAAAACTTCATGTTGTCTCTCCGGTGAAGGGTGGCGTTTGCTGATCCAGCGTTTAACCTATGGTGGGCGTGGCTGAAACCCCTTGAGCGAGGTATGACATGGATATTCAGGTGTGGGTGGCCTTTGTGGCGGCGTCGGTCGTGTTGTTGATGATTCCCGGTCCGACAATCGTGTTGGTGCTGACCTATGCGCTGACACAGGGGCGGCGCGTGGCCGTGGCCTCGGCGGCGGGGGTGGCGACGGGTGATCTGATCGCGATGACCGCGTCGTTGCTGGGGTTGGGCGCGGTTGTTCTTGCTTCGGCCACGTTGTTTACGGCATTGAAATGGGTCGGTGCCGCCTATCTGGTTTGGATGGGGGTCGGCATGATCCGCGCGGCAGGCGGGCAGACCTTGGGCCGCCTTGCTGATGTGCCGGATTTGACCCCGCGCCGCGTGTTCGGCAATGCAATGATCGTCACCGCGCTGAACCCGAAATCCATCGTGTTTTTCATCGCTTTCGTGCCGCAGTTTCTGATGGTGGATCGCCCGCTCGCGCCACAGTTTGCCGTGCTGATCGCCACGTTTGTGACGCTCGCCGCCGTCAATGCGCTGGCCTATGCACTGTTGGCTGATGGCATGCGCGCCACGATCCGCCGGTCGGCCGTTCTGGCGTGGATGACCCGCGCGGGTGGCGCTGTTCTGATCGCGATGGGCCTGCTGACGGCGACCCTGCGCAAGGCGACCTGACCCGTGCCAGAGTTCTTTCACCAAGGTGATTTGGTCGGCGTGCTGACTGCACAACCGCTTGACCGTATTCTTGATTACAAGGCGCCCGAAGGTGGCTGCATGCTGGGCGCTTTCGTCGAGGTGCCATTGGGGCCGCGCAAGGTGCTGGGGGTGGTCTGGGGGCCGGGCCAGGGCGATTTTGATTATGCCAAGGTTCGCAGCGTGATCCGCGTTCTGGACGTGGCCCCGATGCGTGCTGAAATGCGTCAGTTCCTGACCCGCGCCGCCGAATATACGCTGACGCCGATGTCGGCGATGCTGCGCCTTGCCACGCGCGCGCCCAGCTTGGGTGATGCGCTATCCATGCGCAAGGTGTTTCGCCTTGGCACCGGCACGCCCGATCGCATGACCGACGCGCGCACCAAGGTGCTGGAGGTGCTGCGCGATTACGGCGGGCTGTCGTTCACCTTGGGTGAACTGGCCGAATTGGCGGGGGTGACGCCATCGGTGATCAAGGGATTGGTGAAACTGGGCGCGGTCAGCGAAGAAGACGCACCGCGCGATACGCCTTACCCCACGTTGGACCCCGATTATGGCGGCAAGGAACTGACGGCGGATCAGGCCGCGGGCGCGGAGGTGCTGAAACGTGCCGTGGTGTCTGGCGCGTATGGCACAACCTTGCTGAAGGGCGTGACCGGATCGGGCAAGACCGAGGTATATCTCGAGGCGGTGGCCGAATGCCTGCGCGCGGGGCGGCAGGCACTGGTGTTACTGCCGGAAATCGCCCTCACTTCAGAGTTCATCACGCGGGTCGAGGCGCGCTTTGGCTTTAAACCCGCCGAATGGCATTCCGGTGTCACCATGACCGAACGGCGTCGCTGCTGGCGCATGGTCGGGCAGGGGGCGGCGGGGTTGGTGGTTGGCGCGCGATCGGCCTTGTTCCTGCCCTACCGCGATCTGGGGCTGGTCGTCGTCGATGAAGAACACGACACATCCTATAAACAAGAGGACGGCGTGCTTTATAACGCGCGCGACATGACGGTGCTGCGCGCCCATATCAACAACGCCCACGTGGTGCTGGCCAGCGCGACACCCAGTCTGGAAAGCTGGGCCAATGTCGAGGCGGGCAAATATGCGAAACTCGAACTGACCGCGCGGTTCGGGGCTGCTGTCATGCCAAAGATGGGCGCGATTGACATGCGGGTCGAGGATTTGCCGGGGGGGCGGTGGGTTTCACCCACCCTACGTGCGGCAGTGCAGGCGCGGCTGGAAAGGGGCGAACAATCGCTGCTGTTCCTGAACCGGCGTGGCTATGCGCCCGTCACGATTTGCCGTGCCTGTGGCCATCAGATCGCCTGTGATCAATGCGACGCGCGCATGGTCGAACACCGATTTCTGAAACGCCTGATGTGTCACCAATGCGGCGAGACCAAACCGATGCCGACAGTCTGCCCCAGCTGCGAGGCCGAGGACCGTTTGTCACCCGTTGGTCCCGGTGTGGAACGCATGGCCGAAGAGGCCACAGCGCTGTTTCCCGATGCGCGGATCGCGGTGCTGTCGTCGGATCATTTCGGATCGGCGCGGGCGTTAAAAGACCATATCGCCGCGATCACGCGGGGCGATGCGGATATCATCATCGGCACGCAACTTGTGGCCAAGGGCCACAACTTTCCGTTGCTGACCCTCGTGGGGGTGATTGATGCTGATCTGGGCCTGCAAGGGTCTGACCTGCGCGCCGCTGAGCGCACCTTTCAACTGATGCGGCAGGTGGCCGGGCGCGCTGGCCGGGCCGAGGCGCCGGGCGAGGCCTTGATGCAGACCTTTCAGCCCGAACACCCCGTCATTCGCGCGATTTTGGGTGGCGACGAGGAGGCGTTCTGGAGCGCCGAAGCCGCCGAGCGCAAGGCCGCTGGCGTGCCGCCCTATGGCCGGATGGCGGGGATTGTCCTGAGCAGTCCGAACGTGCAGGAGGTGTTTGATCTGGGCACCGAAATGGCGCGCAACGACGCACCGTTGCGCAAGATCGGTGCGCAGGTGTTTGGGCCCGCGCCAGCACCCATCGCCCGGATCAGGGGGCGGCACCGTGTGCGTTTGCTGGTCAAGGCGGACAAGGGCGCTCCGCTGCAGGCTGCACTGGCTGCATGGGCCGCGCAGTTCAAGCTGCCCGGCACTCTGCGCATGGCGATCGATATCGACCCGCAGAGCTTTTATTGATTAGGTTCCCACGTTGTGAACAGTGTTTCCAGTTGACCGCTTTGAGTCCACTTTGACCGATGCTGCGGCTAACACGAATGTCCGGTAACTCTGGACAGGCAAAAACCTGCATCAACGGGTTTTGTTTTGGACGGGGTTTGTGGCACCGTCAGTGAAGGTGGTTTTTTGGTGTTCCAAAAGCGAGGGTTTTTGGAACGTCCTTAGATAATATCTAAGCAGACTTTGCTGCCATTTGCGCATGCCATTTTCTGATAGTGTGCTAATTCTGCTGGAGGCAGGCACGCATTCGCCCCAAAGTACGTTTCATGAGGCGTGTAAGAACCTCGCGATCTTTGTCTTCTGCAAGTAAAGGCTTTGCGAGGGGGCCGACAGACAACCCAAGCATGATAACTGCAAGCCTCAGCTCATCCATTTTATCTCGATACTTTGGGTTATTGACCTGTTCCCAGACCTTCTGGATGTCATCCTCAACGAGGTAGGCGGACTTCTCATTTTGATCAGGAAGTTGAATTTCGCTAAGCTTTTCAAGAGCGTGTTCGCGCAATGCTAAATACACTCGGCTTTGCCGAGGATCATCATAGACTCTTTGAAACACCACAAAAAATGCTGCAAATGCTGCTTCCAGTCCAAATTTTGTTGCGTTGAAATTCTTTATAGCAATCAGGGAGAACGACCCAAACTGAACATAAGGCCCACCTTTCGGCATCTCACTTGAGAACGCCTTCTTGAACTCAGCTACATTAACATCAAACTCTTCTAAAGCCTTCGTAATGTTATTATCAGCGTGTTCTCTAAGCTGCCTTTTGACGTCTTTGCTTGGAGATGGTTGTGCTGCGATTTTTGGTTGTGCTTTTAGAAACAGCCAGTCACTGCATCCTAAGATGCACGCCCATACCAGCGGGATTGCATACACATCACTAGCACTACGATCTTGCTCCCAAATGTAGGCAAGTAATGCTGCTGATGCAAAACCGGCCAGCAAAATAGTTCTGCGATAGGGGCGCAGCGGATGAATGAATTCATGTGCTAGAGGAATTAGAGCTGCGGCGACCAGTAGAAACCAAAAGAATACTGTGCTTGCCAAATCGTAATATCTGAGGGCATCCGAAATTGTTGGTGTAAGTAAGAGCGAAATCGCTGCCCATGCCACCAGCAGTACTATCCATGCCCGTGAATATCTCATCTCTGTTCATTGCCCTTTATAGACGGCTAATTATTCGCCACGTGTTTTTGTGCTCGTGAGTCCTACCAGCGTCAACATTTCTTCCCAAAAACCACCGTTTGTTGAACGATTCACCAGACCGGACATTGGCGCAAGCGCAGCGAAAGCCCGCAAAGTCCCGCAAAGCAGACCTCAAGCGCAAACGGCGGCAACAGGCACGTCCTTGCTAGGTAAGATAAAACCGCAGCGGTTTCGTCGCGCTGCGCCTCACCACGCCTTTGGCTTCCAGATCAAGCTGCACGCATTTCACCCACCAGCCCGCCGTCGCCCCGCCGGGAAATAAATCATCGGGCAACAGGGTTTTGGCGGCGTCTTTAATTTCGGCTGCTGTCATGCCCGGCGCATCATGGGTCAGCGTGGTCAGCATCGCTGCTTTCATCGCGTTGTATTTCGCGGCATCGACGCGGCTGGTGAACCCGGGTTGGTTAATGTTTTCGACCGTGATCTTGACGTCTGCCATTCTGTCCTCCCGTATTGGGGCCAGCATTGCGCGGCCAAGGTGGTGTGGCAAGGCACAACCCCCCTCGTAATATCGCAGGAAAAGGCGTAATCGGACGCCATGAGACAACCAATCCCCTTGGCCCAGGCGCGCCATTTGCCGTTCTGGCGCCGTCCGATCACGTTGCTGTTCCTGACAGCCGCCGCCATGCCGGTTGCCTTTGCGACATGGTCGGCTCTGCTCAATAATTTCGTGATCGAAGTGGCGAGCTTCGACGGGGCTGACATCGGCCTGCTTCATACGGTGCGCGAAATTCCGGGGTTTCTGGCGGTTGGGGTGATTGCGCTACTGATGTTTTTCCGCGAACAGATATTGGGGTTGATCGCATTAGTGCTGCTGGGTGTGGCCACGGCGGTGACGGCGCAGTTCCCGTCGATGGGTGGCATCCTGACGATCACGATGCTCTCGTCGATCGGATTTCACTACTTTGAAACGGTCAACCAATCACTGCAGCTGCAATGGATCGACAAGGCCCGCGCGCCGCAAATGCTGGGCTGGATCATGGCGGCTGGATCGGGCGCGACCCTGTTGGCCTATTTGCTGATCGTCGTGACCTGGGACCGGTTCAATCTGTCCTACAACTTCGTCTATATGGTGTCGGGCGGGTTCACGGTGTTTGTGGGCGTGTTCTGCCTGCTGGCCTATCCGCAATTCGAAAGCCCGAACCCGCAGTTGAAAACCTTTGTGCTGCGCCGCCGCTACTGGCTGTATTATCTGCTGCAATTCATGTCGGGCGCGCGGCGGCAGATTTTCGTCGTCTTCGCGGGTTTCATGATGGTCGAAAAGTTCGGGTTTGCGGTGCACGAAGTCACGGCACTTTTCCTGATCAATCTTGTGGCCAACATGGTTTTTGCTCCCGTCATGGGGCGTGTCGTGACTGTGTTTGGTGAACGCAACGCGCTTGTGTTCGAATATGTCGGGCTGGTCGTGGTGTTTCTGGCTTATGGCGGCGTGTATTTCTTTGGCTGGGGCGTTTTGCTGGCGTCAGCGCTATATATCGTGGACCACCTGTTTTTCGCGCTGGCACTGGCGCTGAAAACCTATTTCCAGAAAATCGCCGATCCCGGTGATATCGCCCCCACGGCGGCTGTTGCCTTTACAATTAACCATATTGCAGCGGTGTTTTTGCCTGTCTTGCTGGGCCTGTTGTGGTTGGCGTCACCTGCGGCGGTGTTCATTCTGGCGGCAGGGATGGCATTGGTGTCGCTGATTCTCGCGCTGATGATCCCGCGCGACCCGACACCGGGCAACGAAACCATCTTTCATCGCCCACGTGCGGTGATTGCCTAAACAAGGACACCCCATGCCGACTTTTACTGCCCTCACGACCCTTGCAGGCCAGGCGGACGCCGAACGCCTTGGCGAAGCGATGGAACGGATGACGCCCGAACCCACCGGCATCGGTGTTTTCGAGGTCGAGGACGGCAGCGACACGTGGGAGGTCGGCGGATATTTCATCGACCAGCCGGACGAAACCGAACTGGCGATCCTGGCGGCAACATTCGGCGCGAAACCCTTTGTGGTGTCCGAACTGCCGGAAACCGATTGGGTCGCCCATGTGCGGCGCGAATTGTCGCCCGTCGCGGCGGGGCGGTTTTTCGTCTATGGCAACCATGACGCCGATAAGGTGCCAACCGACAAGGTCGCGCTGTTGATCGAGGCGGCGATGGCCTTTGGCACGGGCCATCACGGAACGACACTGGGCTGCCTGCGCGCCTTTGACCGGTTGCTGGATCAGGGCGTGGTCCCCGCCAAGGTGGCCGATATCGGTTGCGGGACGGCCGTGTTGGCGATGGCCGCGGCCAAAGTGTTGGATGGGGTCGTTGTTGCTTCCGATATTGATCAGGTGGCCGTCGACGTGGCCCTTGCGAATATGGCGGCCAACGATCTGACGGGGCGGGTGCCTTGTGTCGAGGCTGCGGGCTTTGCCCACCCCAAACTGACCAGGACGGCACCCTATGATTTGGTGTTTGCCAATATCCTGAAGGGGCCGCTTGTGGCGCTGGCACCGGATATGGCGCGTCACGTTGCGGCAGGCGGGCGGGCGATTCTCTCGGGGATTCTGAACGAACAGGCTGACGATGTTCTCGCGGTTTATATCGAAAACGGGTTCAATCTTGACCATAGGGAAGAGATTGTTGATTGGACCACCCTAACTTTAAGAAAAGAAACCTAAAAATAAGGGATAAGTTGCCATAATTGGCTGGATTGCCCCAGTTTTGCCACAATTTGGGGCGATCTTAATTGGACGTGGTGGGGGCCTCGTATTCGGAGGCTGCTATGGGCACTGTCCATCTCCCGTTTGAAAAACGTCTGCGCGCAATTACGCGTCGGCATGACCGCATGAACCGCGCTGGCGTGGTGCATTCCGTAAATCATGATGGCTTGATCATTGCCAAACCCCGGCGTCGCGCCTTGCGCTTTCCGCTGCGCGGTCTGTTGTTGCTGATCGCTGCGGGCTTTGCGTTCAAGGGGTATCTGTTGGCCGATCTTGGCCCTGCAACTTACAATGACCGTGTCGGCGTTCTGCAAGCTGGTACGATCGTCGAACAGGGCGGCGCATGGTTGATGCAGGCTGATCCGGTTACGGTCTGGTCTGCGGACATGATCAACACTTACCTGCGCTAATCAGGTTTCGAAATGTGAAAAGGCCGCGCTCCATTTCGGGAGCGCGGCCTTTTGGTGTTTCGTGGATCGCTGATTTAGCGCTTGGCGCCGCGCGTCGCGATCATGTCGATGTCGCCAGCGCACAGGCCGATGTCGTCCAGTTCGCGCGCGGACAATTTCGACAGCGAATTACGTGTGACGCGCGCGTCGTTCCAGTCAGCGATTGCGCCGATGGATTCTGCGACAAAACGGTTCACGCGATTTACAAAGCGCGGTGTGGTTGCGAAGGAGCGGGAGGTGTCGATTGCGGCCATGTTCAGTTCCAGTATCGTTTGGCGATGCGGGGCATCGGATGTGTAAAAAATGCGTTGTTCTGAGCCGCACTTAGGAGGCAAATCGCGACAAAACCAGTGCCAAGTTTGCATGGGTGATATGCGTTTCCGGCATAGCTATTCTTTGGCATAACATCCTGAAAAAGCGACATAAAAAAGACATTTTCGACGTCGCGATCAGGCTATGATATGACGCAAATAGACGTCGTTTTCGCAGGTTTTTGCAATGCGGTCGCAAACAAAGTCATTGGCCTATGTTCGCGTTTTGTGCTATCGCCTGAAAAAAGACGAACAAAAAGGGGCGGTTATGCGGGTATTGGGGATCGATCCAGGGCTGCGCAACATGGGCTGGGGCGTGATTGACGTGACGGGATCGCGTCTGGGCCATGTGGCCAATGGCGTCTGCAAAACAACCGGCAGCGATCTGGCCCAGCGGCTGTTGCAATTACATCACCAGTTAAGCGAAATCATCGCTGCCCACGCGCCCGATGCCGCAGCGGTCGAACAGACGTTCGTGAACAAGGATGGTGCGGGCACCCTGAAACTGGGGCAGGCAAGGGGGATCGCCATGCTTGTTCCGGCGCAGGCGGGCCTGTTGGTCGGTGAATATGCCCCCAATGCGGTGAAAAAGGCCGTTGTTGGTGTGGGCCATGCGGACAAGGCGCAGATTGCTCATATGGTGCGCCTTCAGCTTCCCGGTGTGGTTCTTGCCGGACCGGATGCTGCCGATGCCCTTGCCATCGCAATTTGCCACGCGCACCATCTGCAATCAGCGGGCCATTTGACCCGCGCCGTGCAAAAGGCCAGCGCATGATCGGCAAGATTTCGGGACGGATTGATTATCGCGCGACGGATCACGTGTTGATCGACGTGCGCGGTGTTGGCTACGTGGTTTATGTATCCGACCGTGTCATGGCTGCGCTGCCCGGCAACGGCGAAGCTGTGGCGTTGTTTACCGACCTTTTGGTGCGCGAGGACAATTTACAGCTGTTCGGCTTTACCACGTTGGTCGAAAAGGAATGGCACCGCCTGTTGATGGGCGTGCAGGGGATCGGCGCGAAAGCCTCGCTTGCGATCCTTGGGGCTTTGGGCGCGGATGGGGTCAGCCGCGCGATTGCTTTGGGTGACTGGGCCGCGATTGCCAAGGCCAAGGGCGTCGGCCCCAAGACCGCGCAAAAGGTCATTCTGGAACTGAAAGACAAGGCCCCCGGCGTCATGGCGATGGGCGGCACAGTGGCACAGGCGCTTGGCACCGCCGGGCCTGCGGATGACGCGGTTATCGAAACCCCCGTCGCCGCGATGCCCACGCCAGACAACAATGCGCAATCCGAAGCGCTCTCGGCCCTTGCCAACCTTGGCTATTCCCCCAGCGATGCGGCGGGCGCCGTGGCTCAGGCCGCCGGAGACACCCCACCCGCCGACACTCCCGCCCTGATCCGCGCAGCCCTCAAGCTGCTGGCCCCAAAGGGGTAGGGGATGGAATTCCGCGATCTTTTGAGCGTCAACGGGGTTGATCCGTCAGCTGTTGCCCTCGCTTTGCACAAACCCAAAGGCGACGATGGTCGTCGCGCCCTTTGTGCGATGGCTGAAGATGACCTGCCCGCGTTTGACGCCTATCAATCGACCCATCCGAATATTCAGCAGGCAACGTTGGCGCGAATGCCTTTGATGGCCTCGTTTGTTTTGCGAATACCCTCTGAACTCACTTTTGTCGGACTCTACCGACAGACAGGAAGTAGCGAGGCAACCATTCAATCCCTGCAAAACGACGCCGATTTCATGCGGATGCGGCGTTGTATCGACCCGGCGGCTTCTGGCCCTTATGAAGGGCTAGATGCAATCGCGGGGCGTTTGAAATTCGACCTTGTTGCGGATGATCGTTTGGCCGAATTGCGTGGGCGTCTGGTCGTCGCGGATCCCGGTGCACGCAACTACATGCGGCTTGCGAAAAAAACGTCCCTGCCCGTAATTGAAGTGATGCGCCGCCCATCCCTCGTGCCGGATTTCCCGTCTTGGGAGCAAGTGAGTTTGAGCACCGCAGATGTCCGCAATCTACCACGGGAATGGGCGCAACAACTGGCGGCTTGGCGCGGAATATACCTGATCGTCGATGAAAAGGACGGTGCGCGCTATGTCGGGTCGGCCTACGGTGCGGAAAACCTTTGTGGACGTTGGCGGGCCCATGTGGCGGGGCCGAAAGGGGTCACAAAAGAGTTGTCAAGGCGCAGGACAGACAGCTTTCGATTCAGTATCCTTGAATTGTTGTCACCTGCGGCGGACATTCGGGAAGTGACCCAAAAAGAGCGAAGCTGGATGGCGCGCTTGAGCACAATCGACTATGGCCTGAACACATGACCGAACCCGACCCAACCCTGCGCCCCGAGCGTCTGTCCGAAGATCACGACCGTGCCTTGCGGCCACAGGTTCTGGACGAATTTATCGGTCAGGCCGAGGCCCGCGCGAACCTCAAGGTGTTCATCGAAAGTGCGCGCAAGCGCGAGGTGGCGATGGACCACACGTTGTTTCATGGTCCCCCCGGTCTGGGCAAGACCACGCTGGCGCAGATCATGGCGCGCGAATTGGGCGTGGGGTTTCGCATGACATCCGGTCCAGTTCTGGCCAAGGCGGGCGATCTGGCGGCGATCCTGACCAATCTGGAAGCGCGCGATGTGTTGTTTATTGACGAAATCCACCGGCTTAATCCGGCGGTGGAGGAAGTGCTTTATCCCGCGCTCGAGGATTTCGAACTGGATCTGGTGATCGGCGAAGGCCCTGCCGCGCGCACCGTGCGCATTGAATTGCAGCCCTTCACCTTGATCGGGGCGACCACCCGTATGGGCCTGCTGACCACGCCACTGCGCGATCGTTTCGGCATCCCGACGCGGCTTGAGTTTTATAACGTCAAAGAGCTGCACGAGATCGTCACGCGCGGTGCCCGCCTGATGGGTGCGCCCGCCACACCCGATGGTGCGCAGGAAATCGCCCGTCGCGCCCGTGGCACGCCGCGCATCGCCGGGCGTTTGCTGCGTCGTGTCGTCGATTTTGCGGTGGTCGAAGGGGACGGCACCGTGACCCATGACATCGCCGACCGCGCCCTGACGCGTCTGGGAGTTGACCATCTGGGGCTGGACGGCGCGGATCGCCGCTACCTGCGCCTGATCGCCGAAAATTATCAGGGCGGCCCTGTGGGGATTGAAACCCTGTCTGCCGCGCTCTCGGAAAGCCGCGATGCGCTTGAAGAAGTGATCGAGCCGTTCCTGTTGCAGCAGGGTCTGATACAGCGCACTCCGCGCGGGCGGATGCTGGCGCAAAAGGCCTGGACCCATCTGGGGATGGATGCGCCACGGCCCGGCGATTTGTTTGAATGACGGGCGCAAAACTTTTAAGCCTCCGGCGGGAGTTGTAGTGCCAAGATGAAGATGAGCCCTGAAGCTGTTGAAGCGTTTTTCACCCGCACCGACGGTAGCTATCTGTTTGCCCGTTGGGGCCGTCCGATTGCGCCGGTGATCTTCGGGGTGGAAGACGCCGTACTGCCTGTTTTGAAAGGTGGCATCAAGGCTGTGGTGGCGATGGCGCGTCACGAGATGGCCGAGACTGACCCGGAACTCGGCGTTAATCTGATGCTGTTCTTTTGCGCCGATTGGGATGAACTGGTGGCGGTCAGGGATTTGGACCGCCTTGTGCCGGAACTGGCCGATCTGGTCGGTCGGTTGAAGGCGGCGGATGCCAATCAATACCGGATTTTCCGGTTTGACGCGGCGGGTGCGATCAAGGCCTGTTTCGTGTTCTTGCGCATGGATCAGCACTTGGCGGCAGTCCCGGCGGACAGGCTTGCCCTGTCCCAGGCGGTGCAAAGCATCTTGTTGTGGTCGGACGGCGCGTTTCAGGACCAATCACCGCTGGCGCTGATTGATGGCGATATCGCCGTGATCCGCCCCGAAGTGGGCGCGCTGATCCGTGCCGCCTATGATCCGGTCATGCCGGTAATGGCGCAGGATGCCAGCCATGCACTGCGGCTGGCAGCACGGGTGGAGGCCAGCCAATGACCCATCGTTTCAAGATCCGCGTCTATTATGAGGATACCGACCTTGCGGGGATCGTCTATTACGCCAATTACCTGCGCTTTATCGAACGCGCGCGCAGCGAGTGGGTGCGCGGCCTTGGGGTGGATCAGGTGGCATTGAAGGCCGATGAGGGGGTCGTTTTTGCCGTGCGCCGCATCGAGGCGGAATATCTGGCCCCGGCAAGGTTCGACGATGAGGTCGAGGTCGTGACGCAGGTTGAGGCCGTTACCGGTGCCCGTCTGGTGCTGAACCAGGATGTCATGCGCGCCGGTCAGGTGCTGTTTTCCAGCATCGTCACACTGGTTGCCTTGAACGAACAGGGCGCGCCCGTGCGCTTGCCAGCGAATTTCCGCCGAAATCTGCATTGAAATACGCGTGAAAACGCAGGCGTGATGCTGGTTTGGTTGGATTTCCCCTGTCGAATGCGATAGCTGTTAGGGCAATCAGAGGCGAAACCGCCCGAAACCAATGAGCAGGCAAATGGAAGCAGCATCCGACTTTACCATGTGGGCTTTGTTTGCCCGCGCGACACTTATCGTCAAATTCGTCATGATCATGTTGGTTCTTGCGTCCGTCTGGTGCTGGGCCGTGATCGTCGACAAGTGGATTCAATACCGCAAGGCCCGCGCCGAAGCGGCCGTGTTTGACCGCGCCTTTTGGTCGGGCGAACCGCTTGATGCGCTGTTTGACAAGATCGGAGCGCAGCCCAAGGGCCAGTCGGAAAAGATATTCGCATCCGGCATGTTGGAATGGCGGCGCAGTCACCGACAGGACGGCGGGCTGATCGCGGGGGCGCAGGCGCGCATTGACCGCTCGATGGATGTGGCCATTGCCAAGGAAGCCGGGCGTTTGCAAAAGGGTCTGCCGGTCTTGGCCACTGTCGGGTCCACGGCCCCCTTTGTTGGCCTGTTTGGCACCGTTTGGGGCATCATGAACGCCTTTATCGAAATTGCCGAACAGCAGAATACCTCGCTGGCGGTTGTCGCCCCGGGGATCGCCGAGGCCTTGCTGGCCACCGGTCTGGGCCTGTTGGCTGCGATTCCCGCCGTTATTTTCTATAACAAGCTGAGCGCCGACAGCGACCGGATCGTCAGCGGCTACGAAGCGTTCGCAGATGAATTTGCCACCATCCTCAGCCGCCAGTTGGACAGTTGATATGGGTGCCGGTGTCATGAAATCCGACGATGGGGGTGGCCAGCGCCGGCGCCGTCGCACACGCCGCACGCAACCGATGGCGGAAATCAATGTCACGCCTTTTGTGGATGTGATGCTGGTGTTGCTGATCATCTTCATGGTCGCAGCCCCGCTACTGACTGTGGGCGTGCCCGTGCAACTGCCGGAAACCGCTGCCAATGCCCTTCCCAGCGAGGAGGAGGAGCCCCTGACAGTGACCCTCACGGCCGAGGGCGCGTTGCTGATCCAGAACACCGAAACGCCCGAGGCTGATTTGATCGCCCGTCTGCGCGGGATCGCGGCGGAACGCGACAGTGACCGTATTTATTTGCGTGCAGATGGCACCAATGCGTGGAACCGCGTGGCCGAGGTCATGGGGGCCTTGAATGCCGCCGGTTTCAACAATATCGGCTTGGTGACGGATATCGGTGGCCCCGTATTTGACGGGTCGGACGGGTAGCAGCACCATGAGTGTCGGCACAACCATATCAGGTGTTGGACATACGGCACTGATCGGCTGGCTCATCCTTGGGTGGGGTCTGCAATCGGACCCGTTGCCGTTTGAAGTGACCGAGGTGTCGATCGTGTCGGGGGCCGAATTTGCGGCTCTGACCCAAGGCGTGCAACCCGACCAACCGGGTGAAACGCCTGCAACGCCCGACGCGCCAGCGATTGACGAAACACCCCCCGCACCCGAGGTGGACACCCCGCCCGAGGTGGTGACCCCGCCCGAACCCGTGCCCGCGCCCGCCCAAGAGGACGCCCCGATTGCGCCTGAACAGGCCCCGCCGCCGCAGGCCGATGTGACCGATACGCCGCCGGACGTGCCGACCGATGTGGCGACCCTCGTGACGCCGCCGCCGTCGACCGACGTAGGTGTCAGCCCGCGCCCGAAACCACGCCCTGCGCCCCGTATCGCGCCCGAAGCCATTGCGCCGCCGCCCGAAGATGTGGCGATAGCGGACGTGGATCAGACCGCGCCCAATCCCGATGCGGCCCCGGCCGAGGATGTGCCCGAAGCCGATGAAACAACCGCGCAGGAAGAATCCGCGCCCGAGATCGTGACCGAGGCGGAAACGCCTGCCGCGGCACCCGAGCGATCGCTGCGCCCCCAGACGCGGCCCAACCGGCCCGCCGCGCCCGCAAGCGACAGCGAAACCGCAACGGCGACCGCCCCTGCGGAGGATGATGCGACCGCCGCCGCAGTCGAGGCGGCCGTGGCCGCTGCGACCGAAGCCGCGACCGCGGCGCCGCAAACCGGCAATCAGGGCGGCGGAGAGTTGAGCGCGGATGCCAAAAACGGCTTCCTGCGTCAAATCGGCAGTTGCTGGAGCGTGGGCAGTGCCGGCACGGATGTGCTGAGCACCGTCGTCACGGTTGGTTTCAGCATGACCGAGGATGGCCGCCCTGATACCAATTCGATCCGGCTGGTATCCTTTACCGGCGGCACGCAGAGTTCCGCCGATATTGCCTTTCGCATCGCCAAGTCGGCCTTGGTCAGGTGCACCCGCGACGGTTATGATTTACCACGTGACCAATACGACACTTGGCGAAATATTGAATTGACCTTCAATCCAGAGAGAATGAGGACAAGATGATTGTGCGTTTGATGACCCTTTTGGCTGCGCTGATGCTTGGCACGCAGGCTTTTGCCCAGGCACCGCTGCGGCTGACACTTGAGGAAGGCGTGATCGAACCGCTACCCTTCGCGGTGCCGACCTTTCAGGCGGAAACCGCCGGGTCGGAACAGATGGCGGCCGATATCAGCCGCGTTCTGGCCGAGGATTTGATCGGCACGGGGCTGTTTCGGCAAATTCCCGCCAGCGCTTTCATCAGCCAACATGCGACGTTTGGCCAGACCGTCGCCTTTGCCGACTGGCGCGCGATTAATGCCCAGGCGCTGGTGACGGGGGCCGTGGCGGTGAACGGGACGCAACTGGTCGTCAAGTTTCGCGTTTACGACGTATTTTCGGGTGCTGAAATGGGCGACGGGTTGCAATTTGTCGGCACTACGGATGGTTGGCGGCGCATGGCACACAAGGTTGCCGATGGCGTCTATACCCGCATCACGGGCGAAACCGGATACTTTGACAGCCGCGTCGTGTTCGTGTCCGAAACCGGCCCCAAGGACAACCGTGCCAAACGACTGGCGATCATGGATTATGACGGCGCAAACGTGCAATTCCTGACCGACAGCAGCGCCATTGTGCTGGCCCCGCGGTTTTCGCCCTCGGGTGACCGCGTGCTATACACCAGCTATGAATCCGGCTTTCCGCGCATCAACGTTTTGGATGTGGCCAATGTGGGCCGCCAGCAGTTGACCACGCAGGCGGGTGAAATGACCTTTTCCCCAAGGTTTTCGCGCGATGGGCGGCAGGTGATCTACTCTCTGGCCAATGGCGGCAACACCGACATCTGGCGCACCGATCTGGCCACCGGGCAGCACAGCCGCCTGACCAGCGCGCCCAGCATCGAAACCGCGCCGAGCTTTTCGCCTGATGGCACGCAGATCGTATTTGAAAGCGACCGCAGCGGTTCGCAGCAGATTTACATCATGCCCGCATCGGGTGGCGAACCACGGCGGATTTCCTTTGGGGACGGGCGCTATGGCAGCCCCGTTTGGTCACCGCGGGGTGATCTGATCGCATTTACGAAACAGAACGCCGGGCGTTTCCATATCGGCGTGATGCGCACCGATGGCAGCGAAGAACGCCTGCTGACCGCGTCGTTCCTTGACGAAGGTCCGACATGGGCACCCAACGGCCGGGTGATCATGTTCAGCCGCGAAACCCAAGGGTCCGACGGGACATCGTCGATCTATTCGGTGGACATCACGGGGCGCAGTCTGCGCCGTTTGGCGACCTCTGGCGGGGCGTCCGATCCGTCCTGGGGGCCATTGCAACCCTAGGAACAATACCGTGATTTCCATGACCGCAATCACATGATACAGTCTGCTCAAGAACGAGCAAAAAGAACACAGGACAGTCAAATGAAAATCATGATCAAAGTCGGTTTGCTGATTGCAGGCCTTACCATTTCGGCCTGCACCAGCGCAGACCGTTTCGACACGACCGATACCGTTGATCTGACCGGCGGCGCAGGCGTCACAACCGGCGCGCTGGACGGATCAGGCGATCCGCGCAGCCCCGCCTATTTCAACCAGACGATCGGTGACCGCGTGCTGTTTACCGTTGACAGTTCCAGCCTCTCAAGCACGGGCATGGCGACACTCGACGGGCAGGCGCAGTGGCTGTTGACCAACTCCGACTATCTGGCCGTGATCGAAGGTCACGCCGATGAACGGGGGACCCGCGAATACAACCTTGCGCTTGGTGCGCGCCGTTCCAACGCTGTACGCGAATACCTGATCTCCAAGGGTGTGCCATCGTCGCGCATTCGCACGGTCAGCTATGGTAAAGAGCGCCCGATTGCGGTTTGTTCGGAAAACACCTGCTATGATCAGAACCGCCGCGCGGTGACGATCATTTCGATCGGGCAGACCAGCTAAACGCGTATCGGGGGACGAGGGATGATCCGTCTGCACAAATGGGTTGCGATTTTGGCGCTGTCGGCTGTGGCTGGCGGCGCCTTTGCGCAAACCCGCGAGGAAACCTTGGCCGATATCCGGCAGCAGCTGACCGTGCTCTATATGGATATCCAGACCCTCAAAACCGAACTGTCGACAACAGGCGCGCCTTTGGGCGGCGTTGCTGGCAATTCGCCGCTTGAACGCCTGACCGCGATCGAAGCTGAACTTCAACGTTTGACATCGGCGACCGAACAGCTTGATTTCCGCGTTAGCCGGATCACGCAGGACGGCACCAACCGGATCGGCGATCTGGAATTCCGGCTTTGTGAACTGGAAGAGGGCTGTGATATTGCCGCGCTGGGCGACACGCCCAGCCTTGGTGGTGTTGATGCCGAACCCACCGGTCCCGGCCCTGTTGCGCCGCCCCCTTCGGGTGGGCCGTCATTGGCGATTGGCGAACAGGAAGACTTTGAGCGGGCGCAGGCGGCGCTCGCCGCTGGTGACTTTCGCAGCGCCGCTGACCAGTTTGCGACCTTTGTCACGACCTATCCGGGCGGACCGTTAGCGGGACAGGCGCATTTCTATCGCGGTGAAGCCCTGACCGGCTTGGGCGAAACCACCAATGCCGCGCGCGCCTATCTGGAAAGCTTTTCCGGCGAATCCGAAGGCCCGGTGGCCCCGGATGCCTTGTATAATCTGGGCAAATCCCTTGGCGCGATCGGCCAGACGCAGGACGCTTGCATCACCTTGGCCGAAGTCGCCGTGCGGTTCCCCGGCAATCCGGCTGTGCTGGCTGCGCAGTCAGAAATGCGGAACCTTGGCTGTTCGTGACCGCGCAAACGCTTGATCAGCAGTTTGCGGGGGCGATGGGCGATCTGCTTGGCCCCGATTTTCCCGATACGCTTGGGTTGGCCGTGTCTGGCGGTGGCGACTCGATGGCGATGCTGGCGCTGGCGCATGGATGGGCGCGGGTCTGGGGCGTTGGCCTGCGCATTGTGACGGTCGATCACGGATTACGCCCCGAGTCAGCGACCGAGGCGGCGATGGTTGCGACTGAATGTGCCGCACTTGGCCATCCGCACGAAATTGTGAAATGGCGGGGTTGGGACGGGCAGGGCAACCTGCAAGACGCCGCGCGGCGCGCGCGTCTGGCGTTGATCGGTGGCTGGCGCGGCGATCTGCGTCATGTCCTGATGGGCCACACGCGTGACGATTTGGCCGAAACATTCCTGATGCGCGTGCAACGCGGGTCAGGCGTGGACGGGTTGGCGGCAATGGCACCACTGCGCGACGTGCCCCAGGGCTTTGCGATTGTGCGCCCGTTGCTGGGAATGCGGCGCGCCGACCTGCGTCATTATCTGCGCACCTTGCAGATGCCTTGGGTCGACGACCCAAGTAACGATGACCCGCAGTTCACGCGGGTCAAGGTGCGCCAAGCCATTGAAACGCTTGATCTTGATGTTGACCGCCTTGCGGACACCGCGCGCGCAATGGCGCTTGCGCGTGACGCCCTGCGGGAGCGTGCGGTAGATGTTGCTGGCAGGGTCGCCAAGGTGGTGGGGGGCAGTGTGGTGTTTGACCGCGATGCGCTTGCACAGGTCGAGCTTGAGACGCAGTTGCGGCTTTTGGCAGCGGCGGCGCAGTTCGTCTCGTCGCATCCTTATCGCCCACGCCGCGCGCCCCTTGAAGCCGCGCTGGAGGTCGCCCTTTCAGGTGGCACCGCAACCCTGCACGGAGCGTTGATTGTCGCGAAAGGTGCGAAAATCATCGTGGCGCGCGAATTGGCGGCGGTGGCGGGGCTGGCATCGCCCAGTGATCAAATCTGGGACAGCCGCTGGCAAATCACTGGCCCCCACGCCCCCGATCTGGTGATCCGCGCGCTGGGCGAGGGCATCACAAACTGCCCTGAATGGCGCGAAATTGGCCTGCCGCGCGGCGCGCTGATGTCCTCTCCTGCCATCTGGCGGGGAGATTCCCTGATTTCCGCCCCGATTGCGGGCTACAATCCCGTCTGGACGGCGCGGATTGTCGCGGATTTCCAATCCTTTCTGCTTTCGCATTGAACTAAGCCGCAAGGTCTCTATTTTAGATGAGTGGCCTGTGGCGACTCCCGCCCATGTGCCAAACCTACGTTTAGGAGAATTGCCTTGGGCAACGCGCGCAATCTGGCCGTTTGGGTCGTCATGTTCCTTCTTATTCTGGCGCTGTTCAATTTGTTCA
Source organism: Octadecabacter sp. SW4 (assembly GCF_008065155.1). Classification (NCBI taxonomy): domain Bacteria; kingdom Pseudomonadati; phylum Pseudomonadota; class Alphaproteobacteria; order Rhodobacterales; family Roseobacteraceae; genus Octadecabacter; species Octadecabacter sp. SW4. Next base: position 2,458,904 of record NZ_CP042819.1, on the reverse strand, counting down.
GCAGCGGCACTGGAACCACGGCGGCCAACGCCAAGAATTATTCCGATTTTGTGAGTGCCGTTGAAAACGGCGCCGTTGCAAATGCAACGCTTGATGGTGAACAGATCCGCTATCGCGGCACGGACGGTCGGGACTATGTCGTGATCAAGCCCGATGACGCCGAAGTCACCAACCTTTTGATCAACAACAACGTGCCATTGACGGCAAAAAGTCAGGAAACCAACGGGTTTACCTCTTTCCTGATCGGCTTGTTGCCGTTCCTGCTGCTGATCGGTGTGTGGATATATTTCATGAACCGGATGCAGGGTGGCGGCAAAGGCGGCGCGATGGGCTTTGGCAAATCCAAGGCCAAGCTGCTCACCGAAAAGCAGGGCCGCGTCACCTTTGACGAGGTTGCGGGCATCGACGAGGCCAAGGAAGAACTGGAAGAAATCGTCGAGTTCCTGCGCAACCCGCAGAAATTCAGCCGCCTTGGCGGGAAAATTCCCAAGGGCGCGTTGCTTGTCGGCCCTCCCGGCACAGGTAAAACCCTGCTGGCGCGCGCCATCGCGGGCGAGGCTGGTGTGCCATTCTTTACGATTTCGGGGTCCGATTTCGTGGAAATGTTCGTCGGTGTCGGTGCATCCCGTGTGCGCGACATGTTTGAACAGGCGAAAAAGAACGCCCCCTGCATCGTCTTCATCGACGAGATTGACGCTGTGGGTCGTTCGCGCGGTGCCGGTTACGGCGGCGGGAATGACGAGCGCGAACAGACTCTGAACCAGCTGCTGGTCGAAATGGACGGGTTCGAAGCCAACGAAGGCATCATCATCGTCGCCGCGACCAACCGCCCCGATGTGCTTGACCCTGCATTGCTGCGTCCGGGTCGTTTTGACCGTCAGGTACAGGTACCAAACCCCGACATCAAGGGCCGCGAGAAAATCCTTGCCGTGCATGCGCGCAAGGTGCCGCTTGGCCCCGATGTTGATCTGCGCATCATAGCCCGTGGCACGCCCGGTTTTTCCGGTGCGGATCTGGCGAACCTTGTGAACGAAAGCGCGCTGATGGCCGCCCGCGTCGGGCGCCGTTTCGTGACTATGCACGATTTTGAAAGCGCCAAGGACAAGGTCATGATGGGGGCGGAACGTCGTTCGATGGTCATGACCGAGGACGAAAAGAAACTGACCGCCTATCACGAAGCAGGCCACGCGATTGTCGGGTTGAACGTGCCGCAGCACGATCCGATCCACAAGGCGACGATCATCCCGCGTGGTCGCGCGCTGGGTCTGGTGTTGTCTTTGCCTGAACGTGACCAGCTTTCGGTCAGCTACACCAAATACACCTCGAAGATCGCGATGGCGATGGGCGGGCGCGTGGCCGAAGAACTGATCTTTGGCAAGGAAAACGTGACATCCGGTGCATCCAGCGACATTCAGCAGGCGTCCAAGATTGCCCGCGCGATGGTCACGCAATTCGGCTATGCCGAGGAGTTGGGTTTCGTTGATTACGCCAACGAACAGAACTCGTTTCTGGGCAATTACGGTGGTGGCACGAACCATTCCGCCGATACGCAAAAGATCATCGATGACAAGGTCAAGGAAATCATCGACACCGGCTACGAAACCGCCAAGCGTATCCTGACCGAAAAGGCCGACGAGCTTGAGCGTTTGGCCCAGGGTTTGCTTGAATACGAAACCCTGACCGGCAACGAGATCACCAAGGTGATCGCGGGCGAGCCGTTGAACCGTGGCGATGATGCTGATGACACGCCCCCATCGGGCGGCAGTTCGGTCACGGCGATTCCCAAGACCAAGCCGAAAAAGCCGAAATCTGACGGCGGGCTGGAGCCCGAACCGACAACCTAAGCGGCGCGCGAACAAAGCCCCGATGCCAAACCGGCCTCGGGGCTTTTTTGCGCAGGTTTCGGGGTTGAGGGGGCAGGGGCGCTCTGCCATCTTGCGGCAAAGTCAGGAGCCCGCCATGCCCGCATTGAAACCAACCGATATAACCGCGACCGTGACATGGCTGGGCGCGATCATGGACGATGATCTCACTGCCATGATGGCGCAAAGCTACGACCGGATTGACCTGACATTTGCAGGGGTCGAAGGCGCGTTTCATGCAGGGCTGACCCGCCCATCATGCAGCCGGGTGACAGCGCAGTACCCCAAGGGCACCGACATCAGGAACGAACGTCAACTCAGCATCGTCAGCGAAGAAGAACTGGCGCTGATCGCCGCCGATATGGGCGTGAACAGGATTGACCCTGCGCGGATCGGCGCAACGATGGTCATTCGTGGCATTCCCGATTTCACTCATGTGCCGCCGTCCTCGCGCTTGCAAGCGCCCAGCGGTGCGACCGTGGTTGTCGATATGGAAAACCGCCCCTGCATCTTTCCGGCGAAATCACTGGACGTGGTGCATCCGGGCAAAGGCAAGGCGTTCAAGCCTGCCGCCAAGGGCAGACGCGGGGTGACGGCTTGGGTCGCGGCGCAGGGCGCGGTTGCGGTGGGCGATACCTTGACGCTGCACATCCCCGATCAGCGGGCATGGGCGCCCTAGATGCACAGCCCGGACACTCCGACGATTCCGGCAGGCAAAATGTCGCAATCGCTTCGCGCCTGACCGGCGCAGCCCGCTATAGCTGTTTCAACGAAATACGGGCATCTGCCCGATGACAGGGAAATCACCACAATGGCCTACAAATCCGACATCGAAATTGCCCGCGAAGCCAAGAAACGCCCGATTCAGGAAATCGGCGCGAAACTGGGCATCGGCAGCGATGATCTGCTGCCCTATGGGCACGATAAGGCAAAGGTCAGTCAGTCCTTCATCAACTCGGTGCAAAAGAACAAGAACGGCAAACTGATCCTTGTCACCGCGATTAACCCGACCCCTGCGGGCGAGGGCAAGACCACGACCACCGTCGGTCTGGGGGATGGTCTGAACCGGATCGGAAAAAAGGCCGCCGTGTGTATCCGCGAAGCATCATTGGGGCCGAATTTCGGCATGAAGGGCGGGGCTGCCGGTGGTGGCTACGCGCAGATCGTGCCGATGGAGGATATGAACCTCCACTTCACGGGCGATTTTCACGCGATCACGTCAGCGCACTCGCTGCTGTCGGCGATGATTGACAACCACATCTATTGGGGGAACGAGCTGGAAATCGACACGCGTCGCGTTGTCTGGCGCCGCGTTGTCGACATGAACGACCGCGCCCTACGTCAGATCACGGCCAGCCTTGGCGGTGTGGCAAACGGTTTCCCGCGCGAGGCCGGTTTTGACATTACCGTGGCCTCGGAAGTCATGGCAATCCTGTGTCTGGCCAAGGATTTGAAGGACTTACAGCAACGTCTGGGTGATATGATCGTCGCCTACCGGCGTGACCGCAGCCCCGTCTTTGCCCGCGACATCAAGGCCGATGGCGCAATGACGGTCCTGCTGAAAGATGCGATGCAGCCCAACCTTGTGCAGACGCTGGAAAACAACCCCGCCTTTGTGCATGGTGGCCCCTTTGCCAATATCGCGCACGGCTGCAACTCGGTCATTGCGACAACCACGGCACTGAAAATCGCGGATTTTGTCGTGACCGAGGCCGGTTTCGGGGCTGATCTGGGCGCCGAGAAATTCATGAACATCAAGTGCCGCAAGGCCGGTCTCGCGCCCGATTGCGTGGTTCTGGTCGCCACCGTGCGCGCGATGAAAATGAACGGGGGCGTGGCCAAGGCCGATCTGGGCGCTGAAAACGTGGATGCCGTGAAATCCGGCTGCGCCAACCTTGGCCGCCACATCGGCAACCTGAAATCCTTTGGCGTGCCTGTGGTCGTGGCGATCAACCACTTTGTCACCGACACCGACGCCGAAGTGCAGGCCGTCAAGGATTACGTGAAAACCCAAGGCTCCGAAGCGATCCTGTCGCAACACTGGGAACATGGTTCCAAGGGATCCGAAGCGCTGGCGACCCGCGTGGCCGAAATTGCCGAAAGCGGTGTCAGTGCATTCGCCCCGATCTACCCCGACGAAATGTCGCTTGCCGACAAGATTCAGACCATCGCCAAGCGAATTTATCACGCCGACGAGGCGCTGATGGATAAGAAAATCCGCGATCAGCTGAAGCTGTGGGAAGAGCAGGGGTATGGCAACTTGCCGGTCTGTATGGCGAAAACCCAGTATTCCTTCAGCACCGATCCCAATCTGCGCGGCGCGCCCACGGGCCATTCGGTGCCGGTGCGCGAGGTGCGCCTGTCAGCGGGGGCCGGTTTCGTGGTTGTCGTCTGCGGCGAGATCATGACGATGCCCGGCTTGCCGCGTGTGCCGTCTGCGGAAAATATCCACCTTAATGACGACGGCCAAATCGAAGGGCTGTTTTAAGGGGCACCGATCATCGCTATTCGCAAGGTGGGGTTGCGACCCCGCCACCACCGCATCAAGGAACCGATATGTCAGCCAAAATCATTGACGGCAAAGCATTCGCCGCAACAGTCCGTGAAAAGGTCGGCGCGCATGTGGCCCGCCTGAAAGAAGAACACGGGATCACGCCGGGGCTGGCCGTGGTGTTGGTTGGCGAAGACCCGGCAAGCCAGGTCTACGTGCGCTCAAAGGGCAAGATGACGGTCGAGGTCGGCATGGCCTCTTTCGAACACAAGCTGGATGTGAACACCTCGGAAAGCGACCTGCTGGCATTGATTGCGCAGCTCAACGCCGATCCGAAAGTTCATGGAATTCTCGTGCAGTTGCCGCTCCCTTCTCATCTGGATTCCGATCTGGTGATGAACAGTATTGATCCGGCCAAAGACGTGGACGGTTTTCACATTTCCAATGTGGGCCTGCTGGGGACGGGGCAGAAATCAATGGTGCCCTGCACGCCGCTGGGGTGCCTGATGATGCTGCGCGATCATCACGGCAGCCTGTCGGGGATGAACGCGGTTGTGATCGGGCGCTCCAACATCGTCGGCAAGCCGATGGCGAACCTGCTGCTGGGTGACAGCTGCACCGTCACGATTGCCCATAGCCGCACCAGGGACTTGCCCGGTGTTGTGCGTCAGGCGGATATCGTCGTGGCGGCTGTGGGGCGGCCTGAAATGGTGGTGGGTGACTGGATCAAACCGGGAGCCACGGTGATAGACGTGGGCATCAACCGGATCGACAAACCCGAAGGTGGCACGCGCCTTGTCGGTGACGCGCATTTCGACAGTTGCGCTGCGGTGGCAGGGGCCATTACGCCCGTGCCCGGCGGTGTCGGGCCGATGACAATCGCCTGTCTTTTGGCCAATACGATCACCGCCTGTTGCCGCGCCAACGGTCTGGCCGAACCCGAAGGGTTGACTGCGTAAATCACACAGATCGAAAGGTTTTGCACGATTTTGCAAATACCATTTGATTCCATCGCGTTACTCTCTACCTATTAAACAGGTTAGCTGGGGTAACTGACTGGTGCGTGTGTTTAAAAAGTTTGCGGCGGGTCTGCGAAGCGAGGTTTTTCAGCCCGCACCACTGATTGTATGGGCGATCGTGACAGTGATCCTGGCGGTCACCGGGCCGTTTGACACCTATAATGCAATGGATATCTGGGGCCGTGGCGTTTACTGGTTCACGGTCGTGTCCGTCAGTCACATTCTGGCGGTCTGCGTGCGGGTGTCTGTTACTATGGTCTTGACGGGACAACCGCGTTTGCGGCGCGATCTGGTCGGCGCGTTCATCTTTGCCGTGGTTTTCACACCTTTCCTCTACTATTATTCGATCTTAACCGCTGGCAGCCGCGAATTGCTGGGCCTGTCGGCGTTTCGCATGTGGGGCGTTGTTTTGATTGTCGCGCTTTGCATCACCTTGTTGCGCAATTTGAATATGATGTCTTCGGCCGCCACCGAGATACCGCGCCCCCGTCTGCTTGATCGTATCGAGGGTGACCATGACGCGGATTCCATCGTGCGCTTGATGGTCAATGATCACTACGTCGAGGTGCTGTTGACCAGCGGTGTGACCCATCGTTTGCTGATGCGCTTTGCCGATGCTGTCGCCGAGATGGCGGGAACCGAAGGCTTTTGCGTGCATCGGTCCCATTGGGTGGCTCGCGCCCATATCGGCGAGGTGATCCACAAAAAAGGGCGGGTTTTTGTGTGCACAAGTGACGGCGCGCAGGTGCCTGTCGGCCCGAAGTATCGCGTGAACCTTGTCGCGGCGAATTTCCTGACCGAGTAGTGCGCGGCGTGCACCATAGCGTTTCGCCTTAACACTGAAGCGCTTGTCCGCTGCCTCTCCCTTCGGTCGAACGCGAAAAGCGATGTGCGGTGTCTCGATGTAAAGTTGAAACGCTTTAGTGCACGATTTTTTCTTCTTTGACGAACATGTTTGCCCAGGCCCGGTCCACCAGATCGGGGTTCATTTGATAGGGAATCCCTTCGAATTCGCAAATCGCAATGATCTGGTCGATCAAAAAGATCGGCTGATAGTTGGCATAGATGTTGTCGATGGTAGGGTATTTCTTTTTCAGCAGATGAACCAGTGATGCCTCGTCGAGTGGCATTTTGCGCTTGCGTGCGACCATCGCAAAAATCTTGAGGAAATCTTCCTGCTCCGGCCCGTCGATCTTGATCTTGAAAAAGATACGGCGCAGGGCCGCTTTATCGAAAATCTCGTTCGGGTGGAAGTTGGTGGAAAAGATCACCAGCGTATCGAATGGCACTTCGAACTTTTCGCCCGACTGCAGGGCCAGAATATCCTTGTTTTCCTCCAGTGGAACGATCCAGCGGTTGACCAGCGCCTGTGGCGGTTCGGCCTGACGGCCCAGGTCATCGACGATGAAAATTCCGCCTGTGGCCTTCAACTGCAGCGGTGCCTGATAGGTGCGCGCCGTCGGGTTATAAACCAGATCAAGCATCGACAGCGAAAGTTCACCACCGGTGATCACGGTTGGGCGTTCGCACAGCACATAGCGCGTGTCGAACCGCCCCGAGGTGCGGCGCAGGGAGTTCGGATCATCCAGGTCTTCTTCGGCGGCGGAATGTACGATCGGGTCATAAACGGTGATCACCTGACCGGAATATTCAATCGCGCGCGGCACATATATCTTGTCGCCCAACGCATCCCTGATACCGTTCGAGATCGAGGATTTCCCGTTGCCGGGCGGCCCATACATCAGGATCGAGCGGCCCGAACCAACCGCAGGCCCAAGGTGGTCCAGCAGTTCGCCGGGCAGGATCAGGTGGCCCATCGCCGCCGTCAGCTGATCACGTGTCACCTGAATGTTGCGGATCGACTGGCGTTTGACCTGTTCGCGGTAAACATCAAGCGGCACAGGCATCGCGCCAAAATATTCCGACTGCGCGACAGCGTCCAGCGCGCGCGCCTTGCCCGCATCCGTCAGCTGATAGCCCATTTCGCTGCCGTTGTTGGCGTTCAGCGTGCCTGTCGCCTCGAGCAGGCGCTGGGTGCGTGCCAGATCGACCAACTCCTGCGTTACGGGGACAGGCAGGCAAATCACCTTGGCAATTTCCGTGACCAGATCAAGGTTCATGCGGAACATGGTTTTCAACAGGATATCACGCATCATCGCCATCGGCAGTTGCATCCCCGCAAGGGATTTCGGCGCCGGAGGGGCCATCACGTTGGTTGCTTGCATATTCATGTCGGTCTGCCCGTTTGTCGTTTGTTTGTGGCACATGCGCCGCTTTGGCGGGAATGTCGCCAAATCAGACACAAAGCCTTTTGCCTCCCCCCTATTGCCTGACTATTGTGGCGAAAAAATGGACAAACCATTGCAAGGGGCAGGCATGACACGACCAAATCCAGTTACATTTTTCGCGTTTCTTTTGGCGATCCTTGTTGCGATGGGCGGCGCGGCCCTGATGAAGGGCGGGTTCTTCATTGGTCGCCACGAAGGCGACACCCTGCATCTGGTGCAGATCGTGTTCCGCATGGTCGCAGGGGAGGTTCCGCACGTTGATTTCATGACCCCGATCGGTGCCTTGGCCTTTTGGCCGATCGCATTCTTTGTCGAACGGGGCATGGGGATCGGGATGGCGATTCTTTGGGCGCAGGTGGCCTTTGCCGCCTTTATGCTGCCCGCCCTGTGGTGGGTTGGCTACAGCCGACTGTCGCGCGGTGTCGCGCTGCTGTTTGGCCTGATCGTCATGGGGCTGCTTTTGGCGCTTGTATACGGTGAAGCACAGCGCAGCATTTCGTTTTCGATGCATTATAACCGCTGGGCATGGGCCGCGACCTTTATCGCCGTTGTTGCGGCGCTGCTGCCGCCTGTTCATCCCAACAGGCCCGCCATAGATGGTGTTGTGATCGGCACCATGATGGCCGTTCTCGTGATGATCAAAGTGACCTATTTTGCGGCTTTTGCCTTGCCTATTATCCTTGCGTTGGTGCTGGGCAAACGCCTGTCGACGCTGTTGTTTGCTGTGCTGACCGGGGGTGCGATTGCCGTGGCGATCACGCTGTTTGTCGGCGTTGATTACTGGCTGGCCTATATCGGTGATCTGCAGACGGTCGCAAATTCCGATGTGCGTCCACAGCCGGGCGAACCGCTGAGCGCGGTGATGGGCGCGCCCGCCTATATTGCCGGATCGCTGGTGGCGATTGCGGGCGTGATCTTTGTGCGCCAGTCCGGGAGGGCGAACGAGGGGCTGATCCTGTTGCTGCTGGTGCCGGGGTTCTTTTACGTGACATTCCAGAATTTCGGGAACGATCCACAGTGGCTGTTGCTGTTGGGTGTGGTGTTGCTGGCATTGCTGCCGACCCCGGATGTGACCAATTCAATGGGGTTGAACCTGCGCACGGCACAGTTGGTCACGGCGGCGATGGCGTTGGCGCTGATCGCTCCGTCGTTCGCAAACATGCTGTATAGCCCGTTCCGGCACCTGCGCGTGGACGAAACGACCTATGCGCCCATCCTGCCCCGTGGCGGCATTCATACAGATCTGCAAACGGCTGATCTGCGCGCCTTGCGCGTTGACGGACGGGTGGCGCTGGACGGTGAAGGGTCGGGCCTTGAACAGTTCCGCGAGGCGGCGCGCCGTGACGAACAGGCGCAGTTCATGGGCGAGGTATTTCCCTATTGCACGACCGAATTGGGCCTGCCTGCCATGTTTGACGCCGTGACCCGTGATCTTGAGGAGGTCGGGCTGGCCGAGGGCAAGCGTTTGCTGGCTGCCGATCTGTTTTCGTCGTATTGGCTTTATGGATCGCTTGAGCGGCTCGAGGGAGGAGCACCGTGGTATTACGGTGGCTTGCCCGGCTTTGAATCAGCGGATTACCTTTTGGTGCCGTTCTGTCCCGTGTCGCATGACTTGCAGGTGATGATCCTGAAGGCCGTGACCGAACGGGGCACCGACGATCTTAGGGAAATTCGCCGCACGCCGCTTTATATACTGTTTGAAAAGACCGGTTAAATTAGCGGAATCGCCAGGTAAAACGCCAGCGCCGCGCCCAAGGGAAATCCCATCGGAAAGCGTTTTCCCGATGACCAGCTTTCCCATTCGGGGACCAGTTTGCGCAGGGGCGATACCTTGACCAGACGGTGTACCAGATAGCCACCGGCTGCGCAGGCCGCGAGAATATAAAGCATCACTGGAAGGTCAGACAGGGCCACGAAGGGAGCGGCGGCAGCGGCGAATTTCGCATCGCCCGCGCCCAAGACGCCAGCCGCGTTCAACACCATGCCGATCACCAGCATCACGACCAGATTCAACCAGCGCCACGCGTAAACCTCCAGATCCAGCGTGATCAGACCGGTGACTGCGAATACAGCGACCAGAGCATAAACCGCGACATTGGGGATTTTCATCACCCGCATGTCGTTCCAGGCGACAAAGATGCAAATGGGCAGCACGAATGGCAGATACCACAAAGCATCGCTGGCGGAATGGGCAACCTGCACGTGCTTAGTTCGTGACGTTGTCTTCCAGCGCCCGCAGGCTGCGCACTGCGGCCTCAAAGTGCTGGGGATGGGTGTCGATGGCTTCGCGCAGCAACCCGCGCCCGATCGTCACATCGTTCTGTTTGATGGCCGAAAGGGCCAGCGTATACAGCAATTGCGCGCGCTCGATCTGGGTCATCTGGATGACGGGCAGGTCGTATTTGCGCTGCGCCCCGCGCGCCAGAACAAGGTTGTTCTTGGCGGTGAACAGGCTGCTGTCCTGGCGGATCGCATCGCTGAACAGGCGCTCGGCACCGGCATAATCGCCGCGCGTCAACTTGGAAAAGCCCCAGTTGTTGAACACGCCCGCGGGCTGCGTCGTCAGCCCCGCCGCGGTTTCGTAAAAGCTGTCGGCGTTGTCCCATTCCTGATTGCTATCGGCGATCATCGCTTCAAGGCGGTAACGCTTGTAGGTTTCGTGGGTGGGGGGGACGCTATCAAGGGTGACTTCGGCCGCGTCCCACTGATTGTCGCGGATCTGGGCATCGGCCAGATCGACGCTGTCATCCAATGTGGCTTCGGGATGGGCGACAACGGCCTCCCATGCGGGGATCGCATCGGCGGGGCGCTGGGCGCGCACCAAAGACGTTGCAAGACCGCGCATCAAGTCGATCCGCCCGGGATCATTCTCGCTGGCGCGCGCAAAGTAGTTCACCGCCTCATTGGGGTCCCCAACCGTCAGCATCACATCGTTGAGATTGGTTTCATCGACAACGTTCACATCGCGCAACGCGCGGTTCACCTGGGTGTCACCGGATTGATTGCCACAAGCCGTCAACACGACAGCACCTGCCAGCGACAGGGATATCAGGATAGGGTGGCGCATTTTTGCGTCCTTTTACTGCTTTTGCCTCAGGGTGCGGAAAGGATCACGTAGTCGCCTGTGCCGCGCCGCACCAATTCGAATTGTTGACCTTCATTAGGATCTTCATAGCCTGGATTGTCCAATTTTGCGAGTGCCAAGCGCAAGTTGTCGCGAATCTGGTCGGAATTGCCATTATCCGTGGCAAAAGCGCGACGAAACACTTGCGAGGCTTCGGCGATATTGCCCCGTTCCATCAGGATCACGCCCAGATTGTTCCATGCGGCGGCAAAATCGGGGTCTTCATCCACGGCGCGGCGCAGCAGGGTTTCGGCCTGTCCCAGTCGCCCCAAGCGCAGATTTGCGGACCCAAGCGCCGAAAGCGTGTCCACGTTCAACCCCTGTTGGCCCGCCGCGCGGGTATAGGCATCAAGCGCAAGCTGGTATTCGCCAGCCGCCATCAACCGGTGTCCGACGATCAGCCCGTCAACATCCGACGGTCCCGCCACACCGGGCGCATAGACCTGCCCATCGACACGCCCAAAGCCGCCCGGTGCACAGGCGGCGAGGGCGGCAATCACCGCGATCATTGCAATTGGTCCTGGCGTCATGGCCCTTAGAAGTTCGCGTTACCCAGTGTTACCGCGATGTTAAAGATCGACGGCCCGATCAAGATGATCAGAAGCGGCGGAACCGTCAACATCATCGTGGCCAAAGTCATCTTTGTGGGCAGTGTGTTGGCCTTTTCTTCGGCGCGCATGACCCTTTTGTCACGCATTTCACCCGCATAGACGCGCAGGGCTTCGGCGATCGAGGTGCCGAATTGCTGGGATTGGATCAACACGGTCACGAAGCTGGCGATATCGGTCACGCCGCAGCGCTCGGACATGTCACGCAGCACGGCCTGTTTGTCCTTACCGGCCTTCATCTCGTGGGCAACCACTTCAAATTCGTAGGCAAGGGCAGGGAAGCCGGATTTCAGCTCGCGGGCGACGCGGATGATGGATTGATCCAGCGATTGACCCGCTTCGACGCACACCAGCATCATATCAAGGCTGTCGGGAAAGCCGTTGACGATTTCTTCCTGACGCGCGGACTGGCGGCGCGTGACCCAGTACTTGGGCGTCATATAGCCCACGACACCGGGGATCAGGATCGACAGGATCGTCGCCTTGGTCGATGGTTCGCCCGTCGAGGAGGCATAGATCGCATAGGCGACGCCGGCCAAAAGCAGGCCCACACCCATCGCAAACTGGGCAAAGTGATACATCCGCACCGCGTTCTTGGTGCGGTAGCCGGCCTGCATCAGTTTCAGCCGGATCGCGGAGTATTCTTCCTCGTCCTGTGGTTCCAGAAAGTTGGAATACTTTTCCAGCTTGTCCTTGCCACCACCTGCGCGCAGCTTTTCAGCCTTTGAAAGCGCCGAGTTTTGCGCGCGCGTGCTGGCGCGCAACTTGTCCAGCGGATCGACCTCTTTCTTGAGCATGGTCGGCAAGACCAGCAAGATCATCAAAACGCCCAGCATGCCCACCACGATCAGCGGGCCAAACGGGCCCAGCAAATCGGTCAGCATCGTGGTTATGGTATCGAGGATTTCCATAGTCTGGTCCTTACACCTTGATATTCACAAGTGTTTTCATGACGATCACGTTCACCGTCAGGAACGCTGCCACCACAAGAGCGGCAGGGATAAACACCGAAGTTTCGCGCACATCGTCGTAGTAGTCGGGCTGGATCACGTTGATCCCGACCAGCGCCAGCAGCGGGAAGACGGACAGGAACATGCCTGACCATTTCGCCTCGGCGGTAATGGCCTTGACGCGGCGGAACAGTTTGAACCGCGCGCGGATTACCTTGGCCAGACCGTCCAGAATTTCAGCGAGGTTACCACCCGCCGTTTGCTGGATGGTCACCGCCACAGCCAGGAATCGCATATCCTGCATGTCCATGCGTTCGGCCATGTGTTTCAGGGTTTCACCCATGTCGCGGCCATAGGCGGCCTCGTCCGAGATCATGCCCATTTCGGTGCCCAGCGGATCGGGAACTTCCTTGGCGACGATCGCGATCGCCGAAGAAAACGGATGCCCAACGCGCAGGGACCGCACCATCAGTTCAACAGCATCGGGCAGTTGTTCTTCGAGCAGGGCCATGCGTTTCTTGGCCTTGTTGTTGATCCAGACATAGACGCCGCCAATGCCCATCGCCGCCGCAACGCCCGCGCGGATCTGCACGCTGGCGCCGGTGCCGACGGTGAGACCGATAAAGGCCATGACGCCAAGGGCGGCCATCACCATGATCAGTTGCGGCGGAGTGAAGGCGATGTTGGCCTTTTGCGCCTTGCTGGCCAGGATCGAATAAAGCGGGATGCTTTTCGATTTCATGTGCTGGGACATTTCCTTGCGGAGTTGTTCAAGCACCTGTTCGCGGCCTGCGCCCTTTTCAAGCAGTTCAAGCCGGCGGTTGACCTTGTTGTTCAGGCTGATGGATTTGCCAAAGACGGTCAGATACAACCCTTCGACAAGCACCAGAATAGCCACGAAAATGAGGCCATAGATGATGGGTTCGGCGGAAATCGTCATAGCGTTTACTCCGCGACCATAGGTTCAAAGATAGCGGCGGGCAGGTCATAACCCCACAGCTTGAAGCGATCCGAGTAGTGCGAGCGCACGCCGGTCGCCGTAAAGTGGCCGATGATCTTGTTGTCCGGTGTCAGGCCGACACGCTGGAAGCGAAAGATCTCTTGCATGGAAATCACATCACCTTCCATGCCGGTGATTTCGGTGATCGAGGTCATGCGGCGCGACCCGTCCTGCAAACGCGAGGCTTGCACGATCAGGTTCACAGCCGATGAAATCTGGCTGCGCATTGCCTTGAGGGGCATCTCAATCCCGGCCATCGCGATCATGTTTTCCAGACGCGACACACCATCGCGCGCCGAGTTGGCGTGGATTGTGGTCATTGATCCGTCGTGGCCGGTGTTCATGGCCTGCAACATGTCGATCACTTCCTCGCCGCGGGTTTCACCAACGATGATCCGGTCGGGGCGCATACGCAGGGCGTTTTTCAGACAGTCGCGCTGGCTGACGGCACCCTTGCCTTCGACGTTGGGCGGGCGGCTTTCCATCCGGCCCACGTGGGTCTGTTGCAGTTGAAGTTCAGCCGTGTCCTCGATCGTGAGGATGCGTTCGCTGTCATCAATGAAAGACGACAGGGCGTTCAGCGTGGTCGTTTTACCCGAACCTGTCCCGCCTGATACGATGACGTTCAAGCGCGTGGACACGGCGGCCTGCAAATAGGCAGCCATTTCTTCGGTAAAGGCGCCGAACTTGACCAGATCGTCAATCGCCAGCTTTTCCTTTTTGAACTTACGAATGGAGACGAGGGAGCCATCGACCGCAACAGGTGGCACCATCGCGTTGAAACGCGAGCCATCGGCAAGACGCGCATCGACGTAAGGATTGCTTTCATCGACGCGACGACCAACAGCCGACACGATCTTGTCGATGATGCGCAGCAGGTGGCGTTCGTCTTTGAACGTAATATCCGTCAGTTCCAGTCGACCGTCGCGTTCCACAAAAATTTGCTGCGGACCGTTCACGAGAATATCATTGACGCTGTCGTCTTTCAGCAGTGTTTCCAGCGGGCCAAGACCTGTGACCTCAAAGAACAGATCCTGATTCAGGGACTGGCGTTCGTCGCGGTTCAAAACGACGCCCATTTCCTCGAGCGTTTCGGTGGCAATCGCGTTGATTTCCTGACGCAAATCATTCTCGGACGCATTTTCCAGCGCCGAGAGGTTCAGGTTATCCAGCAGCGCCTTGTGCAGCTCGAGCTTGATCTCGCCCAGCCGCTCTTTGCGCTTTTTCTCTTTGTCTTGGGGCGCGGCTTGCGCGGCGACAGGTTTGGCCTTCATCAATGATGGCTTGGGTGCCCCGGCGGCGGGCATCGGTGTCACGTTGCTGGCAGCCTTGGCATCGGGTTTCTTGTATTTGGAGAACATCTGGTGCCTCTTAATTTGTTACGGCGACGTCGGCCGTGTTGACCTCGTGGACAGACTTGGCCAGCTTTGCGATTTCCTTGCGCAGCGGGTTTTTCGGGATGCCTTCGGCCAATGGCGCGCCGTGATCGGCGTTTTGCGCGACCTGTTTGCCACCGTCGGGCAGTTGCACTTCGATGGAAATCCCAAGGGATTCGGCCAACCGCTTGACGCGGCTTTTGCCGTTCAGATCGGTGAACTTGGGCGCGCGGTTCAGCACGAACCGCAGTTTTTCAAACGGCAGTTCTTCGCCCTGCAACGCCCGCTTGAGGCGCAGCGTGTTCTGGGCCGAACGCAGGTCGATTTCAAGCGTCGCGAAATAGACATGCGCGGCGTGCAGCACGGTTTCGGACCATTCTACCATCGTCGAGGGCATGTCGATCACGACATAGTCGAAATTGGTGCGGGCCATTTCGATGATGCGTTCCACATCAGTCGGGCCAATCAGATCAAGCGGGATCAGATCGGTGGGCGCGGTCAGCACATGCAGCTTGTCTTCATAAGACAACAGCGAATGCATGAAGCTTTCGCTATCCATCGATTCCGTGTCCGACAGCATTTCGAACACTGATTCGCGGCGTGGCAGGTCCAGATAGGTAGAGGTGCTGCCAAATTGCAGATCAAGATCAATCAGGCAAACCCGTGGCGGCTTGTCCTTGTCGATGTTGGCCAGTTCCCATGCCAGGTTCACCGCGAGCGTTGTCGCGCCCGTGCCACCGGCCATGCCGTGAACGGGAATCACAACCCCGTTGCGGTCGCCCGTCGCCTTGAGCTTGTTTTGCATCTCGGGGGCCACGGGGGCCTCGGCGGGTTCGGCCAGCACACGTTCGATCGCGCGGGCCAGTTCGTTTTCCGGCAAGGGGTAGGGGACGAATTCGTCGCCGCCTTCGCGCAGCAGCTGGTGCAAAGACGCGGGGCTGACATCTTCGGCGATCAGTATCACCTTGATTTCACGTGTTTTTGCGGCCGCGATGATGTCGGTGATCAGGGACAGATCAGCTTCGTCCTCTTCGTCCAGCGCCACGGCGATGAATTGCAGTTCTGCCGCTTCGGGCTGTTCAAGAAAGGCGAGCGCGTCACCAAAGCCAAGGTCGCCCCAGTTTTCACCAAGGGTTGCTTCCATGTCTTCGATCAACAGATCGAAGATCTGAACATCGCGGCTAATCGTGCACGCCACGATTGGTTGTGGGTCGGGCTGCAATACTGCGTTGCTACTCATTGCCTTACGTCCTTTGTTACCGGGCAACGGACGGGGACGCTGATTTACCGGTCGGCCCTGAATTGGCCGGGGCATATCCCCACCGATGCCCATGCCCTTGTCGGGGCTTGGGTCTCTCGATTGGGAACAACTTGCTTGGGAAACGTGACCAGATTGGGGCCAAAAAACTCCAATTGTGCGAATTCTCGCGACGATCACGGGAAATGAAGGGGGTTGTTTCACGGATTGTCGCGAAAAAACAAAAAACGGGCCACCTGGACCCGCTTTTTGCCGGAGATATTCTAGAGCTTAGGGCGCAAGTTGCGCGCCGCGTCCGCCTGTCAGGGTCGATGGAGCCGCAGCACTGACAACGTAATCGCGGAAAACAACCTCGCCGTAGCGACCATTCATGATGGTTGGGTGGTTTTCGACGAATCCCGATACTTCGGTCACGGTGCGGCGATTGCGGCGTTCGCGCCCTTCGGTGACGACCAGCGGCTGGGTTTCGCCAAAGGATACAACAGCCTCAAGCCGGTCGCGACCAATGCCCTGACTGGTCAGATAAAGCACCACGGCCTGGGCACGTTGCAGCCCAAGACGGCGGTTATAAGCCTGACTGCCGACAAGGTCCGTGTGGCCATAGACCTTGAAGCGCACTTCGGGGAATTGGCGGATCCACTGGGCCTGTTCGCGCAGGGTTGCGCGGGCCTGTTCGTCCAAAGCCGTGGAATTGAACGGGAAATTCACGGTCGTTTCCACTTCGGAGGCAAAGCGCCGTGCCAGATTGATCGTGTAGGTGCTTTGTCCGGTCTGAACGAGCGTGTTGTTCATGGTCGAATTGCCAAAGCTGCCCGTGTCGATCTGGCTGCCCGCCTCGCGGTCGAATGTCGGGAAATAGGTGTTCCCGCTGGTGCAACCCGCAAGTAAGACCGCGATTGCCGCTGTCGCAACAAGATGTTTCATCGGTCTCATCCCTTTTTAGTCAAGCACGTAGCCATATGACCCGCTGAAGTCCTGTCTTGCAACCTCTCCGGCGCCACCAGTTGTGGGGCCTTCGCCTGCGGCGACACGGCCGAACAGGAACAGGTCACGCTCGGAAGGCGGGCGAACACGGTCGGTGGGCAGGGCCAAGGCCTCGCCACGGGTCGGTGTTACAAGATGCGGTGTCACGATAATCACCAGTTCGGTCTGCTGACGCGAGTATTCGGCGCTGCGGAACAGGGCACCAAGCACCGGGATGTCACCCAGCCAAGGCACCTGGCCGTTCAGGTCGATAAAGTCGTCTGACAGCAGGCCTGCGATTGCAAAGCTTTCGCCATCGCGCATTTCGACGGTGGTTGATGTTTCGCGGCGTTTGAACGCATCAACCGTAAAGCCGCCTTGGGTAAACCCGTTGGTCGGGTCAATCGAAGACACGGCGGCCAGAAGTTCAAGGTTGATGATGTCGCCATCCACCACGCGCGGTGTAAAGTTCAGCTCGATCCCGAAAGGTTTGTATTCAATCGTGATCGCGCCATTGTCCTGGGCGACGGGAATGGGGTACTCGCCACCGGCAAGGAAACTTGCCTCTTGTCCCGAAAGGGCGGTGAGGTTCGGTTCAGCCAATGTGCGCACCACGCCGCGCGCTTCAAGCGCCTCGAGGAGGATACCGACTTCGAGACCGCCGGCGTTAAAGCCGAACAGCATCGCGCCGTTGTTCTCGTTTGCGCCGGGCAGAGTGCCTGTCAGCGTGCTTGCCGCGCCGCCTGCGGTCACAGCCCCACCGGTGCCGCCCGAAATCCCAAGATCACCACCCAACGCCGTGCCACCAAGGGCCAGCGAGGAGCTGAGCGATTTGGAAACAGAGCGCTGCATTTCCGCGAAACGCACACGCAGCATCACCTGTTGGGTGCCGCCGACGCTCATGAGATTGGAGACGCGTTCAGGTGCGTAGCGGTTGGCCAGTTCAAGCGCGCGATCAAGGCGGGCAATGCTGGACACCGTGCCGGACAGGACGATCCCGTCATTGGCGGTGCGCACTTCGATGTTCTCGCCGGGCAGGATCTGCCCAAGACGTTCTTTGAATTCTGCAATGTCGGGGGTCACATGGACTTCGACATTGGTAATGAGGCGACCATCGGCGCCCAACAGGGTCAGCGTTGTGCGCCCCGGTTCCTTGCCCAATACATAGATCGTGCGATCCGAGAGCGAGGAAATATCGGCAATGCCGGGGTTGGCAATGCTGAGTTCCGTAAATGGAACGTCGCTTTCCACGACAACAGCCCGGTTCATGGGAACCTGCAGCGCACTGGATGGAGAACCACGCATGACCTGCAACGTTTCAGCGGGCGCCGTTGTCGGCGCCGCTGCAAATGCAAGTGTAAGGCCCGTCAATGCGGCCTTGATAAATCTGTCATATTTCATGTGACCTGCCTCTGTGATCACGCCCAAAAAAACGCGGACTTTTGTCCGTCATTGGGGCGACGATGGCCCACTCGCGCAAAAATAGCAAGAATCAATGCGTTGCGGGGCGACTCTTATGTGGATAACGCGCAACAGGTTGCCGCGGCGTCATGGAAAAGGCGCGCCTTTTTGACAGGCGCGCCTTGTTGTTGGATGTCGGTTTTCATCAATTGGTGCAGGGGATTGGCACATCAATCGTTTCAGCGCCGCGGCGTGTGCGGATCGAACACCCCTGTTCTTCCACAGCCTCGGGAACGACGGCTTGTTCGACGATCCCCAGCAACGCGCGCTGGTCAACTTCGATGGCTTCGACCACGCTGTCGTCTTCGCGGCCCACCAGGGAAAGTGACAACCGGCCCGATGATTGAGCTTGTGCCAGGGCCGCGACTTCTTGCGGCGTGACCTGCACGGTGACGGTGCGTGCAACGTTGGCTTCGCCACGGTTGCTTTCGGCGGTCTGGTCGACAGCGATGATTTCGACACCGGTTTCGATCAGCTTGGTGACATCGCCGCCGCCACGTGTGGCACCTTCAATGCGACCGGTCCAATAGACGTCAACGCGGTCACCCGGGTTCAGAAAGCCCGATACGCCGGAGGCCACATCAACACGGATCGTAAAGGCACGCATACCACGGGCAAGGCGCGAGGTCAGGCCTGCATCTTCGCCCGGTTCGGTGACTTTGATCGCGATGATCGGTTCGTTTTCTTCCAGTTGGCGCAAGACGACGCGTAGCTCGTCCCCGCCTTTGGGGAACAATTCTTCCTGTGTCATGAACACGCCTTCGGGCAGGAAGGGTTCAGCATATTTAATGAACTGAATGTCGGCGGTGGTGATCACCTCGCCATAGGCCATTTGCCGGTTGACGGCGAGCACATCGACAGTTGCGACATTCTGCGCGGCGGCGGCGCGTTGCGCGGCCAGCTCTGCGTTTTGTTGCTCAAAGTAGCCCTGGACCATGTAGATTGCAAAACCCGCGAGGGCCATGCCTACAATCAGGACCAATCCAAATACGGCTCTCATAACATTATCCTTTCAGGACCAACTCTTTTGCCTCTCCGCGCCTTGTGGCACGGTTGAAACCGACACTCGCACGCAATTGCGGCGATTTCGTGCCAAGCGGGGGGCTTTGGCGTGAAAATTCACGCGCATTTGTCGATCAATATTCGAGGATTTCCTGACTGGTCAGGCGGTTACCCACACTGTTGGAGTGATCGATAGCACCGGCCCCGATCGTCGCAATAATGGCGAGCGCGAGCCCGATGATCGCGGCTGTCAGCACGACCCAGTCAACGGTGATCGCACCGTCGTCTTGGGTGTGAAACTGTTTTACAAAGTTGAACATGATCGTCTCCGTCAAATTGGGTGTTGGGTTGTCTTGCTATGGTTTTGTCGCGGTAATGTGGCAGGAACACGTTGGGTGGGTGGCAAATTGATGCTTTCGCACAAATGCTGGCGCGCAAACGAAAAGGACCGCACCCAAGGGTGCGGCCCATTTCGACATGTCACAACGTCTTAGTTGTAGTCGACGATTGTCTGTGCGGTGAGCTGCGAGCTGATCTTGTCGCCCAGGGCAGTTGTGCCGTTACCGACCGAAGTCAGCACTGCGATACCCAGACCAACGATGGCGGCTGTCAGGACAACCCAGTCAACGGTCACGGCACCGTCTTCGTCGGCGCGGAAGTTTTTGATGAAGTTAAGCATTTGTATTCTCCAGAATGCGGGGTTGATTAGTTGTAGTCGACGATGGTTTGTGCGGTGAGCTGCGAGCTGATCTTGTCGCCCAGAGCAGTCGTGCCGTTACCAACGGATGTCAGGACAGCAATGCCCAGACCCACGATGGCTGCAGTCAGCACAACCCAGTCAACAGTAACTGCGCCGTCTTCGTCGTTGCGGAAGTTCTTGATAAAGTTAAGCATTGTATGTCCCTCCTCAGGGTGTCGCTCAGTTTCACTACCTATCCGGATCAGCCCGCACCGGCCTCTTGTTGGTGCAGTCCCCGTCTTGGATGGGCATATATAGCCAGCCGAATGGGGCGAGACTTTGACCGATTTCGTGCATTTTTTGACGAGCGAGATTTTCTGGGAAATTCATGGTTAATGAATTGTTTTTATGTGTAAATTTTTTTCTTCAGTCGGGGCTAGGTGGTTTTTATCGTCGCGCAGGCGTGTCCAATAAAGCGCAACACATTTGCATTGTTCACAGATCGGTGGTCAGACATCGGGATCTTTGCGATAAAGATGCCAATAAGAAACGAGGCAGGGGCACGAATCCGCATGAAGCGGCGCGTCACACTATATACGGCCCTTGTGGCTGCGATGTTGGCAGCGCCGACATTTGCTGAGGTCAACCGCCTGCAGCCGGATTTTACGTTTCGCCGTGTGACCGTGCCCACTGCGGGTGCAGGCAACCGGATTACCGTTCAGATCGCGCCTTCAGCACCGTCGGGTCCATCGACGCCTGCGCGGGCGGGCGAAGGCGGCGCGGCTCCGGTGTCCCGTGGTGGCAGCGCCGGAAATGTCGCGCCGATCAGCGGGCTGGAATGGTTCTGGCTGGCCGTTTCTCCCAAGATCGAAGATAGCGGGCCCGGCCGACTTGCCCTTGCCCTGCGTGAAATGGGCAACGCCCCCGAAGGCGAAGCCGTGCCCGCCCCGCGCATGCAAACCATGACCGATATCGCCAATACCCACGGCCTGGACATTCTGCGTCACACCGTCGGCACCGAGGTATCCCCCGCACTGGTTCTGGCCGTGATCGCCGTGGAAAGTGCTGGCCGTGTGGATGCGCAAAGCGGCGCAGGCGCCCAGGGGTTGATGCAACTGATGCCGCCCACCGCCGCGCGTTTCGGCGTGGCAGATAGTTTTGACGCGGCCGATAATATCAAGGGCGGCGTGGCCTACCTTGCATGGCTGATGGAAGAATTTGACCGTGACCCGATCCTTGTGCTGGCCGGGTATAATGCGGGCGAGGGGGCCGTGCGCACCAACGGCGGCGTGCCGCCTTACGCCGAAACCCGCGCCTATGTGCCCAAGGTGCTGGCCGCCTGGCAGGTCGCGCGGGGGCTGTGCATGACACCGCCCGAACTTGTGACGGATGGCTGCGTTTTCGCGATGAACGGGGGCTAGCTTGTCTGATAAATTGCCGCTGGTGCTTGATGTTGATGGCACATTTTTGAAAACCGATATGCTTTTGGAAAGCTGGTGGGCGGGCATGGGGCGCGACCCGATGGCGACCCTGCGCGCCAGTTTCGGCCACTTTCGCGACCGCGCTGCGCTCAAGGCCGAACTGGCCCAGATCGCGCAGATCCGCACGGATTTGTTGCCGGTGAACGCGGATGTGGCGGCGATGGCGGCAACCGCGCAAGACGAAGGGCGCGAGGTCGTTCTTGCGTCGGCCTCCGATGCCAGCCTCGTGCAGCCCTTGGCGGATCACTATGGCATGGGCGGGCGTATCTTTGCGTCAGACGGGCATGTGAACCTCAAGGGGGTGGCCAAGGCCGATGCACTGGTCGCGGCCTACGGTGAGGGAGGCTTTGATTATGCTGGCAATGACGCCTCGGATATGGCCGTGTGGCGGCATGCGGATACGGCGATTGTCGTGGGCGGCGTCAGTGGCACGTCCAAGCTGACCAATGTCACCAAGGTATCCGGCGGCTGGGCCCCGCGCGACCTGATCCGCGCCCTGCGCCCGCACCAATGGGTCAAGAACGTGTTGTTGCTGTTGCCGATGCTGGCGGCGCATGAATTTGGCCTTGCGACCCTTGGCCTTGTCCTGCTGGGCATTGCGGCGTTTTCGGCTGCGGCGTCGTGCATTTATATCGTCAATGACCTGCTTGACCTCGAGGCAGACCGGCTGCACGCGACCAAATGCCGTCGCCCGTTCGCGAGCGGGGCGGTGCCGATCACGGTGGGCATGGTGGCCTGTGGCGCGTTGGGGGTGATTGCGCTGGGGCTTGGTGCCTTGCTGGGCGGTGCATTCCTGTTGGTGGTCGTGACCTACATGATCCTGTCGCTGGCCTATTCGCTGCGCCTCAAGCGGATGCGCTGGATTGATATCGCGGTGCTGGCCACCCTTTATACCCTGCGCGTCGTCGCAGGGGCGGCGGCAAGCCGTGTGGATGCCTCGGTCTTTATGCTGATCTTTATCTTTCCGGTCTTTATCACGCTGGGCTGCGTCAAACGCATGACCGAACTGGCGCTGGCCACCGATGACGAACGCCTGCCCGGGCGCGGGTATGGGCGCACGGATCGCGGCGATCTGCTGAACATGGCGGCGATTGGCATGGTTGGCGCGCTGGTGATCTTTTTCCTGTATAGCCATAGCGCGCAGGCACAGGTGCTGTATCCGACGAAATGGCTGATGTGGGTCGCGCTGGTCCCGATTACAGGCTGGCTGTTCCGGATGATCCGGCTTGGCTATCTGGGCAAGCAGGATTACGACCCGATTGTCTTCGCCCTGCGCGACAAGCGCGGGATCGGGCTGTTGCTGATGACACTGGCGCTGATGTTCTATTCAGCGGGGATCTGGCAGCAGTTGTTTGGCTTTTAGATCGACATCTTCTTGAAGATCGGTTCCGGCACGTTGCGGATCACCAGCATGATCAACCGCCAGATTCCTGCCGTATAGATCACGTTGCGCTCCTTGCGCAGACCTTTGGCGATGTCTTTGGCCGCAGCTTCGGGGGTTGTCATGAAAGGCATGGACTCCATCCCCCAGGTCATCGCCGTATCCACAGGGCCGGGTTTGACAGTCATCACATGCACGCCGGACCGCCCCAGACGGTTGCGCAGGCCCGACAGATAGGTGGCAAAACCGGCCTTGGCCGCACCGTAAACATAGTTGCCCAACCGCCCGCGATCCCCCGCGACAGAGCCGACACCGACGATGGCTCCGCCGCCGCGGACCTCCATCATCGGAGCAAGGCGTTGCAGGAACTGGGCCGGGCCGGTGAAGCTATCCATCACCACGCCGTCAATCATGGCCGGGGTTTCGTCGATCACCGCTTGATCGGGCATAGAGCCGGTGAAAACGGCGGCGTTCAACATGCCGTGTTGATCGGCGGCCAGATCAAGGATCGGTTGAAAGGTCTTGGCATCGCGCACATCAAGGCGCAGCACATGGGCATCCGCCGCGCCGCGCGCGCGCAGGTCCGCCGCCGTGCCTGCCATATCGTCCATGTCGCGGCCACACAGGATAAGGGTCGCGCCGGTTTCGGCACGGTCCCGCATAAAGGCGCGGGCGATGGCGGATGTGGCGCCAAGGATGATCCAGGTATCGCTCATGTCGCGCTCCTCAGTTGCAGTCGGCGGGTCATATCGGTGGCCAGCGTGCCCTTGGGGTCGGCCTTGGCCACGGCCTTTTGCCACTGGGGCAGTTCGGGATACATCGCCGCCATTTGTTCGGGTGTCGCCAACGCGTCCTTGGCCAGATACAGACGTCCGCCTGCGGATGTGGTCATGTCCTCAAGCTCGCCGATCAGATCGCGGGCGGCGGCGCGATTGGGGAAATCAACGGCCAGCGTGTAACCCTCCATCGGGAAAGACAGATACCCGGCGCGGCCTTCTCCCATGCGTTTTAACACGGCAAGGGGGGATGCCAGCCCACTGCCGGCAATCTTGTCCAGCATCCCGCGCAAGGCGCCGGCCTGATCCAGCGGCACAACGCATTGAAACTGATGAAAGCCACGTTTGCCATAAAGCCTGTTCCAGTCGTGGATGCGATCCAGCGGGAAAAAGAAATCCTGAATGGGCTTCACCACAGTGCGCCCGTCGGCAGGCACACGGCGGTAGTAGGCCGCATTGAACGCGCGCACGATGGGTTTTGACAGGGCGAAATGCGGGGCATTGAAGGGCACGGATTTGGACGGTTTGGGTTTGGGGACAAGCCCTGCGCCTGTCTCGCCTTCCTCCAGAATACCACGACCAAGGGCCTCACCGCGCGCCGTCGCATCAATCCAGCCAACGGTATAAGTGGCCTGCGAGGCATCCAGCAGGGCGATATGTTCGTCCCAGCCTTCGGCGCGCCGTTCGGTCACCATCATCACATCGCCCTTGCAGGCCAACATTTGGATCGCGGCGCTGAGGATCACACCGGTCTGGCCCAAACCACCGATCGTGGCCTGCCAGAGGGTTGTGTCCTTGGGGGTGATCCGGCGCTGTTTGCCGCTTTGCAGCAAGGTGATCGCGGACAGATGCTGGCCAAAGCTGCCGATATGGTGGTGGTTCTTGCCGTGCACGTCCATCGCCACACAACCGCCAATCGTCGCAAAGCCGGTGCCGGGCATGACCGGGGGCAGCCAGCCTTTGGGTGCGAAAAGGCGGGCCAATTCGCCGATGGTCAGGCCGGATTCAACGGTGACGATGCCGGATGTCGCATCGAAATCCAGCACGCGGTCAAGGCGGGTCATGTCGATGACGCGCCCGTTGTCATTGAGGGGTGCGTCGCCATAGCTGCGCCTGTTGCCGATGGCAGGGGCGGTGGGCAGCTTGGCCAGAACGCTGGCACGTTCGGGGCGGGCGATATCGCCCGTGGCTGTCAACGCACGGCCCCAGCCAGCGTAGGTGTCGGTTTTCCAGGTCATCGTTCAGCTTTCTGATGCGGTGCGGGTCGAGATGCGTTCGGCCAAGGGAAAGACCAAAAGGCCGATAACGATTGCAAACCAAAGGGTTGTGACGCGGATGATGGCCGTGGCGGGCACAGAGACTTCAAGCGGGATACCTTCGAGTGCGAGGAGCGCGACCATCGCCGCTTCGGCCCCGCCAACACCGCCCGGTGCGCCGGTAAGGCCGCCTGCGAGGGTCGAGAATGTGAAGATCGCCAGCGCCATGAAAAAGCCGATGTCGGCCCCCATCCAGACGAGAAGCAGATGAAACGCATAGCCTTCTGCCGCCCAGCCGATCAGGCCAAGGGCAAGGGCGCCGGTGACGATTGGCGTTGTGGTAAAGGCGCGCAGGGACCGCGCCGCCGTGCGGACACGGGCAAACAAGCGCGGAAACAGGCCGGTGCTGCGATAGGTCAGCGTCGTGAGGGTGGCCAGCAGACTGGGGCGCGTGGCGATAAAGGCGGCTGTCAGCGCGAGTGCCGCGACGGGCAGGGCAAAGGCGATGCCACCCGTGCCGAATGCCAGCCCGATGGCAAGGATCACGGCCATTGCCGCCAGATCCGAGGCCCGATCCATCAGCACCAGCGGGGCCGTGCGTTCCACCGCCCAGCCAGTTTCGCGCTTGAGCCAGCGCATGCGGATCAGCTCTCCGACGCGGGCGGGGGTGACGGACATGGCAAATCCGCCAAGGAAATGGCGCGTGTCCTGCACCAGCGTTGTTGGCAGCCCAAGGCGGCGGGCGAACATATGCCAACGAAGCGCGCGAAACAGGTAGTTCACCAGTGACAGCGCCAGCAAAATCGCGATTTGCAGCCCTGTGATGCGGGTCAGCTGCGCCTTGGTTTCTTCCCAGCCGGTGGCATAGGCAAGGCTGGCAAGACCGGCGATGACGAACCCGAAAAGGACCGCCAAAAGCGCGATATCACGCCAACGACGCGCCTTTTGCGGGCGTGTTGCGGGGATCGGGACCGGATCTGTGCTGCTCATTATCATTGACGCCCGTTTAGCGACAGAATGGGGCAAGAATATGGAGTTGTTGCCACTTCGGAAACGGTTTTTTAGCCAATCAAGCGGAGGCGCTGCCGCGCCACAGTTTATAAGGGCGCGTTGTGGATGATCATGCCAGATTTAGCGTCCCGTCGGTGGCCTCGCAGCCTCCGGCGGGAGTGTTTTTGAACAGAAGAACTAGACGATTGTGGCGTCGGTCGCGGCGCGCAAGTCGTCCTCGGAGACGCCTTGGGCGCATTCGACGATCTTGAGGCCGCCTTCGACCACGTCCAGCACGCCAAGGTTGGTGATGATCCGGTCGACGACCCCCTTGCCGGTCAGCGGCAGGGTGCATTCTTTCAGCAGTTTGCTGTCGCCGTGTTTGTTGGTGTGGTCCATCACGACGATCACGCGGCCCACGCCAGCGACCAGATCCATCGCGCCGCCCATGCCTTTGACCAGCTTGCCGGGGATCATCCAGTTGGCGAGATCGCCGTTTTCGGCTACTTCCATCGCGCCAAGGATCGCCGCGGCGATCTTGCCGCCGCGGATCATGCCGAAACTGGTGGCGCTGTCGAAATAGGCTGTGCGTCTGAGTTCGGTGATGGTTTGTTTGCCCGCGTTGATCAGGTCGGCGTCTTCGTCGCCCTCCAGCGGAAACGGGCCCATGCCCAGCATGCCGTTTTCCGATTGCAGGGTGATGTCCTTGTCGCCGACATAGTTCGCCACCAGCGTCGGGATGCCGATGCCAAGGTTCACATACCAGCCGTCTTGCAGTTCTTCAGCGGCGCGCTGCGCCATTTGATTGCGGTCCCACATTATGCTGTCCTCACGGTGCGTTGCTCGATCCGTTTTTCGTGATCACCTTGGATAATGCGATGCACATAGATGCCGGGCAGGTGGATTGCATCTGGGTCAAGGCTGCCTGTCGGCACGATTTCTTCGACCTCGACAACGCAGGTCTTGCCGCACATGGCGGCGGGCGGGTTGAAGTTGCGCGCGGTCTTGCGGAACATCAGGTTGCCGGTTTCGTCGGCTTTCCACGCTTTGACGATGGCAAGATCGGCAAAGATGCCGTTTTCCATGATGTAGGTCTCGGGCGCGCCGTCAGGGCCCGTGGGGAAATCCTTGTGTTCCTTGCCGTCGGCAATCACGGTGCCAACGCCGGTTTTCGTGTAGAACCCCGGGATACCACAGCCGCCTGCGCGCATCCGTTCTGCCAGCGTGCCTTGGGGGTTGAATTCCAGCTCAAGTTCGCCGCTCAGATACTGGCGCATGAATTCGGCGTTTTCGCCAACATAGGAGCTGATCATCTTTTTCACTTGCCGGGTCTGCAACAGGATGCCGATGCCAAAATCATCGACGCCCGCGTTGTTGGAGGCAAATGTCAGATCCTTGGTGCCAGCGTCCTTGATGGCCGCCAGCAGCAATTCGGGAATGCCGCACAGGCCAAAGCCGCCTGCCGCGATGAACATGCCGTCATGAAGCAGCCCATCAAGGGCGGTTGCGGCATCGGGATATATTTTTTGCATGAAGAGCCCCTCGCATCGGTTCGCACCGTTGTTGCGTCCGACGCGGGGAGAGTCAATGAGATTGCTGCGCTGCAGCGGGCGTTATTTGGCCGTAGACTTCGCCTTGGCGACAGTTTTTTTAGCGGCGGGTTTCTTGGCGGTGGCCTTCTTTTTCGGGGCCGCCTTCTTGCGCGTGCCCTTTTTCGCCGCCTTTTCGGCGATCAGGTCAACCGCCTGTTCCATTGTCACGGCCTCGGGGTCGCTGTCCTTGGGAAGGGTCGCGTTGATCTTGTCCCATTTCACGTAGGGGCCATATTTGCCTTCCATGATCGCCACGGGGCCGCCATCGGGGTGTTCGCCCAGATCATGCAGGGTTTTGGCCGCACCGCCGCGTCCGCCGCGCGCGGCGACCTTTTCCGCGAGCAGCTGCACGGCGCGGTTCATCCCGACGGTAAATACCTCGTCCAGACTTTCGAGGTTGGCGTTGGTTCCGCCCCGTTCCGAGGTGCTTTCGGCGTGTTTCAGGTAGGGGCCATAACGGCCGATATTGGCCCAGACATTCACCCCGTCTTCGGGTGGGGGCCAATCAGGCGGGGCAGGGACAGCAGTTTGACGGCTGTTTCAAGGTCCACCTCTTCGGGGGGCCATTCCTTGGGGATGGACTGGCGCGGCGGCTTCTTGTTGTCGTCGCTGACCTCGCCGCGCTGGGCGTAGGGACCAAAACGGCCCTTGTGGATCCAGATTTTATCACCCGCATCTTCGCCAAGCAGTTTTCCTTCGGGCGGGATGCCGGCCGCGTCATCGCCGCCGGGGGGGCCAAATGCGCGGGTGTAGCGGCATTCGGGATAGTTGGAACAGCCGATGAAGGCACCACCCGATCGCGCCGTGCGCATCGACAAGCGCCCCTCGCCGCAGTTGGGGCAAAGGCGCGGGTCGGACCCGTCTTCGTTGGGTGGAAAGATATGCGGCGCCAGAACGTCGTTGATTTTTTCCAGCACGTCGGTGATGGAATTATCCATCGCCTCGTCGATTGTGACTTTGAAGTCGGCCCAGAAATCGGCGAGAAGCTTCTTGTAATCCGCATCGCCCGCGCTGACGTAATCCAGTTCTTCCTCAAGGGAGGCGGTGTAATCGTAGCCCACATATTTGCGGAAATAGTTGGTCAGGAAGGCCGTGACCAGCCGCCCCTTGTCCTCGGGGATGAGGCGGTTCTTTTCCTTGCGCACATAGTCGCGGTCCTGGATGGTCGTGACGATCGATGCGTAGGTGGACGGGCGGCCGATACCCAGTTCTTCCATGCGTTTGACCAGCGTCGCCTCGGTATAGCGGGGCGGTGGTTGGGTGAAATGCTGTTCCGGCGTGACCGATTTCTTGGTCATCCCTTCGCCCGTGGCCATCTGCGGCAGGCGCTTGTCATCGTCATCGACCACATCATCGTCGCGGCCTTCCTCGTAGACGCGCAAGAACCCGTCAAATAGCACAACCTGACCTGTGGCGCGCAGTTCCACCTGCCCGTCAGCGCTGGCGATATCGACGGTGGTGCGTTCCATCCGCGCCCCCTCCATCTGGCTGGCGATGGTGCGCTTCCAGATCAGGTCGTAAAGCTTGCGCTGGTCCGGGTCGGCGATTTTCGCCTCGCTCGCGTCTTTGGACAATTCCGTCGGGCGGATACATTCGTGGGCTTCTTGCGCGTTCTTGGCCTTGTTTTTATAGACCCGCGCACTGGCTGGCACATAGTCGGCGCCGTATTTTCCCTTGATCGCATCGCGCGCGGCGGTGACGGCTTCGGGCGCCATGTCAATGCCGTCGGTCCGCATGTAGGTGATCAATCCGGCCTCGTATAAGCGCTGCGCGGCATTCATGGTCATGCGTGCGCCAAAGCCGAATTTGCGGCTGGCCTCTTGCTGCAGGGTCGAGGTCATGAAAGGGGCTGACGGATTGCGGTTGGCTGGTTTCGCTTCGACCGATTTGACCGTCAGGTCGCGGGATTTCACCGCCGTTTCCGCCATTTCCGCCTGTGTCGCATTTTCGATGCTGAATTTTTCCAGCTTTTCGCCGGCAAGCAGGGTCAAGCGTGCCTCGACCGTCTGACCGCGGGGCGTGTCGAGCAGGGCTTTGACGCTCCAGTATTCGCGGTTGTTGAAGGCTTCGATTTCCATCTCGCGCTCGACGATCAGGCGCAGGCAGACCGATTGCACGCGGCCCGCGGATTTCGCCCCGGGCAGGCGGCGCCATAGCACGGGCGAGAGTTTGAAACCCACCAGATAGTCCAGCGCGCGGCGGGCCAGATAGGCGTCGACCAGGGGTTGATCGACCTGGCGGGGGTTTTTCATCGCCTCGGTCACGGCGGCCTTGGTGATGGCGTTGAACACCACACGACTGACGGGCGTATCCTTCTTGATGGATTTGCGTTTGCGCAGGGCTTCTTCAAGGTGCCAGCTGATCGCTTCTCCCTCGCGGTCGGGGTCGGTGGCGAGGATCAGGTTGTTATCTTTGGCCAAGGCATCGGCGATGGCCTTGATGTGCTTTTTGCTGTCGCTTGCGACTTCCCACTGCATCTCGAAATCGTGATCGGGATCGACGCTGCCATCCTTTGGGGGCAGGTCGCGCACATGACCGTAAGACGCCAGAACAGTGTAGTCATCGCCCAGATATTTGTTGATTGTCTTGGCCTTGGCCGGGGATTCAACGACAACGACTGGCATGGGAATCCTTCATAAACGAACAGGGGCACTGGCGCGGCAACATGTGGGGGGGCATGCGGGATTGTCAACGGCCCTTGTGCAACTTGCCTGCCAAGTGGCGCAAATCATTGGGCCTGTGGCCCGGTGTTCAGTTGACCCGCGACAGCAATCCGCCGGGCTGGCGCAGGATCTTGCCATCAAGTTCGAGGTCCAGAAGAACCGGCGCGATTTCCGTCGCGGGGCGGGCCAAATCACGGATCAACTGATCTTCGGCCAGAGGCGAGGGACCAAGCTGCGACAGGATGCGGTTGTGCAGTTTCGCTGTGTCGCGCAGGCTGGGTTTGTGTGGTGCGGCGGGGGCAGCCGGGGCCAATGGCAGTTCCGCTGTCTGCGGTTCTGCAAGGGGGGCAAGGGCGTCAATCACGTCCTGCGCGCCCCGCACCAATGTCGCGCCGTCGCGCAGCAACATGTTGCACCCCGATGCGCGCGCATCAAACGGGTGGCCCGGCACCGCCAGCACATCGCGCCCTTGGTCCAGGGCGTTGCGCGCGGTGATCAGGCTGCCGGATTTTGCAGCGGCTTCGACCACGACAACGGCCTTGGCGAGGCCGGAAATGATCCGGTTGCGTGCGGGAAAATGCCGCGCCTGGGGTTGTGTGCCCATCGGTTGATCGGACAGCCGCAACCCGCGCAGGGCAATCTGGTCGGCCAGATCGCTGTTTTCGGCGGGGTAGACTACATCGACACCGCCGGCCTGCACCGCGACCGTGCCGCCATCAAGGGCCGCAAGGTGGGCCGCGGCATCAACGCCGCGCGCCAAGCCAGAAACAACGACAAAGCCCGCCGAGGCCAGATCGGCGGCCAAATGCTTGGTCATCCGTGTCCCCAGCGACGACGCATTGCGCGCGCCGACCATCGCGATCAGCGGGCGTTTGAGCAGGGCGGTATTGCCGATGCACCACAAAATGGGTGGCGGGCTGTCGATGTCGGCCAAATGGGTGGGGTAGTCGGGATCGCCGATGCAAAGCATCCGCGCCCGGGCCCGGCGCGCGGCCTTCATTTCGGCCAAAACGACCCCTTCGGGACAAATTTCATAATCTGTGACGCCAGCGGCGCGGGCAACCTCGGGCAGCGCATCAAGGGCGGCGCGCGCGGTGCCGTGTTCGGCCAAAAGGCGGTAAAACGTCACGATCCCAACGCGACGCGAGCGCAACAGACGAAGCCAGTTCAGCCGATCATCTTCCGTGGTGGGTGGGAGTGGGGGGTGAGTGGAAGAAAGTCGTTCTTCGGTCATCTCCTGTCCTCCGCCTGTTGCAGAATCAGGTTTAGACCTTCTGGGTTAACGAGAGGTGAAGACGCGCAATACCGCCAATTATTTGAATTGCACCATCCCGCAGCGCACGAAAAAATCGGCGATTTCGGATATGGAAAACGTATGGAAAGCGTATGGGAACCATAAGTATAGGACCCCTATCAGAGTGATGTGCACGCGGTAGCGTCTGTCGCGTCCTGATCCAGCGGCACCAAGAGTGCTGCCGGGGCGAGCCAGCGCAGAAATATCCAGTACAAACCGCCCATAAGAGCCCCGCCAGGGGCCATGAATTCAGGAGATTCCAGAAACATACCGCAAAGCAGACCGATCACAGCGCCGGCAAGCGTCGAGACAAGCCATCCAGCATATCCCCGGGCCATCGCAAGAATTGACAGCGGAACTCCGACCAACAGCCCGGCCCAAGAAACAGGCGGCGAAAGAGTCAGGAGAATTCCGAGTAAATATGCTGGCGTGGCAAAGTTGGGCGGCGTGTCGCTACCCCCGAGAATAACAGCGATAAGCGTTAACAAGGCCCCGCCAACAGGAACGATCAGAAACACCAAGGTCACGAGCGCCACATAGACCATCGGGGCCACATACCGCTGCCCGCCGACGGGGGTGTTGATCGCGGGCCAGCGGGTCATGGGGTGGCCAGCGGTGTTGGTTGGGTGGCGGGGATGCCGATGACGGCGGGATGCAGCATACGGATTGTGGCCCAATAGATCAGCCCAAGCAGCAGGCCTGCGATGGCGATGGGAAGGTCAGTGGCGGGGCTGGAAATGTCGCGCAGTTCGATGTCAGTGCCGACCTTTGTCAGAAAACCTGTGAAATAGCCTGTGTAGAAACCGACAATGGCTGCAACGCCCCATCCGGCGCGGCCAGTGCGCGCAAGGTAATTGCTAATCGGGATCAGGACGAGAAGCAGGATCCACGAGAACAGGAACGACCCTATGAGGGTTGCAGCGGCCATTGCGGTGGCGCTGTATGCGGTGCTGCCCGGGACAAAAAGCGCCTCGTTTACGGTCCAGAGGCCGCGACCAAGAATCGGGCCGCCAAGCACGACGGCGAGGCTACCTGTGACGACTGGCCAGCGTGCGAGTCGGAGTCCGCCGCTGTGGGCAAACCCTGCCGGATTGGTGCGCCAGACTGGAAGGCGCGCCGTTATCAAGCCGCCGCGCCACCCACGGTCAAGCCGCCGATCATCAGACTGGGCTGGCCGACACCTACGGGCACCCATTGGCCTGCCTTGCCACAATTGCCGATGCCGGGGTCGAGCGCCATGTCGTTGCCGATGCCCCGGATTTGTTTCATCGCCGTGGCACCATCACCGATCAGGGTGGCGCCTTTGACGGGTGCGCCGACCACCCCGTTCTTGACGCGGTAGGCTTCGGTGCAGCTAAAGACAAACTTGCCATTGGTGATATCGACCTGTCCGCCACCAAAGCCGACCGCGTAAATCCCGTCCTTGAGGTCAGCCACAAGGCTGGCCGGATCGGTATCACCGCCCAGCATGTAGGTGTTGGTCATGCGCGGCATCGGGATATGGGCGAAACTTTCGCGCCGTCCGTTGCCGGTGGGGGCGACTCCCATCAGGCGGGCGTTCTGGCGGTCCTGCATATAGCCGACCAGCTTGCCGTCCTCGATCAGCACGTTTCTGGCCGATGGTGTGCCTTCGTCATCGACGGTGATGCTGCCACGCCGATCGGGGATCGTGCCGTCATCCAGCACCGTCACACCTTTGGCGGCCACCTGCTGGCCCATCAGGCCGGCGAAGGCACTGCTGCCTTTGCGGTTGAAATCGCCTTCCAGCCCGTGGCCCACGGCCTCGTGCAGCAAGATACCGGGCCAGCCGTTGCCCAGAACCACATCCATCACACCGGCAGGGGCGGGTTCGGCGTCAAGGTTCACAAGGGCGATACGCAGGGCCTCGCGTGCGACAGGTTCCCAAGCCTCGCGCCCGATCAGACCGATCAGGCCCGCACGGCCACCGCCGCCCATGCCACCGGATTCGCGGCGTCCGTCCTGTTCGACGATGACGTTGATGTTTACACGGGACATCGGGCGGATATCGGTCACCACCGTGCCTTCGGGGCGCAGGATCACGACCTCTTGGTGCGCGGCGGCAATCGTCGCGCTGACCTGCACCACGCGGGGATCAAGGGCGCGGGCAAAGGCATCAATCTCGCGCAGGACGTCGATTTTCGCGGGAAAGGTCGTTTCGGTCAGGGGGTCGCTGTCGGTGTAGAGCTTTTGATTGGTGCGGGGCGGGGCATCGGCCAGCGTGCCGCCGCCTTGGCCCACGGCCAGGCGGGCGGTCGCCACGGCGCGGCGCAGGGCATGTTCGTCCAGAGTGGTGGAATGCGCATATCCCGCGGTTTCACCACGCACGGCGCGCAGGCCGAATCCCTCGGAGGCGTCATAGCTGGCGGTCTTGACCCGCCCATCGTCGAAAGCCAGGACTTCGGCGCGGCGACGCTCTAGAAATAACTCCCCGTCATCGGCCCCGGCGACCGCTTCGCGCAGCAATGACAGGGCCGTATCTTGGTCAAGATTCGTGTCAAATGGGCGAAAAGGGTCGGTGTTCATGGGGCGGTTTCCTTGTTTGAGCTTTGATCTAGGTCAAAAAGCGTCCGTTTGCCGCAACTCGGGTTCTTGAGTTACTGCCCACGATATGGGATGACCGCTTATGGATACAACGGGATTCCGTGCCGGGGGCGGCAATGCGCCTTTCGCGGAGAACTCACGACAGGTGCCGCAGGGCACCATCAAAGCAGGGTATGATATGCGAATGACCAATTTCGTCACCAAGCTCGGGGCCGCAGCAGGCACCGCACTTTTCGCCACGGGTGTGGCGGCTCAGACCGCCATCGAGGATCTGGAAATCGTTGGCGCGCCGACAGACGGCGAAATGGGCTTTCAGCCCGCGGCCACGGAACTGGCCCGCGATGTGCAATGGCTCGACGGGATGCTGCTGGTGATCATCACGCTGATCACGCTGTTTGTCACCGGGCTGCTGGCCTTTGTGATCCTGCGCTACAACCGGCGCGCCAACCCGACTGCGGCAAGCTTTACCCATAACTCGCCTCTGGAAGTGGCCTGGACGATCGTTCCGGTTGTGATTCTTGTGTTTATTGGCGCGTTTTCCTTGCCCGTCCTGTTCAAGCAGCAGGAAATCCCCGAGGCCGATATCACCATCAAGGTGACCGGCTACCAGTGGTATTGGAGCTATGAGTATCTGGATGAAGGCGTGTTTTTTGAAAGCTACATGATCGGCTATGGCGAGGGGAACCTGAACGAGGGGATTTCGGCGCAGCTGGCCGAGGCTGGCTATTCTGACGATGAATTCCGCCTTGCGACCGACAATGCCGTGGTCGTGCCGATCGGTGCGACGGTGGTGATGCAGGTGACGGGTGCGGATGTGATCCACTCGTGGACGATCCCGGCGTTTGGCGTCAAGCAAGATGCGGTGCCCGGGCGTTTGGCGCAACTGTGGTTCGCGGCGGAACGCGAAGGTATCTACTTTGGCCAGTGTTCCGAACTTTGCGGCAAGGATCACGCCTTTATGCCCATCACCGTCAAAGTCGTCAGCCAAGAGGTATATGATGCCTGGTTGGCTGGCGCGCAGGAAGAATTCCCTGCCTGAAGGGGTGGGTGGGTCAAGACCCACCTTACCCGCAGTCCTGTAAGGTGGGTGGTCACCCACTTTTTTTCGCAAGGTGGGTTTCAACCCACGCCCCGATAGGAACACCATGACAGACGCAAGCCTGCCAGAGACAAAGCAACAGGAGGCGCAGATGGGCGACTATTTCGCCCTTCTCAAGCCGCGTGTGATGTCTTTGGTCGTGTTCACGGCGCTGGTCGGTCTTTTGGTCGCGCCCGTGGCGGTGCATCCCTTCATCGGCTTTGTGGCGGTGCTATGCATCGCGGTGGGGGCCGGGGCATCGGGTGCTCTCAACATGTGGTGGGACGCGGATATCGATGTGCTGATGAAGCGCACGGCAAAACGTCCGATTCCGTCGGGGCGCGTGCAACCGGGAGAGGCCCTGGCAATTGGCCTGGCCCTGTCCGGCTTTGCGGTGATCCTCTTGGCGCTGGCGGCAAATTTCCTTGCCGCTGGTCTGCTGGCCTTTACGATCTTTTTCTACGCGGTCGTCTATTCCATGTGGCTGAAACGCGCGACACCCAACAATATCGTCATCGGCGGTGCGGCGGGGGCCTTTCCTCCGATGATCGGCTGGGCCGTTGCCACGGGCGGCGTGTCGGTCGAAAGCGTGCTGATGTTCGCCCTGATCTTCATGTGGACGCCACCGCATTTCTGGGCGCTTGCCCTGTTCGTCAAATCTGATTACGGCGATGCGGGCGTGCCGATGCTGACCGAAACGCATGGCCGCCGCGTCACCCGTAATCATGTGCTGGGTTATACGATTGCGCTGGTGCCTGTGGCGCTGGGCATCGCCTTTACGTCGATTGGTGGGCCGGTCTATCTGGCCACGGCCCTGGTCTTGAATGTGTGGTTTCTGAAGGGCGCCTATGACATCTGGCGCCGCGTTGAAACGGACGCCGAGGCGGACAATTACGCCCTTGAAAAGCGCGTGTTCAAAATCTCGCTTTATTATCTTTTTCTGCACTTTGGTGCGCTTTTGGCCGAGGCAGCGTTAAAGCCTTGGGGTTTGGGAGGCTGGTAATGGCAATTCGGGTTGAACATGAAATCCATCAGCGCCGCCGCGGTCGCAACCTTGGCGTGTTCGTTTTGCTGATCGGCCTGATCGCGATCGTCTTTGGCTTGACCGTCGTCAAGGTGACGAACGTGGAAAACATCGCGCAGATGGAACGTTTTGACCATGTGGTGCGCCCGCAGCTTGAGCCCGCCCCCGAGGGAGGCGCGCAATGATCCTGCCCCAAATTCAAGGCCCCAAGCGCACGCTGGTGCAGACTGTGGCGGTTGTCTTGTTGATGGGTGGCCTCGCCTGGGCCTCGGTGCCGTTTTATGACTGGTTCTGCCGCGTCACCGGTTTTGGTGGTGCAACGAACGTCGCCGAAGCGGGCAGCGATACGGTTCTTGATCAGACGATCACGATCCGTTTTGACGGGAGCCTTGAACGCGACATGCCCTGGACCTTCAAACCGGTCGAGCGGGAAATGACCCTGCGCATCGGCGAAACAGGCCTGGCCTTCTATGAGGCAAGCAACCCGACCGATAAGCCCATCGCCGGGCAGGCATCCTATAATGTCACCCCCTACGAGGCCGGCGGATTTTTCGACAAGATCGAATGCTTTTGTTTCACCGAGCAGGTGCTGCAACCGGGTGAAACCGTGCTGATGCCCGTGACCTTCTTTGTGGACCCTGCCATCGTCGATGACCGCGAAGGGCAGTATGTCCACACGATCACGCTCAGCTATACATTCTACCAGATCGACCTGCCCGAAGATGACACGCAGGCCGCACTTGCCCCTTTGACACCGGCGGAGACACCCGCCATAGATTTGAACTAACGACCAAGCCCGAATGAATGGGCCCCGCACTTGGGACAGAGGAAGACCAACATGGCGCACGAAAAGAACCACGATTATCACATCCTGAACCCCTCGATCTGGCCACTGCTGTCGGCGCTGGGCGCGTTCATCATGCTGTTTGGCGCTGTCATGTGGATGCAGGACAACGGCCCGTGGATGTTTCTGATCGGTTTTGTCGGCGTGCTTTACTGCATGTATGGCTGGTGGGCTGACGTGATTGTCGAAAGCGAAGTGGGCGATCACACGCCGGTTGTCCGCATCGGCCTGCGCTATGGCTTTATCATGTTCATCATGTCCGAAGTGATGTTCTTTGCCGCCTGGTTCTGGAGCTTTTTCAAACATGCGCTTTACCCGATGGGCCCGGAAAGCCCGCTGGTTGACGGTGTCTGGCCGCCCGCAGGGATCGAAACGCTGGACCCGTGGCACCTGCCGCTGATCAACACGCTGATCCTGCTGTGTTCGGGGGCTGCGGCAACCTGGGCGCACCACGCGCTTGTGCATGAAAACAACCGCCGTGATATCAAGCACGGCCTGATCCTTGCCATTGGGCTGGGCGTGATCTTTACGGTGTTGCAAGCCTATGAATACAGCGAAGCAAGCTTTGGTCTTGCGGGCAATATTTACGGCGCAAACTTCTTTATGGCGACAGGTTTCCACGGTCTGCACGTGATCATCGGCACGATCTTTTTGACCGTCTGCCTGTTGCGCGTCTATGCGGGTCACTTCACCCCCGAAAAGCATATCGGCTTTGAAGCCGCCGCCTGGTATTGGCACTTTGTTGACGTGGTCTGGCTGTTCCTTTTTGCCTCGATCTATGTCTGGGGTTCCTAAGACGGCTGACAGGGGTTGACCCTTTGCCAGCTTTGCACAAGACCTGAGACGCGCGAGATCCCCTCGCGCGTTTCGCATTTCAACAGCGGAGTGATCCCCGTATGGCGCGTTTGATCTTTCCAATTATCCTTGGCCTTGGTGGCATCGTTGTCCTGCTGTTTCTCGGATTCTGGCAGCTTGATCGGCTTGGCTGGAAAGAGGGTATTCTGGCCGACATCAATGCCCGCATGACCGCTGCGCCGGTTGCAATTCCCGCTGACCCGAACGAAGCGGATGACGAATATCTTGCGGTGAATTTTGCCGGTGTTCCGGTCGGCGATGAACTGCATGTGCTGACGTCGGGGACAGCCCAGGGGACGGGCTACCGCGCCATCACCGCCCTGCAACTTGATGATGGGCGGCGCATTCTGCTGGATCAGGGATTGATCGCGCTGGAGGCCAAGGACGCGCAGCGCAGCTTTGCGGCGCTTGAAGGGACGGGCAATCTGGTTTGGCCAGATGATGTGAATTCATCGACACCTGCACCCGACCTTGACAAGAATATCTGGTTTGGGCGCGATGTGGAGGCGATGGCCGCCATCCTTGAAACCCTGCCGATCATGGTGATTTTGAACAACGCAACCGGATTGGATGCACGGGTCGCGCCCTTGCCCGTTGACTCTGCCGGAGTCAAAAACGATCACCTGAACTACGCGATAACGTGGTTTTTGCTGGCTATCGTCTGGGCCATCATGACCCTGTTTTTGATCACGCGCATCCTGCGCAACAAGGATTAAGATGCAATACATTTCGACCCGCGGGCAGGCGCCCAAGCTGACGTTCGAACAGGCGATGATGACGGGCCTTGCGCGGGACGGCGGGCTTTACGTGCCTGAAACGATCCCGACCGTGTCGGCGGATCAGATCGCCGCGATGGCAGGGCAATCCTACGAGGATATCGCGTTTAGGGTGATGCGCCCGTTTATCGGTGATACCTTTACGGATGCCGAATTTCGCGCGCTGATCGATGCGGCCTATGGCGGTTTCGGCCACGCGGCGCGCGCGCCCTTGGTGCAACTGGCCCCCAATCATTTCCTGCTGGAATTGTTCCACGGCCCTACTTTGGCCTTCAAGGACTTTGCCATGCAGTTGATCGGCCAGATGTTTCAGGCGTCGCTGTCACGCTCGGGCGAGCGGATCACGATTGTCGGAGCGACTTCGGGTGATACGGGGTCAGCGGCAATCGAGGCGTTCAAGGGGCTGTCCAACGTTGATGTGTTCATCCTGTTCCCGCACGGGCGGGTATCGGACGTGCAGCGCCGCCAGATGACCACGCCGCCGCAGGCCAACGTTCACGCATTGGCCGTCGACGGGGATTTCGACGATTGCCAAGCGGCCCTGAAGGATATGTTCAACGATTTCGCCTTTCGTGACGACGTCCGCCTGGCGGGTGTGAACAGCATCAACTGGGGTCGTGTCCTGGCGCAGGTGGTCTATTATTTCAGCAGTGCTGTCAGCCTTGGTGCGCCGCACCGCAAGGTCAGTTTTACTGTGCCAACGGGCAATTTCGGTGACATCTTCGCAGGCTACATCGCCAAGGAAATGGGCCTGCCGATTGACCGACTTGTCATTGCCACGAACCAGAACGATATCCTGCACCGCACCTTGCAAAGTGGCGAGCAGATCAAACAGGGCGTGATTCCCTCGATCAGCCCGTCGATGGATATTCAGGTTTCGTCCAACTTTGAACGCGCATTGTTTTATGCCTACGGTCAGGATGGTGCTGTGGTTGCGCAGCAGATGGATGATCTGAAGGCGAAAGGCGGGTTCCAGATCAGCCAAGGTGCCTATCAGATGCTGCGCGACACCTTTCGATCGGGCCGCGTATCCGAGGAGGAGACGCTGGCGACCATCGGCGGGCAAGTGGGCGTGACCAATGAAATCTTCTGCCCGCATACGGCCGTTGGCGTGCGGGTTGCCAATGATCATTTGGGCAGGGTGCCAATGATCACACTGGCCACCGCCCATCCGGCCAAATTCCCCGATGCGGTCGAAAAGGCCACGGGCACCCGCCCCGCGCTGCCCCCTCATATGGCCGACCTGTTTGACCGCGATGAACGGGTCACCCGCGTTGCCAACGACCTGTCCGCCCTGCAAGCCCTCATCAAAGAACGGATCACCGCGTGAGCGTGCAACTTCATACCCTGTCCAACGGTCTGCGGATCGTCACCGAACATATGCCCGGCCTGAAATCCGCCTCCCTCGGGATTTGGGTCAACGCGGGCGGGCGCAATGAAACCGTGCAGCAAAACGGCATCGCGCATTTCCTTGAGCATATGGCGTTCAAGGGCACCAAGACCCGCAGTGCCCTGCAAATCGCCGAAGCCATCGAAGACGTGGGCGGCTATATCAACGCCTATACCTCGCGCGAGATGACGGCCTATTACGCGCGCGTCTTGCAAGATGATGTGCCGCTGGCCCTGAATGTGATTTCCGATATCCTGCTGAACCCGGTCTTTGACCCGGCCGAGATCGAGGTCGAACGCGGCGTGATCCTTCAGGAAATCGGGCAGGCACTCGATACGCCTGACGATATCATCTTTGATTGGCTGCAAGAGGTCGCCTATCCTGATCAACCCATCGGTCGCACGATCCTTGGGCCAGCCGAAAGGGTCAGCGCCTTTAACCGCGACGATCTGGCCGAATTTGTGCGCACCAACTACCAGCCCGGCCAGATGATCCTGTCCGCCGCCGGTGCCGTCGATCACGATACAATCGTCAAACGGGCCGAAGAATTGTTTGGCCATCTGGATGCCGGCCCCGCGCAGGCGTTGATCGTGCCCGCTCAGTTTCAGGGCGGCGAGCGCCATGAGTTCAAATCGCTTGAACAGGTGCACTTTGCCCTCGCGCTGGAAGGCCCGGCCTATAACGATCCCGAAATCTATACTGCACAGATATATGCCACGGCCCTTGGTGGCGGCATGTCCTCGCGGTTGTTTCAGGAAGTGCGCGAAAAGCGCGGGCTGTGCTACACGATCTTTGCGCAGGCCGGGGCCTATGCCGATACCGGCATGACGACGATCTATGCGGGCACTTCGGCGGATCAGATCGGCGATCTGGCCACCATCACGATGGATGAAATCAGGCGTAGCGCCGATGACATGCGCGCCGATGAGGTTGCGCGCGCCCGGGCGCAGATGAAAGCGGGGCTGCTGATGGGGTTGGAAAGCCCGTCAAACCGCGCCGAACGCCTGGCGCGGATGGTGTCGATCTGGGGGCGGGTGCCGCCGCTGGAAGAGGTCATCGCGCGGATCGATGCAGTGACGACGGGTGATGTCAAAAGTTTCGCCACCGATATGGCGACACGGTCGGGCGCGGCCTTGACCATCTATGGTCCGACCAAGGCAACGCCTGATCTGGCAAGTCTGCGCGAAAGGCTCGCCGCCTGATGCTGCGTCCCAAACGCAAAGTCCGCATTGAGACCGAACGGCTGACACTACGCCCGCCGGTCCATTCGGATTTTCGCAGTTGGGCGGCCTTGCGACAGGCCAGCGTCGATTTTCTGACACCGTGGGAACCGGCATGGGCCGCTGACCACCTGAGCCGCAAGGCCTTTACCAACCGGGTCTATTGGGCGCAGCGGTCAATCAGTAGCGGCACCGCCGTGCCGCTGTTCCTGATCCGGCGCGACGACGACGTGCTGTTGGGGGCAATCACGCTGGACAATATCCGCCGTGGCCCCGCGCAGGCGGGCACGACCGGTTACTGGATTGGCGAACCTTATGCGCGCCAAGGCTATATGCGCGAGGCGATCGGTGCGGTCGTGCATCATGCTTTTCAGATCCTGGACCTAAGCCGGATCGAGGCCGGGTGCCTGCCCGAAAACACCGCATCGCGCAGCCTGCTGGAAAAATGCGGTTACAAATACGAGGGCGTTGCGCAAAGCTACCTCCAGATTAACGGGCGCTGGCGCAATCATGTGCTTTACGCCAATCTGCGCAGCGACAGGCGCGGCAAAACGGATGTGGGGTAAGCCAGCATGTTGAACGGCGTGACCGCAGAGTTCGAGGCGCATTTGCGCGCGCAACTGCCGACTGCCACGTTTCGCACCGACAGCGCACCCTATCTGCAAGAGCCGCGCGGGCGCTGGTCGGGGCAGGGGCTGGTGCTTGCGCCCGCCAGCACGAGCGAGGTCTCGCAGGTTGTCAAAGCCTGTGCGCAGGCACGGATCGGCGTTGTGCCTTATGGGGGCGGCACAGGTCTGGTTGGCGGGCAGTTGCAACCCGACGGCCCTGCGCCAGTCGTGCTGTCACTTGAGCGGATGACGGCGATCCGTGCGCTCTATCCGTCCGAAAATGTCATGGTCGTTGATGCTGGGGTGATCCTGGCCGATATCCACCGCGCGGCGGCCGAGGTTGACCGAATGTTCGCGCTTTCGCTCGCCTCGGAAGGATCAGCACGCATTGGCGGGCTGCTGTCGACCAACGCAGGCGGCGTGAACGTGCTGCGCTATGGCAATGCGCGTGCGCAGTGTCTGGGGCTGGAAGTCGTGCGCCCCGATGGCACGGTCTGGCAGGGTCTTTCACGGCTGCGCAAGGATAATACCGGCTATGATTTGCGCGACCTGATGATCGGGGCGGAAGGGACGCTGGGGGTGATCACGGCCGCGGCCCTGCGTTTGGTGCCGGTGCCTGCGCAGGTCGGGGCGGCGGTTTTTGCCGTGCGCTCGCCGCAGGCGGCGCTGGAACTGCTGGCGCTGGCGGGTGCGCAGCTTGGCGATACGATTTCTGCCTTTGAACTGATGCACCGCCAGGGCCCGGATTTCCTGTCCGAAGTCGGGCCGGATGTGGCGCTGCCCTTTGTCGATCAACCCGACTGGATGGTGCTGATTGATCTGGGCTTGCCGCGCGGGGTGTCGCCGGACGCCGCCTTGGGCGATCTTTATGCCGCTGCCGACAGGGCCGGGCTGGTCACGGACGGGGTGATTGCGCAGTCGCTGGCGCAGCGCGCGGCATTCTGGGCCCTGCGCGAAAACATCCCCGAAGCGAACCGCCGGATCGGATCGATTTCGTCCCATGATATTGCGGTGCCGCTGTCCTGTATCCCCGATTTCATCGCACAGGGTGGCAAGGCCCTGGCGGCGCTTGGGGATTTCCGGATCAACTGTTTCGGCCATCTTGGCGATGGAAATCTGCACTACAATGTCTTTCCGCCAAAGGGATTGTCGCGCGGCGATTTCCAAGACCGCCGCGATGCCATCAAGGCGACCGTGCATGATCTGGCGCATCGATTTGGCGGTTCCGTAAGCGCCGAACACGGGATCGGCCGCTTGAAAGTGGATGATCTGGAACGCTACGCCGACCCCGCCAAGCTGGAGATGATGCGCGCGATCAAGGCGGCACTTGATCCGCAGGGCATTATGAACCCGGGTGCGGTGCTGCGCGGCTAGCGGCGCAGGCCGGCCAAGAGCGTCTCAGTCGCCGTCAAAGGCGCACAGGGCATGCACGTCCATGCCCAGTTTTTCCAGACGCGCGCGACCGCCCAGATCGGGCAGGTCGATTACAAAGGCGCAGCCGATCACTTCAGCGCCAAGCCGTTCGATCAGTTTGATTCCGGCCTCGGCGGTGCCACCGGTTGCCAGCAGATCATCGACCACCAGCACCTTTGCGCCCGCGTCCAGTGCATCGTCGTGCATTTCCATCACCGCTTCGCCGTATTCCAGCGCATAGGCCTGCTGAATCGTCTTGCCGGGCAGTTTGCCTTTCTTGCGGATCGGCACGAAGCCTTTGCCAAGCTGGTGCGCGATCGCCCCGCCAAGGATAAAGCCGCGCGCCTCGAGCCCGATCACCACGTCGATATCCGCGCCCGCATATGGGTGCAGTAGCTGATCAACGGCAATCCGGAATCCGCGCGCATTGGCAAACAGGGTTGTCACATCGCGAAACATGATCCCCTCGTGGGGGAAGTCGGGGATCGTGCGGATATAGTCTTTGACGGTTTTCATGGGCTGTCCTGCGGGGTCAATTGCTGTTGGAATAGTGGCGCGCGATGGCCATTCGGTCCTGGGGGCCAAGTTTGCGCACTGAATTGGAGTCTTCGGAGAAGATCGAGCGGTCGTTGTAGAACGGATTGCGAATATCGGTCAAAAGCCCAAGGCCTTGGGTGAGTTCTTCGAGCATGATTGAATCGGCTTCGTCCAGCGGGATGTCACTGGCAAAGACGATCACGGCTTCGGTGATTTCAAGGCCGTTATTCCACCAGACCTGCACGATTGCGGCCCCGATTGGCACGCCCTCGAGTTCGTGCACGCCGATACCGGTGATGTCGTCACCTGCCACGATGTCTTGCAGATAGATCGAGATATCGGCGCTGGCGGATTTGTAGGTCCGGCGCAGTTGGATCGTGCCAGTGGTGTTGTTGAGCTGCTGGATCGCCCGATCAAGCGAGAACGACAGGGCGCGTTCCAGCCTGGCCGGATAGGTTGCGGGCACCGGTTGAAAGGCGACGGTGATCGCCTCGCCGTTCTGGGGCACCCAGCGCACATATGGCGCCTGACATTCGCCGCCCGGTCTGGCACCGCAGGCGACGGTATTGTAGAAATCATCGTCCGTCAGGGGGCCGTTGCTGGCAATGAATTCCTGCGCCGAAAGGGGCAGCGCAATGGCGATCAGCAGGGCGGCGAGATATTTCACAGCACCCGCCCCGCCACCGCGTCCAGTTTGCTGACAAGCGCCGGGTCGCGTTTGTCGGGCGCTGTCATGATCGCGTGCTCAAGGGCCCGGTCGCAGCCGCAAGGGCAGTCGGTGCGTGCGCCCCCAAGCAGGGCGGGCAACTGGCTGATCAGGCTGCGCCCGTTGGCGGCGTTTGCGCCGAGGGTGGCGATAATGTCGCTGATGTCGACTGCGCCGTGATCGGGGTGCCAGCTGTCAAAATC
This sequence comes from Octadecabacter sp. SW4, assembly GCF_008065155.1. Taxonomy (NCBI): domain Bacteria; kingdom Pseudomonadati; phylum Pseudomonadota; class Alphaproteobacteria; order Rhodobacterales; family Roseobacteraceae; genus Octadecabacter; species Octadecabacter sp. SW4. The sequence continues at coordinate 2,414,174 of NZ_CP042819.1, read as the reverse complement.
GGTGATCATCGCAACCGATGCGTAACAAATTTCGGCCTCGCGGGCGAGCTTGGCTTCGGGCATGTTGGTCATGCCGATCACATCACAGCCCCAGTCCCGATACATCCTGGATTCCGCAACGCTTGAGAACTGCGGCCCTTCCATCGCCAGATAGGTGCCACCGCGATGGGCGGTGATGTCCGCTGATGTGGCCGCGGCCGAAAGCAAGTCGCCCAGGCGGACACAGGTCGGCTGGGCCATGCTGACATGGGCCACACATCCCGACCCGAAAAATGATTTTTCGCGGGCGATGGTCCGGTCGATGAACTGGTCCACGATGACAAAGTCGCCGGGCGGCATGTCTTCGCGAAACGATCCGCAGGCGCTGACGCTGATGATATCCGTCACGCCCAGCCGTTTCAGCGCGTCGATATTCGCGCGGTAGGGCACGGTTGACGGCGCGTGGACATGCCCGCGCCCGTGTCGCGGCAAAAACGCCATGTCGACCCCGTTCAGCCTGCCTGTCAGGATTTGATCTGACGGCGCCCCCCACGGGCTTTCGACCGTGCGCCAGGTTGCCCCGCGCAGTCCCTTGATATCGTAAACACCTGATCCGCCGATGATTCCGATGATCGTCTGGGGCATGTTGGTGTCCTCTCGCGCATAGGTTGCCCGCAGTTTGGCGCGCGTCCGTTCAAATGAAAAGTGGCCAAGGTGCAAAAATGACGTGTGATGCCAGCAACACCGTGCAAAGCGGTGGTCAAGGCGCGTGACATTGCGCCGCGCGCCCGATAGGTGAGGGCCAAATCCGTAAAACAGGTGATCCCTTTGCCCAAAGCCATGCTCGCGGCCTTTGCCGAACGTCTTGATGCCCACGATCTGAAACCCACGACCAAGGGGCTGACGCCGTCCGTGCTGCGCATCGAAATCCTGTCGGGCCTGACAGTCGCGCTGGCACTGGTGCCCGAGGCTGTCGCCTTTGCCTTTGTCGCCGGTGTGCATCCCTTGGTCGGGCTGTATGCGGCGTTTATCGTCGGGTTGATCACAGCGCTGATCGGTGGCCGTCCGGGGATGATTTCGGGTGCCACGGGGGCGCTGGCGGTTGTGATGGTCAGCCTTGTGGCGCAGCACGGCGTTGAATACCTGTTTGCCACGGTCATTCTGATGGGGCTGATCCAGCTTTTCGTTGGGGTGATGCATTGGGGACGGTTTATTCGCCTCGTGCCGCATCCGGTCATGCTGGGCTTTGTGAACGGTCTTGCGATCGTGATTTTTCTGGCACAGCTTGGCCAGTTTCAGGTGCCCGGATCGGCCGAGGGCGGCGGTCACGGCATGGCCAGCGGCGAATGGCTGACGGGCGCGCCGCTGTTCCTGATGCTGGCGCTTGTGGCGCTGACGATGGCGATCATCTGGATCATGCCGCGGATCACCAAGGTCGTGCCGGCGCCCTTGGCCGGGATCGGGATTGTCGCGGCGATTGTGATCGGCTTTGGACTGGAGGTGCCGCGTGTCGGCGATCTGGCTTCGATCAGCGGCACGTTCCCGCCGTTCCACATGCCTTTCAGCTTTGGCGGAGCGGGCGGCTTCGGCCTTTATGGTGATTTGCTTGCGCCGTTCAATTTGGAAACGCTATATATCATCGCGCCCTACGCCGTAATTCTGGCGGCGATTGGCCTGATTGAAAGCCTGCTGACCCTGAACCTTGTTGGTGAAATGACCGGCAAGCGCGGCGGGGCGTCGCAGGAATGTATCGCCCAAGGGGTCGCAAACACCGTGACAGGTTTCTTTGGTGGCATGGGCGGTTGTGCGATGATCGGCCAGTCGATGATCAACGTGAAATCGGGCGGGCGCACGCGCGTCGCCGGTATCGTTGCGGCGCTGTTCTTGCTGGCCTTTATCCTGTTCGCCAGTGGCCTGATTGAACAGATCCCTCTGGCCGCGCTGGTGGGTGTGATGTTCATGGTGGTGATCGGCACATTTGCGTGGAATTCGCTGAGGATCATGCGCAAGGTGCCGCTGACGGATGCCTTTGTGATCGTGTTGGTCACGGTCGTGACGGTCTGGACCGATCTGGCTACGGCCGTGGTGGTTGGCGTGATCGTCTCTGCGCTCGCCTATGCCTGGAACAACGCCCAACGCATCCATGCGGTCACTCGCGAAAGCGCATCTGAAAAAGGGGCCAAGGTCTATGAGATCGAGGGGCCGCTGTTTTTTGGGTCGACCGATGGTTTCAATGAAATCTTTGACGTCGAGAATGACCCCAACACCGTGATCGTGGATTTTAATCGCAGCCGTGTTGTTGACCAATCGGCGCTACAGGCGATCGAAGCCATTGCCGGGCGCTATGAAGATGCAGGCAAGCAAATCCGCCTGCGTCATTTGTCGCGTGATTGCCACAAGCTGCTGTCAAAGGCCGGCCACCTGATGGTCGATAGCGACGACGATCCAGACTATGAAATCGCTGTCGATTATTCGGTGCGCACGGGCGTCTTGGGCGGCCACTGATCAGGCTGTCAGAACGTCGATCAGGCGGCGCGTTGTCGTGGCTGGATGGCGCGCCGGCGGCGTTTCAAGCACCAGCGCCTTGCCGGTCGCAACTGTCTGTGGGAACGGCTGGCACAGGCTGCCATCATCCAGCGCGTGTTGCACAAGGCTTGCGTGGCCCATCAACACACCCGCGCCCGCCTTTGCTTCGTCAAATGCGATCGCGTAAAGTGAAAACTGTGGGCCGCCCGACAGTTGCGTGCCTGTCAGGCCCGCAGCATTGCCCCAAAGCGGCCAATCCCCGGCCCAGCTTTGATCATGCAGCAAGGTCTGGCGCATCAGATCTTGCGGTGTGCAGATTTGCGCAGCAAGTGCGGGGGCGCAGACCGGAAAGATGGTGTCATTTTCCACAATGACTTTGCCCTGTGCGCCGGTCTGGTCGCGAATGAACAGGCTGGCGTCGAATAATTCGCGCGCGAGGTTGGGCGGCGTTTCCGTCACCGTGACCGAGATTTGCACATCGGGCAGGGCCGCACGGATGGCGCGCAGCCGTGGCGACAGCCACAGTTGCGCAACGCTCGGCATGGCGGCGATATGCAGGGTCCGGTGGCGGGCGGTATGGCGCAGATCGCGCACGGCGTGTCCCAATGCGTCAAAGGCAGCGCCAAGGGTCGGGACCAATGCCTTGCCGGCCGCCGTCAGCGACACCCCCTGCGCGTGGCGTTGAAACAGGGCGACCTGCGCCCAATCCTCGAGCGTTTTGATCTGTTGCGACACGGCACCGGCTGTCACGCAAAGCTCTTCGGCGGCGGCGCTGAAACTGCCAAGCCGGGCGGCAGCCTCGAAGGCGCGCAGGGCATTGAGCGGCGGTCCCTTCGGGCGCATGGGTGAGACGGACATATATTACCCCTAGAAAATCTAATGCCATAGTCTGAAATTCTGGTTTGCAGTGCAAGGCCAAGTTGGGAACTCTGCTGCCAATCAACAGAGGATCGAAATCATGACCATCGCGCGCAGGGCCTGGGTGCCGGAACATAGCGAAACGCTTGTGCAGGGAATTGCCAGGCAGACGGCGGGGGCTGCGTCGGGCGATATCCTGACCCGGATTGACAATCTGGCCGCGCGCAACCGCGCCATCCACGAGCGCGAGTGTTTCAACCTCAACCCTGCTACCAACGTGATGAACCCGCGTGCCGAGGCCTTGCTGGCGTCTGGTATCGGCTCGCGCCCCTCGCTGGGCTATCCGGGCGACAAATACGAAATGGGACTTGAGGCAATCGAGGAAATCGAGGTGATCGCCGCCGAACTGGCCGCCGAGGTGTTTCAGGCGGATTATGCCGAAATCAGGGTGCCTTCGGGTGCGATTGCCAATCTTTACGGCTTTATGGCCACCTGCAAGGCGGGCGATACCATCATCGCGCCACCGGCCAGTATCGGCGGGCATGTGACCCATCATGCCGCAGGTTGCGCGGGGCTTTTCGGGCTGCGCAGCCTGGACGCGCCCGTCAATGCGGATGGATATACCATTGATGTGAACGCCCTGCGCGATCTGGCGAAACGCGAACGCCCCAAGCTGATCACTGTAGGCGGCAGCCTGAACCTTTTTGAACATCCCGTTCGCGCCGTGCGCGACATCGCCGACGAGGTGGGCGCCAAGATCATGTTCGACGCCGCCCACCAATGCGGGATCATCGCCGGGCGCGCCTGGTCAAATCCGCTGGCCGAGGGCGCGCATTTCATGACCATGTCTACCTACAAAAGCCTTGGTGGGCCTGCGGGCGGGTTGATTGTGTCGAATGACGCCGAGATGACGCAGCGCCTTGATGCAATTGCCTTTCCGGGGATGACGGCCAATTTTGATGCGGCCAAATCTGCGGCTTTGGCGGTCACGATGCTGGATTGGCGCGACCACGGACAAGCCTATGCGCGGGTGATGATCGACATGGCGGTGGCGCTTGCCCAGGCGCTGGACGGGCGGGGCGTTCCGGTATTTGGCGGCGCGATGGGGTTCACTGCGTCGCACCAGTTTGCGCTGCGCGCGGCCCCCTTCGGGGGCGGTCAGGCGGCGTCGAAAAAGCTGCGCAAGGCGGGGTTTCTGGCCTGCGGGATCGGCCTGCCGATTGATGCGGTAGCGGGTGATATGAACGGGCTGCGCTTTGGCACGCCTGAATTGGTGCGCTGGGGCATGACGGCCGCAGATGCACCGCGCCTTGCAGATCTGATCGCGCGCGCGCTGGCCAGTAATGACCCCGCCGCGCTGCTTCCTGAGGTGTCAGACTGGCGGGCCAGTTTCGACAGGCTGCATTTTGTAACCTAATCTGCCTCGGGGCGGGCCATGCTGAAAACCTCGTGCACGGCAGCATAATCGGTATAGCCAAGGCGGGCGAGAGGGCTGAACCGCGTCACGTCAAAGACCCCGTCAACGATGCAGTTGTCGCGCAGATGAACGCCTGTGACCTCTCCGAAGACGACGAAATTGGCGGCACCGTCCAACTGCACGATCTGGGTTAGTTTGCATTCCAGAACGGCGGGCGCGGCGGCGACATAGGCGCAGTCAATCGTGCGGCAGGTACCCTTTTCCAGACCCGCGTCGGCAAATTCGTCAACCCCGCGCAGCCACGGCCCGCTGGTGCGGTTCATCGCCTCGCGCAGGGCGTATTCGACGATATTGAGGGCGAAAACGCCTGTTTCACGGATGTTGGCCACGCTGTCTTTTGTATCGCCACGATCCGCCTTGGCGCTGGTGGAGGCAAACATCACCTGCGGCGGTTCATAGGCCACCGCGTTGAAGAACGAATAGGGCGCAAGGTTGTCGCTGCCATCCGCCGCGCGCGTCGAAATCCAGCCAATCGGGCGGGGCGCGACGATGGCACTGAACGGATTATGAGGCAATCCGTGGCCCTGATCTGGTTCATAAAACATCCTGATATCCTGTTTTACCCCGCAGCCCGCTGCGGGTGTCCATGCGTTTCAGGCAGCCATAACCTGTTTGCAATGAAAGCAAAACAGAGGTTCAACATCATTCATGGAAATCGCAATCGAAACCGATGATGACTGGTGGGAAGTCGAAGCGCTGTTCGACCTCAGCTTTGCGCCCGGGCGCGAGGCCCTGTCGTCATACCGGTTGCGTGATGGTGTGCCACCCGTGGCTGACCTTTGCCTTGTGGCGCGCGAATACGGCATTGTTGGCGGCGCGATCCGCAACTGGCCTGTGCGGGTGGGGGGCAAACCTGTGCTGTTGCTTGGCCCCGTTGCCGTTCACCCGACACGTCAGGGAGAAGGGTTGGGTGGCTACCTTATGCAGGCCGCAATCGAAAAAGCCCGCAAACTGGGCTGGAAACGGGTGATGCTGGTTGGGGATGCGCCCTATTACGCGCGATTCGGCTTTGTGCGACTGTCCGGCGTGATCATGCCGCCGCCGACCAACCCTGATCGGGTGCTTGGGCTGGAGCTTGAAAGCGGTGCGTGGGATGGGGTCGGCGGCGCGGTTGCGCGCTTTAACGATTGAAAACGGCGTGCCGCGTGCCAATCTATCAGGGATGGACAACGATCTGCCCGAGATGAAACTGGTCAACCCCGAACCGGCCTTGGCCCCGCTGGATGAGATCGCGCGGGCCCGTGTCGCGGCCCTTGCTGCGCGCCAATACCGCGCCAATGGCGTGATCATGCAGGTGGTCAACTTTGTTGGTGGACAGGTCGACGACGGGCTGAAACTGCTGCCCGCCAAGACCCGTCAGCAGGTTGAGGGGGCCGCAAAACACGCACTGCGCTACGCATATGATATTGCCGGGCACACGCGCGGCGGGATCGGCGAGAAGTTGGTCGGCAGCGACCGCGCTCATCGCGCCCTGGCGACGGCTTCGGGTGCTTTGGGCGGCTTTGGCGGTTTGCCGACGGCTCTGGCGGAACTGCCCGTCGCGACCACCGTGATTTTTCGCGCCGTGCAGGGCGTTGCACAGGCCCACGGCGAAGACCCGATGGCAGAGGAGACCCGCCTGGAATGCCTACGCGTTTTCGGGTCGGGCGGCCCGGGCGATCAGGATGATGGTATCGACACCGCCTTTATCGGCGCGCGTCTGGCGCTGTCTGGGGCGGCTGTGAACGGGCTGATCGCCCGTATCGCCCCGCGCTTTGCCGCCATACTGTCACAAAAGCTGGCCACGCAGGCCGTGCCGATCCTTGGCGCGGCGGCGGGGGCGGGCACAAATTACGCTTTCATGACCTATTACACGGAAATGGCGCATGTGCATTTCGGGCTGCGTGCCCTGGCGCGTGAACACGGTGCTGATGCAGTTTTGACCGCCTTTCACGCGGATCTGGTGGCGCAAAAACTGCCGGTCAGACGCGCCTAGTTGCCTGAGTTCTGATCGCGCAGCCAGTCCGAGATCGCGCCGCGCACGGATTGATCACCGCGCGCCCGGGCCGTGTCGATTACGGCTTTGACCTCGCCCAGATCACTGCGGCGCAGCAGGTGTTTGACCGGCCCGACGGAAGCCGGACGCATCGACAGCACCCGCAAACCAAGGGCCGCGAAACACAGCGCCTCAATCGGGCGGCCCGCGTCTTCTCCGCAAAAGCTCAGCGGGGTATCCGAGGCATCGCAGCGCTGAATGATCTGTTCAAGGAAGCTTAGAAAGCTGACGTTCAGCGTGTCATAGCGCTTGCGCACCCTTTCGTTTTCGCGGTCCGCCGCAAAAAAGAACTGTTTGAGGTCGTTGCCACCAATCGACAGAAAATCGACCTCCTCAAAGAAAATCTCGGGGGCAAAGGCCAGGCTGGGCGTTTCCAGCATCGCGCCGATTTCGACTTTTTCCGGCAGGGGGCGGCCCAGGACCTTTTCACGCGCCATTGCCTTGTCCATTTCACTGCGTGCGGCGCGGAATTCTTCCATCTGGGCGATGAACGGGAACATCACCGCCAATGGACGCCCGTTGGCGGCACGGATCAGTGCTTGCAACTGCATCCGCAACACGCCCGGCTTATCAAGACCCACCCGGATCGCCCGCCAACCCATCGCCGGGTTAGGTTCGTCGTTGGGTTTCATATAGGTCAGAACCTTGTCGGACCCGATATCGAGGGTGCGAAACGCCACACGTTTGCCGCCCGCGGCATCCATCACCCGTGAATAAAGCGCTGACAATTCAGCCCGTTGGGGCATCTTGTTGCGGATCAGGAACTGCAACTCGGTGCGAAACAGCCCGACACCTTCGGCCCCAGACCCCGCAAGCGAGGGCAGGTCGGCCATCAGCCCCGCGTTCATGTGCAGGGCGATTGTCGTGCCGCATTGGGCCTGCGCGGGCAGGTCGCGGATGGAGGCATAGCGTTCCTGCGCGCGGGTCTGCATCGCGATCTTGTCTTGGAAGGCGGCCTTGACGGCATCGTCGGGGCGCAGGTGCACGATCCCCTGTTCGCCATCGACCAGCATCGCATCGCCGTTCAGGGCTTCGGTCAAGACGCCCTTGGCGTGGATCACCAGTGGGATCGCCCAAGCACGTGCAACAATTGCCGCGTGGCTGCCAACTGACCCTTCCTCAAGCACGATCCCGCGCAGTGTTTTTCCATAATCGAGCAATTCACCGGGGCCGATATTGCGTGCAACAAGGATAGGGTTTTCAGGCATTTCCACGCCCGTGTCCTTGCCCTGGCCGGTCAGGATGCGCAGCAGCCGGTTAGAGAGATCGTCAAGATCGTGCAGGCGGTCGCGCAGATAGGCATCGCCGGACCCGCTCATGCGTGCGCGCGCCAGCGATTGTTCCTTTTCCACGGCCGCTTCGGCGGACAAGCCGTTGTCGATATCCGCTTCCATCCGGCGCATCCAGCTGCGCGAATTGGCAAACATCCGGTAGGCTTGCAGCACTTCGACCTGTTCGGCGTCCACAGTGGCCGTCTGGTCAAGCATTTGATCGACGGAAATGCGCAGCGTGTCGATAGCGTCGCGCAGGCGCGCGGTTTCGGCCTCGGGATCGTCGGAAATCGGGTTGGTCACGACAACACGGGGTTCATGCAGATAGACGTTGCCCGCGACAGCACCTTCCTGGCCAACGGTGCCACGGATCATGACGGGCTGTTGGTGACGCGCCGAGAGGGCCGCGCCATCGCCGACAAAAGCACCCAGTTCGGTCATTTCGGCGATCACCATTGCCACGACCTCGAGGGCATATACCTCGTCGGCGGAAAACTCGCGCGCATCACGTGATTGCACGACCAGGACGCCCAGCACATCGCCAAGGCGCTGGACCGGAACGCCGCAGAACGACGAAAACCGTTCCTCGCCGGTTTCGGGCATATAGCGAAAGCCTTTGGCGGCGGGGGCGTCTGCCTCGTTGACGGTGCGTTTTGACCGCGCGACACGGCCCACAAGCCCTTCGCCAAGGCGCATGCGGGTCTGGTGGACGGCTTCGGCCTGCAAACCCTCGGTGGCGCAAAGCTCGAGCGTTTCACTGTCGCGGAACAGATAGATCGAACAGACTTCGGTCTGCATCGAGCCGGCGATCAGACGCACGATTTCATCAAGGCGCGCCTGTCCGGCACTGTCCTTGGCCATCGCATCGCGCAGCCGTCCCAGCAGCTTGCGGCTTTCGGTTTCAACCCTTTGTGGCATTTGGCCCCCAGTTCATTGCCCTACCTATAGGCGAGTCGGCGTCCGAGGGGGAGAGGAAAGGTTGCCCGCGCACTGCCCGAAAATTGGGCAGTTTGCGGTTGCTTATGGTGTCAGAAGGTCTGAAAGCGCGCGCCGCGCCGATGTCACATCAGCCAGCGTATAGCCATCAAGCGTTGCAAAAAACGCCTCTTGCGCCTGTGCCAACGGGTCGCGCAGCCCGCAGGCGGGCAGAATCAGGCAGGTTGATGTCGTGCCGAAACATTCCACCACCGGGCCATTGCGTTTTACGGCGCGCACGACCGCACCGATGCTGATCTGGTCGGGCGAATGGGCCAGCGTCAAGCCGCCGCCGCGCCCGCGTTCGGACTGCACGAAACCCGCATGCGCCAGTTCCGTGGCGACCTTGGACAGGTGGTTGTCGGACAGATCAAACAACGCCGCGATATCCGATGTGGCGACCCGTTCAGGCGCGCGCACCGCAAGGGTCATCAGGATGCGCAGGGCGTAGTCGGTGAATTTATCTAGATGCATGGGGTATATTTAGCATTTGTAATGCGTATTTAAAAGCGCTAGTTAATCCGCATCTCAAATACCACATAAGGGCACCTGATGACATTTTCTCAAGCCGTTTTATGGCCCGGCACCAAAGTTTGCGAAAAGATGGGCTTGAACCCCGAAGGAGAAGCCGCGTTGATCCGCTGGATGGTCAACACGCTGGTCTATCTGAGCGTCGCCCTGGCTATCGTCTGGATTGTCGTCGCATGACCCTGCCGCCGCGCATTGCCGTCAGCGAGGCGCAGATTGATGCGGTCGTGACGCGGTTTTACGCGCGCGTGCGGGCCGATGCGACCCTTGGCCCCGTCTTTGCGGCGCATATCACCGATTGGCCGACCCACGAGGAAAAGATCGGCCGGTTTTGGCGTAACGCATTGTTGTTGCAGCAGGTTTATGACGGCAACCCGATGCAGGTCCACGCGCAGGCCGGCAATGTCCGCACGGCGCATTTCCCCGTCTGGCTGGCGCTGTTTGATCAGGTTTTGACCGCAGAACTGCCGCCCTTGTTGGCGCGGGGTTGGTCAGCGCGGGCGCATAGGATCGGACGGGGATTGAGCTATGGATTGCCGCAGCAACAGGCGGATGACGTGCCGCGGTTCGGCGGGGTTTAGGGTTTTCAGCAGTCAGATTGAGGGCAGTCCGCGACCGCGGGTGGGGGTGAAGCCCCCGCCCATGGGGGCGGTCGGGGGCTGCCCGGCGGTGCCGGGCGAAGAAAATAGTATTGGATGGCCGGAAACTTCAAGGCGGCGGCCCACCTAAGGTGTCCACTAACCAGCTAATCCAAACCATTCAAACGCAGTCTTCTTCAAGATCATGGCCAGAATGGAAGCAAAGAAAGCAGGATAGAAAACCCTGATAAGTACTGCGCTCAAGGTCCCTAATGACTGTGGTTTAAGAAAAGCAATTCGGATTACTTCTTTCTGAAGCACGTAGGGTTTCCCCTGCCGCGCAATCCTAGATTGATAAGCGGTTGTCCCGACCGAAAGGGCAATTGCTGAAACAATTCCCGCTCCACCTATGGCAACCAGAGTACCCGAAAATAGAAACGCAGTAAGCCACAAGCAAAACACGACAGTCCAAGGGGCCCTAACTACCACATTCATTTGGACGTCATCCCTGTTGTTGGGAAACCGAAGACCGCGTTGGTGCCCTAAGCCTTCTCCAACTCGAACGCGTCATGCAGGGCCTGCACGGCCAGTTCCATATATTTGCGGTCGATCAGCACCGAAATCTTGATCTCGGATGTGGTGATGACCTTGATGTTCACGCCCTCTTTGGACAGGACTTCGAACATCTTGGCGGCGACACCAGTGTGGCTGCGCATGCCGATGCCGACGACCGAGACCTTGGCCACGCCTTCGTCGGCGACCAGATCGTGAAAGTTGATGCTGCCGCTTTCCTTGGCTGCATTCATCGCCTTTTCGGCGCGTTTCACCTGATCGACGGGGCAGGAAAACGTCATGTCCGTGCGCCCTTCTTCGGAAATGTTCTGGACGATCATATCGACGTTCACCCCTGCCTCTGACAGGGGCATGAAGATCGCGGCGGCGATGCCGGGGCGGTCGGCCACCGAAATCAGTGTCATTTTCGCTTCGTCGCGGGAATAGGCCACACCGGCCACTACGTTGGATTCCATGATTTCCTCCTCGTCACAGACGAGAGTGCCGGCCTCGTCGGATTGTTCTTCGAATGATGACAGCACCCGCAGGCGCACCTTGAAGCGCATGGCCAGTTCCACTGACCGTGTTTGCAACACTTTCGCGCCCAAGGACGCAAGTTCCAGCATTTCCTCGAACGCGATCTTGTCCAGCTTGCGGGCCTTTGACGTGATGCGCGGATCGGTGGTGTAAACGCCGTCGACATCCGTGTAGATATCGCAGCGCTCTGCGTTGAATGCAGCGGCAAAGGCGACAGCGGTGGTGTCTGACCCGCCACGGCCCAGCGTTGTGATGCGCCCTTCGGGGCTGACGCCCTGGAAACCGGCAACCACCGCCACGCGCATACCTTCGCCGAACTTGGCCATGATATTGTCGGTCGGGATGTCCTCGATCCGGGCGTTGGAGTGGGCGCTGGTGGTCTTGACCGGCACCTGCCAGCCCTGCCAGCTGCGCGCGGGCACGTCCATTTCCTGCAAGGTCAGGGCCATAAGTCCGGCGGTGACGTTTTCACCGCTGCTGACCACCGCGTCATATTCACGGGCGTCATAAAGTGGCGAGGTATCGTTGACAAAGCCAACCAGCTTGTTGGTTTCGCCCGACATGGCAGAGACAATGACGATCACGTCGTAGCCCTTGGCCACTTCAACGCCCACACGCTTGGCTGCGCGGTGGATACGATCAACCGTGGCAACAGATGTGCCGCCGAATTTCATTACAAGAACGGGCATAACGCTCCCTTACTTAAGGTCGCAGCCCTCATAAGCGGCGCGGCGGTCAAGAGCAATGGGGCAGGTTCGGGGCGGGTGGTCAGGCGCTGGGAAACGGCGTCAAAAGGCGTGCGCGCGCCCGTTCCATGTTTCAAAACACCCTGTGGTGGCGGTGTTCAGGGTGGCAAAGCGTTCAAGAAGCCCTGCTGCGGCCTCGTCCACGGTGATCGCGGCCCCTGCGCCGCCCATATCGGTTTGCACCCAACCGGGGTGATAGATGCCCACGGCGATGCCTTCGGGCTTGAGATCGCTGGCCAGATTGCGCCCGAGGTTCAGCGCGGCGGCCTTGGAGGCGCGGTAGATATAGCTGCCGCCGGGGGCATGGGTGTCCGATGCCATCTGGCTGGAAATGATCGCAATGCGGGCATTTTGTGCCGCGCGCAGGTTGCGCAGCAACGTCTGGATCGTCATGAAAACACCGGTAACATTGGTCGCGAATGTATCGGCCCATTTGTCGGCGCCATAGCCGTGGTCCAGCGCATCACCTTTGTCCAGATAAACACCGGCGTTGCATACCAGCAGGTCGATCGGGCGGTCGCGCAAGGTCTGCGCCAAGGTGGCCAGCGATGCCGCATCGGTTACGTCCAGTTGCAACAGATCATCGGACACCGTGCGCGCAGTGCCAAAGCTCTGTTCGCCAGCGGCGCGGGATTGGTCCAGCAAGGCGCGGCCAATGCCACGGTTCGCACCGGTAATCAGGGTTGTCATGGGTCGGCCTCAATTCGTGTTGCGTTTGGGCATAAAGGGCAGGGGAAGGACGGGAATGCCATCTTCTAGCAGTTTGCGGGCATCCTCGGCGCGAGCTTCGCCGTAGATCGGGCGTTCGGGGCTGTCGCCATCGTGCATCTTGCGCGCCTCGCTGGCGAATTGCAGGCCGACGTAGTCCGATGTGGTCTCGACCTCGTGGCGCATTTTGGCAAGCGCTTTTTCGGCGTCAGTCTCTTTGGAATGCAAGGGGCCTTTGACAGTTTTGGCCAGGGGCGGGGCCATCAGCGCCTTTTCCACCTGGGTCGATCCGCAGGTCGGGCAGGTCAGCATACCGGTTGCGCGCAGGGTCTCGAAACCCGCACCTGACTGGAACCAGCTATCAAAGTGGTGGTCAGCACTGCATTTGAGATCAAAGCGGATCATGGCGGGGCCTGAAATGGAACGACACCCTATAGATAGAGCGTCCAAGGGCCGGTGCAAAGGTCGCTAAAGCTGGGTGGGGTCGAATTTCAGGATCATCTGCTGCAATTCAAGGTTGGATATCCGCGCGGCGGCCTTTTTGCGGCTGAACCACTTGCGGCGGCGCTGTCGGCGTTCGGGCCAGTCTGACAGCACCGTTTTCACCCGCAGCGCATAGACAATCGCAAGGCAGGGGGTGGTCCCGTCGGTGATTTCCTTTTCGTAGGTGAAAACACCAAGGGATTGGGCATGCATCTTGCCCTCAAGCCCGGCTTCTTCAAAGGCTTCGGTCGCGGCGGCCTTGGCTGGCGTTGTGCCATCCATTGGCCAGCCTTTGGGAATGATCCAGCGCCCCGCGTTGCGGCTGGTGATCAGGCAAAATTCGACCTTGCCGTTGTGAATACGATAGCACAGGGCGGCAAATTGTGTGCGCACATCGCTCTTATGTGCGCCGTCAAGTTTCATGCGGGGTTGCCCGCTTTTGTGAAGTGTCATCGCTTTCGCTGCAATTGTTTCACCGCCCGTGTATCCAACCTAAAGAACAAGCGGCGACTTGCAAACCCTTGAAACAGTTGCCCGACCCCTCTTGCCAATGCGGGGATGGGGGGCGATGTTTCGGCCATGAAATGGATGGGTGTCATAGCAGCGGCTTTGATCGGTTTGGCGGGTGGCGCGCGCGCCGAGACCGTTACCGTTTTCGCCGCCGCCAGTATGAAAGACGCGCTTGAGGATGCCGCGACGATCTGGAGTGATGCAAGCGGCCATGATGTGGTGTTTTCATTTGCCGCCAGTTCCGCCCTTGCCCGCCAGATCATGCAGGGCGCGCCTGCGGATATGTTCGTTTCCGCCAGTGCCGACTGGATGGATCAGGTCGAGGCGTCAAATCTGATCATTGAAGGCACACGCGCCGATATCGCCGGCAATCGCCTTGTGCTGGTGGCGGCAGGCGGGCCGCCGGTCGATCTGGCCGCACCCGCCGGTATTCTGGCCCGCCTTGGGGATCGCCCCCTTGCGATGGCGCTGGTCGATGCGGTGCCTGCGGGGATTTATGGCAAAGCGGCGCTCGACTCCCTTGGCCTGTGGGATCGTCTTGCCCCCCGTGTCGCGCAAACCGCCAATGTGCGCGCAGCCCTGCGTCTTGTGCAGATCGGCGAGGCGCCTTTGGGCGTTGTTTATGCATCGGATGCATTGGTCGCGCCAGAGCTGGTCATCGCGGCCACCTTTCCACCCGAAAGCCACCCTGCCATTCGCTATCCCGCAGCCGTCTTGCGCACCGCCAAGGCCGCCGAGGTGGCTGATTTTCTGCTTTTCTTGCGCAGTGTCGCCGGGCAGGAGGTGATGGTGGCGCACGGGCTGACAAGCGTGGCGCAGGATGGTTGATTTCCTTGGCCCCGCAGAATGGGCGGCCGTGTGGTTGTCGGTCAAGGTCGCGCTTTGGGCCACGCTGATCAGTCTGCCGCTCGGGATCGGTGTGGCGCTGTTGCTGGCGCGCGGACGGTTCTGGGGGCGTGGGTTGCTAAATGTCCTCGTGCATCTGCCATTGGTCATGCCGCCGGTTGTCACGGGGTATTTGTTGCTGTTGGGCTTTGGGCGCAACGGCCCCCTGGGGCAGGCCTTCGAGGACCTGTTCGGCCTGATTTTCGCCTTTCGCTGGACCGGCGCGGCGCTGGCGGCGGCGATCATGGGGTTCCCCTTGATGGTGCGCGCAATCCGGCTGGGCGTCGAAGCGGTCGATCGCAACCTTGAAGAGGCAGCGGCGACCCTTGGCGCATCCCGCCTGCGGGTCTTCACGACGATCACCCTGCCGCTGATCTTGCCCGGAATTATCGTCGGTGCGGTGCTGGGATTTGCCAAGGCGATGGGCGAATTCGGCGCAACGATCACCTTTGTGTCCAACATCCCCGGTCAGACCCGGACCATTCCGCTGGCGATTGATTTGTTGCTTGAGGTGCCGGGGGGCGAGCCGTTGGCCCTGCGCCTGGCGGTGGTCTCTATTGTCATCGCGATGGGCGCGCTGATTATATCGGAACTTTTGTCGCGGCGCTTGCGCGGGGGCGGGCTATGACCCTGCATGTTGAACTGAAACATGCCTTTGATGGCTTTGCGCTGGATGCGACGTTTGACGCGCCCGTCGGGTTGACAGCGCTGTTCGGCCCCTCGGGGTCTGGAAAGACCACGGTGATCAATGCAATTGCGGGGCTGTTGCGCCCATCGCAGGGGCGGATCACGGTCGGGGACAGGGTGCTGTTTGACTCGGTGGGGCGGATCAATGTGCCTGTGGCGCGGCGCGAAGTCGGCTATGTGTTTCAGGATGCGCGCCTTTTTCCGCATATGAGCGTTGCGCGCAATCTGGCTTATGGCGGGCAGCACAACGCGGATCAGGTGGTGCAAATGCTGGGGCTGTCGGGGCTGCTCGAGCGGCGACCGGACCGTCTGTCAGGGGGGGAACGCCAGCGCGTGGCGCTTGGCCGTGCCCTGATGCGCAACCCGCGTCTTTTATTGCTTGATGAACCCCTCAGCGCCCTCGATTCCCCCCGCAAAGCCGAGATCATGCCCTATCTCGAACGCCTGCGTGATAGCACCGATTTGCCAATCATTTATGTCAGCCATGATGTGTCGGAAGTTGCGCGGCTGGCCAATCATATCGTGCTGATGGATCACGGGCAGGTGCGCCTGTCCGGCCCGATTGACGATGTTCTCAGCAGCCCCGTAGCGGTGCCCTACCTTGGCGCAAATGATGCTGGGGCGGTGATTAGCGGGCGGGTGATGGCCTATGATGCCGGGGATCAACTGACCACCGTGACGATCAGCAAAGGGCAGTTGCTGTTGCCGGGAGAATTGGGACCGGTTGGGACACTTGTGCGCGTGCGCGTGCCCGCCCAAGAGGTGATCCTGTCGTTGCAGCGCCCGACAGGGATGAGCGCGCTGAATGTCATCAAGGCCGAAATCACCGGCATCACCCAAGGGCGCGGACCGGGTGTGGCTGTCGGTCTGCAATCCGGCAACGACAGGCTGTTGGCGCGGGTCACGCGCCGGTCAGCAGCGGCGATGGGTCTGGTCGAAGGCATGGAGGTCTTTGCCCTTCTCAAAGCAACCGCGATTGCCGCGCATGATGTTGCTACGGGCGACACAGGACGCGATCGGATGGCGCGATAACGGCATGCGGTGGCGCCGCGTTTCCCGGGCGAATTTTGTGCGATCAGGCGTGCCTTTGCCATCGCGAATGGCGCGTTCCTGCGCGGTCAAAGTTGGCTACATTGCATGGCGCGGAGGGGCGCGCCATTGAAGGTAAAAGGTATTTCCGCAGAGATCGATTTTGCGATCATGGCACCGTCCGTAATGTGACCTTTGCGTCGTCCATTGAGGTAGAAACGTGGTCGCGATGAACCCAAAAGCATGCTGTGCCAAGGCCCGAAGTATTGGGCCACTTAACAAGAAGTCGATCGGTGTCGCGTGACATTCTTGATTTCGGCCTTGCGCTTTTTGATCTGCGCGCGCCAAACCCGCCGATTTGATGGATGCCCGATTGCCGGGGCACTATGTGTCGCGCGCGTCGACTTGGTGAGGAGTTTTTTCAACTCATCTTGCTTGAGTCTTTCAAGAAAATATAGCGGGACAAAGAACTTCTGAAATCTGTCAACAAACACAGGCCAATGCTGGTCGTCGATTAACAGATCAAAGTAGACAAAGCCCGGGCTGGCCGTCAGATCCGTGAGGCGCTTTGCCTCGGCATCGGTTTCAAACTCAAACCGGACGCCATTTAGGCCAGCGCGCGTCACTTTGCCTTTGAACAGCTGGCTGTCTCCGCGAAGCTGGGCTGGAATGCGGCAGAACTTCTTGTGGTGCACAAATCCGACGATAAGAAGGACAACGTAGCGCAGCGAAAAAAGCAATCCCACAACGCCAGCCAGAAAGATGACCAACAGGCAAACTTTGAAGAAGCCTCGCATGTCTTCAATGAGTGCGGTGAGGTGACCTATGCGACTTGAACCAAGCCCGCCGCGAATCGCCTGGTCTTCCTGCTGCGAACCACAAACCAATTCGAAAAGCCCTTCTAAGTATTGGATATTTCGTACCAATGCGACCGTATTGGTGAGGTGCATCGTTCGTGAATACGCCTCGGCGGTCGCGACGAGCTGTTCGACATGCTGGACTTGGGTAAAGCGGTTAATTTCCAATAGCTGCTGTCCAACTTCGCGAGAGTCGACGGCTTGAACATGACGGGCCACGCGCCGCGCGCTTGCAGCCCCCTGCGGGGTCTGTCCAGTCACCAGCGATCGCATCTGTGCCGTCAAATCACCAAGCGGCTTGAAGTATCCGCACTCGGCGGCCACCGCGCTTGCCATCCACACGTAAAGGAAAGCGCCGCAAATCGGTGCCAGATAAAAGTTGCGAGTTTTTTTGGTCATTCAATTCCAGCTTTTCATTTGGCGAGAAACCCACGCCAGCCGAAAGTGCCTGTTAAGAATGAATAATTCGTTGTCTGCAGTTTCTACCTGAGCGCCCGGGTAACCGAAGGCCGCAGCCCTGACTTGCAGCCGGAAGGCCATATTGCTCACCAATGCCGTCTGCCCGCCCGTCAACTGGCCAAATGCGGCGGCTTCTCGCTGTCTAGGGTGTCGTTTTGTGGCACTCTCCATAGTTGGAATGCGCTGAGCAGAACGGGTTCTCCAAGGGGAGGCCACAAGAAACCGCGATGAGTTTGAAATGTGTGAAAACGCTGGAGGCGAGTACCGGAATCGAACCGGTGTGCACGGATTTGCAATCCTAATTACTCCACTGATTTTATTGGGCTTCTTTGCAAAATGATCCGTAGAGCGCCTGTGGCATATCAGTGGGTTACCTGCTCAATGTAAAATGAAAGGCACGTCAGTCTACAAGCCCCAATTGCCGTGCGATGGTGGCACTGTCGTAGTAATCTCGTCCCTCGACCACCATTCCATCTGCGACCCGCATCACGGAACAATAGCGCGACTCCTGCCGCCTTCCGCTTGGCTCGAATGTTCCAAGGGAAGATTCGAGCGGACCCGTGTGGGTGCCGCGATTAACGAATTCGACGACAGCCCGGTCGCCATCCACTATCACATTCGTAACCTTCACTTCCCCATCGGGAAAAGCCCTACGCCAACGTTCGTAGTCCATTCGGTAACCTTCGGGTCCGATTTGCTTCTCGTCACGGGCAACGTCCTCGAATTTGCAGTCGTCAGATATCACTGCAACGCCGCGGTCTGGATCGCGCATGTCCCAAGATTCATGAAACTGGCGGACAATTTTTTCAGTAGGATGCATTTCTGGAAATCCTTCTTTGTGGTGCCGTCGGCGATCGGGCATAGTTTTCCTAATGATCTAAGACTCGGGGACCCAACTATGTCAATTCTGGCCGACAACGCCGCGATACCGAACTAAATCATGGACTGGTTGCCATTTTACAATCAAACAGCACGCGGAAATCACGCAAGTGATTGTTTTTAAATGGAGGCGAGTACCGGAATCGAACCGGTGTACACGGATTTGCAATCCAGAAAGACAGGAAGCAAAAACAACGGCTTAGGGGTGCAAAACACCCCCTGACAAAATGTGAACAAAAAGCGAAAGTTTCAACGCTTATTGCGCCCCAGAATGCTCACAGTAACGCTTCTAACCTTGAGGCATTGGAATGAGCTGGCGCATAGCGAATGAATGCGCAGAGCGCCGCTTTGGCAGCGCTGCGCGCAAGCAGATCATCATGTTCCTGGCCGACAAGGCGAGCGATGACGGCTCGGGTATCTGGTGCTCCAAGGGGACGATCCAGCGCCACACAGAGCTCAGCGAAAGCACGGTGAAGCGCACCATCATCGACTTCCTGCGCGAAGGCATTCTGATCGAGACAGGGCGGCGGCACTGCAAGAACGGCTACACGGTCATTTACCGTATCGTTCTGGAACGCGTGGCCGCGCTCGAACCCACGGCGGAGCCCGACATTGAGACGGGGGTCACTGTGAACCCCGTCCAGCCTGAACCCGGTACGGGGTCCACGGTGAACGGGGTACGGGGTTCACGGTGGACCCCAAACCATCCTAAAACCATCCATAAACCACCTACGCGCAGGCGCGAGGCGGCGGAGGAGGTTGAAGATCTTGAATCTGAGAAGATCCTGGCGGCCTATCCCGAAGACAGGGTCCGAGACCGGCGAACCGGTCTGCGCTTGATCGCAGCCGCCGTGAAAGCCGGGGTAAAGCCCGATGATCTGCTGCAGGCGGTCAAGGCCTATGCGAAGGAAAGTGACGGCTACACGCGCAGCAAGGTTTGTTTCTCAGACAACTGGTTCAAGATGCGCCGATGGGAGAAGGGCCTTGCCCAGATTCAGGCGGACCGCGAGAAGGCGCGAGAGGCCGAAGCCAAAGGTCGTGCCAGCCTCACCGAGTGGATCCACGAGCGCCATCCCCTGTGTCGTCACATCACCAACCGGCAGGTCGAGGACTTAATTGCATCGAAGCTGGTGACGCCTGAGCAGGTTCGAGCTGCGGGGCTGCAGGCATGAGTGCGGCTCGATTGTTACGCTATGGCGTAAAAATCGAATATTTACGTTGCAGCGTAATTTGTTTTGATTTACGCTCTGCCGTAAAAGGAGCCACATCATGGACCTCACAGCAAGAACGGCCGAGCAGATCGGCGAGGCATTCCGCCGGACGCGAAAGGCGCGCGGCTGGACCCAAAGCGATATCAGCGCGCGCACGAATTTGCGCGTTGCGACGATTTCATCGCTCGAGAATGGTGACGCGGGAACCAAGCTCGCCACAGTGCTCGCTGTCATGGCGGCACTTGGGCTTGAGTTCCGATTGGTAGAGCGCGGTGGCTCGCTTGAGATCGAGGATATCTTCTGATGGCCAAACACGGGCGTAGTGGCACGATGCAAGTGCTTCTGAACGGACGGTTGGTAGGGGCTTTGCGTCTCGCAGGCTCAGGCGCAATCAGCTTCACCTATGATCCGAGTTGGCTGTCGTGGGAACACGCCATGCCTATCTCGTTGTCACTGCCTTTGCGCGAAGAGGCGCACCAAGGCGGCCCTGTCATTGCCTACCTGGAAAATCTGCTTCCGGACAATCAGGCGATACGTGAGCGCGTTGCCGCTCGGGTGCGTGCAGGCGGCACGGACGCATGGCACATGCTAGAGAAGATTGGGCGCGATTGCGTGGGGGCCTTGCAGTTCGTTTCGGGTGAGATCCCCGAGGTTGGCGCGCTCGAGGGCGAGCCCGTTTCTGAGGCGCAGATTGCGGATATGTTACGCAACCTCGCAAGCGCTCCGCTTGGCTTGGACGAGGAGGACGACTTCCGCATTTCCATTGCAGGCGCGCAGGAGAAAACTGCGCTGCTGCGCCATGAGGGCGCGTGGATCCGTCCATCTGGGCTTACCCCTACAACCCATATCCTCAAGACCCAGCTTGGCGTTCTGCCCGCAGGGATCGATTTGTCTGACAGTGTTGAGAACGAATTTTTCTGCATGAACCTCTGTCGCGCCATGGGCATGAATGTGGCTGAAGTCGAGATTGCCGACTTCGAGGACGTGCGCAGCCTTGTGGTGACGCGGTTTGATCGGCGCTGGACCAAGGATGGCCGCTTGATCCGCCTCCCGCAGGAAGATTTTTGTCAGGCACTCTCGGTCCCACCCAGCCAGAAATACCAAATGGATGGCGGGCCGGGGATCACCGAAGGGATCGGGTTGCTGACTGGCAGTGATGACCCCGAGGCGGATCAACGCGTGTTCTTCCGCGCGCAGGTGCTTTTTTGGCTCTTAGGAGCGACAGACGGGCACGCAAAGAATTTCAGCATCGCATTGCGCCCCGGCGGTTTCCGTATGACCCCGCTTTATGACGTGCTGAGCGCACAGAAAGCTGTGGATGACGGTCAAATCCGCCAGAACCGGATGCGCCTCGCTATGGCCGTCGATGGACACTACCGGATCAACGAGGTGGTGCTCCGCCATTTCCTGCAGGCTGCGAAGGCGGCAGGTTTTGGTGTGGCGCTGGCGGAAGAGGTCTTGTCGGGCGTTGCGTCTGAGCTCGAACCCGCCTTGGACAAGGCACTAGCAGAACTGCCGGATGGGTTTCCACAGCCATTGGCGGAAGCTATTGCTGCTGGCGTGCGACGTCGGGCGATTGCCTTTCATGCCGTATGATCCGCAGATCATTTTTCCGGTTTATGGTCGGTAGATCATATTTACTGCGAGCAATCTGCAGGCCCAGTACACGAGTTGCAGCGTTCCAGGCCAGCTTTGACGAGCCAACTCAGAGATTGACGGCCAAACTCAGATCCACAACGCCGTGTTTCTGATTGCTGAACATAAGCGGGCAGCCGTGCCAGACGCGGCGCAAGCACCGCTTCAACAAGAAAATTCCCCTGCGCCAGCGCATTCCTCGCGAGGCAAGTTTCTCGCTGACAGCCCCTTGGTGCCTGCTTTGGTCATGTTCATCGAAACACTCAAAGTGAGGATCAAAAAATGGCTACTCAAACTCTGAAACTGAACGTCAAATCCGGCGAAAAAGACGGCAAGAACTACTGGGACCGCTGCGGCGTCCTCTTCGTCAATGCCGACGAAAGCGGCAACATCACTTCGATCAACGTCAAACACAGCATGTTCCCCGAAGTCGAGATGGTCGCCTTCCCGCGCCGCGATGATGATCCGGTCACCGAGTGACCTCAGTGCCGGGGCGGGTCTCCCGCCCTGGCTTTCTGCAAGGGCCAAAAATCTTAGATGCAGTTGGGCTTTCCAGTTTTATTTCAGAGGGATACTGACCAAAGCTAAGGCCATAGAGTGGGAAAGCTTCTACATCATCTCGCGCGTGAACTGTGATCTGGATTTATGAGTCGAGCTATAGCTTAATGGCAAAAAAGTGCTCCATTGTTCTTGTGATTGGGGCCAATTCACTACAGTGCTATTGGTGAGCCATGGCCCGCACAAAAGATCAGGGGACGGTAGAGATCAGGCTATGTGGCCGTTGGCGTAAACCTATGCGCCAACTTCTGAGATTCTTGCGTGATAGAAGTCTTGAAGTGCACAAATCCGATTCTGGTCTAGCACCTCACCACTGATAATCTCGCCGAGTTGTTCTTCTACTGTTGCCTTAGTCGTCCATGGCGTGGATGGCTCGTTGGTCAGCCAGCGGTCTCGGATCGCAGCGCTTGCTGCTGACCTGTAGTTCATGGTTGCAAACTCTGGGGCATTGGAGAAGATAAGCCGCATACCCAGTTGCTTGAGGCGGATGTCGTCTAGTTGAGCGACAATTCGAGCGCGGTCACGCCAGTCGGCTGCGGTGAAATCTTCAAGGGCCTGTTTGTCATCGGCGCTATAGAAGCCGTCATAGATCAACTGTTCGACGTGTTGGCCGGGCTCTTTATCCGCATAGCGATCGGCCAAAGCCTGCCCCACTCGTTTATGAAATTCAGGGTGTGCAGAAACTAGCTGGGCGAGCGAACTGTGCGCAGCGCTGGGGTTGGCAACTGGGAATACGCTCGGAACTTTGTTCATCGCAATCGTCCGTATCAGTTTGGGAGATGCAGCGACCGCTTTGGCAAGATCTCGATCATTGGCATGGATGATAGACGCATCACAGAGGTCCAGATCGAGAAATGCCACAGAGTTACGGTTCTGCGGGTTTGTACCTGCATATGCACCGAAATAGGATCGTGGTGGCGCCGCGCCAAATCGTTCGATCAGGCGCACGGGATGCCCGCTTTGTAGCAATCGATCAACTTGGTGTTTATCGCGGTTCAACAAGCATTGATCCCATACGGCAGGGGCGCGTTTGCGAATGAGTGATGCCATATGGATTGTTGCCTCTACATCGCCGAGGGCATCATGGGCGTCATGATTGGCAAAGCCGTTGGAAGGGGCGAGACGGTCCAGTTTGAAACTCTCGCGACCAAGATCATCTATTGGCCATTCGAGGGCGTCTGGCACGCGCTCCCGGACAGCGTAGATCACCTTCATGAGGTCTAGCCGGTCATTGTTGTCAAACTGGGTTTGATACAAGCTGGGATGAAGATTTTGATAGAATGACTGCCTAAGAAACTCTTCGTCAAAAGCAAGTGTGTTGTATCCGGTCCATGTCGCCGGAGCCCAGCGTTTGATCAGGTCGCTAATCTGATGCGAAAACTCGAACCAGGATGGAAGAGCAGGGTCCATCAGCTGATCTGGCGAGACACCTGTCACAGCGAGAGCCCAAGGGGCTGGCAGAATGTGCGGCGCGAGCCTGCAGCGAATATCCACGCGCTCAACTTGGTTGAAGTCGTCATCCGTCAAGATCGCCGCAAACTGTAGGGGTTGGTCGAAAGCGGGTGATGTCCCCGTGGTTTCAAGGTCGTAAAATGCAAACATACGTGACTACTACCTGCCTTCTTCCGCCAAAGTCCAATTCCTACTGACCGTCGCGACGAAAGCCTAAGTGTGTCTTATCTAGCTGGGAATTCTCACACCAGCCTTGAGCAGGGTCTGAGCAAACTCCCGAAAACTCGGTCCTTCATTGCTGAAATTGAGAGTATTCAAGTCTAAGACTTCCTGATCAAATGCTTTCTGCGCCACTCGCCGAGGATCGGTCTCTATCATGTAGCGGGATTTTAGGTACAGAAGTCGGACGTCATTATCTGCTGAGTGGTCGATGATGGAAACATCGAAGGTATCGAACTCGACTTTCACCCGGGTCATCAAACGCGGCAGAAATGATGTCTCAAAATCGGCATAGGTTAGGGCAGTCAGCTTACGGCTGTTTATGTGTATTCTTAGCAGAGTTGTTTCGGACAGATCACCCGCCAGCCGTTCCGCGAGTGCAACATACCCTCGAAGCCTGACAGACAGTTCCTGGAGTCTGTCAGTGGAAAATTGGAATTTGCCGTGTTCTAAATGTCCGACCCCGGTAGCTACTGCAGCTGCGGCATCTTCTAAGAGCAGGTCTTGGTTGCCGATTGAATAGAGAAGCGCTTGTCCAGATTGTCTGACGTCAGCGCTCGTGGGACAGATTTGAGGATTTGAATAAGGGAGGATTTCGGGTTCATCTTATCGATTAGGAGATCGAGATGACGAAGAGGCCCCAGACATCGAAAGATGCTGCCGACAAGGTAGTTAAGAACATCCGTCGCAAAACCCGGCAGACCTATTCAGCTGAGGAGAAGATCCGCATTGTATTGGCAGGCCTGCGTGGCGAGGAGAGCATCTCGGTGCTGTGCCGCCGTGAAGGGATCGCGGAGAGCCTGTATTATAGCTGGTCTAAGGAGTTCCTTGAAGCTGGCAAGCGCCGGTTATCGGGTGACACAGCGCGGCAAGCCACGTCGCCAGAGGTTAAGGAGTTGCGTTCAGAATCCTTGGCTTTGAAAGAATGCGTTGCCGATCTGACCCTTGAGAACCGTCTGCTCAAAAAAAGCATGACAGGGGCTGGGGAGTTCGAAGAATGAGATACCCCGCGTCCGAAAAACTGGAGATCATCCGCACCGTTGAGGGATCGCATTTGCCGGTCAAACAGACACTCGACATGCTGGGCATCCCGCGCACGACATTCTATCGATGGTACGATCTGTATGTCGACGGCGGCCTGGACGGGCTGGCTGACAGACCCCCACGTCCAGGATCGGTCTGGAACCGCATCCCGGATGCCCGCCGTGATGACCTGATTGAGTTTGCACTGGAACATGAAGCGCTGACCACCCGGGAACTGGCCGTCAAATACACGGATGAGAAGCGGTATTTTATATCTGAATCATCGGCTTACCGCATTCTCAAAGCTGCTGATCTGATTACTGCCCCTGATTATGTAGTGATCAAAGCGGCGGAGGAGTTCAAAGACAAAACCACGGCCATCAACGAGATGTGGCAGACCGACTTCACCTACTTCAAGATTATCGGTTGGGGTTGGTACTATCTCAGCACGATCCTGGACGATTACAGCCGCTACATCATCGCCTGGAAGCTCTGCACAAACATGCGCGCGGAGGACGTAACAGGCACGATCGAGCTGGCGCTGACGGCGTCCGGTTGCGACCAGGCCGTCGTGCGCCACAAACCGCGTCTGCTCAGCGATAATGGCTCGTGCTACATCTCTGGCGATTTGGCTGAATGGCTGGAAGGCCAAAAAATGAAGCATGTCCGTGGGGCACCATTCCACCCGCAGACCCAAGGCAAGATCGAACGCTGGCATCAGACCATGAAGAACCGGGTTCTGCTGGAAAACTACTACTTGCCCGGCGATCTCGAACGCCAGATCGGCACGTTTGTCGACTATTACAACAATCAGCGCTACCATGAGAGCCTGAACAACGTCACACCCGCCGACGTCTACTTCGGGCGCGACAAAGCCATTCTCAGGGAAAGGAAGAAGATCAAGAAACAGACAATCCGCCAACGCCGCTTGCAACATCAAAAACAAGCCGCATAATCAATCACACAAACGAGCCAGAGCCTCCAATGCTCAAGCCGCTCTGATGTCCCATTTTATATGACGACGGACACATTGTTGCCGCCTCCGGTGCCGCCAAAGGCGATGATCGGGCTGGCGATACGGGCTTGCAGCTCCTCAAGTTCGGCTTGCCGCCGCCGCTCGAGCTCCTGAAGGCGCAGTTCTTCGGCCGTGGGTCCGGTTGGTGCTGGCGAGCGCGGGGCTTCTAGGCGTGCAAGCTCTAGATCATTTTGCAGGCGCTGGATTTGCCGTGCGCGTTCTTCCAACTCTTCGCGCAAAGCGGCTTGCGTCGCAGCGGCTTCGCTGCGCAGAGCATCGATCTCTGCGCCCAAGGTATCCAATGCTTCTGTATCGACGGCCGGAGCCTCAGGTGCTGGCGCGTTGCGCAGGGCTTCGAGCTCGGTGCGCATGGCGTCCATTTGCGCGCGCAGCTCTTCTGTCTCGCTGTCTGGTTCTGGCTCCGGCGGTGGGGTTGTGTCAATCGTTGCAGGCGTGGGCTCGAGCGCACCAAAGCCCGGTCCCGCCGCTTGGAACTCATCTGGGGCGGCGGTTTCCAAGCTTTCGGGTTCAGAGCCGCCAGAGAACAACAGCAATAGACTTCCAAGGGCAGCGATTGTCGCAATGCCGAGGGAAATAGTGAGAGCGGACGGACGTGCCTTTGGGTTTTGTGGTTTTCCTTCAAGCGCTTCGAGGCGTTTCTTAAGCTCAGTCGTTTCACTCATCGTGGTTTGCCTCGCTCATCTCTTGCACGCAAATCTCGTCCTCACCGAGCCTGAGCACCCATCGAGCGCTGACACCTGAGACGCGGATCACGCCATCTGGCCGGGCCAGAGCATTGACACTGCGCTCATTACCGCCGGACCATCGAAAGATCGCGGGCAAAGGCGCGTTCGCGGCAAAGCGGAAATAGGTGAAGGTGCCGTCGTCCCAAATTTCGCGTGGGGTGATCTCGGATCGCGCGCTGACGCCATAGGCGTGGTTTGCAGGTTGGCTTGCAGCCACACGCGATTGCTGGGGAGCGGACTCGGGATAGGTGAAACGGATGACGTAGAAGGTCGGCGAGCTTGCCTCGGTGACATTGAAATAATAGCTGCGCCGATTGGTATAGACGGTGATGTTTGTATGAGCGCCGCGTGTGACGGGCTTGATTGCAAAAGCCTGGCCACCGGGCACGCCGTCCAAAAGGAACCCTTCAGTGTCGCCTGCGATGATCGAGCGGATGGTCTCGCCTTGGCCAAACTCGATGCTGGTCACGTGGGTCAGGCTGGTGCGGATGCGGTAGACCTGCCCGTCCTGATAGGTGGCCAGCCGGACACGGGCATCATAGGGGCCTTGGCGCGGCTGGGTTTCGGCGTTGGCTGTGCCAGCAAGCGGTACGAGGAAAGCGAGGATCAGGAAAAGGCGGCGCATGGGTTACTCCAGACGATCCGAGCGGATCGCGTATTCGGTGACGGTGAAGCCGAAAGGGTTCTGCCAGACATCGTCGATCGACCGGCTATTCTCGGGCCGAAACTCAAACATCAGCGTTGCGGTGAAGAGCCCGTTTTGACTGCCTCGCGGTGAGGTGAGCCGCTTGCGAAGGCGCACCTGGGCGCGATTGGCGCTGATATGGGTGATCGACAGAACCTCGACTTCAAGTCGGGCATCTGTGCCGTAGCTGTCGGGCGGATAGGCTTCGTGGCCGCTGGTCCAAAGCGCGCGCAGCCCGGCGGCGGCTGCGCTGTCCGACTGATCCAGGACCCGCCGCACGCGCACATCATTGTCGAGCTGATTGTATGTCTCTCGATCAATGACATAGCGGTAGACCTGTGCCTCGATGATAGCGGGGCGTTCCGTGAGTGAGACCGCTTCAACCATGGCATTGGGGAGGGCCATGCCGGTTTCGCTATCAAAGGGCACGATCATGGGCGGCGGGTCCACGTCGAACAGAGCGACAAGAGCAGCGGCGAGACAACCTGCCATGCCAAACGCCATGCCTGTCAGCCCTAATTTCTGCCACATGAGCTCCCGTCGTCGTGCGCCGTAGACGAGCTCTTCTTCGATGATTTCTGCCTCGCTACTCATGGGGTCAGTCCGCACGCAGGTCTGGCAGGGTAAAGTCCATGTAGCGGCGCTCTTCAGCCAGCGTGGCGGCATCGGCAACGCCGGATTGACCCGCCCCCACGGTCTGGATGGCTTCCAACTCCCACATGCGCGTCATGGCGATCGCAAGCTCGGCGGTGACGCGGGTGTTGTGATCGACCGCTTCCTTGAGCGTTTCCATGTTAGGGATCAGGGAAACCAGCTGCTGGACCCGCTCAAGAGATTGCGCGGCCTCGTCATAGCTGTTCTCGGCCGCCGCTGACATAACGGCCCCTGTGCCCGCCTGGCTGGCAATTCGCTCAGCCCCCGGATTGCCGCTGCTGGCCATGTCAGACAGGCTGTCTTGATCGAAGCCTGCATCTTCTAGGGCTTGCGTCATGCGGCCTTCCATTTGAGGGGCCGCGTTGCCGATGAGACCGCTGAAATCGCCGCTTTGGATTTGCCGGATGGTGCCAAGGAGATCGCCGAATTCCTGATCGAGAAGCCCGTCGAGATCGCCACCCATTGCCATTTCGATGATATCCGTCGCTCCGGTCAGGGCGGCGTAAGTCTCGTTGAGCGTGTCGAGTTGCTGCTGCACCAGGTCGAGTTGTTCGAGAAGCGTGTCGAGCTGGTCGGTCTGGATCCCAAAATCCTCCAACATCTGCTGCAGCTGGCGAATTTCCTGTGCGATGTTGCGCGTGTCGACCGTGGGGACACCTTGGGCAGACAGGGGTGAGGCAACTAGCAACGCGCAAGTGGCTACGGTGGAAAGAAAACGGATCATCGGAGGGCCTCCAGATCGAATTGCATGAAGTCTTGTTCGCGGGCCTGCGCGGCCGCCATGGCCAGCTCTGCCGCGCTAAGCGGGCGGGTATGGGCGGCCTTGAGGCGCGTGCGGATCGCGATCAGGCGAGCGAGTTCAGCCCGCGCGTAGGTGTTGAGCGACATGGCCGCGTGAATGTCATCTATCTCACCAATGCGGGTGATGATGTCCTGCACCCGGAGCGCGGCCGCTTGCACCGACACCAAGGAGTAATCGCCGTAGACCCCTGCGCCGAAAGAGGTCAGGCTCATCGTGGAGTTGGCGAGCAGAACCGGATCAATCGTGCCGAGTGCATCAACACCGCCGACGCGTGCAAGGTAGAGATTGTAGCGCTCGGAGATCACCTGAACGTAGTGTTGGGTTTCGGCAAATGGCGGCACGCCGCTGTAGCGCTGCACATTACCCGGACCAGCATTGTAAGCCGCGAGCCCATGAATGATGTTGCCGTCAAACATGGCCAGCATCTGCGCCAGATAGCGCGCGCCGCCGGTGACCTGGATGTAGGGGTTTTCGTAGTAGGCTGGGTAAATTCCGAGATCCTGTGCTGTGCCCGGCATGATCTGGGTCAGGCCGAATGCACCAACAGGGGAGCGCGCGCCAATGGCAAAGCGGCTTTCTTGCCAGATCAGCGCCTGCAACAGACAACGCCATTGCTTGGGCGATAGGCCCGCCGCGCGCACGCCGGACATATTGTGCGTTTCCTGAGAAGCACGAATGATCAGCTCTTCGATCGAGCCAGAGGCATCGCCAAACATCTGGGCTGCGCCTGGGTTTGGGTCGACCGAACCATAGAGCGTGTCTGCGGCGCTTTCAGGCGATGAACCAGCTTCCAGGCTCGCGACCAGTGCGCCTGAGTTCCCGCTGGCAAGCGTCGCGGCATCGAGAATGTCTTCCAGCGCTTGGAATTGTTCTTGTTCGAGCTCTTCAAGCTCTTCTTCTTTGGACAGCCGGTCCCGTTGCAGCGCCAGATCCTGCTCGCCCTGCTGCAACACGCGCTCGCGCTGCAGGAACATGCCCGCATCAAAGGTCGGCACGCCTTGGGCATGGGCCAATGGCGCGTTGAGCCACACCAGACCCGCAAGGATATGCGGGCGGAGGCTATTCATGCAGCGAACCAATCGGCCCGAGCAGCTCGAAATTGCAATTGCTGCGGCTGACTTCGGCAAAAGAGTTGAAGCATTCAGCTTCGGACGGCCGGTATTCCGCGCAGGCTGTCAGGGTCAAAAGGGTGAGGGTCAGCACGCAAAGTCTACGCATCAATTTGTCTCCAAAATTCTGGATTCTGGCGGTAATCTGCGCCGACCAGCGCTTCGCCTTTTTCCATGCCGCCAAGGATCGTGAGGTAGGGCCCAAGGGCGCTGAGATCAGCGTCAATTACCACCGAGCCTTGATCATCGCGCACCAGTGCAAGACGGGAGTTGCTGCCGGTGCCGAGCAATACGCTGAGCTCTTTCTCAGAAAGTCCCAGCATGGTGTAATCGCTGGCCGAGGCGCGGATGTTGGGAAGCAAGAGCTGCGTCGGCACAGCCTCGACAATCGTCTTGCCGGTGCGGGTCTTTTCAAGCTGGCTTGCGTATTGGGTCATCATCACAACGACGGCATTCTGTTTGCGCGCCGTGACCAGCCAGTTGCTCAGCCGGTCGGCAAAATACGGGTTGTCGAGCGCTTTCCAGGCTTCATCGATGATGATCAATGTCGGTTTGCGATCCTCGATCACGCGCTCCACCCTCCGAAACAGGTAGGAGAGGACCGCCATGCGCTCTTTCTCGCTTTCGCTGTCGAGAATGCCGGTCAGGTCGAACCCGACGACATCACCATCGAGCGAGAAGGTATCCTCAGAGCTTTGCCCGAAAATCCAACCGTAGCGGCCATCAGCGGTCCATTCCTGAATCCGTTCGAACAGATCCCCTTCATCTGCCCCCGCCACAAAGAGCGAGGCCAAATCCTGCCAGTTGCGAAGGGCGGCATCGCTCGCTCCAGCGTTCTGGCGCACCACCTCCTGAATGCGGTTGATCTGAACAGGGCTCAGGGGTTTGTCGGTGCGATGCAGCAGCGTGGCCAACCAATCGGAGAGCCAGGCTTGCCCGCGCCCGTCGATTTCCGTGCGCAGGGGGTTGAGACCGGTGGCTTCACCCGCCTTGATTGCGCTGTAGCGCCCACCATTGGCCCGCACCGCCATTTCCATGCCAGCGCGATAGTCGAAGACAAAGACGCGCGCGTCGCAGCGCCGGGCTTGGGTCATGAGGAAGGCCGACAACACCGACTTGCCAGAGCCAGGACGGCCGAGGATCAAGGTGTGTCCGCCGGTAGGCTCTTTGTCTGGCTGTCCCGTCTCATGGTAGTTGAACAGGAAGCCCGAACGCTCCGGCGTCGGGAAGAGAGTGATCGGCTTGCCCCAAGGCACTTTGTGTCCGGGTTTGCCCATTTGACCGCGATGCAGCGCTGCGAGGTCGGCAAAGTTCGTATTGGTGATGGCGGCCTTACGGCTGCGCATCTGCCCATTGCCCGGATGCTGCGCGAAATAATGGGTCCGAGCCGCAAAGCTCTCATTCACCAGATTGACGCCTTCACTGGCCGCGATGTTGCGCACCTCGGCGGCGATTGCTTCCAGCTTTTCCTCGGTCTCGGCGAAAACCGCCACCGTCATGTGATGATCGCCAAAGCTGAGGCGCTTGGATTCAAGATCGTCCAGCGCGTCTACCAGTTCTTCAGCAAGGGAAATCGCACCATCATCACTGGCCTTCATCAGACGCTGTTGGCGCTTGATCCGGCTGGCCATGATGTTGCTGTTGATGGGCGTGAAGGAATGTGTGACCACCATGTCGACAGGCAGGTTCAGTTCATCGAACATGGTGCAGCTGGTTTTGGCTGGGTAAGTCTTGATCGCAAAACTGGTGCCAAACCGCTTGCCCGCCGTCCCATCGACGAGCGTGAAGCCTCGCCCCTGAAACGTGACGCGGGTGTTGGCTACATCTTCGGCAATGACGCCAAAGCGGGATTTTGCGAAGAGCGGTCGCTCTTGGCCGATATTGAGCGCGCCAAGGAACCCGAGTAGCTCGCCGCATTCAGCGCCGAGCAGGCGCGGGCTCATCTCAGAAAAGGACGAGAGCAGAAACCCGACGACCTCGTCGAGCTTGCGCAGTTGCTTGGCTGTCTGGTCTTTCATCTGTGCGATGGAGTCTGAACGTTTCAGGCGCAGCCGCGCGCCGAGGCGCGGACGTTTCAGTACAGTGAGCGTGAGAGTCTTGTCCCGCAGACCTGCACGCGCCATTGCCATTTGCCAACGGCTGTCCAGGGCTTGGGCAAACCCCTCATTGGGAACCGGTGGTAAGGCGGTCCCGATCGCTTTTGAAACCTTGTGGACGTAGAAACTGTACTCCGGCCCGATCTGCGCGATGATCGCAGCGAAGAGCGCGCGGATCTTTTCCAGATGAGCGTCATCGCTGGTCATGCTGTTGACGCCATCAAGGCGGATACACTGGAACAAAGCATTGCCGCGCGTGCGGATTGTCACGTCATTCACGAGGCTGACATAGGGCAGCATGCTGGCCATTGGACGCTCTTTGCGCGCCCAGTCTGGCAATATGGCAATATCATCGGAAGAATCACGCAGCATAGCTGTCCCCCGAATGGATCTTGCGATTTGGCGTCGGGGGCGTTTCCTGCAGCGCGGTGACCATCACCTCAAGAAAGGCCGGGTCCCAGTCAGCGGCTTTCCACAGCACAGGATAGGCCAGTGCGGCAATGATGATCACCGGCCAGCTCTGAACCCAGAGAAAAAGCAACACAAACCCGAACAGCCAAACCATGGCATACATGATCGGCAAGCCGATGAGCTTTGGCGGCCGGATCAGACCCAGGAAGAGGCGGGTTTGCGTTGCCATGCCGAATTTATGCGCCCCAGATGGCGGTCACGATGGTCGGTGCAGCTGCGATCCCTGCAATGGCGACCAGAACCCAGAGGGCTTGGCGGAAATCCAGAATGCCAAAGAGCCAGGATAGGAACACACCGATGAGGGCCAAAGTGCCAATCACAATGCCCAAGGGACCGGTGATTGTGTCGACGATGCCTTGCAGCAGGTTCTGCACCGGCGAGAGGTCGATGCTCTGTGCAAAGGCGGGGTTGGCTAACATCAAACTGGCCATAGCCAGCGACAGGATTATGCGGATTTGTGTGTGCATCAGGAGGCTCCAGTCAGTCGGTCACGCACGGCTATGACGCGGCGCACGTGATTTTGGGTTTCTCGGTAGGGAGGGATGCCGCCATAGCGCGCGACCGCGTTCGGCCCTGCATTATAGGCGGCAAGCGCAAGCTCAGGCGTGCCGAACTGCGCCAGCATCATGAGAAGGTAACGGGCAGAGCCATCAAGATTGGCCTGCCAATCATGCGGATCAACACCAAGCTGCGCGGCCGTCGCGGGCATCAGCTGTCCGAGGCCAATCGCGCCTGCGGAACTGCGTGCATTCGAGCGATAGGCGCTTTCGATCTCGATATTGGCTTGGAAGAGTGCCTGCCACTCGGTCACCGACAGACCGGCGCGGCGCAAAGCCGGGTGCCCGCCATACCGATGCGCCGTGCTTTCAAGAGCTGCGAGGATTTCAGGTCGGGGAACTGCGCGGGCGGGTGCAGGAGGGGGATCTACAGGCTCTGGCGCTGCAAAAACGATCAGCTCTGGTGGGTTTGCACCAATCCCGTCGACATAGTTTTGAGCAAAACCTGATTGGGGAGCTTTGGTCTCCAGCTGGCCATCGGCCCGCATGGAAAGCACGAAGCCTTCAGAATAGGCGGGTGCAGCAAGTAATGCTGCGAGGACGGCAAGTGGCTTAGCCCGCGTCGTCCAGCTTGTGTGAGGCGATCTTGCCTTCAAGCATCGGGATCGAGACGATCGAAACACCAAGGCCCGCAAGGAAGCTGGATAAGCCGTTGATCGTCTTGAACTCTCGGGCTGCCATGTTGTTGCGCGCAGTGACGAGCAGGCGACGCGTCTCGCCATCTGGCGAGACGCAATGCACGGTCCAAACCCCGGACCACTGAGCACCTGTACGTTTGGGCGTAACCCGGCACACAACATCCGCCGAATGATCCTCGGCAAGCAGCGTGCGCAGCCCATCTTCACTGACAACATTTGGGGCGTCTTGCATCAAATTCATAGGACCGAGCCTTGCAGAATTTCGCATGAGCCCGGCAGTCCCTCATGGACTACCGAACCGATACAATATTATAATCATGCAATCAATAGGTGCATTTTGAGTTTTTGCGCCATTCATGCGTTGAAACGAATTTACTGCAACGGAGTGGCTGAGCCAAGATAATATGGCGCTTTTGAAACAAACATTGGCGGTTATGATCGTTCTGAGCTGGAGTTCTGCCTCGATCGCGGGCAGTTGTCTGCCGCCTGTGCCGCCCTGGATGCCGACCAATGCACATGACGTGCAGGCCTATGCAGATCTGTTGCAGCGTGATGCGGAGACGTTTTTTACCGATGTCGAGCGGTACTTCCGTTGCCTGGATCAGGAGCGACGGGAGGTTTTTGAGCAGGTTAGGGACTTCACCGAAGACTACGCGCGCGTTTTGGAGCTTCTGGACGGCGTGAGGAAATGACACCGGTCCTCGAGTAGGGAAAGCTGGCGCTCAACAAAGCTGCGGCGAAGGTCTCCCATGCGGGGTAAAGTGTGAATTCGCCGCGCCAGCCTCAACAACCGCTTTCTGAGTATTGCGACCGCAGCGAAAAACACCAAGGGCGGAGACCGGACGTTCGCTGCGCGCTGGCGGAACGGCTGCACTGCGCTTGGAGCGGCGTTAGCAAATTGGCGAACCATGAAGGCCACTTGCTCGCGGTGCGCCGCGTCGCCGCCTCCCACGGATTAGAGACGATGCTGCCATTGCAGCCCGCATCCTGAACTTTCGCTGCAATGCGAAATTCAAAGTTTCTTGAGCGCGCAGGATGCGGGGCCAAGCCGCCATCCCGCAGCTTATCAATCGTCTTTTCTGTATTGCGCTCCCCGCGCCTAAAGACGATCGAGTTCTGCAACAAGGCTTTCGACCGCTTCAGCGGCTTGGCTCAATGAGGCCCCGCTAGACGGTGTGGCGCAGGCGATCAGCTTGCTCTCGGCGGTTTGTGCAAGCTCGCCGATAAGTGGAAATCCCAACGTTGTGGCGACCCCGGAAATCTTGTGTGCGAGACTCGTCGCCGCCTCCAGTGCAGCACGATCGTCTGGGCAGGATTCAATACAGTCCATCAGTTCGTCGAGATCCTGGACCTGTTGTTCTGCGCGGTCGATGAACCGTTTTCGGATCTGAACGACTGATGCATCGAATGCCTGTTGGAATTGCTCGGTGCTTGTCATGGAGCGATAACCTGGGTTTTGTTGGGATCAAGCTGCAGCGCTGTGGCGGCTTTCGGTGGCACCGGAGCGACGAGCCATCAGCTGCGGGCTGTGCAACAGACTCAGCCGGTTCGGGGCGGACCAGAGGCCGGGAGAATAGATTTCCCCCATCTCGAACGTGATCGGGCAGGAGCGCCCAGACGCCAGGATCGGAGGGGTCTGGTCAATCTCGAACTGGATCGACTTGAGAATTTCGTGATCAATCGCTGATCCGGAACCGTTGACCACCGCGACGAATCGCCCATCGCCGACATAGGTGACGAGGTGATTGGTATGCTTGAACCCCTCGGCGATGGCGTAAGCTGCATCTGACAGGATGTCATACATCTCCGTAGGATCGCATTGGGCGTGAACCGTGCTGAAGCCGGATATAGAGAACGCGACCGATTTGCTTTTCAAGGTCATCCAGTAGGTGAGTTGGAGCAGGTAGTTTTCCATAGCTGTCATGCTGATTACGCGCGGAACGTCATGGATAGTGATAGGATCTTCGGCTGCGAACTTGGCGCCAACACCGGTGCGTGATTTAAGAAGAGCCACTTCCGTGGCGGCCTCCTCGACCTGATGCGACTGTCGCGACAACCGATCTGCAATGCCGATCCGCACCCCGAGTTCGACCGGATCGAACGGCTTGTTGATGTAGTCCATCGCGCCCGCGGCGAAAGCGCGGTCAATGAAATGGCGCTCCTTCATGGCCGTGATCATCACGATCGGCGCGGTCGCATAGAGCGGCATCGCACGGACCATGCTGCACAGCTCGATTCCGTCGATACCGGGCATTGCGATGTCGAGCAGAAAGGCGTCGAAAGGGGCGCTCGACTCCTCGATGACCTTGAGAGCCTCGGCCCCCGAAGTCACCGAGATCACGTCAGTGTAGCCAGCTCCGCGAAGTGCGGACGCGAGAATCTCCAGGGCAAGATCGTCGTCGTCTACCGCAAGGATTTTCATAACGTTCCTCCGTTCGATTGCTGGTTTTGATCACCCAAGGGGGCAGATTGTTTCGCATCCATGAACACAGCTTCCACAAAGAATGTGATGAAAGTTGGGCGAAACATTCTGAAGTTGCATTTTTTTGATCGGCTCTCTCACGAGACGCTGACGCTGCCGGCCTGCCAGATTTCCCGGAGGTGTCCTGCAAGCTCCATCGGGTCGAAGGGCTTGGTTATCACGTCCAGTGCACCATTGCGGCGCAGGTTGTCTGCCATGTCTTTCTGGACGCGGGCGGTCATGAAAACGACCGGCACGTCGCTCAGGCCGGGGAGTTTTCGCAATTCGTTGAGCGTCATTTCACCATCCATGTCGGGCATCATGTAGTCCAGCAGGAACAGGTCGGGGGCAAACGCCTCGGCCTGTTCGATCGCGTCCTGGCCGCAAGCGCATTGCAGGACTTCGAACTCACCGACCATTTCAAGGGCCATGTTCGCGATCTCGCGAATGTCCTCGTCGTCGTCGACGTGAAGTATACGTTTCAACTCTGTCATGCCACTTAACTCCTGGACCATGCCACTTTCCATATTCCGACAACAATAACTCTTGATTGTTGCGATTGAAGGGCAGGAAAGCGGCAGTCTCGAGTTCATTGCTAGGCGGCGTTGGACTGGCACGTCACCTCGGCTAAAGGCTTGTCGCCCACATCCTCGTTGGATGCTTCGTCAATCGGCAGCTTGACGAAGAATGTCGAGCCTTTGCCGAGTTCGCTGTCGAAGCCAATCTCGCCTTTATGTGCCTCGACGATTTTCTGAGAAATCGTCATGCCCAAGCCGGTTCCTTTGCGGGTCACGCCATCAGCGCTTTTCAGTTGCGAGAAGGTCTCGAAGACGGCGTCGCGCATTTCCTCTGGTATACCGGGGCCATTGTCAGAGATGAAAATCCGCCAGAACCGGCCATCCTGGCACAAACCGATGCGCACGGTGCCGTTGGTCGGGGAGTATTTCGCCGCATTGGACAGAAGGTTCGCGATAACCTGCATGATGCGCTCAGGTGCTGCGCGGGTGGGTGCGGCTTCCAGATCGGTGTGAAAGTCAAAGTTCACATTCAGTTCGTCGCCATAGCCCCTGTTCATCTCGACCGCCTCTGCGACGAAGGTGACAAGGTCAATCGGGGACTTTGTAAACTCCATCTTGCCGGCACGGATCTTCTCGAGGTCGAGGATGTCATCTATGACCAGCAAGAGCCTGTCGGTATTGCGTGCGGCGATATCCAGAACCGACTGCGCCTTCTGATCGAAAGCTCCCAGCGCACCCGACTCCAGAAGCCGCAACGACCCCTTGATCGAGGTCAAGGGCGTGCGCAGTTCGTGACTGACGATCGAGATCGACTGCATCTTCGCAAGCTCGATCTCCTTGCGTTTGGTCGAGTCGCGCAGAACGGAGACGAACAGATTCCTGCCATCGTCGCCGCGGATAATGCGGGTGCTGACCTCGCCATGGCCTTCGCCGCGCTGCACATCAATCGTCACGACCTCTTCTTCCCCCGTGACCAGAGGCGCGACATGCGCGCGGAAAATCTTTTCATTCACCTTTGGGTCAGCGCTTCTGTCGGGATCGGCGTCGAGTATGGTCTTCTGGGTCAGTTCTCTTGCTTCCCAGCCACTGCTCCTCAGAGCCGCGCAATTGGCATAGACCATTTGCAGGCTCGCGGTGTCGCAGACGTAGACCTCGTCCTGAAGATGGTCGAACAATGCCTTGAGGGAACGAGCGTGCTGGGCGCGATGGAAATCCGTATTGTCGGTTCGGATCCCCACCGAGCGAACCAGCTTACCATGGTCATCCATCACGGGAACGAATGTGCCACGCGAGTAAACCCTGGACCCATCGGCGGCCATCTCCTCGTTCTCGCCTGACCAGATCTCGCCAGCCTCCAGTTTCTCGCGGGTCTGATTGTAAACGGTGTCGTTCTCGCCACCGGGATAGATCATGCTTATCGGCTTTCCGACAAGCTCATCGCTGGAATAGCCGAGACGCTCGGTAAACTTGTCGTT
This sequence comes from Octadecabacter sp. SW4, assembly GCF_008065155.1. NCBI lineage: Bacteria > Pseudomonadati > Pseudomonadota > Alphaproteobacteria > Rhodobacterales > Roseobacteraceae > Octadecabacter > Octadecabacter sp. SW4. Next base: position 2,376,290 of record NZ_CP042819.1, on the reverse strand, counting down.
CAACGAGGTAATCCTGCCATCCCGGTCGGTCAGTGAAACCAGCGCATGCTGGTTCAGTGCGGCATAGATCAGCTCAATCTCCTCTTCCTTCCGGGCGACGATCTCCTTTTGCAGCTTGATCAGTTGATCGCGCCGGTAGACGGCTACGGCCAGAATACCCACAAGCAAAAGATAGAGCGTCGCATTCGCGAAATTCAGTCCGGAGAGCAAACGGGACGTAGCGTCAGTGAAAAGCGCTAGGCGGATTAGCGCAATGACGGCGATGCCAATCATTGCGTTGCGCAGGCATACCAACTTGCCACGCTGCAACTTCCCTTTATTTGCCATTTGTCCCATCCAGCTCCTCCAAGAAACTACCAACAACGCGGACCCACGAATTGTTTCTTGACCGTGTTCTATTCTAGGGATTTGGCAAGATTGCGGCAGTGCTTGGGCGATAAACGCATTAAACTGCGGCCGAGCGGATAAATTGGAAAGACGGTGCGGCTGGCCCGTCGTGACCTCACGCGGCGCATCGGGGCGGTTGAACCAACGGCAGGCGGATGAAGAAGATCGCTCCCGTGTCGTCTTCGCCGGTTTCGATCCAGATTTCGCCGCCATGCAGCTTCACCAGTGCATCGCTTATCGCCAGCCCAAGCCCGGTGCCGCCATGTTTGCGTGTGACGGTGCCATCAATCTGCCAGAACTTCTCGAAAACGCGCTGCCGGTGTTCCTCAGCGATTCCCGGGCCGGTATCGGCGATCCTGATCACCGTGTCGTCTTCGCCGGTTTCGTTCGAGATATTCACGTGGCCGCTGTCAGTGAACTTGACCGCGTTGCCGATCAGGTTGAACAGGATCTGACGCAGGCGCAGTGGATCAGCCATGATTTCAACGGCCGAGACATCTACCTGAAGATCAATCCCCTTCCTGCTTGCCTCGTCCGCAAATTGCTCGGCGCATTCCGTGACAAGCAAGCCAAGGTTCACCTGTTCCGGGTTGAGGTTGAAGCCCCCGTCCACGACCTTGGACATATCCAGCGTATCCTGAACCAGCGAGTGCAGGTGCGCAGCTGACTTCTCGATCCGCACGGCGCATTTCTTGATATCCGAGCTATAGGCCGCAACTGTCTCGCGCGTCCTGTCCGGATCGGAATTATCCGCCTCGAATGATTTCTCCATCGTCTTGTATGATGTGAGCATCTCGGGACGGGCAAGAAACTTGACAAACCCGACGATCACGGAAAGCGGCGTGCGTATCTCATGGTTTATGTTGGTGAGAAACTCCGTGATAGCTCGTGTTGCGGCTTCCGCTTCATGCTGGGCTTGTTTGAGATCGGTGATATCTACCCTGAAACCCACTGTCCCACCTTCACTGGTCTTGCGCTCCGCGATCTTGATCCAGCGTCCATTTACCAGCCGCTGTTCCTGTTCGCCCTCAGGGTCGCGGTGTGCGGCCATGCGTTCCTCGATCCACTCCGCTTCATTTCCCACGGCGTCGGCATATTCTCCACTCCAGGCACCATATTCGATGATATCGCGGAATTTCGCTCCCTGTTGGATGACCGGGGCCGACGCGCTGTAGAGCTCGCGATACCTAGCGTTGCAGAGCACGAGCCGGTCGTCCTTGTCAAAAAGGACAAACCCGTCATTGATCGCCTCGATCGCCTCCCAAAGCTGTGTCTTGGCCTTGGATTCACGCGCGCGCAGCACGCCCACGACGACAAAGACGATAACCGTGGTGAGAGTCGCGAGCATCGCCAGGGTAATGATCACAGTGCTGTTCTCGCCCCGAACCGGCCAGCCGGCTTTTGGGGCGATGCAAAATGTCCAGATCGCATCCATGACGGGGAAAGCGCTCAGCAGAGCGTCGGGTCCGCAGTGCGACATGGAGCCGAAAACAAGGTTGTTTTCCGCTACAATCGCGTCACCGGAATATGCCGCAATCGAATACTCTTCTAACGTGGTCAGGATAGCGGTGTCTTCGACCAGCTTGTCGAGCTTCATCACCAAAGAAACGAGGCCTTGGTCTTCGGCACCATTCGCCCCGGCCTGGCGGAACGGCACCCGCAAGATCAGGCCGCCCCCCCCTGCAAGAGGTTGATCGGGCCGATCAATACCGGCGCGTTCGCCTCAAGGGCCTGATCGGCACCTGCCGTGAACTCGGAGGGCTCGCGATAGTCGAGGCCTATGACGCTGGCATTGGCTTCATATGGATAGACATGGCGCACGACGAGATCGGGTGCATAGGCCAGATTGAGGATGTCCTCTCTGCCCTCGGTCATCCGGCTGGCCAGGTCGGTGAAGGCGTCTTCGCTCTCCTCGGGCATCAAGGATGCCGTCACGGCAACAGATTTCGCAATCGTTTCGCGCACCGCGAGTTCCGTGGCCAGCATTGCCGCCGCATGGTCGACCTGGCTACGCGCGTCCCTTTTGGCGGCGTCAATCGTTACCTGGGTGTCGATGCGATACACGAACACGGAAATACCCAAGATCAGCGCGACTGTCGCGATCTTGATAAGGGTGACGATCCAACCGTAGAGAGACCGCTTCACATCGTCTCCAACATGACGCCCCACCATCCGCGCGGCTTTGCCGCGACGGCCCGGCGGAGAGACCCGGCAGAAGATTTCAATACTTTAGCGATCGACTCTTCTCCTGTATTCTAGCCGCGATACGTATCTCGCTTGGTAGCACAGTCCCTGCTCGATTGTGTTTTGGGAGAGTATTCACGAGCGGTCGAGCTTAATCAACCCCTGATTGTTAGGGGCTGTTGCAGGATCTACACATTACAGGGTTTTGACGATTGCATTCTTTGCATTCGAGCGGCGTCTGACTGGCCATGCGCCAGTATGACCCCGGATACTATATATGATGCACCAGTGCGCCGATCGGATCAAGGCACGCTGGCCTTGCTCGGAGGATTGCTGCAAGACCCGGAACGGCTTCTCTGGCATGCAATAATCCATCATTTCCATCCACCGGCGCGGACGATTTCGGGGTTTCTGGCCAGAGGGCACGGACATCTCTTCGATTTCCCGCACATTCGCTATAAAGGCCCGCCAGGCTTGACCGCTACCGTGCTGTGCCTTCGATCATCGACGGCTCTTAGATCAAACATCTGGCAGACACCCGAAGCCGAAAGAAGGCGGCGTGGAACCGCCCCTCAAGTTGCTCTGTATGCTGTCAGGCGGAATATCCGCCTCAGTGTTGGCCCAAATCTGCATTCACACCTGAAGCCAATGACCTCATCTCGCAGCTGTTCCTATTTCTGCTAGCACGACGGTCGGTGAAACCACGTCCGCTTAGTGGCTGGAACCGATCTTTCGTGAAGTGCGGCGCGAATATCAGCTCCGGGCCGTTGGCTCCTATTCTACGGCGCGGTAATGGGAGGTGGCTTTCTTCTCTTGCCCGACAGCGCATTGCCCGCAATCGCCGCGAGCAGCACTGCGCCGCCGATCAGGGTATTTTCGGTCGCGGTTTCCCCCAGAAACAGCCACACCCAGAGTGGGCCGAGCAGGACTTCGGCCAGAGACAGCAGAGCGAGCTCTGCTGCCGGGAGGCTGCGCGAGCCCAGCGTGTAGAGGATCAGACCGGCGCCGACCTGGAATACCCCCATACCCATCGCAATGCCGCCATCACTGGGGCTCAATACGATTGAGAGCCCGAGGCCTAGGCATATGGCCAAAGTAATTACGATCGCGAAGAGACCCGAAAGAAAGACCGCTGGCAGCATCTCACCGGTTCGCCCCCATCGCAGGGCCACGGTGAAGACCGCGAAGCCAAAGGCCGATCCGAGCGCGGCAAGGCTGCCCCTCAGGACCACGCTTCCGGACTTGTCGGCGACCATGATCGCGATCCCGCCGATTGCGACGGCGATCGCTATCCAGGTTGCCGCGCGAACGGGTTCTCGCAACACGATCCATCCGAGTACTGCAGCCATAAACGGTGCTGTCGCGAACAAAAGCATCGCATTCGCGACCGAAGTGTTCTGGATCGCGTAGATGCCGCCGGAATAGGCCGCGACCAGTGAAAGCCCTGCGATGATGGCAGGGGCGCCGATACGGCGGATCTGAACAAACGGGCTTTCGCCAGACCGCACGCGGATAAGCACGTAAAGAAACAGCGACATGCTGATCGACCGATAGAGCAGAATCTGCCACACGACAGCATCTTCGATCAGGCGAATGCCAAGGCCGACGGTCGACCACAAGACCCCCGCCGCAAAGACGAAGAGCACACCGTACTTGTGGGCGTCCGCATGAGAAGAGGAGGGTGAGATAGATTTCATTTCGGGCCAATCGAAGTGGTCACTCCAGGCAAGTTAGCTTCTCAGCCAGAGTTTGTATTACTCATATGCGACATTGGCGCAGAATGCTGGGCGCGGTCTTGCCTAACCAAGAATGCTGCGTTGTGTGCGAATGGCCGTTCTGGTGACGCTGCTGCAAAGCATTCAACACATCAGCCAGCGGCGGCTCAGGGCCGATAGTTTTGAAATGCGCCATTGGATGGATATCGAAGGCGAGCGCGAACAGGAGGTCGAGAAGGATCGCGACATCGACCGGGGACCGTGGAGTAGCCCCCTGAAAGTGGTCCACCAACGGGGATAGGATATCCCTCAAATTTGGAGGATCAGCGATGGCTGGGAAACGAGAGAAACCCGAAGAGATTGTATCGAAGCTTCGTCAGGTTGAAGTTCTGCAAGGACAAGGCGCGACGATTGCGGAGGCTGTGCGGCAGATTGGCGTGACGCAGCAGACATTTTATCGATGGCGCAAGCTCTATGGCGGGATGCAGCGATCTCAGCTCGCCCGGCTGAAAGAGCTGGAGAAGGAGAACCAGCGACTGCGGCGGGCGGTGTCGGACCTGACACTGGACAAGCTCATTCTGTCTGAAGCCGCGAAGGGAAACTTCTGAGCCCTTCGCGTCGCCGAAAGTGCATCGACCATGTTCGGCAAGAGCTTGGTGTGTCCGAGCGCCGCGCCTGCCGCACGCTTGGACAGCACCGATCCACGCAGCGCAAGGTACCGCAAGGCCGTGCAGATGAAGAACGTCTAACCGACGACATTATCAAACTGGCTGATCAGTACGGCCGCTATGGATATCGGATGGTGGCCGGTCTGCTCAACAATGCGGGCTGGTGTGTGAACCACAAGCGGGTTGAGCGCATCTGGCGACGCGAAGGGCTGAAAGTCCCACAGAAACAAAAGAAGAAAGGTCGGCTCTGGCTGAACGATGGCTCCTGCGTACGTCTGCGGCCCGAACGCCCAAACCATGTCTGGTCCTACGACTTTGTCCAGGATCGGACCGCTGACGGGCGCGTCTATCGGACGCTGAACATCATTGATGAATACACAAGGGAGGCGCTCATGATCCGTGTGGATCGCAAACTCAACTCGACAGACGTGCTAGATGCATTGACCGATCTGTTCATCCTACGTGGGCCGCCAGAGTATATCCGTTCCGACAACGGCCCGGAGTTTATTGCTCAGAAGGTGCGGGACTGGATCGCAGCAGTCGGAGCAAAGACGGCTTACATCGAACCAGGCTCACCATGGGAAAACGGATACTGTGAAAGCTTCAACGCTCGGTTCCGCGACGAGCTGCTCAACGGAGAAATTTTCTACAGCTTGCGCGAAGCCCAAATCCTGATCGAGCAATGGCGCATTCACTACAACACGGTCAGGCCGCACAGCTCATTGGGCTATCGTCCGCCTGCGCCCGAAACCATCGTGCCAATGGACCAGAGGCCCACGATGCACTAACAATCAAACCGGACCACCCAATGGGGGCACGCCAAGACTATGCGCGCGTTCTGGAGTTCCTGGATGATATGAGGAAATGATACCCGTCCTCACATAGAGAAAGCTGTCGTTCAACAAAGCTGCGGCGAAGGTCTCCAACGCGGGAAAACCGGACTTATGCAGCCGCAGCTACTGCTGACGCAGCATTTTTCGCATGTGCGGAAGCTTGATCGTTGCTCAGCGGTCGGTGTCGCCCAACCGGCCTTTCTCAAGGATAAATCTGATCTACACGGCGCAGATGTATACTTTATCGCGATCACTGGGAAACACTTTATGAGCTACTCCCCAATCATTGGACAGGTTCCGGCGTAATTTAAGCTACTCTGTGCTCCTGCTGATCGGTTTGGGTTTCATCATTTCTCAGCCAATAGACCACGGCTGGGGGTTTGCCGCCAAGGGCGGAATGCGGGCGCTTGCGATTGTAGAACTCGATCCACTTGCCGACGCCTGCCCTGGCCTGTGATCCGCTCTCCCAGGCGTGCAGGTAGACGCACTCGTATTTCAGGCTCCGCCAGAGCCGTTCCACGAAGATGTTGTCGAGGAACCGGCCTTTGCCATCCATTGAGATGCGCACGCCGGAGCGGCGCAACCGGTCTGTCCAGGCAAACGACGTGAACTGGCTGCCCTGGTCGGTGTTCATGATCCCGGGCGGGCCGAAGCGGTGGATCGCCTCGTTCAGCGCCTCGACGCAGAAGTCAGCCTCCAGCGTGTTCGAGATGCGCCACGCCAGAACCTTGCGCGTGTGCCAGTCCATGACCGCGACTAGATACAGGAACCCGCGCCGCATTGGCAGATAGGTGATATCGGCGCACCAGACCTGGTTCGGGCGGTCCACCCGCAGGCTACGCAGCAGATAGGGGTAGGTCTTGTGACCCTTGGCAGCCTTGCTGGTGTTGGGTTTCTGGTAGATCGGCATCAGGCCCATCAGCCGCATCAGACGACGAATGCGCTTTTCATTGACCAGATGGCCCTCGTTGCGCAGGTGCCACGTCATCTGGCGCACGCCGTAGAACGGTGTCTCAAGGAATTGTTCATCAATCTGGCGCATGAGCGCGAGGTTCAGCGCCGTCTCGCCCCTGGGCGCGTAATAGAACGACGACCGCGAGATCGACAGCAGCCTGCACTGCTTGCCAATCGACAGCCCGGGATTGCCCGGCTCGATCATCTTTCGCCTCACTTGCCGGTCCACGGCTTGAGCTTTCTGGACAAAAAATCATTGGCCACTGCCAACTCCCCGATCTTGGCGTGCAACTCTTTCAGTTGCTCTTCGTCAATCCCGGGTGCCTGTTTGCCGCCGCGCTCGAACACGCCGGATGCGCCTTCCAGCAAGGCTTTCTTCCAGCCGTGGATCATCGTCGGATGAACCCCGAACCGGCTCGCCAGCTCGGCCACCGTCTGCTCACCCTTCAGCGCCTCAAGCGCCACCTTCGCCTTGAACTCAGGCGCATGCTGCTTCCGTTTCGACATCTCTGATCTCCTTCTCGTCGAAGATCAGCAGACAACAAATCGTAGCTTACGTCAGTGTCCGAATTTCGGGGGGGTAGCTCACTTGGCCGCGACCCGACTGAATGGCCGCATTTCCCGGAGCAAATTGGCATCGCTTTCTCGCGGCCGCAGCAATCTTTGTGCCGCGCGCGCACGCAGCGAGAAAATCGAACTTACAGAATGGGCTCGTTCCGGCCGTTAGCTGCGTTTTGCGCCAAGGTCCGGTTCAGGGGAATGATCCGAGCAGAGTGGTGTTTTAGGGCGGCTGCCATTGTATAGCGCTGCTTGTGTCTCGCCGTTATCCCACTGATACAGCAGGCCGATTTCTTCGCCTGTCTTGATACACGTAATGCGGCCGATGGCTTCGGCCGTTGTGCGAACACTCTCAAGTTTGGGCAAAACTAGCCCCTCTCGTTAAACAATTCCTTGGGATCGACGCCGAGAGCATCCGCAATCCGCTCCAGAACATCGATTGATGCTGAATTTTTGGCGAGTTCGATCTCGCTGATATAGCTGCGATCCACATCCGCAGCTAACGCTAGTTGTTCTTGGCTTAATCCTCTGGAACTTCTGAGATTCCGGACATTTAACCCTACTCGTTCCCTTAATTCCATGGCCTCTATTCGGCCAGATCACAAGAACCGCTCTACGGAATATATTCCACAAAACGCGCGCGAGCCTCACAAAGGGCATGCTCGCATATGGTGTAGAGGGGGAGGGAGGAAGTAATGTGTCAATAATGCAGTAATGTAATCAAAAGGAAACTATTGATATGTGGTGCTGGTTCATCAGGAATTGGGTTGTTGGAGCCGTGATGGCTCTTTTCTGCAGCGTGGCTCCGCAGGCGGCGAAAGCCTATCAGGTCGACTGCGCCATTCTGCTTTGCCTGGCTGGTGGGTGGCCTGCATCAGCAGAATGTGCCCATGCCCGTGCCGTGTTTATCCGCCGGATCACGCCCTGGCCGATTGAGCCGCCGCTGCAAATCTGGCGTTGTCCGATGGGTGTTTCTGAGCGTGCGCCTTTGCAAAGCACGGCCCCGAAGATCTGGGAGGTCAGCAACCACAATGGTCAGACACTCGCCCAGGTTATTCAGGCTCAGGTGGCTGAAAGCGGTGCCGATATCGACATTAGCGGTCTGGAATTTGATTTTGTCCGCTCGATCCGCGTCTGGGATGTTCGGTACTACAGCCATCGCGAGCGCGGTCGCGACGATGATTGCTCTGAGAGCTACAACATGCGTCTCGGGACCTACGGCACGCAGGGCGAATTCGGTTGGCAGCGCACGACACCAGCAGCTGCCCCGAAATGGGTTCTGCCGTCACGGCGCTGTTCGTCATCAAATTGGCGGCGCGGGGTCGGTGTCGAATGGGAAGATCACGAAGGCAACCATGGATATGAGTGGGTGGCCTACTAGGGCTAGTCGCCGATGTCCTTCATACGCTCCGCGATATCGCCCGCAATTCGCTCATATAGGGCGGCTTGTTTGTCCCTTGGCGTCCCTGGCTTCGGGTTCCTTCGGCGGATGCGTTTGGCAAGCCAGAAGAGTAACCTCGCTGCGGGGTCATCCAATTTTTCCGGCACAGGAGCCGGATAGTTTTCTTCGAGGAGGGCAACGACCTCAGCATTCATGCTGCGATGGTTGGCCTCAGCTGCGAGGCGTATTCGATCGCGCAGGCCATCTGGCAGCCGCACGATGAATTTATCCTGATTTTGAGAGCTTTGTTCTGGCATGGTGGCACTGTGCCATAAGAATCGATTGACGCAATAGTGGCTAAGTGCCACTAACGGGCTATGGTTTCAACCGGGAGGCGTTTCATGAACAGTCGTAAACCAATGCAGCTTCGGCTTCCGCAAGAGCTTAAAGAGTGGATCAAGGCGGAGTCTGATCGAAATGGAAACTCCCAAAATTCAGAAGTGATCCGTGCCATTCGGGCAGCCAAAGACAGGCGATCCACGCTTGGATCAGTTGGAAAAATCAATATGGATCAGGGTGATAATGCGCGTTGTTAACAGGGTTAGTGGGGTACCGATACGATGACCAAAGCAAGTGCACAGACAAAGGCGAAACAGGCAGCCTCTGCCTTTATCCGCGAGGCGCGGGAGGCAGGCTGGCAGCGCGCGAAATTCGAGATCAAGCCCGATGGCAGCGTGATCGTCGATGCCAACATGGTCGCGCCAGAGGCGGCAGACGACTTTCTCAACAGTGACCTGAGAATGGGCGAATGACTCGCAAGAGCTTGCCCAAATACGTCTACAATGACCGGGGGTATCTCCGGTTCATCCGGCGTTCACGCGGTATCTCGGTCATGATGCACGAGGAAGCGGGCACCCCGGAATTTTGGGATCACTACAATCGCCTGCTGAAGGGAAAACCAGCGCCTGCGCCGGTGAAACGCAATTTTGAGGCGTTGATTCTCAGCTACTACGAAAGCGACGCGTACAAGAAGCTGAAGCCCCGTACCAGATCCGACTATCGGCGGTATATCAGCCATATTCGAGAGATCTGGGCCGACAAAGACCCCGCGAGGATCGAAACCCATCACATCTACGAACTGCACCGCGCCAATGCGGATCATTGGCGGCAAGCCAACTATCTTGTCCAGGTCATGGTCGTCCTGATGAATCACGCCCGGTTGATCGGCTTCATCAAGAAAGAGCACGGCAATCCGGCGAAGGGTATTCCGCTTTTCAAGCAGCAGAGCGACGGCTGGGAGCCTTGGCCAGATGATGTTCGGGCCGAGTTCGAAGCGCTGGCTTCAAAAAGGGCGCGGCTGGTCTATGAGCTTTGCATTGGTACAGGCCAACGAATTGGCGATGTCGTGAAGATGAAGTGGGAGCACTTCTCCGATGAAGGATTCGATTTTACGCAGGGAAAAACCGACAAGCCGTTGTGGATCCCGCTCACCGACCGCTTGAAAGCCCATCTCGACGGGCTCGCACGAACGGACGGCACTGTTGTGACCGACGCGAAAGGTCGACCAGTGAGCTACCGTATCGTTGCCGAGGAAATGCGTGCCATCAAAAAGAAGATGAAGCACGAGAAGGCGAGCTACTACAAAACCCACGGGCTCAGGAAAAATGCGACGATCGAGCTGTATTTGGCTGGATGTGATGACGAGATGGTCAAGGCTGTTACCGGCCACTCAGGCGTTGAGATGCTGAAAAAGTACGGTGGCCCGATCCGGCAAAGAGAGCTCGCGAAGCGCGCTCAAGAGGCAAGAAATCAAATGGAACGAAGCAAGACCGAAACGTGAAAGTTTCAACGGTTGTTTCAAAAATGGCAGTGAAGGAGAGGAAGGATGACGCAAGTCATTGATTTTATTGGAGGCGAGTACCGGAATCGAACCGGTGTACACGGATTTGCAATCCGCTGCGTAACCACTCCGCCAACTCGCCGAAGCATGGGCCGGATATACCAGCATTGCGGGTGGTGCAAGCGGTGATGAGGCGTTGCCCCCGCGCACGGATTGTGGCATCACAAATCAACCGATTATGAACGAAAGAGTTTAGCTTTGGCCGACTATGCATCCCGCCGCACAATGATGGTCGACACCCAGGTCCGTCCGTCCGATGTGACCAAGTTCCCTATCATTGATGCCATGCTGTCCGTCCCGCGCGAAGAATACCTGCCCGCTGACAAGGCCGAGTCTGCTTATGTGGGCGAAAACATCATGTTAGCCGGTGGTCGCACCGTGCTTGAGCCGCGCACATTTGCCAAGATGCTGGACGCGCTGATGGTTGATCCGGCTGATATTGTGCTCGATCTGGGGTGCGGTCTGGGCTATTCCACGGCCGTGCTGGCGCAGATGGCCGATTTCGTCGTGGCCGTTGAAGATGACAGCGACCGTGTTGCCGAGGCCCAGCAGAACCTGTCTGAACATGGTGTCGATAATGCCGCAGTTGTGGAAGGTCCGCTAAATGAAGGGGCCAAGAAAAGCGGCCCCTATGATATCATCATCTTGCAAGGTGCCGCCGAACAGGTGCCACAGACGCTGTTGGATCAGTTGAAGGAAGGTGGCCGGATCGCGGTTGTCTTTGCCGAATCGGCTCTTGGTGTTGTGCGGATCGGTCACAAGCTGGATGGTCGAGTGACGTGGCGGTTTGCGTTCAATGCCGGCGCGCCGGTCGCCGCCGGATTTGCCAAGGACGCCGCCTTCGCGCTATAATGTCCGCGTAGCGATATGCTGCGTTTTGAAGTTATTACAAACGGTTAGGGATACCTGCTATGGGTCTACGCCACGCAATCTCGGCAATTTGTCTTGCCTCGTCGGTTCTTTTGGCACCCCTTGTTGCGACAGCGGAAACGCTCGCTGATGCATTGGCGGATGCCTATGAAAACAGTGGCCTTCTGGACCAGAACCGCGCCCTTTTGCGGGCCGCTGACGAAGATGTCGCGCAATCGCTGGCGGCCTTGCGGCCGGTGATCAGCTGGGCGGCTTCGGCGCAATATACCGGCAGCCCGTCGTCGGGTGCGGATTCTCTGACAAACTCCTATCAGATTTCCGCTGACTTGCTGATTTACGACGGTGGTGCCTCAAATTTCGCGACCGAGGCGCAAAAGGAACTGGTGCTGGCGACCCGCCAGACCCTGATGAGCGTGGAACAGCAGGTGCTGCTGCGCACGGTGCAGGCCTATGTCAACGTGCGTAGTGCCGTCGAATTTCTAAGCCTGCGCCAGAACAACGTGCGGGTGATCACGCAGGAGTTTCGGGCCGCCCAGGATCGCTTTGATGTGGGCGAGGTGACGCGCACCGATGTGGCCCTGGCCGAGGCGCGCCTTGCCGCTGCGCGAAGCCTTTTGTCCGCCGCCGAGGGGAGCCTTGTTCAGGCCTCCGAGGAATTTAATGCCGTTGTGGGGCGCCGCCCCGACAATCTGCAACCTGCCGCGCCCGCGCCGCTATCCTATGACCTGGCCGCCGCGCGTGCCTTTGCCGTGCGCAACCACCCCGATTTGCTGGGCCAGCAGCACCGCGTGTCCGCCGCCGAACTGAATATCCGCCGCGCCGAAGCAGCGACTGGTCCGAGCGTGAACCTGAACGGCCGCGTTGCCGTGTCCGACGGGGAGGCGACCGAAAGCGTCGGTGTCACCGTCAGTGGCCCGATTTACGCCGGTGGTCGGCTTGCCAGCCAGATTCGCCAGCAAATGGCCCGCCGTGACGCGGAACGCGCCGGATTGCACATAACCCGCGCCGCGGTCGAACAGCAGGTTGGCAATGCCTATGCCCTTTTGGCCGTGGCCCGTGCCAGCCGCGATGCCTTTGATCGCCAGATCCGTGCCGCCCGCGTGGCCTTTCAAGGTGTGCGCGAAGAGGCGACCCTAGGTGCACGCACGACCCTGGATGTGCTGAACGCCGAACAGGAATTGCTCGACGCACAGGCCAGCATGATTTCCGCCCAGTCGGACGAGGTTGTCGCGACCTATTCGGTACTCGCCGCGATGGGCCTTTTGAATGCGCAACACCTTGGGCTGGCCGTGCAAACCTATGACCCGTCAGCCTATTACAAGCTGGTGGATGAGGCACCCGCCGCCCTGTCCGAACAGGGTCGCGCCCTTGATCGTGTGCTGCGCGCGCTCGGAGAATAGCTCAAATCCCTGCTATCGGTTGGCAGACCGCGCGCAAGGCGTTACAGTCAGGGTGAGGCTCAAGCAGGATGAACAATGTCCGATCCGGTAACAAATGTTGAAATTGAGGATGTTTTATCCTCTATCCGCAGGCTCGTCAGCGATGGCGACAAGTCGCGCGCGCGCGATTCGAACGCCGAGACCGAGGCGGAAGGCACCGCCGAAGCTGCGCCCGATGCCCCCGACGGCGAGGCGACGACGCCTGATCGTCTGGTGCTGACGCCCGCGTTTCGCGTGGCCGAGGACGATGACGTCGCGCCGTCCCCTGCCGAGGATGCAAGCGTGGACGTTGCGGCAAGTCCCGCCACAGTTGACGAAGATCACCAAGACGACGATCAGGCAGGTGAAATCGCCGAAGTGGCCGCTTCGGCAGAATTGCTTTGGGAAACGCCAAGTGCGTCAGCCGCCCAACAGGCCCCTGAAACTGACAACGCCGCGACGCCTGACAGTGTCGAAACAGCTGATCCCCCGGATCGTTCTACGCTCGAAGCCACGATTGCCGAACTCGAAGCCGCAGTCGGACCCGATGACGATTTCGAGCCCGACAATGGCAGTGAAGAAATCGAAGCGGTCGTTTGGCCGGGGTCAACCTCGCGGGTGCGCGCCGATACAACGGACGCCCAAGATGTGTCGGACATCCCGTTCCAGCACCACCGCGACGAAGACGATTACGCAAGCGAAGATGTCGACCTGAGCAGTGATGACGACGATGCGGTCCTGAACGCCTATCTCGATGACGATGGCATGATGGACGAAGACATGCTGCGCGATCTGGTTACCGATATCGTGCGGCAGGAATTGCAGGGCACGATGGGCGAAAGGATCACCCGTAACGTGCGCAAGCTTGTGCGCCGCGAAATCCACCGCATCCTGTCGTCGCAGGACTTCGACTAGACGCGCACCGGGCCTGCGAGGGCCAGGAGGCCCGCGACATCCAGATGCTGTTCCAGATGATCGGCGAGCGCCTCCAGCGTGGCATCAACCCCTGCACCGTAATCAATCGTTTGAACCTGCGCACCCAAGCCTGCCAGATAGGCCGTGCGAAACGCATCGGACGTGAACAACCCGTGCAGGTAACAGCCGCGCACCTGTCCGTTGGCGCTGGCGGCGCCCTCGCTGCGACCTGCCACATCTAGCCATGCACGCGCGCGATCCGGTCCGGTCGTTTCGCCGATGTGAATTTCATATCCGCTGACAGGGTCGCCCGTTGGCAGATAAGTGGCATCCGTCAGGGCAAGGCGCTTTTGCGGCTTCATCTCGGTCACGATATCCAGATGGCCCAATCCGGCAACGCGTGCGGGCGTGCCTTCGATTCCGTCGGCGTCGATGATCTGTTTGCCCAGCATCTGATAGCCGCCACAAATCCCCAAAACATGCCCGCCACGTCGGATATGGGCGGCCAGATCAATGTCCCAGCCTTGGGCGCGCAAATGCGCAAGGTCGGCGATCGTGGATTTACTCCCGGGGATCAGGATCAGATCGGCATCGGCGGGCAGGGGGCGTCCGGCCTCGATGATCTCGACGCTGACCTCGGCCATGGCGGCAAGCGGATCAAGGTCGTCGAAATTCGCGATCCGGTTCAGGCGTGGCACGGCGATCTTGACGGGGCCGCCCTTGCGGCTGGCCACATCCATCACATCCTCGGCGGGCAGTTTCCACGCATCGGCAAACCACGGGCAAATACCCAGTGGTTGCCAGCCTGTGCGGTCGGCGATGATGTCCATGCCTGCGTCAAACAGGGTCGGATCGCCACGGAACTTGTTGATTGCAAAGCCTTTGATACGGGCGCGGTCCGCTGTGGGCAGGATCACATCGGTGCCGACAAGCTGCGCAATCACGCCGCCACGGTCGATGTCGCCGATCAGAATCACCGGCACATCTGCCGCGTCGGCAAAGCCCATGTTGGCGATATCCCCGGCGCGCAGATTGACTTCGGCGGGGCTGCCGGCGCCCTCAATGATGACCAGATCGTGGGCGGCGGCCAGACGGCGAAAACTGTCCAGCACATGCGGCATGAGGGTCGCTTTCATCTTGCCGTAGTCGCGCGCGCGCAGGGTGGCAAAGCGCTTGCCCTGCACGATTACCTGCGCGCCCACCTCCGTTTCCGGTTTCAGCAGCACAGGGTTCATATCGATCAGCGGGTCCAACCGGCAGGCGCGCGCCTGCAGGGCCTGTGCGCGGCCAATCTCGCCCCCGTCTGCCGTGACGGCGGCGTTGTTGGACATGTTTTGCGGCTTGAACGGGGCGACGGACAACCCGCGTCGCACGGCGGCCCGTGCCAGCCCCGCGACGAGCATGGATTTCCCGACATTCGAGCCGGCCCCTTGGATCATGATTGCCTTGGCCATATGCCCCCTTGTCCAGTGTTCTAGGGGCGCAGGTCGGGCGTGGGAAGACCATGAACGCACCCACGATCATTTTTGACCTTCCGCGTTCCGGTAGCCGTCTGACCTGCGTCCCGGAAACGAAAAACGCGGCCCCGAGCAGAGGACCGCGTTTTCATGACGCTCCCAACAGGCTTGGGGGTCAGGATGCAGGAGGGCGTTAAGCGGCTTGCGCTTCCAGTTCGGCAGCGTGACGCCGCTCGCTCTCTTCCCGCGAAAGGGCGACAGAGGTGCGCACACCCTTGCCAACAAAATCCATCAGGCCGGTGACGACACGTTCGTTCGGGTCGATCCCGGCACAGGACAACACTTCGCGACCATCGCGCGACCGCGCCCAGCGGGCGATCTGTTCGGGGCCGTTGCCATATTTCTTGTCGTCCGCAATTGCATCATCAAGCGCCGCCAAAACGACGGCAGCAAACAGTTTGCGCGCACGGTTGCCTTGCTCGTTGTTAAAGGCTGTTCCGTCAACGAAATCTCTCATTGCGCTTCCTTTTGTTATTAGTCTTGCATCTTTGGCATGAAGGGCAATATGCAACACTCTGCCCGATTCGGGGAAGCAGTATTTGCATACCACCTATGCACCCAGTGCATAGAATTGTTTCCATCCGGCCCGTATATAGTTGTCTTGCAGCCCCCACGTCCCCGAGATATAGGCTCGGACAAGCTTCTATCAACCTTTTGACAAGAATTTGACACAATTGCACCATGCCCAAAATCAACGGTAACGAAATCAAAATCGGCAACGTCCTTGACCACAACGGTGGTCTGTGGGCCGCTGTCAAAGTGGATCACGTGAAACCCGGCAAAGGCGGCGCCTTTGCACAGGTGGAACTGCGCAACCTGCGCAATGGTTCCAAGCTGAATGAACGCTTCCGCAGCGCCGACAAAGTCGAGCGGGTGCGCCTTGAACAGAAAGACCAGCAGTTCCTGTTTGAATCCGACGGGATGCTGACCTTCATGGACACCGAAACCTTTGATCAGATCGAATTGCCCGCCGAATTGCTGGGTGATCGCCGCCCGTTCCTGCAAGACGGCATGACGGCTGTGGTTGAATACCACGAGTCCGAGGCATTGAGCGTGCGTTTGCCGCAAAAAGTCACCTGCACCGTTGTCGAGACCGAGCCTGTGGTGAAGGGCCAGACTGCGGCCAACAGCTTTAAACCTGCCGTGCTCGACAATGGCGTCAAGGTCATGGTGCCGCCCTTTGTCGGGCAGGACGAGGCGATTATCGTCAACACGGAAACGATGGAATACGCCGAACGCGCCTAGGCGGTTCGGACATTCGGGAAAGGGCCGCCTTGGGGCGGCCTTTTGCGTCAGGGCAACGTGATTGTCGCGTCCTGCGCCGCCATAGCACCGACCGCACGATCAAAACGCAAGTAGGCGATGGCCTGATCGCCGCTTTGGGTGAACAGGGTGCCCGCAGGCATGTCGCCTGCCATAATGTCGGTGCCGATTGGGGCCGTGCCGTTGATTGCAACGGTGCGCAGCCCTTTGCGCAATTCGGTCTTGTGCTTCATGCGGGCGGCGATTTCCTGGCCAACGTAGCAGCCTTTGCGAAAATCTATGCCGTGCAGGCGTTCGAATCCGGCCTCGAGGATATAGGTGTCGGAGGTCAGTTCAACGCCGGTTTCGGGGATGCAGTGGGCCACGCGCAGGGCGTCCCAATCGGTATCGTCACTAAGGTCAGCGTCGCCATAGCTACGCCAGCCAAGGGCGGGGTGGCGCGGATCAGCCAAGGCATCACCGGGGCGTTCACCGGTGCCACGCGAGACGATCAACCCCGTTTCCCCAATCTGCACATCGGCGCGCAGGCGATACATGGTCAGGCGTTGGGCAAGGGCAGGGGCATGGCTGGCGGCCACGTCGATCAGGATGCGATCCTGCTGCGCTAGTGTGAAGAAATCGGCGATATATTTGCCCTGCGGTGTCAAAAGCGCGCCGTAGACCAGCCCGGCGCGGCGGATGTCGTTTGTCACCAGCCCTTGCAGGAACTCCGTGCGGTCAGTGCCCGTGAGGGCAAGAATGGTGCGCTCAGTCATCGCGATCCCGAAATTGCATGTTGTAAAGGTCGGCATAAAGTCCGCCGCGCGCCAGCAGGTCATCGTGGGTGCCTTCGTCAACGACACGGCCCTGATCCATGACGACGATCTTGTCGGCGTTGCGGATCGTTGACAGGCGATGCGCGATCACAAGGGTCGTGCGCCCCTTGGACAGCTTTTCGAGGGCGGCCTGCACGATGGCTTCGGATTTGGTATCAAGCGCGCTTGTCGCTTCGTCCAGCAACAGGATCGGCGTGTCACGCAGCAGGGCGCGGGCGATGGCCACGCGCTGGCGCTGACCGCCCGACAGGTTTGATCCGCGCGGGCCTGCGGGGCTGTCCAGACCGGCGGGCAGGTTGGGCAGGAAATCGGCCACATGCGCTGCCTCAAGCACATCGTTGAGCTGTGCAGGGTCAACATCGGTGCGGCCTAGCAAGATGTTGTCGCGCAAGGTTTCGTCGAACAGGGCGGCGTCTTGGGTCACTACAGAAAACAGACCGCGCAGGGCGCCAACCTCCATCTGCGCAATGTCGGTCCCAGCGATATCGGCACCACCCGATTGCGGTTCAACCAATCGGGTCAACACATTGAAAATGGTGCTTTTTCCTGCGCCAGATGCGCCAACGAGGGCGGTGGTTTTGCCGGCATCGGCGGTAAAGCTCGCGCCACGCAACACCGGCAGGTCATCATAGGCGAGCTGAACATCGTGCAGCGTGATTTCTGGCGCGGTTGTCGGAGGTGCGACGGGGGCGGCGGCGATTCTAAGAGTTGATTGCGTTTGAAACAGGGCCAGGACCCGTTCGATCGCTGCCGCCGCCGCCTGCCACAAGCCGCTGATATTGCCCAGACGGCGCAGCGGTTCAAACGCCAGCGCCATTGCCGTGAAAAACGCCATGAATTCGCCCACGGTCTTTTCACCGGCGATGATTTCGGACCCGCCATAAAGCAACACCCCAAAGAAGCCGACACCGGTCATGATGTCGATCAGGCCGGGGATCGTCGCCTGACCAAGCGCGGCTTTGACCTCGGCCTGGACGCGCGCGTCGATCAGGGCATCATAGCGGCGCGCCTGATAGTCTTCGAGGGCGTTCAGCTTGATGGGATTAATGCCGTGAAACACCTCGTCCAGACGGGTGGACATGCGGCCGGCAATTTCGCGCGCGGCAGCGGCCTTGCGGCGCACATAGCCTTGGGCCAAGAGCGATGGCAGCACCAGCAACGGGATGCCGATCAGCGCAACCATCGTCCAGCGCCAGTCAACGAACAGCGCGACACCGAACAGCCAGATCACGGCCACCACATCGCGCCCCAACCCGGTGATCAGCCCGGTCCAGACGGCCCCAAGCGCAGCGACGTCGCCCTGCACCCGCTCGATCAGATAGCCGGGCGGATTTGTTTGATGAAACGCACCGTCCAGCCCCATCAGGTGGCGTAACAAGGTCGCGCGCATTTCGGCCGCGGATTTTTCCGACACCCGTTTCAGGATCACCCGCTGGCCCACGGAACTGAGAGCGCGGGTCGTGAAAATCACCAGAATTCCGATGCCAACCCACCACAGGGCGTTGGTGCTGCCTTGAATAAATATCTGGTCAAACATCGGCTGCATGATCGCGGCCAACAGGCCCAGCATCGACCCTTCGAGCGCCATCAAGACGGTCGCAGCCGCAAGCCACCGCCAGTGCTGGCGCAGATAATTGCGCCAAAGCCAGCCGAACAGGTTTGTCTTTTTGTCGCGGGTTTGCGTCATGCCTTGCCCCGTTTGGCCGCGAAATTCGCGCTGGTGGTGGCGGGGTCATACTGCGTGGTGATCCAGTCGCGGATGCTGATCGGGGTGGCGGCATTGCTGACCGCGTAGTCGTCCAGTACCTGATCCAGCACGCCGGTCTGTGATCCGCGCAGGTGCAGGTATTTGAACGACAGTTGGTCACGCGCGTCCGCCAGATCCGCGCCGGTTTGGTCTAGCAGATAAAGCGCGCTGGCCAGCCCGGCACGATCCGCGCCAGATTTGCAGTGCATCAGGAAGGGGCGGTCGATCTTGTCAAAAACACCCAGCAGTTCCAGTAGGTTGTCGCGTGGCGGTGCCTTGCGTGCATCGAAGTGGATATCGACCAATGTCAATCCGAGGGCCGCACAGCTTTCGCGTTCAAACAGATAATGCGCGTGTTTGCTGGGTCCGCGCAGGTTCAGGACTGCCTTGACCCCCAAATCGCGGGCCTTTTCAAGGCGCCTGTGATCGGGCTGGTTCGAGCGATAGACGCCGTCAGCGACCTGATCGAAATTGGTCCAGAAGGCGCGCAGAAACCCGTGATCAAACAGGTGGTAATGCCAGCGCGATTTACGCCGTTCGCGCGGGTCGGTGATATCCGTGCCGAACGAATGGTGCAGGTTGCGTTCCCACCTGTTGATCTTGTGTAGCAGGCTTTGCAGCATTCTTGGCGGGGCTCCTGTGGCGCTTATGCGGGTCTAGTCGCAAATGGGGTGCAAGGGCAAGCAAGGCAAGTGATTGACCTCTGACAACGCGGGGGTAATGTCGCCGCAGTAATCCCCTGAGCGAGGACGTTATGCTATCCAATGGCCGCCCCTATCTGGCTATTCCCGGCCCCTCGGTGATGCCCGAACGCGTGTTGAACGCGATGCACCGCGCCGCGCCCAATATCTATACGGGCGAATTGCTTGACATGACGGCCACGATCCTGCCGGACCTGCGCGCGGTGGCCCGCACCGATCACCATGTCGCGATCTATATCGCCAACGGGCATGGGGCCTGGGAAGCAGCGCTAAGCAACGTCGTGGCCCCCGGCGATACGGTTCTGGTGCTGGCGACGGGGCGGTTTGGCCACGGCTGGGCGGAAATGGCAGAGGGCTTGGGCGTGAGCGTGCAAACGCACGACTTTGGCCAACGGGACGCGTTTGATTTGGCCAAGGTGGAACAGACCCTGGCCGCCGACAAGGGCGGGCGGATCAAGGCGATTCTGGCGGTGTTTGTCGATACGTCGACAGGTATCAAGAATGATATCAAGGGTTTGCGTGATGTGATGGATGCCACGGGCCACGGCGCATTGCTGATGGCCGACTGCATCGCTTCACTGGGCTGCGACCGTTTCGAGATGGACGCCTGGGGCGTGGATGTGACCATCGCCGCCAGCCAAAAGGGGCTGATGACGCCGCCGGGACTGGGATTCGTGTGGTTCAATGATAAGGCCGCCGCCGCGCGCGCGCAGATGCCCCGCGTCAGCCGTTATTGGGATTGGGCGCCGCGCGTCAATCCCGACGGGTATTGGCAGCATTTCGATGGCACGGCGCCGACGCATCATCTTTTCGGGCTGCGCGCCGCCCTTGATATGATCAAGGAAGAGGGCTTGGAAAACGTCTGGCACCGGCACGCGGTGCTGGCCCGCGCCGTTTGGGCGGCCTGCGATGTCTGGGGGCAGGGTGGCCCGCTTGAGCTCAATGTTGCGGATCCTGCGCG
The DNA here is from genome assembly GCF_008065155.1 of Octadecabacter sp. SW4. Classification (NCBI taxonomy): domain Bacteria; kingdom Pseudomonadati; phylum Pseudomonadota; class Alphaproteobacteria; order Rhodobacterales; family Roseobacteraceae; genus Octadecabacter; species Octadecabacter sp. SW4. The sequence continues at coordinate 2,355,503 of NZ_CP042819.1, read as the reverse complement.
CCGGTCCCATGCCGTTACCTCGGTGATGATCGGTGCGCCGGACGGGGACCGGCTGCGTGCCTGGCTGGAACAGGTGGCGGGCGTGACCCTTGGTATCGGACTGGGGCGCGAGCCTGCGGATGCTTATTTCAGGATCGGCCACATGGGGCACGTCAATGCGCACATGGTTCTGGGTGTGCTGGCCAGCATGGATGCAGGGCTAAAGGCGCTGGGCATCGCACACGGTCAAGGTGCGGTTGCGGCAGCTACGCAGGTGATTGCGGAGGCATCAGGAGCGACGACCGCGCCAGGTGATCACTCGGTTGATCACCACAGCGGTTAGAAACATCCACAGCCCGCCGGCCAGTGACGCGACTGTCAACAGGGTCATAAACAACAAGACCCCAAAAGAAACCAAAAAGGCGTTTGTATAATCTTCGACGGCTTGCGGGTGCTGACGCATCTGTTTTCCCTTTCTCTCAGGGTCAGATTAGCGCGGCTGCGTAAAAATTCACCTAACTTTTACGTGCGTCTGCCAGCGCCTGCGGCAGGGCAACGGCCAGCGCATCAAGGTCATCGTTCGTGCCGCAACTAATGCGAATGCAGCGATCCTGCGGGGCAACAAAGGGCATGCGGACAAAAATACCACGTTCAATAAGGCCAGAAAGAACGCCGCGCGCAAAATTACCATCCCCACCGCAGTCTACGGCAACGAAATTCGTGGCGGACGGCAGCGCCATCAGACCGTTGTCGGCAGCGATTTCAGCGATCCGGTCACGCGCCGCGATCACTTTGGCGCGCACCTGTTCCAGCCAGTCCTGATCGGCCAGGGCCGCCAGCGCGCCCGCCTGCGATATCCGGTTCATCCCGAAATGGTTACGCACCTTGTTGAAGGCGGCAATCAGCGGCGCGGGGCCAATCGCATAGCCAATCCGCGCGCCCGCCATGCCGTATCCCTTGGAAAAGGTGCGCATGCGGATGACGCGCGTGTCGGTCGGGTCAATCTTGGCGGCGGTGTCGTCGGGGGCCAATTCGATATAGGCTTCATCCAGCACCAGAAGCGCGTGATCGGGCACGGATTTCAACATCCGGCGGATCGTTTTGGCGTCATGGACGCTGCCCATCGGATTGTCGGGGTTGGCCAGATAAATCAGTTTGGCGCGCACTTCGCGGGCCTTGGTTGTCAGGTGATCGGGGTCTTCGAAATCACCGGTATAGGCGATCTGGTGGAGAATGCCGCCAAAGCCCGCAACGTGATAATTGAACGTCGGATAGGCCCCGGCACTTGTGACCACGGTATCGCCCGGGCCGACCAGCAAGCGCACTAACAGACCCAACAGCGTGTCGATGCCTTCGGCGATCATGATGTGTTCGGGCGCAATGCCGTGATGGGTGGCAAGGGCGACACGCAGATCATGGCTTTCGGGATCTGCGTATTTCCAGACATCGCTGGCTGCGGCCTTCATCGCTGTGATGGCCTTGGGCGAGGGGCCGAAAACGGATTCATTCGCACCCAGACGGGCGATAAAGGGGGCACCACGCGCGCGCTCCTGCGCTTCGGGTCCAACAAAGGGGACGCTGGCGGGCAGGGCAGCGGCGAGCGGGGTCAGGCGCGGATCATCTGTCATAGGGGGAGATAACCGCGCCTTGTCCCCTTTGCAAAGAGGTTAATGCAGTCTTAAATGCGAATGAATCGCAACAAGGGGGATTTTCCCAATGGCGAAACTGACACGACGCGGCTTTTTGACGGCAACCGGCGCGGCGGTGGCGCTGCGCGCGGTGCCGACACTGGCCACGCGCAGGGGCGGGCGGCGTATTCTGACGCTGGTTTACGACAAGCAGCTGGGGATGATGCGCGCCGTAGAGCGATTGATGCCCTAGGCGCGCAGCAGTCCTAGATTTCGTTCAAACGGTCCAAGGCGGCGGATAGCTGTGCGATTTCCTCTTCGCGCAGGGCCAGATTTGCCTGTGCCTCGGCGACGATTTCATCAGGCGCGGATTCCACGAATTTGGGGTTGTTCAACCGGCCCCGCAATCCGCCCGCTTCCTTTTCAACCTTGCCCAAGCTTTTGGCGATGCGTTCTTTTTCCGCGTCCACGTCGATGATATCGGCCAGCGGCAGCGCGAATGTCGCGCCCGGTGTGGCGACGGTGAGCGAGCCTTTGGGAGCTTCATCGACAGCCGTCATGCTATCAATCCGCGCAAGGCGTTTGATCATCACTTGGTTGTTGTCCCACGCCACCTGTGCGGCCGCGTCCGTGTTCAGGCGCAACACCGGAATTTTCAAGCCTGCAGGCACGTTCATCTGCGCGCGGGCTGATCGCACACCTTCGATCATGGCGATGGTCCAGCGCAGTTCGGCGTCGGCCTCGGCGTCGACCAGATCGGCTGCCGTGTAGGTCGGCCAATCGGCGTGGACCAGCATTTTGGCGCGACTGCCAAGGATGCCCCACAATTCTTCGGTGATGAAGGGCATGATCGGGTGCAGCAGGATCAGGCACTGGTCGAGCACCCATGCCATTGTCGCCTGAGTTTCGGCCTTGGCGGTGGCGTCCCCGTCCATCAGCAGCGGCTTGGACAGTTCCACATACCTGTCGCAGACCTTGCCCCAGACAAAGGCATAAAGCGCGTTGGCCGCATCGTTGAAACGATACGCGGTGAGGGCGGCATCGACCTCTTCGCGCACGCGACCCGTCTCGCCGATGATCCATTTGTTCACGGGGGCGCTGGGCTGGGGGATCGTGCCATCGCTGCCCACGGCCTCATTCATTTCCGCAAAACGGCAGGCGTTCCAAAGTTTCGTGCCAAAGTTGCGATAGCCCTTGATCCGGTCTTCCGAGATTTTCAGCACACCACCGATCGCCGCCATCGCGGCGTTGGACATGCGCAGGGCATCGGCGCCGTAAAGGTCAATCATATCAAGGGGGTCAATGACGTTGCCACGGGTTTTTGACATCTTCTCGCCCTTGGCGTCGCGCACGAGCTGGTGAAGATAGACCGTGTGGAACGGGTTTTCGTGCAGCACCGCTTGCGACATCATCATCATCCGCGCGACCCAGAAGAACAGGATATCCTGCCCCGTGATCAACACATCGCCGGGGAAGTATTTGTGCAATTCGGGCGTGTCCTCGGGCCAGCCCAGCGTGCCGAACGGCCAGAGGCCAGAGGAGAACCATGTGTCGAGCACGTCTGGGTCGCGGTAAAGCACGACTTCTTCGCCGTCGGTGATGTCGTCATCATCGGAGGCAAGGCGCACGGGCAGGTCGTAATGCGCGGCAGCCATTGTGATCACTTCTGCCTCGGTCGCGGCGCAAAAGATCTTGTTGCCGCCGGCGGTGTAGGTCGCGTCGATGTCGATCAAGCCGTCGTCGCCAATGGTGCCCGCTGCCTGGGCTGGTCCATACCACACCGGAATCTGGTGGCCCCACCACAGCTGGCGCGAGATACACCAGGGCTCGATGTTTTCAAGCCAGTGAAAGAACACCTTTTCACCCGATTCAGGGATGATTTTCACATTACCCTGACGCACGGACTCCAATGCGGGGCCGACGATCTTGTCGGTGTCCACGAACCACTGATCGGTCAGCATCGGTTCGATCACCACTTTCGATCTGTCACCAAAGGGCTGCATGATTTTCTTGTTTTCGACGTATGGCACCTTTTCCAGATGTTCGGAGTTGGTTTCAGGGTCGATGGATTTGACAAGCGTCGACACGGCCAGCCCTTCGGCGGTAATGTCGGCGACCACGCGTTTGCGCGCCTCGAACCGGTCAAGGCCGCGGTATTCGTCGGGCACGAGGTTCATCGCGGCGACGGACGCCTCGGTGAAATCAGCCTCGCCATTGGCAATGGCTTGGGCTTTGGCTGCTTCTTCGGCGTAGGGGGCACCGTCGGCGCGCATCGCGCCCTTGGTGTCCATCAGGTTATACATCGGGATGCCGCCGCGCTTGGCGACTTGGTAGTCGTTGAAATCATGCGCGCCGGTGATTTTCACGGCACCCGATCCGAAATCCTTGTCGGGGTATTCGTCGGTGATGATCGGGATCAACCGGCGGTGTTCAGCAGGGCCAACGGGTATTTCGCACAGCTTGCCGATGATGGGGGCATAGCGTTCATCACTGGGATGCACGGCAACCGCGCCATCCCCCAGCATGGTTTCGGGGCGGGTCGTGGCGATGGAAATATAATCACGGACCTCGCGCAGGGTGATGTTCCCGTCCGCGTCTTTTTCAACGTATTCATAGGTTTCACCACCCGCGAGCGGATATTTGAAGTGCCACATATGGCCGTCGACTTCGATGTTTTCGACCTCGAGATCGGAAATCGCCGTTTCAAAATGCGGATCCCAGTTGACCAGCCGCTTGCCGCGATAGATCAGCCCCTTGTCATACATATCGACGAAAACGCGGATCACGGCATCGTGGAAATTGCCGTCCTTTTCGGTGTCGGGCGCGGTTTCGGCCCCCGACATGGTAAAAGCCGAGCGCGACCAATCCATGCTGTCGCCCAAACGGCGGGCCTGTTGTTCGATGGTGCCACCCTTGGCGGCTTTCCAGTCCCAGACCTTTTTCAAAAATGCTTCGCGGCCCAGGTCAACCCGCTTGGGTTGCTGGGTGTCGGCAAGTTCCTTTTCCACCATCAGCTGCGTGGCGATCCCCGCGTGGTCCAGCCCCGGCTGCCAGAGGGTGTCAAAGCCCTGCATCCGTTTCCAGCGGGTCAGAATGTCCATCAGCGTGTGGTTGAAGGCGTGACCGACGTGTAGCGAACCGGTCACATTGGGTGGGGGCAACATGATGCAGAACGTTTCGTCGCGGCTGGCATTGGCCCCTGCGGCAAAGGCGTTTGCGGCCTCCCACGCGGCGTAAATACGCCCTTCGGCAATCGCTGAATCGAATGTCTTTTCCATTGGCATCGGTTCTGTCCCATCTGGTTTGAATGGGGGAATACCCAATGCAGCGGGCAAGGGAAAGGGTCAGACGGCGCGATCAATCCGCGTGGACAAATGGATCAGCGATTCCGAGCTTTCGACCCCTGCTATCGCGCCGATCCTGTCCAGCGTTTCATCCAGTTCCAACGTCGATGCGGTGCGCAATTGGCAGGTCAGATCAAACCGGCCAGATGTGGTATGTACTTTTTCCACGGCGGGCAGATGGCGCAGGTGGGTCAGCACCGCCGTTTGCGCCGATGGCTTGATCTTGATCAGCACGGTCGCCCGGATCATGCCCGCCTGCGCATCGTCCGACAGCCGCAGGGTATAACCGGCAATCGTGCCGCTGCGTTCCAGCCGGTCAAGGCGGGCCTGCACGGTGGTGCGGGCAAGTTTCAGCTGCGCGGCCAGTTTCGCCACGGGCATCCGGGCGTTGCTGCCCAAAAGGGACAGGATTTGCCGGTCGGTTGTATCAAGGTCGGTCATATTGCACGTCATATCGGCATTCCGGCGAAAACCAGAGTCATTTTGCGCGATCTGCCACGATAATCTGACGACAACAGCACCTAACATTTTGAAAACCGAACAAAGTCAGGGGTTTCGATGCAGCAACGAACCGTCCCGCAAACCACACCACAGCGGTTTCTGGCCGCGAATAATCCAATGATGCCCGTGCATTTCTTCGCGCCAGCGGCACTGGACGCGCGGCTGGCGGAATTTCACGCCGGGTTCGACGGTATGGTGACCTACGCGGTCAAGGCCAATCCCGACGAGGCGGTGATCAGGCGCCTATGCGCGGGCGGCATCGCAGGGTTCGATGTGGCCTCGCCCGGTGAAATCACGCTGATCCGGCGGCTCTGCCCGCGTGCGGCGCTGCATTACAACAACCCTGTGCGGTCGCGCGACGAAATCGCGTTTGGGATTGCGGCTGGCGTTGCGTCCTGGTCGGTGGATGACGCGGGCGAGTTGGCGAAACTGATCGCGGCTGGCGTGGCCAATAACGAAATCGCGGTGCGCTTCAAGCTGCCGGTCGGTGGTGCGGCCTATAATTTCGGCGCCAAATTCGGGGCCGAGGAACCTGACGCGGTGGACCTGTTGCAACAGGTTGCCGCTGCCGGACTGACACCGGCGTTGACATTCCATGTGGGCACGCAGTGCCGCGATGCGCAGGCCTATGCCACCTATGTGCGGGCCGCGGCGCGGATCGCGCAGCAGGCGGAGGTGGCGATTGCACGGCTCAACGTTGGGGGCGGATTTCCGTCGGCGCGGGATGGCGCGCCGGTGGATATGCAGCCGTTTTTTGATGCGATTGATGGCGCGATGGATGCCTTTGGCCAGCGCCCCGCGCTGGTGTGCGAACCCGGGCGCGGGCTGGTTGCGGATAGCCACGCTTACGGTGTGCAGGTCAAATCCCTGCGCGCGGGCCGGGTGTATCTGAATGACGGGATTTATGGCGGGCTGTCGGAATTTCCGTCGATGGTTGTGCCGACATTCCGTGTAATCGCGCCGGATGGCACCCTGCGCCGTGGCCGCGCGGACGCGCGCGTGGTGTTTGGCCCGACATGCGACAGCATCGACCAACTGCCTGACCTGCTGCCTTTGCCCGCCGATCTGGCCGAGGGCGACTGGATCGTCTTTGCGGCGATGGGGGCCTATCTGTCGGGCGTGACCACGCGCTTTAACGGCTACGGTGACCGGATGTGCGTGCAGGTTGACCACCTCTAGACAGCGCGGACAATCGCGTTAGGCTCTTCCTGGTCTGCCCAAGGGAGAAGCTTTGGAAAAGTTTGGCAAATCGCAACCGGTGGCGCGGGTCGAAGACCACCGTTTTCTGACAGGTGCAGGGCGCTATGTAGATGATATTGCGCCCGAGGGCGCGCTGGTGGGCTATGTGCTGCGATCGATTGTTGCGCATGGGCGGTTGACCGATCTCGCCATCGCGGATGCGCGCGAAAGTGACGGTGTGCATCTGGTGCTGACCTTGGCAGACCTTGAACAGGCGGGCCTGAGGGTCGGCATGAAAAGCACCACCGTGCGCAATATCGACGGGACCAAAGGCGCGCGCCCCGAGCGCCCGCTTTTGGCGCGCGATGTGGTGCGGTTTGTCGGCGAGCCGATTGCCTTTATCGTAGCGGACACGCTGGCGCAGGCCCGCGACGCCGCCGAACTGGTCGAGACTGAGATTGACGACCTGCCTGTACAGGTGACGCCGATGGTTGGTGGCGCTCAAATCCATCCGCAAGCCCCCGACAATATCGCCTTTGATTTCGGGCTGGGGGACGCGCAAGCGGTTGCACAGGCTGAGGCAGGTGCGGCCCATCTGATCGCCCTGCAAGTGCCCGATAACCGCATCATCTGCAACGCTATGGAGCCGCGCGGCTGTTATGCCGAACCGGATGGGGAGCGTTTGCATGTGGCGGTGAACGGGCAGGGTGTTTGGGCAACGAAATCCGATCTGGCCTATCATCTGAACATGGATGCTGCCGACATCCGTGTCACCAACCCCGATGTGGGCGGTGGTTTCGGGATGAAGGCGATGGCCTATCCCGAGACCTTTCTGGTGGCCCACGCTGCCCGCGTGTTGGGCCGCCCCGTCAAATGGATGTCGGACCGCAGCGAAGGAATGCAAAGCGACAATGCCGGCCGCGATCTGGTATCGACGGCCACGCTGGCGCTGGACACCGATCATCGCATTCTGTCCTACCGCGTTGAAACGATTGCCAATATGGGCGCCTACAACAGCCAATATGCCCAGCCGATCCAGTCCGAACTGTTTTCCAAGGTCATGCCCGGCGTCTACGACATACAGACAGTCTGGATGAATACCAAAGGTGTTTATACCAACACCACACAGGTCGACGCCTATCGCGGCGCGGGTCGTCCCGAGGCGATATACGTGCTGGAGCGGGTGATGGACCACGCCGCGCGCAGCCTGGGGGTTGACCCATGGGAGCTGCGGCGACGCAATTTCATCCGCCCCGACCAGTTTCCCTATCTTTCGGCCACGGGGCAGCCCTATGACGTGGGCGATTTTGCTGCGGTCCTGACGCGGGTCGGTGAAAACGCGGATCGCACGGGGTTCGCGGCGCGGCGCGCGGCCGCGGCAAAGGTGGGCAGGCTGCGCGGGCAGGGCCTGTGTTACTACATCGAAAGCATCCTTGGCGCGCCCGAGGAAACAGCGAATGTCGTGTTCAACGCTGATGGCACCGCGTCGATTCTTGTCGGCACGCAGTCGAATGGGCAGGGGCATGAAACGGTCTTTGCCCAGTTCCTGAGCGACCAAACCGGTATCCCCGCTGACCGGATCGCCGTTGTGCAAGGCGACAGTGATCTGATCGCCAAGGGGGGCGGCACCGGCGGGTCGCGTTCGGTGACCGTGCAGAATACGGCGACCCTGGCTGTTGTCGACAAGATTACGACCGGCTTCGCGGCGTTTTTGGCCAAGGTCGAAGGGGTCGAACACGGCGATATCACATTCGACGACGAACGGTTCCGTATTGCCGGATCAAACCTGACGCCGACCATGCTTGAGGTCGCGCAGATGGCACGGGACGCCGGGCGTGATGATTTGCTGAACCAAAGCGCGACGATCACGCTTGACCAGCGCTCGTTTCCCAATGGGGCACATGTCGCAGAGGTCGAAATTGACCCTGAAACCGGTGTTGTGACTGTCGAGCGCTACACGGTCGTTGACGATTTCGGCAATCTTATCAACCCGATGCTGGTCGCGGGCCAGGTGCATGGCGGTGTCGCCCAAGGGATCGGGCAGGCCATCACTGAACAGGTGGTTTATGATGAAACGGGGCAACTTTTGTCAGCGAGTTTCATGGATTACGCCATGCCCCGCGCTGATGATTTGCCTGTGATCGGTTTTGAAAACCTACCCACCCCCAGCCTTTATAATCCTATGGGCATGAAAGGCTGCGGCGAGGCGGGAACCGTTGGTGCGCTTGCCGCCGTGGCCAACGCCGTGCAGGATGCGATGTGGGACAGCGGTGTCAGGGGCGTTGAGATGCCCTTTACCCCACATCGTGTATGGTTAAGCCTGCAACAGGCAAGCGAGGGTAAAGGTGCCGCTGCGTGATTGGTTATTTGGTCTTTTAGGCCGTCGCCCACGATCCGAGGATGGCGTTCACCCCCGCCGTGGGAAAGCCACGCATGTGATTATCCTTGATGGCACCATGTCCTCGCTGCGCAACGGCTTTGAAACCAACGCCGGTCAGCTTTTGAAGCTGCTGCGCGAGGTCGGCTATAGCGCGAACCTGTCGATCTATTACGAGGCCGGTATCCAGTGGCGCGACTGGCGCGGCACTGTGGATGTCGTGACGGGGCGTGGGATCAATCGCCAGATCGAAAGGGCATATGGCGTTCTTGCTTCGCGTTATCACCCCGGCGACAAGATCGTGCTGGTGGGATATTCGCGCGGGGCCTATGCCGTGCGCAGCCTCGCGGGAGTCATTGATATGGTCGGGCTGGTCAAACGCGAGGAAGCAACATCGCGCACGATCCGCACCGCCTATCGCCACTATCGCACCGGCGCGCGCAGCCCGACATCACAAGTGTTTCGCGACCGGTTTTGCCACCCATCTGCGCCGATCGAGGCCGTGGCGGTCTGGGATACCGTCAAGGCGCTGGGCCTGCGTTTGCCGATCATCTGGCGGTGGTCTGTCGTGCATCACGCATTTCACAACCACACCCTGGGCAAATCTGTCGCGCACGGGTTTCACGCGGTCGCTTTGGATGAAACACGCGCCGCCTATAGCCCGGTGATGTGGGTTTGCCCGCCAAACTGGGATGGTCATATGGAACAGGTCTGGTTTCGTGGCAATCACGGGGATGTCGGCGGGCAGGTGGACGGGCTGAAGCGCTCGCGTCCTTTGGCCAATATCCCGCTGGTCTGGATGCTCGAAAGGCTTGAAGGTTGCGGGCTTGCCTTGCCCGACCGTTGGCACGACCGTTTTCCCTGCGATGTGAATGCCCCGTCAATCGGGAAATGGCGCGGCTGGAGCAAGCTGTTCCTGATCCGGCGCAAACGGGTGGTGGGCGCGGACCCCTCCGAGCGAATCCACCAATCCGTCGATGAAATGGCGCCGCGCCGCACGTGGCGCAGGAAGTCGGCCTAGGCCACGTTTTGTAGCTGCACCTTGGGCGTGATGCCCAGGGCGTGGCAGACATCGCGGGTTAGTTCGGGGCGGTTGAGCGTGTAAAAGTGCAAGTGATCCACGCCGCCAATGATCAAGTCATCGCACAATTCGGTCGCAAGGGCGGTGGCCAGCAGATCGGTCGTGCCATCGCGGGTGGCGTTTTCAAAGGCATCGGCGATCAGGGGTGGAATTGACGTGCCGCAGGTTTGCGCGAACTTGCGCGCGCCGTTCCAGTTTTCCACCGGCAAAACCCCGGGGATGATCGGTGCGGTGATCCCAGCCGCGACGCAAGCATCGCGAAACCGGAAGAATGTGTCGGCTTCAAAGAAAAACTGGGTGATGGCGCTGGTCGCACCCGCGTCAAACTTGCGTTTCAGGTGGTCAATATCGGCCTGCTGGCTGGCGGACTCGGGGTGTTTTTCGGGGTAGGCGCCCACGTGAATCGCGAATTTGCTGGTCTGGGCAAGGGCTTGAATCAAATCAATGCTGCCATGAAAGCCGTCCGCGTGAGGGTGATAACCATCGCTGCCCTTGGGGGCATCGCCGCGCAGGGCGATGATTTGCGTCACGCCGATATCGGCATAACCCTGCGCAATGTCGAGGGTTTCGGCGCGCGAGGCGTCAACGCAGGTCAGGTGTGCGGCAACATTCAGGCCGGATGTCTTGTGGATCGTGGCAACCGCATCATGGGTGAGCTTGCGCGTGGCGCCGCCCGCGCCGTATGTGACCGACACAAACGCAGGGTCCAGCGGGGCCAGCGTGTTGACGCAATCCCAAAGGCGGAACGACCCTTCTAGGTTCTTGGGCGGGAAGAATTCGAATGAAACTGCGGGCGTGGACATATGCGGCCTCCTTGGCGGTTAACTGCTTGTGTCACGCGCTGCGGTGTGAGACAAATTCATAACTTTCACCAAGGTTATGAAGGCGGCTCATATGCACATCGAATTCCGCCATCTGCGCACGATCAAGGCAATCCACGATACCGGCGGGCTGTCCCATGCGGCGGATCAGCTGAACATCACGCAATCGGCCCTGTCCCATCAGATCAAGGGGATCGAGGATCAGGCGGGGGTGGAGCTGTTTGTGCGCCGCTCCAAGCCGCTGAAACTGTCGGCTGCGGGGATGCGGCTTTTGGCGGCGGCGGAACGAATCCTGCCCGAAGTCGCGGCCCTTGAGGCGGAATTTGACGGGCTGGTCAGTGGCAAATCGGGCCGGATGCATATCGCGATCGAATGCCATGCCTGTTTTGAATGGCTGTTTCCGGTGCTGGAACAGTTTCGCAAGGCCTGGCCTGATGTCGATGTCGATATTCGCCCCGGGCTTGCGTTTGATGCGCTGCCGGCACTGCGCAAGGAGGAGGTCGATCTGGTGGTGTCATCTGACCCCGAGGATCTGGCAAATGTGGATTTCACGCCCTTGTTTGACTATGAACCCGTGTTTGTTGCCGCGGCCAGCCATCCGCTTGCGGCGAAACCCTGGATCGCGGCCGAGGATTTTCGTGGTGAAACCCTGATCACCTATCCGGTGGATCGCGCGCGCCTTGATATTTTTTCGCAACTCTTGACCCCCGCCAAGGTTGAACCGGCAGCGATCCGGCAGGTGGAACTGACAGCCGTGATCTTGTTGCTGGTTGCGTCAAACCGTGGGGTTGCGGTGTTACCCGACTGGGTGCTGCGCCAGATCAAATACAGTTCGGATTATATCACGCGCCCGCTGACCAAGGGCGGGACAACACGGCGGCTTTTCGCGGCGACGCGGGATGATGACACAAGCCGCCCCTATGTGGCACATCTGATCCGGCTGGCGCGGCAAGAGGCCGTGAAAATGCAGCGCGCCTAGCTTTGCAGCACCTTGCCCGTACGGGTAGGCGCATCCAAAAGCGGCGCGACCTTGTCAAATGGAAGTGCGCGGCTGAACAGGAAGCCCTGGGCGACAATGCAGCCCATGCCCAGCAAATCCTGCCGTTGCGCCTGATTTTCGACCCCTTCGGCGATGACGGCGACGCCTAGGCCGGACGCGATCGACAAGAAGCCCTGCACCATGACATCCACGGCCGGATCGCGGCCCAGATCGGCGACGAAGCTGCTGTCGATCTTGAGTTCATCAAATTCAAGCTGGCGCAGGTGCTGGAACGACGCAAAGCCGGTGCCAAAATCATCAAGCGAGACCCGCATGCCGCCGCGCCGCAACTGTTTGACCGAATTCTGGATGGCTTCGGCGGCACGGGCGATAAACACGTCTTCGGTGATTTCGATGGTGATGTGCCGGGCGGCGTCGGGGTGGTTGGCGATGACCCGCTCGAAATCAGCCAAACCGCTTTGTGTGGCCAATGTCACTTCGGGGACGTTGATCGATACCTGACCGGGGTCAAGGCCGGTCTTGGTAAGCGTCGATATGTCGGCCATCACCTGTTTCGCCATTTCGATCAGGAAATCACCCTGAAGGCCCAATTCATTGATCTGGCTTAGGAATTGGGCAGGCAGACGCAGCGCGCCGTCGGGATGCACCCAGCGCGCCAGGGCCTCGAACCCGACGACCTGACCGGTGCCCAGATGGATTTTGGGTTGATAGTAGGGCCGGATTTCGTGGTTTTGAATCGCGATAATCAATGCGCCACGATCCGACAGGGACAAGCGTGGCGTAAACTGATCGGGTTTGAACAGCACAGGAGCCGCATTCGGGCTGTGTTTGGCGCGATACATCGCCTGATCCGCGCCGGTGCAAAGCGCGCCCACAGTGTCACGCCCGCCCTTGGGCAAGGCACCGGTGACATTCACACCGATGCTGCCCGCGATCCGCAGGGTTTTCTGGTTCCAGATCATGGGCGTTGAAATCGCACGCCCGACGTATGTCGCAAGACGCATCGCTGCGTCCGCCGAAGGCAGGCCATCAAAGGCGACGGCAAATTCATCGCCCCCCAGACGTGCGACAATGCCACTTTCACCGGCGACCTTGTGCAGGCGATTTGCGATCTGGATCAGCACCGCGTCCCCGGCGTCGTGGCTGTAGGTGTCGTTGATCGGTTTGAACCCGTCCAGATCGATCAGAAGCACGGCGATTTCGTTGCCCCCGCGTCGGTGTTTCAGCATCTTGGCCAGATCCGCATCAAAGGCCTGCCGGTTCAAAGCACCGGTCAGGTTGTCGTGCCGCGTCAGGTGTTCCAATCGGCGCAATCGTCCCGTCGCCTCGCGCCGCGCAAGGGCAAGTGCCTTTTGGGTGTCCTTCTGTTTGTTGAGCGTTTCAATCGTGTTGAAAACATAGACTGTAAACGCGCCCATCGCGACGATCCAATGCGCGGGTGGGGAGTGTTCGAAATCGGTCTGTGCGACAAGGTAAAGCAGGATAAAGGCGGCGACGAAAGACGGGCCCATCAGGCTCCAGTTATAAAACGGGAAGGCCGCGAAGGTGTTGGAAACATGCACATAAACGCCAAACAGCCAGATAAACCCAACCAGCATCAGCGCCGTCGAGGGCTGCATCGCAAGCACGAAAGACGGTGCCAGATAGGCCAGCGCCGAGGTTAAATTTACCAGCCATAGCGAAAAGACGTAGCCCAGTGGCAGTTCTTCACCCTCGGGCGGCATGAAGTATGCGAAGGCGAACGAGACCAGCTCGTAGCAGGTTAGCACGATCAAAAGCGTCAGGGCCGCACGTTCTGCGCCCGCATACCAACAGATCGCAACGATCAGCGCGGCCGCCGCGACCCGCTTGGGTGTGTCGCGCCGTTCCACTTGCGCGATGATGCGCGTTTGGTAGCGAATATCGTCGAGTCTTGATGCGGACATGAACCTGAAACACTTTCCCTGCTTCTTTATGCCCCTTTCGAACAAAATAAGTCGTTAACGCACGGTGTTATTTCTGTGACCTCTTTGCGGCTGGCCACTGCCCCTTGCCGCGCGCCCGTCAACGGCCTATACGCCCGCACTGACACAGGGAGGCCCACATGGCAGGCTCAGCAAATCTTAACGTGATGATGAAGGTGGCCCGCAAAGCGGGGCGCACTTTGGTCAAGGATTTTGGCGAAGTCGAAAACCTGCAAGTGTCGTCCAAGGGTCCGTCCGATTTTGTCACCCGCGCCGTGCGTGAGGCCGAAACCGTGATCCGCGCGGCCCTGATCGAGGCCCGTCCGACCTATGGCTATCTTGGCGAAAACGGGGCCGAAGCCGAGGGCGAAGACCCGACCCGCCGCTGGATCGTCAGCGCCCTTGATGGCGCGACGAATTTCCTGCATGGCACACCCCATTGGGCCGTGTCCATCGCCCTTGAACACAAGGGCCAAATCGTTGCCGGCGTGGTTTATGACCCCTCCAAGGACGAGATGTTTTACGCCGAAAAAGGCGAGGGCGCGTGGATGAATGAAAGCCGGTTGCGCACCTCAAGCCGCCACCGGATGATCGACTGCGTCTTTGCAACCGCTATCCCGGATGCGGCGCGCTCGGGTCTTGCCGCCAGCCTGCGCGATCTTGCGCAAATCATGCCGGTCTGTGCGGGCGTGCGCAATTGGGGCGCCACCAGCCTTGATCTGTCTTACATGGCGGCGGGGCGCTTTGACGGTTTCTGGGAGCGTGACGTGAACGTTGCAGGCATGGCCGCCGGTCTGGTGATAGTGCGCGAGGCGGGCGGTTTGGTTGAACCGCTGCGCAAGGGCGGCGACATCATGGATGATCGCGCGGTGATCTGTGCAAACGAGCCGATCTTTGATCAGTTCGCCAAGGCTATCCGCAGCGCCAGCGCCTAGGTCTGATCGGATGGATGGTTGATGCCGTCCGCCCAGGGGATCGGTTCGTATTCACGTGGGTTCACGCCATTGATCGTGCCGATATTCACACCATATTGGCGCGGATCAGAGCGGCGTTGATGATGGGTATAGATCCCGCAGGTCTTGCAGAAAAAGTGCTGCGCCGTGCCGGTGCCAAAGGTGTAAAGCGTCAGATTATCAATGCCTTGCAAGACCTCTAGGTCGCCGACCATGACCGTGACGTTGGCTGCCTGACGGCGGCGGCAGAACGAACAGTCGCAGCGGATGGCCTTTGACAGGGGCTGTGCCAGTTTCACCCGCAGGCGCACCGCGCCACAGTGGCAGGACGTGTCATGCAGGTCTGTCATCGGCGCACCCTGGGGATACGGCTGGAAATGACCGGATAATGCGCTGGTGGATGGGGCGGATGGCCGTGGGTGCGATCCCAGAAACGGGTGCCACCACGGCGCAACCACAGCGGCACCGTTGCCACCAAACCAGCGACAAAGCCGCCAATATGCGCCCAGTAGGCAACGCCGCCGCCCAGCGGACTGGTGCCGACACCATTTAACAGCTGCAGTCCAAACCACAGTCCCAACATGATGAATGCGGGGATCGGAATGATGCGGATAAATACAAGAAGGAACACCAGCACATCGATCTTGGCCTTGGGGAACAGCAACAGATAGCCCCCCATCACGCCGGCAATCGCGCCCGACGCGCCGACCATTGGTATTGGGCTTGTCGGGGCCATGAGGTATTGCGCATAACCCGCAACGAGACCGCACCCCAGATAAAACAGCAGGAATCCGACATGGCCCATCTCTTCCTCGAGGTTGTCGCCATAGACGTATAAAAACAGCATGTTACCGGCGATATGCATCCAGCCGCCATGTATGAACATATGGGTCAGTAGCCCCAGTTGACCGTCACCTTGACTGATCAGGCGCGGGATCATCGCATAGTCGAACAGGAACATCCGTTCAGCCAGCGGTGATTGCAATGCGGCCAGCCCGTATAGAAAAACCGCCACATTGGCGGTGATGAGGGCGTAGGTCACGTAGGGCGTGCGCAGGGACGGGTTGTGATCGCGAATTGGAAACATGGCGCGACAGTCGGGCACGGCGCGCGCGTGGTCAAGTGGGAAGGCGTTGCTGCCTTCTCACCCGGAACCCGCTTACATCCCCGCGACCTCGGCCAGCAGGGCCGCGTTGCCGCCTGCCGCTGTCGTGTCGATGCAGGTATGGCGTTCGTGCAGGACCGTGGCTGCATCCGGCAAGCCGGTAATCAGCGGCAGAATCGGCCCAACGCGCCCGGCAAGCACCGTTTCGATGGCGCGTCCTGTGTCGCTGTCACCCCACCAGACGACTGCGGCAAGGGGCGCCAGGGTCGCGAGTGTTTCGGGTTTGATCCGGCCCTTGGCCTTGACGGCGGTGCCGCCAGCGGCTTGCACGGCGTCAGCCTGCGCCTTGGCGGCGTCGGCTCCCGGTCCAAGACACAAGACCGGACCGCGCGGATGGGCGGACAGGCGGTTGGATTCACCGGTGGGCCCGGGCAGATCGCGGGTTGGCGCGCCACTCCCGGCAGGCGTTTGGGCAAGGCGTGTGCCAAGCGCCGCGATATCGTCGGGACCGTCCCAGTCACCGCCCGCGGGCGTATCCACCGCGCGGAACCGTGTCAGATAGAGCGGCCCGCCCGCCTTTGGTCCGGTGCCCGAAAGCCCTTCTCCGCCAAAGGGTTGGCTACCCACAACCGCGCCAATCTGGTTACGATTCACATAGATGTTGCCCGCAGTTACCTGTTCGACAACCTGCTGCACGCGGTCGTCGATCCGGGTATGCAATCCAAAGGTCAACCCGTATCCGGTGGCGTTGATCGTGGCGATCACGCGGTCCAGATCGCGCGCCTTGTAGGTGGCGACATGCAGCACGGGGCCGAAAATTTCGCGGGTCAAATCGGCAATACCATCCACGCGGATCACGGTCGGCGCAATGAAATGGCCCGTGTCTGGCGCTGTCAGCTCATGCAGGATGCGCCCGTCCTGACGCGCCTGTGCGATATGGTCGGCGATGCTCTGGTGCGCGGCGGCGTCGATCACGGGGCCGATGTCGGTGGCCAACTGCCAGGGATCGCCCGCGGCCAATTCATCCATCGCGCCCTTCAACATCTTGATCAGCCCGTCGGCGATGTCTTCCTGCACATAAAGGCAGCGCAGCGCTGAACAGCGCTGGCCTGCCGACTGGAACGCGCTTTGCAAGATGTCGCGCACGGCGTGTTCGGGCAGGGCGGTGGAATCGACGATCATCGCATTCAGCCCACCGGTTTCCGCGATCAGCGGCGTGCCGGGCGCGCAGTGCTGCGCCATGCTGGTCCGGATTTTCAGCGCGGTGCCGGTTGATCCGGTAAAGGCGACGCCATTGATGCGCGCATCCCCCGTCAGGGCTGCGCCGACGGACCCGCCACCGGGCAATAGTTGCAGCGCGGATTTCGGAACGCCCGCTTTGTGCATCAGTTTCACGGCCAAGGTGGCGATCAAGCCGGTCTGTTCTGCAGGTTTCGCCAGCACGGCGTTGCCTGTTGCAAGAGCCGCCGCGATCTGCCCCGTAAAAATGGCCAGAGGGAAGTTCCACGGGCTGATGCAGGTCCAGATGCCGCGCGGCGCGGTGTCGCCTGCGGCCTCGGCTTGGGCGGCGTAATAGCGCAGGAAATCAACGGCTTCGCGGACTTCGCCAACGCCGTCGAGCAGAATTTTCCCCGCCTCGCGCGCCAGCAGCGCAAAGATTTCATCGGCGTTGGCTTCATAGGCGTCAGCCACGGTGCGCAGGGCGGCAGCGCGGGTCGCCACAGGGGCATCCCAGGGTTTGGCCGCCTTGAACGCAGCAGCGATATCGCCTGTGCTTGCCTCGGCCACGGTGCCAACGGTGTCGCGCGGGCGGGCCGGGTTGATCACCTTGCGGCTGTTGCCCTTGCCGTCGGCTTTGCCCTTGGCAAGCTGCGGCGCGCCCTCCCACAAGTGTTTCTGGAACGGGGCGCGGCCTTTGTTCATGTCTGCCAGAGTCGGTTCATGGGTGATGTCCCACCCACGCGAATTCTCGCGTTCCGGGGCAAACAGTTCCGGCCCGCGTGGCAGGTTCAAATCGGGCATATCAGCCGCAAACGGATCGGCGGCGACCACGGCGGGGGGCACGTTTTCATCAACGATCTGGTTCACGAAGCTTGAATTGGCGCCGTTTTCCAGCAAACGCCGCACCAGATAGGCCAGCAGGTCTTCGTGCGCACCTACGGGGGCGTAAATTCGGCAGCGGGTGCCGCGGTCTTTCAGGACGATTTTGTGCAGGGTCTCACCCATGCCGTGAAGCCGCTGGAATTCAAAGGCATCGCGCGACTGGCCCATCTGATCGGCCATATCCAGCACGGCGGCGACCGTATGCGCATTATGGGTCGCAAATTGCGGATAGATCCGGTCCGTCATCCCCAGCAGTTTGCGCGCGTTTGCGATATAGCTGATATCGGTCGCGGGTTTGTGGGTGAAGACCGGAAAGCCCGGCATGCCTTGCACCTGCGCGCGCTTGATTTCCGCGTCCCAATAGGCGCCTTTGACCAGCCGCACCATGATCTTGCGGTCCAGCCGTCTGGCCAGATCGTGCAGCCAGTCGATTACGTGACCGGCGCGTTGGCCAAAGGCCTGCACGACAACGCCGAACCCGTCCCAGCCCTTTAGGGCCTTGTCCGATAGCACCGCCTCGATCACGTCCAACGACAGCGATAGGCGGTCGGCTTCCTCGGCGTCGATATTGAACCCCTGTCCGGCAGACTTCGCCAGCATCGCCAATGATCGCACGCGCGGCACGAGTTCATCCATGACGCGGGCTTTTTGCGCGGTTTCATAGCGCGGATGGAGCGCTGAAAGCTTGACGGAAATGCCGGGGTTTTCCGCCACGCTGCCCTTGGTGCAGGCGCTGGCAATGGCGCTGATCGCGCGGGAATAGGACAGGTGATAGGCGCGGGCATCCGCATCGGTGCGTGCCGCTTCGCCCAGCATGTCATAAGAATAGGTAAAGCCCAGTGCCTCCATGCCGGCGGCGCGTTTCATTGCTTTCTCGATATCCTCACCCAGCACGAACTGGCGGCCCATTTCACGCATGGCGCGGGCCACCGCAGTGCGGATCACCGGTTCGCCCAGCCGTTTGATCGCGCGACGCAGGGGTTGGGCCATGCCGCGATCATCGTCCAGAACGCGACCCGTCAGCATCAAGGCCCAGGTCGAGGCATTCACCAGCGAGGACGCAGATTTGCCAAGGTGCGTGCCCCAGTCGCTGGGCGCGATCTTGTCATCAATCAGCGCGTCAATCGTGTCGGCATCGGGCACACGCAACAGGGCCTCGGCCAGGCACATCAGCGCGATCCCTTCGTCGGTGGACAGCCCGTATTCGGCCAGAAACACTTCCATCAAGCCGGGTTCGGAACTGTCGCGGATATCTTGCACCAGTTTGGCACCCTGGGCGCTGATGCGGACGCGGTCGGCATCGCTGAGGTTTGCCTCTTGACGCAGGCGTGCAATGACGGGCGCCTCATCGGCATAGATCGCGGTATCAATGGTCTGGCGAAGGGCCTTTGGGGAATCACTGGGCATGGTAAACCTCGATTACTGTTGGCCTATGATAACCAATTGCCGCTGCATGTTTTGCCTGCTATTTACATCACAGCAGGTCAGATAGACCAAAAAGAGGATGTGAACATGACCGAACGCTTTTCCGAGATGGACCGCTTTGATCGCAAGATTCTGGACGTCATGGCGATTGAGGGGCGCATCAGTGTGACGGAACTCGCCCGCCGGATCGGGTTGTCGAAATCCCCGACCCAAGCGCGGCTGAAGCGGCTGGAAGACAGCGGCGTGATCCGTGGCTATCGCGCCCTGTTTGATCCGATCCGGCTGGGGCGCGATCACGTCGCCTTTGTCGAAGTAAAGCTGAGCGATACCCGCGAAACTGCGCTGGCGGCGTTCAACACCGCCGTGACCCGCGTGCCGGAAATTGAACAATGCCACCTGATTGCCGGATCGTTTGATTATCTGCTTAAGGTGCGCACCGCCAGTATGTCGGCCTACCGCCTTGTTCTGGCTGAAAAAATATCGACATTGCCGCATGTGGCCAATACCTCGACCTATGTGGCGATGCAGGCTGTGAAGGAAGAGGGTGTCGTGCCTGTGACACCCCTCGCGATTGGATAGTCGCCAAAGCGTGACTTGACGCAGGCGCGCGGTGCGCCATCTTTGGGGTCATGAAAGCGCTGATCCCCTTGTTGTTCGTTGCCGCTCCGGCCTGGGCGCAGGCATGCCCGCCCGCGCCCGATCATGGCGATGACCTGGCCGCGATCATTGCGCAGATTCAAGTGGCGGAAACGGAAATGGCTGCGCGGCAGTTGGCGGATGGCTTGTGGCGGCTTTGGACCGACGCCCCTGACGCCAAGGCGCAGGCGTTGTTGGACGAAGGCATGGCGCGGCGCGAATCTTATGACTTTCTGGGTGCGCGCGCGTTGTTTGACGATCTGGTCGCCTATTGCCCCGACTACGCCGAAGGCTACAACCAGCGCGCCTTTGCCAGTTTTCTGAGACAGGAATTCGATCTGGCGTTGACCGACCTCGAGCGCGCCCTCGAGATCAATCCGACGCATGTCGCCGCCCTGTCGGGCAAGGCGCTGACCTTGATGGGATTGGGCCGTGACGACGAGGCGCAAGAGGTGTTGCGCGCCGCCCTTGCCCTGAACCCGTGGCTATCTGAACGCAGCCTGCTGCAAGAACCGCCCGGCGAAGATATCTGACTTTACGCGCCCGGTCGTTTGGCTATGGTCGCGCCACCGCGTGCCCGCGTGGTGGAATGGTAGACACTGGAGACTTAAAATCTCTTGGCCGTATGGCCGTGCCGGTTCGAGTCCGGCCGCGGGCACCAATGGATTTGCCTGCAATCGACGAGAGCAATGACGGCTTTCGCCTACCTGTCGATCCGCACCGCAGAAAGCGCAATCGCCTGTTGATAGACGGTCGCCGCGTTCCATTCGTCCAAAACGCGGAAATTGGCGCTGCCTTCCTGATAGGGTTGGCCCGGCTGCCAGCCCTTCTGGCGCAGGAAATTCGCCGTTGAGGCAAGGGCATCACCCATGTCGTAAAGATTGACACGCCCGTCGCCATTGGCATCCACGCCATAGCGTAGCGCATTGCCGGGCAGGAACTGCGTGTGACCCATTTCACCATGTGCCGCGCCACGCTGGTTCGGCGCCAACCCGCCACGATCCACAAGGATCAGCGCAGCGATGGCGTGGGGCGTAAAGAAATCCGCGCGGCGGCAGTCATAGGCGACGGTCGTGATGCTGTCGATCACGGGCGTGTTGCCCATGTTGCGGCCAAAACCCGTTTCCATCCCGTGAATGGCAAGCAAAATGCCGGACGGCACCCCATAAGTGCTTTCGAGCGAGGCAAGAAAAGCTGCGTTTTGCGATTTCATGCGCCGCGCCTGACCGGCAAAATTGTCAAGACTGCCAAGCCGGATGCGGATAAATTCGTTCAGTTCATAGCGCACGCCGCGCTGGTTGCGATCCGCGTTGATGGTGGATTGCGAGTATTGCGCATTGGCCAGCGCTTGAAGGCCCGCCGCACCAACGCCAGCGGCGGCGGCCTCTTGCGCGAAGGCTCGTTTCCAAGCTGCGAAACCGGATGCATCGTTACCGCAGGGTGCGGCAAGGGTGGGGCTGGCAAGGATGGCAAAAGCCGCCGCGAACATGGATTTAGGGGCAAAACGCATTGAAACACTCCAGATAAAACAAGCCTTCCGAACGGTAACAGAATTTCGCGCGAGGTTAAGCCGGGATTTCGGCGCCCATCGGAATGGGCGTTCTCTCGCGTTCGGCGTTTGTATGATCGTATCAATCTTGCGGGCGCGGGTTTGGGCGATCAATCCTCGCGTTTTCCGGCAAATCTCCGGGCCCATTCCTCGCGTTCGTCATCGGTGATCTTGCGGAACGTCACATCGGGCACGCTAAAGGCATGGCCGACCGGCAGGGCCGTCAGCGCACTGCGCACATCATCAGGCCATTGCGCGCGCGTTGCATTCATCGCCGCCAGCAATTCGGCGCTGGCATCGGGGATGAAGGGCGCCGAAAGCACCGCATAGAACGGGATCAGGTTCAGGGCGAGCCGGATTTGCGCCGCTGCTTGATCGGGGTCGGTCTTGAACGTGGTCCAGGGCGCGACCGTTTGCAGGTATTCGTTGCCCAAGGTCCAGATCGCGCGCAATTCGGCGGCAGATTTGCGCACCTCCATCGCGTCCATATGGGCCTGATAGGCGGTCAGGCGGGTGGTCAGGTCAGCGATCAACTGATCCTCTGGCGCGCCCCATGTGCCACCATCGGGCACGGCCTCGGAAAATTTCGAACGGCAGAATTTGGTGACGCGCGACACAAAATTGCCCAGCACATCGGCCAGGTCCTTGTTCACATCGGTCTGGAAGGTGTCCCAGGTAAATTCCGCGTCCGAGGATTCGGGCGCGTGTGACAGCAACCACCAGCGCCAGTAGTCGGCCGGCAGGATGTCCAGCGCCTGATCCATGAAAACACCGCGCCCGCGCGAGGTTGAGAACTGCCCGCCGTCATAGTTCAGGTAGTTGAAAGACTTGATGTAATCGACCAGCTTCCACGGTTCGCCCGACCCCATGATCGTGGCGGGGAACGAAAGCGTGTGAAACGGCACGTTATCCTTGCCCATGAACTGGGTATAACGGACGTCATCGGCACCCTTGTCAGTGCGCCACCAGCGCTCCCAATCGGTGCCTTTGCCCGCGTCTTGCCATTCCTGGGCGCAGGCGATGTATTCGATCGGCGCATCGAACCAGACATAGAACACCTTGCCCTCCATCCCCGGCCAGTCCTGATCGCCACGTTTGACCGGGACGCCCCAGTCCAGATCGCGGGTAATGCCACGGTCCTGCAAGCCGTCCCCGTCATGCAGCCACTTTTTGGCGATGGATGTGGTCAGGATCGGCCAGTCTGTTTTCGAGCTGATCCAGCTATCCAGTTCGTCCCTGAGCTTGGACTGACGCAGATAGAGGTGCTTGGTCTCGCGCATTTCCAGATCGGTTGATCCGGAAATTGTGGAATGGGGGTTGATCAGATCACCCGGATCAAGCTGTTTGGTGCAATTGTCACACTGGTCACCGCGCGCGGATTCAAAACCGCAGTTGGGGCAGGTGCCTTCGATATAGCGATCGGGCAAAAAGCGGCCGTCGGCCACGGAGTAGACCTGCTGTTCAGTGACTTCCTCGATCAGTCCCGCATCGGCCAAAGCACCCGCGAAATGTTGGGTCAGGTGACGGTTTTGCGGGCTTGAAGAGCGGCCGAAGTGATCAAACGACAGGCGGAAGCCATCAGCGATCTTGGCCTGCACCGCCCACATATCGGCGCAGTATTCGGCAACGGGCTTGCCCGCCTTGGCAGCGGCCAGCTCGGCGGGCGTGCCGTGTTCATCCGTTGCGCAAAGGAACAGAACTTCGTTGCCGCGCGCGCGCAGATAACGGGCATACAGATCCGCCGGGAGCTGGCTGCCAACCAGATTTCCCAGATGCTTGATCCCGTTGATATAGGGAATCGCCGAAGTAATCAGATGTCGTGCCATACCGTTCGTCCCAAATTGTTGCCGCCCGTTTAGCCCGAACAATCGGAATACTCCATATGGGTGATGCAGGCTGCTGCCGGATTTCGCAGGGTCTGGCCAAGTTTATTGATAAAAGGAATTGGTATGACGGCGATTACAACGAATGTGCAAGGGTATGGAACACAGTGGTTTTCCGCGCCCGGCGACAATCTTCATGTGCTGTCTACGGGCCTTTTGGGGTCATGGGACACGCTAACGGCCCTTGCAAGCCACGATAACTTGCGTGTCGACAACTCGGGCCAGATGTGGAGCATGGCCAGCGTCCTTGAAGTGCGCGGATCAGATGTGCGCACCGCCAATTACGAAGGTGGGTTGATGCAAAGCGAAAGCGACAGCCATCTTGACGCGGTCATCCGCTACAAGGGGGAGGCCGTTGGCGGCCAAATCTTTAATTT
Source organism: Octadecabacter sp. SW4 (assembly GCF_008065155.1). Taxonomy (NCBI): domain Bacteria; kingdom Pseudomonadati; phylum Pseudomonadota; class Alphaproteobacteria; order Rhodobacterales; family Roseobacteraceae; genus Octadecabacter; species Octadecabacter sp. SW4. The sequence continues at coordinate 2,331,619 of NZ_CP042819.1, read as the reverse complement.
CGGCACGATCAACGCCTATTGGGCCGTCGGCGTCGAGATTGGCACCACTGGCACGACCTTTGACAACCGCGGGCTGATTGATGCGGGCTCGGCGCTGCGCATGGGGCTAGACGGCGCGGACGGACAAGTCGTGCGCAACTTTGGCACGATGATTTCGGCGGGCAATGCATCTGCTGCGGGTGACGCGACCTATGGCAACGGCGTTTATGTCGAAGGCAGCAACAACCTGTTTTACAACTGGACCGGGTCGACCCTGACAGTGACCAGCGGGGGAGCCGGTGTCGCCTTTGGCGGGGCAGGCACGGGCAACAGCGTCAAGAACGCCGGCACGATTACGTCGGACACGGGTTGGGGCGTTGATCTGTCGGGGCTGGCCGTGGGTGTGTCGGCGGATGTGATCAACACGCGCGGCGGTGTGATCGCGGGTGGCGCGGGGGCTGTCAGGGGCAACAGCGCTGAAAATGTCATTTATAACTCGGGCATCATGAATGGCGATGTTTGGCTTTATGGCGGGGATGACTATGTTTCTTCGGGCACATATGCCCAGTTCAACGGCGACCTTTATGCCGGCAATGGCAATGACACGCTGTATGGTTCGGGGGGCGATGACAGTTTCTATGGTCAGGGGCAGAACGACGAAATCTGGGGTTTCGACGGGGATGATTTTCTGTTCGGCGGCGCGGGTGACGATGTGATCGAGGGCGGCGACGGTGCCGACTATCTGCGCGGTCAGGGCGGCAGCGATACCCTGAATGGCGGCGAAGGCGATGACGATATCTATGGCGGTGTTGGCGCGGATATATTTGTGTTCGAACAGAACGGTAACTTCGACATCATCTGGGACTTCCAGAACAATGTCGACCAGATCGACCTGAGCGATCTTGGCATCACCAGCTACAGCGCCCTGGCCGCCGTGATGACGACCGTTGGCGCGGATGTGCAGATTGATCTGTCCTCATTGTCGGGCGTGTATGGCGATATAATCGAACTGCGCGGCAGCGTCACGATTGGCGATCTGGACGCGGGCGACTTTATCCTGTGACAGGGACAGCGCATGTCATTGCGCGGTGTAGCCGCCATCGACCAGATGGTAACTGCCTGTGATGAAGCTGGCCCCGTCAGATAGCAGGAAACAGGTCAGCGCCGCGACCTCGTCAGCCGTGCCAAGCCGCCCGCTGGCATGTTTGCCAGCGATCATTTCCAGCATGTCCGCGTCCAGCGCGCCTTCCACCAGCGGGGTGCGGATGAACCCCGGCCCGACTGCGTTCACGCGGATGTTCTGGGGCGCGTATTCCAGTGCCGCGACCTTTGTCATGCCAACCACGGCGTGTTTGGCGGCCACATAGGCGCTGGCGGTGGCAAAGCCCACAGATCCAAGGATCGACGCCATGTTGACGATCGCGCCGCCCCCCGCGGCAGCGATTGCAGGAAGACCATAACGCATTCCGTAAAAGACACCGTTCAGGTTCACGTCGATCACCTGTTTCCAACCGTCGATGGGATACTCTCCGACCGGTTCTGCAGGGCCGCCGATCCCGGCGTTGTTCACGATGTAATGCAGCGCGCCGCCCTGTTCCTTGGCAAAGTCGATCATGGCTTCGACCTGTTCGGGCTTGGCCGTGTCGACCTTATAAGCCTGTCCGCCGATTTCCTTCGCAACAGCCTCGGCGTGGTCCATATTCAGATCGGCGACAACCACAAAGGCACCGTCACGGGCCAGATGTTCACAGATCGCCTTGCCGATCCCAGATCCGCCACCGGTCACGATCGCGGTCTTTCCAGCGAAATCATAAGTCATGTCGTGGGCCTCCTTGTTCGGGTTCCAGTCAAGGCAGAACCATAAACCAAAAGGATCGCTCCAGCTTTGATGTAGATTAATCCACCTGATCCACGTCCCGTGCGCGACGCAGCAACCGCCCGATGGTAAACGAGGTGCGCGGGGCATAGACGTAGGGCGTGCGGGCACCGGGGGCTTGGCGCACCCGCATCCGTACAAGTCCAAAGATCACCAGCGCGATATGGCCAAGCGCGATAAACACAAAAAGCGCGGCAGGCCCGAATGCGGTGATCAGGGCCGAAGTGAACCACGGTGCCGCAATCGCGCCCGTGGCATAAAAAAACATCAGGGCCGCCGACAGTTCTACCCGTTCTTCGGATGTGGCGAAATCATGTGCGTGGGCGGCTGAAATCGAATAGATCGGAAAGCTGGTAAGGCCAAAGAACCCGGCGGCAAGCATCACGCCAAGCGTCCCCAACGATGCGGTCAGCACCGTAAAGGCGCATGACACCACCGCCGCCACGGACATGCCGATCAGCACCCAACGGCGGTCATATTTATCGGCAAGCCAGCCGGTTGGATATTGCGCCAGCGCGCCGCCGGCGACAAAGGCGGCCAGAAAATAGCCGATCTGGCTGGCTTGCAGGCCGACCTCTTGACCGTAGATCGGGCCGACCATGCGGAACGACGCGCTTGACATGGCGGCGACGATCACACCGATCACCGCCAGTGGCGACATGCGCCAGGCCAGCATCGGGCGCAGGCGCGGCGCGCTGGGGGTTTCAGGCTGTGGTATCTTGGTCAGGGCCAGCGGGAACAGGGCCGCGCAGCACAGGATCGTCAGGATGTTATAGGCCAGATATATCTCGAGGTTGGCCAGCGCGCCGATCATGAACTGCGCCACAAAGGATGCGCCCATGTCGACGATCCGGTAGGTGCCCATCGCCCGTCCGCGGGTTCCATTCGTAACTTTGGCCTGCAGCCAGGCCTCGATCACCGTGTAGCTGCCTGCAATGCAGATACCCGATGCGATACGCATGAGCGCCCAGGCGGTCGGGTCGATGATGATCACATGGCCTGCCATGCCGATCGCACCCATCGCCGTAAAGGTCGCGAATGCACGGCTGTGTCCAACGCTTCCCATCAGGCGGGGCGCCCACCAACAACCGATGAAAAACCCGAAAAAATGCGCCGACCCAAGGAAACCGACCTCGGCGCGGGTGAAGCCATAGGCCAATCCCGTCAGGGCATCGAGCGGGCCAACCGCACCCGAGGATAGCTGCAACAGGGCCACCGACAAGAACAGCGAGGCAAAGGAAATCATCATCCGCATTCGGGCACCTTGGACCGCACCAGGCGGGGCCGCTAGGGGGTTTTCGACATCGGGTGTCGCTTTGGGTTGTTCTTTGGGCGCGCGGGGCTAGTGTCTGGCGCAACATCTGAAAAGGACGCGCGATGAAACAGATTCCCCTTGGCCGCAGCGATATCATGGTCAGCGATTGGTGCCTGGGCACCATGACCTTTGGCACCCACACATCCGTCGCCGACAGCGGTCGCCAGATCGATATGTGTCTGGACGCGGGTATCAACTGTCTGGACACGGCCGAAATGTATCCGGTCAATCCCGTTGCCGCCGAAACTGTTGGTCAATCCGAAGAGGCCGTGGGGGCCTGGGTCGCCGCCAGCGGGCGACGCGACGAGGTGATGATCGCCACCAAGATTTCCGGCCCCAATGGCGGGTTCATGCGCGGTGGTGAGGGGTATCATGCGGGCAATATCGCGCAGGCCGTAGAGGACAGTCTGCGGCGGTTGAACACCGATGTGATTGATCTTTACCAACTGCACTGGCCTGATCGCGGGTCATATATGTTCCGCCAGAACTGGTCATATGATCCATCCGGGCAGGATCGCGCGGCGACACTGGATCATATGGACGCTGTGCTGGGCGCGATGCAGGCGCAGGTTGATGCGGGCAAGGTGCGCGCCTTTGGTCTGTCAAACGAAAGCGCCTGGGGCACGACCCGCTGGGCGGATCGCGCCGCCGCCGTGGGTGGGCCGCGCGTGGTGTCCGTGCAGAACGAATATTCCTTGCTTTGCCGCTTGTATGATACGGATATGGCCGAAATGGCGGTGAACGAGGACGTGACGCTGCTGGCGTTCTCGCCGCTTGCAGCCGGATTGCTGACAGGCAAGTACCAGAACGGCGCGATCCCCAAAGGCAGCCGCATGGACCTTGCCCCGCAGATGGGCGGGCGCAAGACACCGCGCCTGTTCGCGGCAGTGCAGGCCTATCTTGACCTGGCGGCGGCGCATGGGTTGGACCCGGTGCATATGGCGATGGCATGGCAGGCCACGCGCCCTTTTCCAGTCAGTGCGATTTTCGGCGCGACCACCGTGGCGCAGTTGGAACATCTACTGAAGGGTCGCGATCTGGTGCTTGACGATGCTGTCGTGGCCGAGATTGACGAAATCCACCGCGCCCATCCGATGCCATACTGAATAATGCCCATGAGCGGGTGCCCCGCGCCCCCTTGACCCCCAACCTGGCCTTCCCCGGCGGGGAAGGGACAGTGTGGCGGGCCGACCCTGTCCCAGCCGCGTGGCACTTGGTGCCAATCTGCGCCTCCGGCGGGAGTAGTTTTGAACAGAAGAAGTTGGGGTTGCGCGCGCGGGGGAAATCGCGGACGGTTTTGAAAGCTGGAAAATGGAGTGTCACCATGCCGTTGGAAATGAATCGCGAGGTGTTTGTCACCTGTGCCGTCACCGGATCGGGCAGCACGCAGGATCGCAGTCCGCATGTGCCCCGATCCCCCAAACAAATTGCCGACAGTGCCATTGATGCGGCCAAGGCGGGGGCGGCTGTGGTGCATTGCCATGTGCGTGATCCCGACAGCGGTGTGCCGTCGCGCCGGTTGGATCTTTATCGCGAAGTGACCGAGCGTATTCGCGCTGCTGATGTCGACGTGGTGTTGAACCTGACTGCTGGCATGGGCGGCGACATGATCTTTGGCGGCGTTGAAAACCCGCTGCCAGTGGTCGAGGGCACCGACATGGTGGGCGCAAGTGAAAGGGTCGCCCATGTGGCCCAGTGCCTGCCTGAAATTTGCACTTTGGATTGCGGCACGATGAATTTCGCCGAGTCTGACTATGTCATGACCAACACGCCGGGCATGTTGGTGGCGATGGGCGGACTAATGACCAAGCTGGGCGTGAAGCCCGAGATCGAGGCCTTTGATACCGGCCATCTTTGGTATGCCAAGCAGCTGGTCAAGGAGGGCGTGCTGGAAAAGAGTGCCCTTGTGCAGCTGTGTATGGGCGTGCCCTGGGGGGCGCCCGATGACCTAAATACCTTTATGGCGATGGTGAACAATGTGCCCGATGACTGGGTGTTTTCCGCCTTTGGATTGGGGCGGTCGCAGATGCCTTATGTGGCTGCCTCTGTGCTGGCCGGGGGCAATGTGCGGGTCGGCCTTGAGGATAACCTGATGCTCGACAAGGGCGTGCTGGCCAGCAATGCGCAATTGGTAGAACGCGCGGTTGGGATTGTCGAAAACCTTGGGGCGCGGGTGATCGGACCCGATGAGGTGCGCAAGAAGCTGGGTCTGGTCAAACGCGCGCCGGTTGCATGATACGGGCGTTGGGCCAAAGCGTGTCGCGCGGCCCGTTTTTGGGCTGGCACGACGTCGCGGATGGGGGGGCGGCTCCGTGTTGCGACTGAATTGGCTGTTGGCAGCCACTTTTTTGGCCGGCTGCGAGGGTGCGCGCGCACCCGACGATGCGCTTTCGTTTCGTGATACCGCGGCGCCGATTGCCAGTCAGGTGGACGTTGGCGCGCAGGATCTGGAAGGCCGGTGGTTCCTGCGCCAGCACATTGCGGGCGCATGGCCGCGCGGCGATCGCACGGTGCAGATATCGGCCGATGGCACTGGCTTGGTGCTGCGCGAGGTCGTGTTGCAATGCAATGGAGCGATCCAATGCGAAACTGGTGCGGTTGAAACCCGCTATGCCCCAAGCCGCGAAGGGCGGTTTGTGCGGGTAGACCAAGGGCAAACGCGCGCGGCCTACGGTGGGCCCGCTGCCCTTTGGGTGTTGTGGATGGATTATGACCGCCGCACTTTTGTCGTGGGTGATCCGGGCGGCACCTATGCTGCGATCTTTGATCATCGTGCGCAGGGTGGCGCCGATCGCATCATTGCCGCGCGCGACATACTGGACTGGTTTGGTTATGACCTTGCCCGAGTCGGAGAGACGAGTTAATGAACATTCCGGTTTTGCGCACCCTGACTGGTCTGGTCACGCGTGAGGATATGCCAACCCGTGCCTACAGATGAATTCAATCACTCGGGATCGCCCGCGCGACAGGTCGCGGAAACGACCGAAATCTGACCAACAATCCGGGCATTGCCCCGGCGCTTCGAGGAGGAACGCACATGGGTAACACGGCAGCCATAATTGGCGGTGGGGTCATTGGTGGCGGTTGGGCGGCGCGGTTCCTACTGGCGGGATGGGATGTGCGCGTCTTTGATCCCGATACGCAGGCGCAACGCAAGATCGGCGAAGTGCTTGACAATGCGCGCCGGTCCCTGCCCGGGCTATCGGATGTGGCCCTGCCCGAGGAGGGACGGCTGAGCTTTCACGACACGATGTCGGATGCTGTGGATGGTGCCGTCTGGATTCAGGAAAGCGTGCCCGAGCGCTTGGAGCTCAAACGCAAAGTCTACCAGACCCTGCAGGAACACTGTGCACCCGATGCGGTGATCGGGTCGTCAACATCTGGGTTCAAACCGTCGCAATTGCAGGGCTGCGCTGCGCGACCCGACCAGATCGTGGTGTGCCACCCGTTCAACCCTGTTTATCTATTGCCACTGGTTGAACTGGTCACGACCGATGCGAATGGCGCAGACTTGCCGACCCGCGCAGAAGCGATCCTGCGTGAGATTGGCATGTTCCCTCTTCGCCTGACCAAGGAAATCGATGCACATATCGCTGATCGCTTCCTTGAGGCTGTCTGGCGCGAGGCGTTGTGGATGATCAAGGACGGGATCGCCACCACGACCGAAATCGACGAGGCGATCCGCATGGGCTTTGGCTTGCGCTGGGCGCAGATGGGTCTGTTTGAAACCTATCGGATTGCCGGTGGCGAGGCGGGGATGCGCCACTTCATTGAACAATTCGGCCCTTGCCTAAGCTGGCCCTGGACGAAACTGATGGATGTCCCGGAGCTGACCGATGATCTGATCGATGCCATCGCCGACCAGTCGGATGCGCAATCGGGCATGCATACGATCCGTGAATTGGAGCGTATCCGCGACAATAATCTGGTGACGATCCTGCGTGGTCTCAAGGCGCAGGATTGGGGTGCGGGGCAGGTGCTGAACGCGCGTGACAGGGCCAGCACTACGGTGGCGGCAACTTTGGATGAGGTCGCCGATATTTCCCGCCCCGTCCTGACGGTGAGCCGCGCTGTGCCTCTCGACTGGACCGATTACAACGGCCATATGAACGAGGCGCGTTATTTGCAGGCCTTTGGTGATGCCACGGATCGGCTGATGATGATTGTTGGCTGTGACAGCGACTATATCGCGACGGGCGGCAGCTATTTTACTGCTGAAACCCATATTCGCCATCTCGATGAGGTGCATGCGGGCGCGCGCATTCGGGTGGAAACGCAGGTGCTGATGGGCGCGGGTAAAAAGCTGCACCTGTTCCATCGCATGCTTGAGGGCGATCGATTGCTGGCCACGGGCGAACACATGCTGATCCATGTCAGTCTGTCCACGCGCAAGGCCAGCGATCCCGCGGCCCGTGTGGCCGAACCGCTTGCGAAACTGGCGCGGGCCCATGCCAAGCTACCCCATCCCGAAGGTGCCGGTGCGGCTGTGGGGGTGCGTTGATGCGTGTCTTGATCACGGCCGGGGCCAGCGGGATCGGGCAGGCGATGGCGCAGGCCTATGGCGACGCCGGCTTTGATGTCTGGGTGACGGACGTGGATGCGGATGCGCTTGCAGCTTGCCCCGCCGGCTGGGAGTGCCACCATGCCGATGCCTCTGATGAAACGGCGATGGCGGCGGTGTTTGCGGCGCTTGGGGCGGCGGGCGGCTTGGATGTGCTGTGCGCCAATGCGGGGATCGCAGGGCCAACGGCGCTGGTCGAGGATGTGGCGCTCGCCGAGTGGCAGCGCTGCGTCTCGGTGAACCTGGAAGGGGCGTTTCTGGCGGCGAAATATGCGGCCCCCCTGATGAAGGACCGCGGCGCGGGCGCGATGGTGTTCACCTCGTCCACGGCGGGTATCTATGGCTACCCGAACCGTGCGCCCTATGCGGCGGCGAAATGGGCGGTGATCGGCCTGATGAAAACATTGGCGATGGAATTGGGGCCGTTCGGAATCCGTGCCAATGCAATCTGTCCGGGTGCCGTGATCGGGCCGCGTATGGAGGGTGTCATGCAACGCGAGGCAGCAGCCAAGGGCATGACCCGCGATCAGGTTTATCAGGGCTACGCCGCGGGCACGTCTATGCGCAGTTTTGTGCGCGCGCAGGACGTGGCAGACATGGCACTTTTTCTGGGCTCAGACCAGGCGCGGTTGGTCAGCGGGCAGGTGATTTCCGTGGATGGGCACACTGAAAACCCCGACCCGAAACTTTAGCCGATCAGGGCGCGCAGTTCGTCGAGATGGGGAATAAGGTCGCGCGAGCCGATCCGCGCCTCGCGCACCAGCAGATCAAAGTGCCGCGACATGAATTGCACCCGTTCAGTGTCACGAAAAGCCATGTAGTTTTGCCCCAGATACAGCACCGCCAAAAGCGGGCCAAAGACCGTGACCGGGGCCGAATACAATCGCCGTGCGTCAAACAAATGCACCCGCAGCGTCGGGTATAGCTGATCAGTCAGCGCCGCGATGTGATCCAGTTGGGCGTGGCGTGTCGGCACATCCAGCCCCGCATAATATCCCGCGCCCTGGGCAAAGCTATGCAGTTCGAACAGCGGCATGGCAATTTCATAGTCCGACCGCGCTGATCTGATCCAGTCCAGCCTGTCACGCGAAGCCCCGACCGCCTGATCGGTCGATCGCCCGAGTGACGGCCCGTATTCCCAGCGCAGAACGTCATCGGTTTTGAACATATCGGGCAGGCCGGTCGGCACATGGCGGATTTTGTAGCCCTCGGCCTCCTGGTGCCAGGCAAAGATCTGTTCGTCGACATCGGCGCGCGGCGCTTGGGTGATTTTCATGGCGGCGGCGACCAGATCGGCTGCCTGTTCGGGGCGGTCGGACAGACCCAGCAGCCAATCGGCGCTGACCCCAAGGGCAGCGGCACATTCGGCGACCAGTTGGGCGTTGGGCAGGCGCGCGCCGTCCGATTTCAGCAATTGCGACAGGGTGGAACGGTCCACGCCTGCGCGCCGTGCCAAGGCACTTTGGCTGGTGGCGGATTCGGTCATTGCGGCAGTCAGGCGGGCGCGAAAGACCTTTGCGCGGTCGCGTTTGTCGATTTTTTCCATCATTAGTGAATTAATACACATTTTGTGTCTTTTGTGAACTATTCTCGAAATGGGCAGGTGGCACGTCGCTTGATATCTCTTGAGCAAGATGACGACACGCACCCTTTTTCCCGAAATCGAATGGCCGACATTTGCCCTGCTTCTTGGTTGCTACGGCGTCTGGGCTGTGGCGGTGTTCTGGCTGGCCAGTATCTGGCTGCCGCTTGCAGTGATTGTTGCAGGCGTTGCGACCGCACAGCACGCATCCCTGCAACACGAAGCGATCCACGGTCACCCGACACGCATCGCGTGGCTGAATGCGGCGCTGGTTGCGCCCGCTTTGACGTTGTGTATTCCCTATCTGCGGTTCCGCGATACCCACCTGGCGCATCATCACGACGAAAGCCTGACCGATCCTTACGACGACCCCGAAAGCAACTATCTTGATCCTGCCGTCTGGCGCGGGCTGGGTGCCCCCTTGCGCGCGGTCTTGCGGTTCAACAACAGGTTGGCGGGACGGTTGCTGATCGGGCCACTGGTCGGGCAGGTCATGTGGATGGCGTCGGACTGGCGTGCGATGCGACGCGGGGACCGTGCTGTGCTGCGCGGCTGGATGCTGCATCTGCCCTGCGCCGCACTGGTGATCTGGGGCGTTGCAGTTTCGCCCATGCCGTTTTGGGCCTATCTGATCGCAGTCTATATCGGCCATGCGCTGATCAAGATCCGCACCTTTCTGGAACATCGCGCCCATGACGATGCACAGGGCCGCACGGTGATCGTCGAAGACCGTGGCCCCCTGGCATTCCTGTTCTTGAACAATAACTTGCACGTTGTGCATCATGCCCATCCCGGGGTGCCGTGGTATCGCCTGCCACAGCTATATCGTGCAGCGAGAGACGGATATCTGGCCCGTAACGGCGGGTATCGCTATGGCTCATACCGCGAGGTCATGCGGCGGCATTTCTGGCGTGCCAAGGATCCGGTGCCACACCCGCTCTGGCGCGATCAGTAAATTCAGCGCATAGGAGGGCCATGGAGGCATGGATCCCGATCACGCTACTGGCCGCTTTGGCGCAGACCGCGCGATTTGGGCTGCAAAAGCAGCTCAAGGCGACACGGCTGTCGACCGCTGGTGCGACCTTTGCGCGGTTTGTCTATTCAGCGCCATTGGTGGCACTGTTGATGCTGGGTTATGGGCAGATCGGCGGGCAGGCGCTTCCCGCGATCCCCTTGCGTTTCTGGGCCTACGCGCTGGCGGGCGGGGCCGCGCAGATCCTCGCGACGATGTGCGTTGTCGCCCTTTTTGCCCATCGCAACTTTGCCGTCGGGATCACCTTCAAGAAGACCGAAGTGATCATGTCGGTGATCGTCGGCATGATCGTGCTGCGCGAAGGGGTCAGTTGGGCAGGTTTTGGCGCGATCCTGCTGGGGCTGGTCGGTGTCCTGCTTTTGTCGGACCCGCCCGCCGCCACGGGCGCGTGGCACCGCCGTATTTTCAACCGCGCGGCGGGGTTGGGCATTTTGTCAGGCCTGTTGTTTGCCGTCTCGGCAGTTGGGTATCGCGGCGCGGCGCTGTCGCTGTCACACGGCGATGCCTTGTTGCGCGCCTTGACGACGCTGGCTTTTGTGACGGCGTTTCAGACGCTGGCGATGGCGGCGTGGATGGCATGGCGCGAACGGGGCGAGATCGGGCGCGTCTTTGCGGTCTGGCGCGTCGGCGCACTGGTCGGGGTCAGCAGCATGGTCGGGTCGATCTGCTGGTTCACCGCCTTTGCCTTGCAAACGGTCGCCTACGTCAAGGCGCTGGGGCAGGTCGAGCTGGTCTTTTCGTTCCTTGTTTCAGCATTGATTTTCAAGGAAAAAACCACCGCGCGCGAATATCAGGGCGTGGCGGTTCTGTGCCTGGCGATCATCGCACTGATTGTTGCTATCTAAGCGGGCTGTCCCCACCCAGTTGCGCGACCAGATGTGCCTCGTCGTCGTTGCGAAAGAACGGCACCGTGGCGGGAGGCGCGGTATCATGGACCCGGGCGCTGACCTCGGCCAGCACGACTTGGGTAATAAAGGGCAGGTCAAAATCGCGCGCCTGCGCAAGCGGGATCCATTGCAGGTCGCGCAATTCGTCCTCGGCGTTGCTGAAATCGTCGGGATCACTGGCAAGCGCACCCGCATCCGCCAAAAAGAAGCGCGCATCAAAACGGCGTGGCAGGCCCTTGGGGGTGATGGCGCGAAAGACAAATTGTAGCCCGTCAGGCGATGGACGGTGGCCCGTGCGCGCAAATCCACGCCACCCCTGCGGGGCATCGGGCCAATCGGCGGCTGTGCCAAGGATCTGGCCGGTTTCCTCCCACAGCTCGCGGATCGCGGCAGCGGCAAGGGCGTTGGCGGGCAGGGTGCTTTGATCGGCAAGGCGCGCAGCGCAGGGGGCGGCAACGGGTTTGGCAAGCGGGATCGCCCGGTCACCGGCATCTACGGCGCCACCGGGAAAGACGAATTTATTGGGCATGAAAACGGCCTTGGCCCCGCGTTGCCCCATCAGGATACGCGGGTTACTGGCACGGTCGCGCAGCACGATGATCGTCGCCGCATCGCGGATTGACGTTTTATCCATGAAAGACCCCCGATTATTGGGGCGCGCCAAACCCGTGCATCCGCCGCGACCATTGTATGGCAACCACGACCCCCTTCAGTCTGGGCAGAAGGTAAAGTGATAATCCCACAGTCCCAACCGTAAAAATAGTGGCGAGAACAAGGGGATCGGGGCGAAACTGCGTAAATGCCACGTGTAGCAGGGGGGCCATCACGTGGCCAACCACAAGAATGGTCAGATAGGCGGGGCCATCATCAGCGCGATGGTGATACAGGTCTTCGCGGCACACAGGACATTGATCCACAACCTTGAGATAGCCCTGAAACAGATGCCCCTCACCGCAATTTGGGCACTTACGCTGAAAACCCCGCCAAATGGCGGGTTTTGTCGGCCGGTCATCCACGAAGGCTGTGTCCTGGGGCATGATTGATCCTTTTGCAGGCTCAGACATGCGGCTTTGGCGCTGAAAAATAAAGGGGGCATCGTGGCGTTGCGGCGCGATGTCGCAAAAAGATGAAAAAAAATTTGGCATGCGCGACGGAACTCCGGCGCTGGCCCGTTTGAGGTGTATCGGCGGCAGTTGAGGGCCGCTGGTGAAGTTGAACCTCGAAAGGACAAGAAATGAAAACGACACTTCTGATGGCAGGTATTGCGACGGCACTGATGGTCAACACGGCCGAGGCCCAAGGGCAAACTGGCCGAGGGCCGGATCTGCCCGGCTTTGAACAGATCGACGCCGACAATGATGGTCTGGTGACGACCGCAGAACTGCAGGCCGCAATTCAGGCACAGGCAGCCGAGCGGTTTGCACAGTCGGACACGGACGGCGATGGCGCCCTTTCGGCCGAAGAACTTGCCGCCGCGGCTGCGGCCCGCGAAGATGCGCGCCGTGAACGCAACATGACCCGCATGATCGAACGGCTGGACGCCAATGATGACGGGCTTTTGCAGATGGACGAAATGCAGGCCCGCAGCGAAGACCGCAACACGGATCGTCAGGGCCGCATGTTCGCCATGATGGACACCGATGATGACGGTAGCCTGAGCGCGCAGGAATACGAGACCGCTCTGGCCTTTATGGCTGAGCGCGGTGATCGCGGTGATCGCGGTGGACGCGGCGATCGTGGTGATCGTGGTGGACGTCACGGCAACTAAGCCGTGACCGGTGGTGCCCGCCTGTCTCTTCCCCCTGTCCCGCAGTGCGGGCGGGCACCAGTATTGCCGCAAGCGGCACAAGTGATTAGCAAAGCGTTTAATGCAAACACGAACGGCCCCCAGCGCCCCGCAGGACGCACCGGACGACGCGCTTCTGATCGCTTATGCGAATGGGGATGTTTCGGCTGCGCAGGAACTGGCGGCACGTTTGGCGCCGCGCATCATGGGGCAGGCGTTTCGGATGCTCCAGGACCATGCCGAGGCCGAGGATGTGACCCAGGACGCGTTGATGCGCCTGTGGAAAATCGCACCCGACTGGCGGCAGGGCGAAGCACAGGTAACGACCTGGCTGTATCGCGTGGTGGCCAACCTTTGCACGGACCGGCTGCGCAAACGCGGGCGCGGTGTCGCGCTCGCTGCGGTGGCGGAACCCGAAAGCGGCGCGCCATCGGTCGCGCAACGGATGCAGGACGATGCGCGCATGAATGCGCTGCGCGACGGATTGGCGGGTTTGCCCGAAAGGCAGGCCCAAGCGGTGGCCTTGCGTCACCTCGAAGAACTGGGCAATCCCGAGATTGCACAGATTATGGACATCAGCGTCGAGGCGGTCGAAAGTCTGATCGCACGGGGTAAACGGGCCTTGGCTGCCGGATTGGCACCGCGCAAGGCGGAACTGGGGTATGAAGATGACATCTGACCACGACAACAAAATGCTGGACCAGCTGTTTGCGAAGGCGCGTGAGCGTGATGCTGTGCCCTCGGATGCCTTGATGGCGCGGATCGCGGCGGATGCGGTTGCCAATCTGGCGGTGCCAGCGTGCGCACCTGCACGTCGTGGCGGGTTTATCGCCACGCTGGTGGGTATCTTGGGTGGTTGGCCCGCCGTGAGCGGGCTTGCGGCGGCGACTGTTGCTGGCATCTGGATCGGGTTCGCGCCGCCACAAAGCCTTGATAGCTTTGCGGGCGATCTGCTGGGCAGCAGCGATGTCGCGGTTCCGTTCCTCGAGCTGAGTGATCCATTCGGATTGGAGGGCTAGTGATGGCCAATGAGCAAACACCACCGCCCGCCAGCGGGATCGGGCGCAAGGTAAGGATCGTTCTGGTAATCTCGCTGGCGCTGAACCTGCTGGTTGTAGGAGTCATCGCGGGCGGGCTGTTGTCGGGGCGTGGGCCGGGCGGTGACGGACGCCGGGTAGACCTGTCGCTTGGGCCTTACGCGCGGGCGCTTGATCCGCACGATGTCGACGCGATCCGTGCCGAAATGCGTGGGCGTGGCCTTGATTTGCGCCGTGATCGCCGGGCGATGATCGAAGACACGCACAGCTTCGTTGCTGCCCTGCGCGCCGTGCCCTATGATCCTGAAAAAACTGCGGAAATTCTGTTGCGCCAGCGCGGGCGTGTGGCCCAGTTCCAGGCGCTGGGGCAGGATCTTGTGCTGGACCGCATCGCCCAGATGAGCGCTGAAACACGCGCTGCATTTGCCGACCGGCTTGAGCGGGAAATGGGCCACATAGGCCGTGAAGGTGGTGGGCGCAACAACTAGGCGTGCTTAGGCGGGCGACATCGCGATCGTGTTGCGCCCCGATGTTTTTGCGTCAAACAAGGCGGCGTCGGCACGGCCCATGATTTCGTTTGTGCCATTGTCGGTCAGGCGCTCTCCGTGGCCAAGGGCGACACCGATCGACAGGGTCACCGGAATGGCTTTGCCGTTGGTCGTGCTTTGGAAGGGGTTACTCTGGATCAACGCGCACAGGCGCTTGGCCGCGTCGCGGGCTTCGCTTTTGGTGGTGTCGGGCATGGCGATCAGAAATTCCTCGCCGCCGATCCTTGCGATCATGTCGATGGCGCGCAGGTTATTGCGCAGACGGTCGGCGACCTTGACCAGAACATCATCGCCCACTGCATGGCCGTGGGTGTCATTGATCGCCTTGAAGTGGTCGATATCCAGAACCATCACCGCAAAATCCCGCCCCGTAGCGGCGGCGCGATCTGCCATGCGTTTCAGATGGGGCAGGGCGTAGCGGCGGTTGAACAACCCGGTCAACTGGTCGGTGACAGCGGCTTGCAGCCCGCTGCGCACGGTGTCGCGCAACCGGTCCTGCTGGTGTTTGTGCTGCAACAGGGCGTTGATCCGGTGGGCAACTTCGCGCGGGTGCGCGGTTGCGGGCACAATATCATTGGCCCCCAGATCAAGCACCATCGCCGCCACATCGTCCGCGCATTCGGGAAAGCGCACCAACAGGGCTGCGTGCCGTGTTTCGGATCGGCTGCGCAACTCAGAGACCAATTTGTAGATTTGCGCCTTGTCCAGGCCCAACGCGGTTTCGGCCGTATCGGTGGCGTCGATCACGAACATGTCGGGAAGCGGGTTCAGGTTAAGACAGGTCAGCAATTGTTGCGGCGCGATGCGGTTGCAGCGGCGCCCTTGGCCCGCCACCAGCTTGGCGCAATCCATTTGCGCCGCGTCCGTGCGGGCCGTGACGACCGTGACTTCGCTGGTCGTCACGAAGGCCTGTTGCGCCTCGGCAAAGCCGAGCGCGCGTTTTGTATCGTCGCGCAGGCGCAGTTCCGATTGTGCGTCCTGGGCGCGCAGCAAACTGCGTATCCGCGCCTGCAGGACATCATCGCTCAGCGGTTTGGCCAGCAGATCATCCGCGCCCGCCTCAAGTGCGGCGACACGGGCCTGCGGCGTGTCGAACTGACCGGTCGCGATGATCGGGATATGGCTGGTCGCCGGGTTGGATTTCACACTGCGGAAAAAGGCGAATGCCGCAGCTTCGCCATTGGCGGTGTCGCAAATGATCAGGTTAGGCAGAGCGCCATTCAGCGCCGCGCGCGCCTGTTCAAGAGAGGCGCAAAGGCGCACTTCGTGTCGGCTCGCAATAAGGTTCACCCTTAATACGATTCTGTTCGTCGCAACTGTATCGACAATCAGAATTTTGCCAGACATTATTGCCGTCCTTTCGCAGGGTCTTAACGACCGATGGAGCTAAATTGACGTGCAATGGTTAAGAAACAGTTTCCGTCTTCGTAAGGAAGGCAAATGACTCCTGAACGTGCCGAATTGATCGCAATTCAGGCTTTGGGCTGGCTGGCGGGGAACGATGACCTTGGCCCAGCCTTTCTTGGCCAAACGGGCGCGCGGGCCGAAGATTTACGCGCCCGCGCTGCCGATCCGGCGTTTCTGGCCTCGGTTCTTGAGTATTTGACGATGGATGATCAATGGATCATCGCCTTTTGTGACGACCATGGGCTTGGTTATGACCTTCCGCTGCGCGCGCGATATGCGCTGCCCGGTGCCGAGCAGATCAACTGGACATGACCTGTTTGCCGCCGCGTGATGAACGAAAACGTGATGCAAACCTTTCCCGTGTGTTCATCAACCTTACGGACATCCTAACATGAAGATTAACGCGATCCTCTTCGATAAAGACGGCACATTGTTTGATTTCAACGCGACCTGGGGCGGGTGGACGCGCGGCTTGCTTGAAGGTGAATCGGGTGGTGATACGGTGTTGATGGCCGCGCTGGCCGATGTCTTGGGCTATGATCTGCGCACCGGCCTGTTCCGCCCCGACAGCATCGTGATCGCCCATACGGCCAGTGACGTCGCCGATGTGATCCTGCCGCTGTTGCCGCCCCAGTCAAAGGCTGACCTGATCGCGCGCATGAACGCCAAGGCCGCCCTTGCGCCACAAGCCGAAGCCGCGCCGCTGATCCCGTTTCTGAGTGGTCTGGTGGCGCGCGGATTGCGCCTTGGGGTGGCGACCAATGACGCCGAAGCCCCCGCACGTGCGCATCTCGATGCCGCCGGAATTTCTGAAAAGTTCGATTTCATCGCCGGATTTGACAGCGGTTTTGGCGCGAAACCTGCCGCCGGGCAGCTTTTGGCGTTTTGCGACCATATCGGTCTGCCGCCCACGCAATGCGCGATGGTCGGGGATAGCCTGCACGACCTACATGCGGGGCGCGCGGCGGGCATGGTCACCGTTGGGGTTCTGACCGGGCTTGCCACCCGCGCCGAACTGGCCCCAAGCGCCGATATCGTGATGGGCAGCATCGCCGATATTCCCGCATGGCTGGACAGTTCCCGCACCTAGACACGATTTGCGACAAAACAGGTCGCGAACGGCCCCGCGCGCCTGTGCTGCGGGGGCAATGCTGGGACAACGAGGAGAGTCCCGGATGAGTGACACATCGCAACGCAAACGCCGCTCGGGTGGCCGCGCCGCCAATACCGCCCGCCGCGGCGCGCAACTGTTCAAACAGATGCCGTTCAATCCGCCGATCAATATCGACCGTCCGACCGAGCCGTTGGACGAGGGTGGTGTTCAGGCGATTCACGATGGCGCGATGCGTATTCTCGAAGATATCGGAATCGAGTTTCTGAACGAGGAAGCGCTGGAAATCTTCAAAAAGGCGGGCTGCACCGTCAACGGCACGAATGTGCGGATGGGGCGTGACTGGGTCATGGAAATGCTGGCCACGGCACCGGCACAATTCACCATCACCCCGCGCAACCCCGACCGGGAAATCACCATCGGTGGCAAGACGATGCTGTTTGGCAATGTGTCGTCGCCGCCCAATTACTTCGACCTTGAAATCGGAAAAAAGGTCAGCGGCAACCGTGAACAATGCGCCAATTTGCTGAAACTGACCCAGTATTTCAACTGCATCCACTTTGCGGGCGGCTATCCGGTGGAACCTGTCGATATCCACGCCTCGGTCCGGCATCTGGACGTGGTGCACGACAAGCTGCTGCTCACCGACAAGGCCTGCCACGCTTATTCCTTGGGCAAGGAGCGGGTCGAGGATGTAATGGAAATGGTGCGTATTGCGGGCGGGCTGAGCGAGGAAGAATTCGCCGCCAGGCCGCATATGTATACCAACATCAATTCCACAAGCCCGCTGAAGCATGATGTGCCGATGATTGACGGTTGCCTGCGCGCCATTCGCAAGGGGCAGGCGGTGATTGTCACGCCGTTCACCCTTGCGGGGGCGATGGCGCCGGTCACCATGTCGGGCGCCGTGACCTTGTCGATTGCCGAAGGTCTGAGCGCGATTGCCCTGTTTCAATACGTCAAACCGGGGTGTGCCTGTGTCATCGGCACCTTCACCAGCAATGTCGATATGATGTCTGGTGCCCCGGCCTTTGGCACGCCCGAATACATGCGTGCCACGCAGATGACCGGTCAGATGGCGCGGTTTTACGGGCTGCCGATGCGCGCCAGCGGTGTATGTGCCGCCAATGTGCCGGACGGGCAGGCGATGTGGGAGACATCCAACAGCCTGTGGTCGGCGGTGCAATCGGGCACGAATGTGGTCTATCACGCGGCTGGCTGGCTCGAGGGCGGGCTGATCGCCAGCCCCGAAAAATTCATCATGGATTGCGAAATCCTGCAAATGATCCAGCGCTATATGGACCCCGCCATTACCGCCACGGGGCCAGATGAGATCGCCGTCGAGACCATCCGCGAAGTTGGCAGCGGCGGGCATTATTTCGGTGTGCAGCACACCCAGGATCGCTATGAAACCGCGTTCCACCAGCCGTTCATCAGCGACTGGCGCAACTTTGAGGCATGGGAAATCGCAGGCGGCGTCTGGACGGCCGAGCGCGCCCACAAGATGTTCAAGAACATCATCGCCGAATTCGAAGCACCGCCGATGGACATCGCTATCAAGGAAGAGCTGGCCGCCTTTGTGGAGCGCCGCAAGGCCGAGGGCGGCGCGCCAACCGATTTCTAGGGCGCAAGACAGGTTTCAAACTGGTCCGCCAAGCGGGTCAGCATCGTGGCGTAATGATCCGGCCCCGGCGCGATGTCGCCGCCAAGCACGTCGACCGGCACCAGCCGCACATCGGCCCCTTCACCGACCAGTGCGGCCCAGCGGGGATCGACCTGCGGGTCGATCAGGATGCAGGTGATGGCTTCGACCTGGAGGGTCGTTTGAAGACTGGCGATCCTTGTTGCACTGGGCGTTTGCGCATCCGACAAGGCAATCGCGCCGCTGCTGGGCAGATCAAACCGGCGTGCGAAATAGCCATAGGCATCGTGTGACACCAGATAGGGCGTGCCGCGCAGCGGAGTCACACGGGCGTCGATATCAGCCACCAGACTCGCTAGGCGCGCGCGGGCTGCGGCGGCGTTGGCAGCGTAGGCGGCGGCGTTTTCGGGGTCAGCAGTGGCCAAGGTGTCGGCGATCTGCGTCAGCCAAGCCTGCGCGACTTCGGGGTCAAGCCATGCATGGGTTTCGGTATCGCTGTGAACATCCTCAAGGTTATCATCGTGGCCCTCTTCGGTGCCAACCGCCTCCCATCCGTCGGTGTCCAGCAGGGTCAGCACCGACACGTCATCGGCGAAGTTTTCGATCGGATCCAAGAGCCACGGCGTCAGCCCTTCGCCAACCCAGATCACGACACCGGCGTCATTGAGGGCGCGTGCATCGCTTGGGCGCAGGGCGTAATCATGCGGCGAGGCACCGGCGCGCAGCAACAATGCCGGGTCGCCAAGGTCGCCCATCACCTGTGCCACCAGGCTGTGCACAGGGGCGATATCGGCCACCACATTGGGTGTTTCGGCCCGTAAGGCGGCTGGGAAGAACATTAGAAAAGGGAGGGAAAAGCGCAGCATGGGAACCTCTTGCGAATGGAGTGCGCGGCCGATATAGAGGATATGTTATAACGTAACAACCCCTAGGTTTGCGATGGCCCGCCACGACACATCTGAAACGCCGCTTGGCTTTGTTGCGCATGATCACAGCGCCTGCCAGTCCGGTGCCTTGGCGGCGGCTGATCGGCGATGCGCCGCGCGCGGGGTGCAGTTCACGCCCGTGCGCCGCCGTGTGCTGGAAATTCTGCTGGAATCCCACGAGGCGCTGGGCGCCTATGACGTTCTGGCGCGTCTTGATGCCGAAGGATTTGGGTCAAAGCCGCCGGTGGCCTACCGCGCCCTGACGTTTCTGGTCGATCAAGGATTCGTGCATCGGATTGAGCGGCTCAATGCCTTTATCGCCTGCACCGACCCCAACGAAAGCCACAGCCCCGCGTTCATGATCTGTCGCGCTTGCGGCACCGTCGCCGAGGCCCGCGCAAAGGCCCCCTTGGGTGACAGCGCAGCGCGCAGCGGTTTCCAGATTGAGCAGACCGTGATCGAAGCTGAAGGGCTGTGCCCCGACTGCCAGACTGGTGCACGTCCATGAGCCTGCTGACGCTGACCGGGATCGAGGCGCGCCATAGCGGCGGCGCTGTCTTGCACAACGTCACCCTGGCTATTGAAAAGGGCGAGATCGTCACGATTGTCGGCCCGAACGGGTCGGGGAAATCGACTTTGTTGCGGGTGATGATCGGCGCGCTGCAACCGACCAAGGGCACCGTTGTCCGCGCCCCTGATCTGCGGATCGGCTATGTGCCGCAAACCCTGCATATTGACCCGACCTTGCCGATGACGGTGCGCCGGTTTCTTGATCTGCCCAAGCGGGTGCGCAGCAGCGATGCCTCTCAGGCGCTTGAAAAGGCTGGGGTTTCGGGGGTGGGGCAGCAACAGATGGTGACGCTTTCGGGTGGGCAGTTCCAGCGCGTGCTGCTGGCCCGCGCGATCCTGTCGCGCCCCAATTTGTTGCTGCTGGACGAGGCGA
The DNA here is from genome assembly GCF_008065155.1 of Octadecabacter sp. SW4. NCBI lineage: Bacteria > Pseudomonadati > Pseudomonadota > Alphaproteobacteria > Rhodobacterales > Roseobacteraceae > Octadecabacter > Octadecabacter sp. SW4. Next base: position 2,310,986 of record NZ_CP042819.1, on the reverse strand, counting down.
CGCAGGGGCTGGACCAGCCCGGTTCGGCCAGTTTCTATCGCCAGATTGACGCGGTGCGCCACGAGCTTGGCTGCGCGGTTGTCATGGTCAGCCACGAATTGCACGTGGTGATGAGCGCGTCGGACCGTGTGATCTGTCTGAACGGGCATATCTGCTGCGAAGGCACGCCCGACGTCGTGACCGCCGCGCCGGCCTACCGCGAATTGTTCGGGACGGGGACCAAGGGGGCGCTGGCCCTTTACCGCCACGACCATGATCATGATCATGACCACGACCACAAGGATCACGCCTGATGCTCGATGATTTTGTGATACGCGCGGTGCTGGCTGCGGTCGGCACCGCCCTTGCTACAGGCGTGCTGGGCTGTTTTGTCGTTTGGCGGCGCATGGCCTATTTCGGCGATGCCACGGCCCATGCGGCGATCCTTGGGGTGGCCTTGGCGCTGGCGTTTTCGTTTTCGATTTTCACGGGCGTGCTGGCCGTGTCGCTGGCCGCGTCCTTGCTGGTCTTTTCCCTGAGCGGGCGGGGGGTTGCGATCGATACCTTGCTGGGTGTCGTGTCGCATGGGGCGCTGGCGCTGGGGCTTGTCGCGGTGTCGCTGGTACCGGGACGGCGCATTGATCTGGATGCCTATCTGTTTGGCGATGTGTTATTGGTCAGCACGACAAATCTGGCGGTGATCTGGGGCGGGGCGGTGATTGTCAGCGCGGTGCTGTGGCGCCATTGGACGGCCCTGCTGACAGCCACGGTGTCACCCGATCTGGCGCATGCCGCAACGATCAATCCGCGCCGCGAACAATTGATCCTGACCTTGCTGCTGGCGATGGTCGTTGCGGTGTCGATCAAGGTGGTGGGCGCGCTTTTGATCACTGCATTGCTGATCGTTCCCGCTGCCACCGCCCGCGGCATGGCGCGCACCCCCGAAGGCATGGCGGTGCTGGCGGTCTTGATCGGCGTGCTCTCGGCGCTTGGTGGAATGGCCCTGAGCTTGCGGTTGGAAACACCCGCTGGCCCGTCGATTGTGACCGTTGCTGTGATGCTGTTCGCGCTTGGCACCATTGCGACGCGGCTGCGCGCCTAGGCGTCGGTGTCGATCCAGATCGTGACGGGGCCGTCGTTGGTGAGGGCTACCTGCATATCCGCCCCGAAACGCCCCGATTGCACCGGGATTCCAAGGGCTGCAAGGGCGGATTTGAACGCCTCGTAAGCCGCGTTCCCGGCCTCGGGTGCGGCGGCGGTGGAAAATCCGGGGCGATTGCCGCGCGATGTGTCGGCCGCCAGTGTGAACTGACTGACGACCAGGGCGCTGCCACCAATATCGGTCAGGGACAGGTTCATCTTGCCCGCGCCATCGGAAAAAACGCGCAGTTTGCTGATCTTGGCCGCAAGTTTCGCGGGCAGGTCGGGCGTGTCACCCTGCATGGCGCAGACAAGGATCAGCAGACCGCGATCAATAGCGCCGATCGGTTCGCCTGCGACCAAAACGCTGGCGGCGCTGACGCGCTGGATCAGTGCCCTCACAACTCGTGCGCCCAGGGCGGGTTGGCGCCCGCGCGGCTGACAGTCACTGCGGCGGCGTTCACCCCCATCGTCAATGCGGCGGTGATCGTGGCCGGATCAAGCGTGGCGATCTTTTCCTTGGTCAGCACACCGCGCTTGTGCAGTGCTGCCAACAGGCCCGCATTGAACGTGTCACCGGCACCAACCGTATCGACGACCTGCACCACATTTGACGGCACGAAGATATTATCGGCAGAGGTGAAACCGGTCACACCCTTGGCGCCTTCGGTGATGCAGACAAGGCGCGGACCCATCGCCACGATCTTGCGCGCCAAATCGGTGATATCGCCCGCACCCATCAGCCAATGCAGGTCTTCGTCCGACAGTTTCACGATGTCGGCGGCGCGCAGCATCCGGTCAATACGGGCGCGGTAGCGGGCTTCGTCCTTGATGAAGGAGGGGCGGATATTGGGGTCAATCATCGTGACCTTGGATGCGCTTTCGCGTAGCATCAAAGCCTCGTAAGCGCCACCACATGGGTCAACCACAAGGCTGATTCCACCAAAAAACAGCGCGTCTGCCGTGACGCTGGGAAGGTCATCAACCGCAAGCATCCGCCCGGCTGTGTTTTCATCGTAAAACGCATAGGTCGCCTGACCGTTCACCAGTTTGACAAAGGCCACCGTGCAGGGACGGTCGCTGATGTGGCATAGACCGTTTGCAACGTTGCTCTCGCGTAGCGATTCCAAAAGGATGTCGCCCAGAAAATCCGAACTGATCCCACTGAAAAAGCTGGCAGGCACGCCAAGCCGCCCCAGCGCAATCGCCGTGTTGAACACCGCCCCCCCCGCATAGGGGGCAAAGGCGGGTTCGCCCGCGTCTGATGTGCGCGGCAGCATGTCGATCAGGGCTTCGCCACAGGACAGAATCATTTGCGGTCTCCGGTTCTATTGGCTGTTAGCGATAACATATCCTGCGATCCCTGCAATGATCAGACCAAAGATCACGGCCATCGCGATCTTGATTGCGGAATAGGGGCGTTCGCCCTGGACGCGCCCTGTGCGACCATTGACGACAAAGCGATAGGTCTTACCACGATATTTATAGGCGGCCATCCAGACGGGCAGCAGAATATGTTTGAACGTGACATCGCTGATCTGGGTGTTGATCCCGTGCACGCGCTGGCGGTCACCGCCAATGTCGAATTTCACGTCCCGCAGGATCACGCGATCCATATGCGCGCGAGCCTCGCCATAGCCTTGGTCCAGTTCCACCTGATACCCCTCGGCGCGGAAACCGGCCAGATATTCAGGACGGTAGGGTTCCAGCGCGGCTAGATCCCAGGGTTCCAGCCCGTCGGTGTATCGCTTGGGCAAGGATTTCGAGGCCAGCACCAGCACATCATCAAAGAACCGTGCAACGCGGCCCGATGTATTGCGCCACCGGGTCTTGCGCACGCGCACCTGCGTGCGTTTGCCATCCCGCATCACGGTTTTTGTTTCGTAGTAATCGGTCCCGCGTTCGCCGCGATACTGGCTTTTGGTGTCCGCATCAAAGGTCCAGTAGGGCACGTAAATGCCGTTCATCGCGCGGCCTTTGCGGGCATATTGTTTCACACCGTTCGGGGCAAACCACAGGCTGCCCAGCCAGTTGGTCAGATTATTGCGCGCCTCGCGTTCATCCAGTGCAAAAGGCAGCAGCCCCTTTGGTTTGATGTAACGATGCAGCCCGGTATCCGTGACCACGGGCGTGGCGCAGAACGGACATTCGATTGCATGGGCGGTTTGATCGATTTCGATCTGCGCGCCGCAATTGGGGCAGGATACCACGCGGATTTCTTCGATTTCGGCATCCGGAAGCTGATTGTCGAGGGCCGCGCGAAAGTCCAGTTCGCGGATCGCACCGCCGCGATAATCGCCTGCCGACAAGGCTTGGGTGTTGCCGCAATGATCGCAGATCAGGCGGTTTTCCCCCGGATCAAAGCGCATATCAGCACCGCATTGATCGCAGGGAAAGCGGTGTTCTTCGACGGGGGCAGGCGTATCGTATGGCGCGGTGGTATCACTCATGTCCGAGACATATCAACGCTTGGCGGCTGACGCCATATCCGGCGCGCATTTCACAAGAAACGATGCAGGATTTTCGGGGCCATGATCCGCAAGGCGACGTAAAGGCGGGTGCGGCGGGCAGATAGTTTCAGTGTGTTGATGTTCGGTCACGATAGCGCCCGAGCAACAAAGGGATAAGACTGTTGCGCCAGACATCGCGGTCAACCATGCCCGAGGACATGCCGCCATTTTCTGAGAAGAACGCCCTTACAGGTATTCGCTGGGGCGCATCGGCAAGCGAACAGCCGATCAACCCTTCGATCCGTGTGGTAAGGGCTGTTTCAAAGGCGGCACTACTGTCGGGCAGACCTGATTGATCAAAGTGGATTTGCAGCGCGTCCCAAAGGACCGGATCACCCTGCAACCCCCAGCGCACGCTGGTGCGATCAAACAGGGCAGGGTGATCCGACATTGATCCTACGCCCCCGGTGGCGGGGGCGGCATCACCGTGAACAGCTGCGCCAGCTCGGCAACGTCATCGGCGGTTTTCCAGCCATCCTGCCCGGCAGTCCAGACGTGGGTTTCGCGGGTGACTTCGCCCTTAGCGACCATCTGACCCATCGTGGCGCGCGAAAACGGCCCCTTGGTCTTGCCCGCTTCAGCGATGTGCCAGACTTTTTCGACGGGCGGTGGCGGGGGCGCGACAGGGGCAACAGCAGGCACCGCCCCCCAAGGGCCAGCCATTCGGCCCGCCATCGCCATACCCATGCCTGCGCCCAGTCCCGCACCCATCGCGCCGGATGCTTCGCCGCCCTGACGCAAGGCTTCGGCGGCGGCATATTTCATATGCGCGTCCAGATCGCCCGTCAGCCCGCGCGAGGTGCGGGTATCGAGCGCTTTTTCCACCGCAGGCGGTAGGGAGATGTTTTCGATATAGAGCTCAGGGATGGAAATACCGTAAGCTGCGACCGTGTCGGCAATCGCACCAGCAATCAGCTTGCCCAGATCGGCGGTGTTGGCAGCCATATCCAGCACCGGAATGCCCGAGGCGGCGATCACGCGGGAAAACTCCTGCACGATGATATTGCGCACCTGATAGCTGATCTCGTCCATCGTGAATTCGCCGTCCGTGCCGACGATTTCGGTCAGGAACTTGGCGGGATCGGTGACGCGCACGGAATAGGTGCCATAGGCGCGAATACGGGTCGGGCCAAATTCGGGGTCGCGCAGCATGATCGGGTTCTTCGTGCCCCATTTCAGATCGTTGAACCGCGTCGTATTGACGTAGTAGATTTCCGATTTGAACGGGCTTTTGAAACCATGATCCCAGTGTTGCAAGGTCGTCAAGATGGGCATGTTGTTGGTTTCAAGCATATAAAGGCCCGGCGTGAACACATCGGCCAACTGGCCTTCGTGCACGAACACTGCCGCTTGCCCTTCGCGCACGGTCAGCTTGGCGCCATACTTTATCTCGTGGTCCTCGCGCTCGAACCGCCAGACCATCGTGTCGCGGGTATCGTCGGTCCAATGAATGACGTCGATAAATTCGCCGGTTAGAAAATCGAGAATGCCCATGTTTGGCTCCCTTCCAGTGTGAAATCGGTGGTGTCCATCAACTTGCCCCCTCCGCCATCAATTCCCGCGCGATCACCCGTGCGATCGGCGCGGCCTCGGCGGCGGTCATGCCGTTTTTCAGGCGCGGATCATACAGCATTTTCAGCAGCATTTCGTCGTGGGTTGTCAGTAGGCCGAATTCTTCGTCGTCGTTGAAAATCGACGGGCGGGCCTGCGGGCTGTCATTTGCCAGGCCGAGCCCTTGGGCGATTTCCTCGTGGATGCAGGCAAGGCGCATCAGATCGGGGTGTTCACCACGGATCAGCGCGATGGCGCGGGAATAGCTGGCATCTCCGCCTTCTGAAAAGGCAACCACAAGGCACAGGGTGTCGCGCGGCAGATCAATGATCGCCCGCATCGTGGAGGCGTCCATATTCGGGACAAGGGCACGCAATTGCGCCTCGTAACCACGCCGGTCGTTTTCGTTCAAAATCAGGACGTTGAAATTGGCGTTATTGCTGGTGGGTGTGATTGACAGCCCGGTCAGACGCGCCAGGCGGTCGGCATAAGCGCGCACGGAATCTGTGTCGGCGACGCGCTGCGCCTCGGGGATGCTATCACCAAAGGTAATGTCCATCCGGATCGGGCGTTCCCAGCGGCGCAGGTTACTGATGGTCGGCTGGGCGCGAAACCCGCCGCCGTCAGCGACATACTCGTCAAACAGCGCAATACGCACGAAGTTGCGTGCCAGCATCGTGTCGGTAAAGGGCGTGTCCGGCCCACCACCGTCGGTGCGCAACAACCCTTGGGCCAGCAGGTCATTTTGCAGGCGTTGATAGTGAATCCGCAGGGCGGCACTGTCCGCGTCCACCTGATCGGGCGCAAGGATCGGGGCAGGCATGGCCGGCATCGGCTCAAACAGCCGGTCAGGGCGCGAAGGGGGGCGGGCATCGGGTCGACAGGCAGCGATTGTTCGCAGCCCATCAATCCGACCAGGGCCGCGAGGCCCAAACCGCGCAGAACCGTGCCTGCGATGTTTCCCTTGCGGCCCAACCGTTTAGTCCGCGCCTGCGGCCGTGCCGATGGTGTCGCCGGTGCCCGTGCCACGTGCCTTGGCGGCAGACAGCGTTGCCTTGAGTTCGGCCTCCATTGTCTGCAGTTCCTTTTCGGCCTCGGCGCGCTTGCGCTTGCCTTCGTCCGCGATTTGCAGGGATTCCTCGATGGTGCCGATCAGGTCGGCGTTGGCCTTTTTGATCGCTTCGATATCGAATACGCCGCGTTCCATTTCGGTGCGGATCATCTTGTTGGCGCTGCGCAGGTTTTCAGCGTTCGCGGTCAGCAATTCATTGGTCAGGTCATTGGCGTCGCGCACCGCCACGGCGGCCTCGGCACTACGCTGGATGGTGACGGCCTGCGCCAGTTGCGTTTCCCACAGCGGCACGGTGTTGATCAGCGTCGAATTGATCTTGGTGACCAGCGATTTGTCGTTTTCCTGCACCAGACGGATCGAAGGCAGCGATTGCATCGTTACCTGACGGGTCAGTTTCAGGTCGTGGACCCGGCGTTCCAGATCGTCACGTGCGGCGCGCATGTCGCGCAGTTCCTGCGCCTTCATCACGCCCTGTTCTTCGGGGGCTTTTTCGACTTCGGCGACCTTGGCGGGAATGGTTTTCTCGTCCAGCTCTTTCAGCTTTTCCTCGCCAGCGGCAATATACAGCGCAAGTTCGTCGTAAAACGCCAGCGTCTTGTCATAAAGCACATCAAGGCTTTCGATGTCTTTGAGCAGCACATGTTCGTGGCGCAGCAGATCGTCCGTCACCTTGTCAATCTGGCCCTGCACGGTTTCGAAACGGGCGGCGAATTTTGCGGCAGGCGCCATGCGGCCAAGCAGCCTTTCCCACCACGAGCGTTTGCGGCGCACATCCAGTTCGCTGACGTTGAAACCGCGGATCGTGGTGACGATCTGGCGCAGGCTGTCACCGGCAGGGCCGACATCCTTGTTGCGCACGCCTTGCAGCATGGATTGGCTGATCACCTGCAATTCCGACTGGGCTGATGACCCGAACGAGATGATCGAATTGGTGTCTGACATGTCCAGTTCGGCCATGCGCTTGGTGATTTCAGCGCCGGTTTTCTTGTTTGCGCTTTCAAGGGTCACCAGCTCGTTCTTGGGCTCGGCCAGAACCACGGCGGTGACTTTTTCGACCTCGGCCAGCGTGGCTTGGGCTTTTTGCATATTGTTCACAACGGTATCAGACATAATGTCCCCCTTTACTGACCCTTACAGGCCTTCGCGCTGCAACCGATCGCGCAGCACCTTGATTTCAATGTCCATGTCACTGCGGTCGTCCAGCAACAGCTTTTCTGTTCGTGCGGCGAAATTCTGCTCAAGATCGCTCAGCAGGGCTTCATAGTCGGCACGCGCCACGTCGTCGCGATTGCGCTTGTAGACATCAACGAACTTGACCGAGGCATCGCGCGCACCCATCAGATAGACGCCCAGAAACTTGCGCGCGCCCGTCAGGTCGCGCGGGTCTTCTTCGACTGTGCGGATCATCCGGCGGGCGGCGGTTTGAAAGGCAGTGACGCGCAGATCAAGCGGGCGATCATTGAGCGTGGCAATATGGTCTTTCATGGCGCGCAAATAGGCCTCGGCCTCGTCCACGACGCGGGCAACGCGGTCTTGCTGGAAGGTGTCGATGCCGTCCATGCGCTTGTCTTTCAAGGGGTCGATGCCGAACGCCGTGATGTGCAGGGCGCCAGCGATCAAGGCATAAAGACCGCCCGCAATCAAATTCGGGTCAGTCGCATAGCTGGCCAATCCGGCCCCAAGACCCGTAGCCACAGCGGCAAATATCTTGCGTGGAACAGCGGGGCGGCGGGCAACCTTGCGCGCCTCATAGGCCGCCGTCGCGCGTAATCCGTCCCGCAGCAACCACGCACCCAGTGTCAGCAAGCCGGCGGCGACCAGCCCAATGGCAAGGCCCGTTGCCCCTTCGTTGAGCGAGGTAAACACAAGGATCACCGGCGGCACGAAAAGTAAATTCGCGCGCGCGCCCGCGGCATCGACCTTGCGTTCGTCAATGACTTCGGGCGCGGGGGCGCTTGCAGTGTTCGGGCTATGTTTGCCGCCAAAGCGTTGTGCCATGCCTAAAGCCCCGCAATCCAGCCGGTCGAAATGCCAAGCAGAAGCAGCAAAAGCGCGCCGTATGCCACATTCTTGATCATGTCTGTGCCCCCAGTTGCACCGTATCAGCCCTAAGATAGTCCGTGGCGCGCGCGTTTACGAGTGTTCTTGCAGCGCGGCGCGTTCGGCGTTCAATTTGCGGCTATAGCCCGATTGCAGCACTTCGACCGCAACCAGCACCACAACCGAGAAGTAAAAGGTGGATTTCGACATCGGGATGATTTCGCGGCCAAAGACCTTGAGCGCCTCGGCCTTGGCCTCCTCGTAGGGCACGCCCATCGCCTCAAGGCCATGCACCGCCGCCTGCCCACTTTCGCCCAGCAGCACAACGCCGACGATCAGCAGGATAAACAGGCCCAGAACTTCATACATGCGGTTCTTTTGCAGGAAATTGGTAACACCATCCGCCAGCAACAGCATGGCCAGCCCGCTGAGGATGATTGCGGTTGCCAGGATCGGGAAGACATCGGTAATCGCAATCGCCGACAGCACGGAATCAAACGAGAAGATCAGGTTCATAAAGACGATCAGCAAGACGACCTGCGTCGCCGATTTGCCCGACTTCCCCTCGACATCGTGCGCAAGCTTTTCAATCGACAGCATGTGCCCGATTTCCTTGACGGCCGTATACATGATGAATGCCCCGCCGACGATGAACACGACAGTAGCAAAGTTGACGCTGCCGGTGATCACTCCGTCCCATTCAAAGGTATAGAACGGCGCGTTCAGGGCATTGAGAAGCTGGATCATCACAAACAACAGGATCACACGCAACGCCACGGCGATGATGATGCCCCACGTGCGCACGGCCTTTTGCTGGGCCACCGGCGCGCGCTGGCTTTCGATCGAGATATAAAGCAGGTTATCAAAGCCCAAAACCGCCTGCAAAAAGCAAAGCATGATCAGGTTTGTCGCGTTTTCCAGTGTCAGCAGGTCGGCCATGATATGTCCCCAAATGTCGCGTTGGGGTTAAAATGCACAGACTGGCATATGGCACAAGGTTCAACTGCGCGAGCTTTTCCCCCTATTGGGGGCAGATTTGGCGTTGCGGGGCGTTGGCTTGCCGATGTTGCGCCGCGTGCGTTGCGGTTGCGGGCGCTCGGACAGGCCAAGCTGGTCGCGCACAACGCGCGATTTCAGTTCCTCGACCGCGCCCTGTTTCAGGTTGCCCAGTTGGAAAGGGCCATAGCTGACCCGGATCAGCCGGTTCACGGCCACCCCGATCGCCTCCATCGCGCGACGGATTTCACGGTTCTTGCCCTCGCGGATGGCCACGGTCAGCCAGGCATTCGCCCCCTGTTGGCGGTCAAACGTGACCTCCATCGGCTGATAGGTGATCCCCTCAAAGGTGATCCCCTTGCGCAAAAGATCGAGCTTGGCCTCGCTCACCGCGCCATTGATGCGCACACGGTAGCGGCGCAACCAGCCGGTGCTGGGCAGTTCCAGCTTGCGCTTTATTTCGCCGTCGTTGGTCAGCACCAGCAAGCCTTCGGAGTTGATATCCAGACGTCCCACCGACATCACGCGGGGCATATCGGCGGGCAGCGCGTCAAACACGGTCTCGCGGCCCTTTTCATCGCGCTCGGTCGTCACAAGGCCGGTGGGTTTGTGATAAAGCCAGATGCGTGGCGGATCAGGCTCGCCCACAGGTTTGCCATCCACCAAGATCCTGTCTTTGGCGGTGACATTCAAGGCAGGGCTGTCGATCAGTTTGCCATTCACCTGCACACGACCCGCTTCGATCATGCGCTCGGCCTCGCGGCGGCTTGCGATACCTGCACGGGACAGGACTTTGGCGATGCGGTCGCCCGGTGTGGGGGTGTCGGTCATGGGCCAGCCTTAGTGCGGCACGGCGCGCGGCGCAATCGGCTTGTGACCGGCAACACTGGTGGCGCAGCCGAAAAAGTGGCGCTTCATGGCGACGTTCAGGCCTGCGGCGCGCAGGGCTTCGGCCATATGTGCACAATCACCGAAACCACGGGTGTAATCGCCGATCATGGAAAAATCTTGCGCACCTTTCAGAAACAGCTTTTCGATCAGGGGCAGGGCGCGATCCAGATAAAAGCGGTAGAACGGGCGCAAAATCCAGCCCTTGGGGTCTGAGGCCTCGATCAGGGCGAAACTGCCGCCGTCGTGCAACAGGCGCGCGATCTGACGGGCCAGAACAGTCTGTTGGCTGGGATTAAAGGTCTTGAGCCCAAAGGTCGAAATCAACAGGTCTGCGCTGCCTTCGGGCAAGATATCCTGCAGCGCATTGGCCGCCAGATGTTCGATCTGGCCTTCGCGGCCGCTGTGCAGCCGAGCGACCGCCTCGCGGTGCATCCTTGGGGAAATATCGATCGCGCGAATGCGCGCGCGGGGAAGGGCTTTCAAAACATGCGGCCAGACCTCGCCGGTGCCGGCCATCAGATCAACCACGACCGGAAGCGGGGGCGGGGCATCGCCCAGCTGACCATCCCTGATCCGCGCAATCTGCCGTTGCCCGATCAAGCGCGAGACGCACTGTCGGCGCCAAAGCCACACAAAGCCGAACGAACTGATTGCCGACCACCGGCGATAGTTGCCGCTGCATCGGTCAAACAAATCAGCCACATAGGCGGGGTCGTAGATGTCCTTGTCCATGCCCCACGCTAGCCAGCCGCACCCCGCCTGACAATCGCACAAACTCCAAAACTCTTCTGTTTCGATAAACCCCCGCCTGAGGCATCCGCCCTTGCAACCTCGCGCGACCCGCTTATTGAAGGAGCATGACGTTTCGCAGCCATATGGACAGTGCCTTATCCGAGGCCCGCGCTGCCGCCGCGCGCGGCGAAGTCCCGGTGGGGGCAGTGATCGTCGATGCCGGTGGCAGGGTGCTAGCCGCCGCCGGCAACCGCACGCGTGAATTGAACGACCCGACGGCGCATGCCGAAATGCTTGCGATCCGCGCGGCCTGTGCGGCGCTGGACCAGGAACGGCTGACGGGCTGCGACCTTTATGTGACGCTGGAACCCTGTCCGATGTGCGCCGCCGCGATCAGCAACGCCCGCATCGCACGGCTGTATTACGGGGCAAGCGATCCGAAATCCGGCGGCGTGGCCCATGGCGCGCGGGTGTTCACCCATCCGCAGTGCCATCACGTGCCCGAGGTGTATGATGGGATATCGGCCCAGGCCGCGGGCGCGCTGCTGAGCGACTTTTTCGCCAATCGGCGCTGATTGAAACCACACAGTTTCCGCGGCAAATCCCGCGTGGATTTTTGCCGTCAGATCGTGATCACCTCCAGCACATCAGGCGTCAGCACATCAACATCGGGCAACGCTGCCACCAATTCGTCGGCCGATTGTTCAAGGATCGGAAAGGTCTTGTAGTGGCACGGAATCAACGTCTTGAAATTGAAATAGCGTTTGGCCGCATAGGCCGCGCGCGCCATATCCATCGTGTAGTGCCCGCCCGCGCACAGGATGCCCACATCGGGTTTGTGCAGATCGCCCATCCAGTCCATATCGGCCATGATGTCGGTGTCGCCGCTGAAATAGATCGTGTGCCCTTCGCCTGCGATCATGAAGCCCGCCTCGGAGCCCGCATAGGTCGGGCGGCCACCGTCAAAATCAATGCTCGAGGAATGGCTGGCATTCACCATCGTGACCTTAACGCCATCAAGGTTCATCGTGCCACCCTTGCCAAAGCCGATGGTTTTCACGCCCTCCGTGGCGCTCCAATGCTCGGACAATTCGTGGATGCACAGAATCGCAATGCCCAATTCGCGGGCAATCCCAAGCGCGTTGCCCGCATGGTCCCCATGTCCGTGCGAGAGCAGGATATGGGTCGCGCCCGCAATCGCCTCGGCGCGCCGATCTTCGGGGAATGCGGGGTTTCCCGCCAACCAGGGATCAACCAGCAGCACCTGCCCGCCAATTTCAATCCGGAAACTTGAATGCCCTAGCCAGATAATCTTCATCGCTGCCTCCTTTTCCATCACCGCAGTCTAACCCGGTGCGCAGTCATTGCCAGATCGTTGTCGCACCTTGCGACCTGTGTCGCGTGGCGGTAAACGCGACTGAACTGACAAAAACCCGGAGACAACCATGTCAATCGACACGGAAACAGCCCGCAAGGTGGCCCATCTGGCCCGCATCAAGGTCGAGGAAGACGCATTGCCAGCTCTGGCGTCGGAATTCAGCGCGATTCTTGATTTTATCGAGCAGTTGAACGAAGTGGATGTGGAGGGCGTTGCGCCGATGACGTCGGTCACACCCCAGCGTCTGAAGCGCCGCGATGATGTGGTCACCGACGGCAATCAGCAGGCCGCCGTGCTGGCCAATGCGCCCGATGCCCGCGAGGGGTTTTTTGCCGTGCCAAAGGTGGTTGAATAATGTCTGACCTGACCAAACTGACAATCAGTGCCGCCCGTGACGCCCTGCGCAAGGGGGATATGACCAGCGCCGAGCTGACCACCGCCTGTCTTGCTGAAATCGACAAATCCGATGCGCTGAATGCCTTTGTGCACAAGACGCCCGAGATCGCGATGGAACAGGCCAAAGCGGCTGATGCGCGCCAGTCAAAAGACGCGCCATCTTTGAATGGTATTCCCTTGGGGATCAAAGACTTGTTCTGCACAAAAGGTGTGCCATCACAGGCCGCCAGCCGAATTCTCGAAGGGTTCAGGCCCGAATATGAAAGCACCGTGACAACGCAGTTGTTTGACGCAGGCGCGGTGATGCTGGGCAAGCTGAACATGGACGAATTCGCAATGGGGTCCAGCAACGAAACCAGCACCTATGGCAATGCGGTGAACCCCTGGCGGCGTGGCAATGATGATGCCGCATTGACGCCGGGCGGGTCGTCGGGCGGGTCCGCTGCGGCGGTGGCCGCTGATCTGTGCCTTGGCGCAACCGGTACCGATACGGGCGGGTCCATTCGCCAGCCTGCGGCCTTTACCGGTATCACGGGCATCAAACCGACCTATGGCCGCGTCAGCCGCTGGGGTGTTGTCGCCTTTGCCTCAAGCCTGGATCAAGCCGGGCCGATGACCAAGGACGTGCGCGATGCGGCGATCATGCTGCAGGCCATGTGTGGTCATGATCCCAAGGACAGCACCAGCGCCGATCTGGCCGTGCCTGACTTTGAGGCTGCATTGACGGGTGACATCAAGGGCAAGACCATCGGCATCCCCAAGGAATACCGCATGGAGGGCATGCCCAGCGAAATTGAACAGCTTTGGGCCGATGGCACGGCCATGCTCAAGGATGCAGGTGCGAAAATCGTCGATATCAGCCTGCCGCACACGAAATACGCGCTGCCCGCCTATTATGTGATCGCGCCTGCCGAAGCGTCTTCGAACCTTGCGCGCTATGACGGTGTGCGTTTTGGCCATCGCGCCAAACTGGCAGCAGGTGACGGTATTACCGAAATGTATGAAAAGACGCGCGCCGAAGGGTTTGGCCACGAGGTGCAGCGCCGCGTCATGGTCGGCACCTATGTGTTGTCGGCCGGTTTTTATGATGCCTATTACAACCGCGCCCGCAAGGTCCGCACCCTGATCAAGAAAGACTTTGAGGATGTGTTTGCCCAAGGCGTCGATGCGATCCTGACACCGGCCACGCCCTCGGCCGCCTTTGGTCTGGGCGACATGACGGATGCCGATCCGGTGCAGATGTATCTGAACGATGTGTTCACGGTTACGGTGAACCTGGCCGGATTGCCCGGAATTGCCGTGCCTGCGGGTGTGGATCGTCAGGGGCTGCCGCTGGGGCTGCAACTGATCGGGCGCCCGTGGGAAGAGGCGGATTTGCTCAATACCGCCTATTCGTTGGAACAAGCAGCCGGGTTTGTAGCCAAACCGGCCAAGTGGTGGTAAGACGCGCCAAATTGCAAAAGGCAGGATGTGCAATGAAAAAGTTTCTGATCTTGGTCGTGGCCGGTGTGGCACTTGCAGGCTGCGCACAACAGGTGCCTGACAGCGGGGCTGGCGTCGGCTTTGGCGACTATGCCCAATACGAGATTGATCGCGCGCGCCGCGAGGCGCAGTTGCAAAGCCGCACTGTCCCCGCTGACGCCCCCGCGACGCTTCCGGCTGCCCCCGTGGTCAGCGAAAGCGCGATTCCATCGTCAGAACTCGCAGCCGCCGGGATCGGCGCGCAAACCCCTGTGGCTGCCGATGCAGGCGCAGGCGTTGCTGCAGCACCGGGTGGTGCGCCGGTCGAATCCGCAGACCTTTCTGACGAACAGAGCTTTGAAGCGGTGACGGGCCGCGAAAGCATCGAGTCAGCCGCCGAACGCCGCGCCGCCCAGGCCGCAGCCTATCAGGTTGTCGAACCCACGGCGGTGCCCGAACGCGATGGCGGTGTTGGCCCCAATGTCGTGCAATACGCGCTGGAAACGACCAACGCCAAAGGCGTGGCGGTCTATAGCCGCTCCAGCCTGTCGGGTCAGGCGCGGTTCCGACGCAATTGTGCCGATTATCGTTCGGCTGACGATGCGCAGCGCGACTTTCTGGCCCGTGGCGGCCCCGAACGCGACCCACGCGGGATCGATCCTGATGGCGATGGATTTGCCTGTGGCTGGGATCCGACCCCGTTCCGTCTGGCAGCGGGCAACTGATCAGCTTTGCGTCACCGAACTGCGGCCCGCGCCGCGATGGCGCACGCCCTGATATCGTCGTGATCCACTACACGGCGATGGCCGATCACGCCGCCGCGCGCGACTGGCTGTGCCACGCGGATGCGCAAGTTTCGGCACATTACATCATCTCGGCGCGGGGCGAGGTCGATCAACTGGTCGATGAAGACGCGCGCGCCTGGCACGCCGGCGCTGGCCGCTGGGGGGACGTGGAAGACGTCAATTCGCGGTCCATCGGGATTGAATTGTCCAACATTGGCACCGCGCCCTTTGCCGCCGCGCAGATGGACGCATTGGAAGCGTTGCTGGCGGGGATCGTCGCGCGCTGGGACATTCCCCCGCAGCGGGTCATTGGCCATTCCGACATGGCACCGGGGCGCAAGATTGACCCGGGCGCGCGGTTTGACTGGGCGCGCCTTGCGCGGGGTGGTCTGTCCATTCAACTGACCCATATTGACGGGCAAAACACTGATCCTGCGCGGTTTTTCGATGACTTGCGCGTCGCCGGATACACCGCTGATGCCGACCACGCTGCCCTGCTTTCGGCCTTTCGCCTGCGTCACCGCCAGGGCGCGACAGGTCCGCTGGACGCTTTTGACTGCGCATTGGCCGCGCAACTGGCCCAACGCTTTCCCGTTGACCAAACCGTTTCCAGCGCCTAAGTCGCAGATCGCGCGGATGGCTGGATGGCCGCGGGTGGCAACACCCGAGGAAAGTCCGGACTCCACAAGGCATGGTGCCGGGTAACGCCCGGCGGGGGAAACCCTAGGGAAAGCGCCACAGAAAACAAACCGCCCCGGACGTGATCCGGGGTCAGGGTGAAACGGTGGGGTAAGAGCCCACCGCACGCGTGGCAACACGGGTGGCACGGCAAGCCCCACCAGGAGCAATGCCAAATAGGGGCCCCGCGCGGGCAGGTGCCGCAAGGCATACCGCCGCAAGGATGCCTGAACCCGAGGGGCCCGGGTTGGCAGCTAGAGGGCGGTTGGCAACAGCCGCTCAAGATGAATGGTCATCCAGTCGGGGAAACCCGATGGACAGAATCCGGCTTACAGGCCATCCGCGCATTTATCCTTTTTCAGCGGCCGCCACGTTGGCTTTGACACTACGAAACGCATCCGGCGTGACCGAGATTGAATCAATTCCAAACCCCACCAGACGTTTGGCAAAGGCGGGATCGTTACTGGGCGCCTGACCGCAGAACCCGACCTTGGCCCCGACCGCATGGGCGCGGGTGATCATCTGTTCAATCATCCAAAGCACGGCGGCGTTGTCCTCTTTGAACAGCGGCGCGAGGGTTTCATTGTCACGGTCCACCCCAAGCGTCAGCTGGGTGAGGTCATTCGAGCCAATTGAAAACCCGTCGAACCGTTTGGCAAATTCTTCGGCCAGAATGACGTTGGCAGGGATTTCGCACATCACATAGACCTGCAAGCCATCCTTGCCGCGTTCCAGCCCGTTTTCGGCCATGACCTCAAGCACGCGGTCGGCTTCGTCGGGGGTGCGGCAGAAGGGGATCATCATCAGGATGTTGTCGAACCCCTTGACGCCGCGTGCCTTGGCGATGGCCTGACATTCCAGCGCGAACCCGTCCTTGTAGGCATCCGAATAATAGCGGGACGCGCCGCGCCAGCCGATCATCGGGTTTTCCTCTTTGGGTTCAAACTGGGTGCCGCCCAGAAGGGCCGCGTATTCATTGGTCTTGAAATCCGACATGCGCACGATCACCGGATTGGGGTAATGCACCGCGGCAATCCGCGACAGACCCAGCGCAAGCGTATCGACAAAGTATTCCGGCTTTTGGTCGTAACCACGGGTGAGGGTCTCGATTTCATCTTTCACGGCGTCATCTGTCAACTGATCAAACCGCGTCAGCGCAAGCGGGTGCACCTTGATCGCGTTGTTGACGACGAATTCCATACGCGCGAGCCCGACACCATCGGCAGGCAGCCGCCACCAGCGTGATGCCGCAGACGGGTTGGCCATATTGAACATGACCTTGGTTTTCGTGTCGGGCAGATCGCCCAGATCGATATCCTCGACCTCGATCTTGGCGTAGCCGGCGTAAACATAGCCTTCTTCGCCCTCGGCGCAGCTGACCGTGATCTCTTGGTCGTCGTGCAGGATATGGGTGGCGTTGCCGGTGCCGACGATGGCGGGCAGGCCCAATTCGCGGCTGACAATCGCGGCGTGGCTGGTGCGCCCGCCATGATCGGTGACGATGGCGCTGGCGCGCTTCATGATCGGCACCCAATCGGGATCGGTCGTCTGGGTCACAAGGATTGCGCCGTCGACAAAATTGTCGATGTCGGCAGCGGTTTCGATCAGGCACACGGCCCCCGTCGCCACGGCCCCGCCGACGGATAGCCCCGTTAACAGGCGTTCGCCGGTTTCGGTCACGTTGTAGGATTTCATCGCGCCGACTTCGGCCCGTGATTGCACCGTTTCGGGGCGCGCCTGCACGATATACAGCTTGCCGGTGTTGCCATCGCGCGCCCACTCCATGTCCATCGGGCAGCCATAGTGGTCTTCGATTGTGCTGGCCTGGCGGGCCAATTCGCAGATTTCGTCCTCGGACAGCACGAACTGCGCGCGCTCGGCGCGGCTGGTGCGCACGTTTTTCACCGCCTTGCCGCCGCCTGCATAGATCATCTTGATTTCTTTGGCACCAAGCGTGCGTTCAACGATGGGTTTGCGTTTTTTGTCTTTCAGGAAGGGCTTGTAGACCATGTATTCATCCGGCGTGACCGCCCCCTGCACCACGTTTTCGCCCAAACCCCAAGCGGCGTTGATCAGCACGACCTTGTCAAAGCCAGATTCCGTGTCGATAGAGAACATCACACCCGATCCGCCGATATCCGAGCGCACCATTTGCTGCACGCCAATCGACAGGGCCACGGCCATATGATCAAAGCCCTGGAGTGTGCGGTAGGTGATCGCGCGGTCGGTGAACAGCGAGGCATAGCAGCGCTTGCAGGCGGCCAGCAGGGCTGCATCCCCTTCGACGTTCAGGAATGTTTCCTGTTGTCCGGCAAAACTGGCATCGGGCAGGTCTTCGGCAGTTGCCGAGGATCGCACGGCGACGGAAGGATTTTCCTGCCCGGTGCGGCGCGCCATTTCGCGGTAGGCGGTCAGGATATCGGCCCGCAGGTCATCGGGCCAGTCGCCCGCGTTGATCATCGCACGGATTCGGGTGCCGGCCTCGTGCAGGGTGATCTTGTGGGTGGCAAGGGCATCCATTTCGGCGGCGATGCGGGTTTGCAGATCGTTGGCCGCAATAAAGCCGCGATAAGCGTCCGAACTGGTCGCGAAACCTGTTGGCACATCAATGCCCTTGGGCCCCAGCGTGCGGACCATTTCGCCCAGTGACGAATTCTTGCCACCCACGCGCGCAACATCGCCCCGCGCGAGGTGTTCAAACCAAATGACGTTCTCAGACATGGATATTCTCCCAATAGGTGTATGGGGGCAGTGTATTCCTGCTTGTGCGGGGCCGCTTTGACGCACGTCATGGCCGGGTTCTGCCGACTGGAATAAAGTAAAGGGGATATCGCAACACAGGGGAGAAAACCTATGGACGCGCAAGCACTTGTCGCACTTGCCGAAAAGATCGAACAAGAGCCGCTTTATGATGCGGGCCTGTGCAAACTCGCCTTTGACGGGGTGGAGACGAAGCTGCCGGACGTTGATCAGGCGATGATCCGCAACGGGGCAATGGGCGGCGTGGATGCCGTTTTGATGGTGATCGACCACGGGTTGCCCGGCTGGGCGATTTCGCTGCAAGGCACCGCCAGCGAGGTGCATGGCCACTGGACCTGTTCACTGCGCCGCCAGATCGGGCGCGACGACGATCCGGCCATGGGTGTCGCCAAGGGGCCGAAATTGTCCAACGTGATGATTGCCGCATTGCTCAAGGCGCTGACACGCAAGGACATGCGCTAGCCCGCACGGTTCAGGGTTGACAGCATCACCCGAGGCGTTAAGTAGCGGGCTTCTAATTCACGCACGCGTAGGGCCACAGCGCGCCCCGCTTAACCGAGGACAAGTGACATGGCGAAGCCGACCACGATCAAAATCCGCCTGAACTCCACCGCGGGGACCGGGCACTTTTATGTGACCAAGAAAAATGCACGCACGATGACCGAAAAAATGACGGTCAACAAATATGACCCCGTTGTGCGCAAGCATGTCGAATACAAGGAAGGCAAGATCAAGTAATCTTGCGTTTCCGGGACAGTGAAAAAGGGGCCGCGCAATCTGCGCGGCCTTTTCGCGTTTTAGGACGGGTTTGTCAGTTTCAGGGTGGCCCGGGTCCAGATGCGCAGCTCTGACGCGGTGGCCAGCACAAGGCTTTCGCCCGTCCAAGAAAAGCCGAATGCGCGGATGTCGTCGGCTTCCTTGGCCATCAGATAGAATGTCGTGCCCATGCCGCGCTGCACCTGCGCCAAGGCGTGAATCGACGCATCAGGCGGTTGCAGGATGCAATAGGTTTCCGGCCAGCACAGGCTGATCCGGTCAACATGCCAGCCATCGCTGGTCACGGCCCGCAACCCGCCTCCATCCATGCCCGCCATATCGAAACGCTCGGCTGCGGGGTGATCAAGGCGCGCGGCCTTGAGGGGCGGTGCGTCATAGCCATCGGCGTCCTCGTTGCGGTAGCGCAGCGTGCCGCTGCGGCAATCGACAACGCTTTGACCGTTTTCCGCAACGATCAACATTTCCTCGCTTGTGCGATCAAACCCGACGGCCACCAGCCCGCCAATGGCATGGGTTCCCACGGGGTGCCAGATATCAGCGGTTTCCACAGCGCGCGCCGCCAACAACGCATCGCGCACCGGGTCAAGGCCATCCGCCTGCTTGGCGGCGAACAGATTCTGCATCAGCTTCAAGGTTGGCTTTCCTTATGGCTCGCGCCAAAAGCTAGCAAGCCAAGCACCCGGCGGGATAGGAAAATCACCGCCGTGCCGGTGTTCAAGCGGGAAGTCGCCGCACCTCAGGACAGCAGCGTATAGGCCATCAGCAGCAAAAGACCGGCCTGCGCGGCCAGTGTCGCCGCCATCCCCCACATGCGAAACCGCCAGTGGGTGCCGTGGATCGTGAAATAGGCGGCGTGCAGTGCGCGCCCCAGCGTGAACAGCATTGCCAGGCCCGCCAGCAGCTCCGTATCGATGCCTTGGAATTCAAGCAGCGCGATCAGGATCAGCGCCAGCGGTATCTGTTCGGCGGCATTGGCATGACCGCGGATACGTTTTGTCATGATCCGGTTGCCATCATCGCCCAGCACGATCCCGTCGCGCCTGCGCAGCCGGATCACCCGCCACGTCAGGATCAGATAGATCAGCCCATTGGCAAACACCGACAGGTTGGTGACGGGCAAGGCGTTTTCGATCATGGCGGTGTCCCTCCTAGCCCGTCCACGGGCGTGACTGCTTGATTGCAAGGGCGCCATTGACGTCGAATTTAAACGCGATGTCCAATGCAAACGTCGGGTCGGTGTCGCGCTGATACAGCGTTTTGAAATGGTCGTGGACCGTTTTCAGGTGCGAAATCAACTGCATCAGGTCGGCGCGGGCGATCACTGCCGTTTGCCGCGCCACAAGGGTCGAGCTGCGCACATAGATTGTTTCATAAGACTCTGCGTTGCGTATATTCAGATCCTTGATCAGCAGCACGCCCATTGCCGCACCCAGATGGTCGATGCGATAAAAGTTGCGTTCTTCAAAGGCGCGGGCGTTCCAAAGGCTGGCCCAGACCTGTTTGATCGATTTGCTGATATGTCCCTCGTCAAGGCGGTGGGTATAGGAATCATAAAGCCCCGCACCGGTGAACCCGACCAGATCTTCGTGATCGGCCAACGGGGTGGGCATGGGCGCATCCTTGATCGCGCGGCGGATGGATTTCAGCATCTTGGGGCGTTTGGTTTCATCGGCAAAGTCAGGATCAGCCATTTCGGTGCGGATCAGGTCATAAAGCCCGTTGGCCAGCATGAAGGTGCGATAAAACGAAAATGGCACTGCGAACCCGTCAGGCACATACATCGGGTCAATTGCGCGGCGCAGTTCGGCGAGATTCGTGGCCTTGGCCCCGAATGCATCCGCCTGATCGAAACGCAGATCCGACAGTGGCACAATCGCGCGCGGGATCAGGTCGCGTGGCGGTGTTTGCTCCCGGGCGGGAGCACGCCTGCGACCAGCGGCAGATCATTGGGCAGGCGGTCGTAAATCACGATGTCGGAGGGGGCTGGCGGGCGGCGTTCGGTCCCGTCGATCACCCGCAGAGCGCCAACGGCCGTGCCAAGGTTGAGCGGGTTAAAGCGTACATCCTCGAATATCTCGAAAGTCCAGATTGTCGGGACAGCGAAGGCGGCAAAGAGCTCGGCTTCTTCGGTCAGGCGCGCCTCTTGAATGTCGCCCGAAGGGTGAAACGCCAGCGTTTCGCGGGCAAAGGGCATCGCCTCGGACAGCATCCCATAGGTGCGGGCGACTGCCATCGCGCCTATTGGGTCGGTCGGCCAGAATTCTAGCACATATAGGCCGGGACTGCCGCCGGGGCGAGTATAGTTGTCATAGGCGACGATATTGCCGACGATAAAGCGCCGGTTGTCGGTGAAATAGGTCACGCGGTTGAAATCGGCCACGGACAGACCAACACCCAGTTCATCGCGGGCAAAATAGTAATGCAGTGGGTTCAGGTTGCTGTTCATGAACACAAGCTGGGGCGCGTCTGTGTCGACATCGGTGATGATAAACTTGACTTCGCGCAGGCCCAACGCACCGGGAACATCGTCGCGCACGGCAAAGCGATCAAAGGCGGCGCGGTCTTGCAGGGTGGTATCGCTGACCTGCCGCCCTGGGGCGCTGACACCTGATCCGCAGTCAACGCAGTAGGCGTCCAGCGGCAGCGCGCGCAGGCGCACATGGCGGGGGAAACGTGGTGTCATGGCATGTCCTTGCGGGGTGCATTGACAACATGACGGATGTGGATGGCCAAGTCTTGGATATAAAAAAAGCCCCCGTGATGACACGGGGGCTTTGAACGGTGGTGTGCAGCGCTGCCTAGTTGCGGTTGCCCAGCAGTTGCAGCAGGAACATGAACATGTTGATGAAATCAAGATAGAGGTTCAGCGCGCCCATGATGGCGGCCTTGCCCAACCATTCCTGATCGCCATGGTGGGCGTGTTCCAGGTAGGTGTTCTTGATGTTCTGGGTGTCATAGGCGGTGAGGCCTGCAAAGATCAGCACACCGATCATCGAAATGGCATACATCATCACCGGCGATTGCAGGAAGATGTTGATGACCATCGCCACGATCAGGCCGATTACGCCCATGATCAGGAAGCTGCCCCAGCCGCTGATGTCTTTCTTTGTCGTATAGCCGTACAGCGACAGGCCCGCGAAAGCGATCGAGGTCACAAGGAAGACCTGAATGATCGAATACCCGGTGAAGCTGAGGAAGATCCAGCTGATCGACACGCCCATCGCCAGTGCAAAGACGTAGAAGAACAATTGCGCGCCAGCCGCTGACAAACGGTTAATCATCGCGCCAAAGGCGAAAACCATCACCAGCGGCAGGAACATGACCACCCAGCGCAGTGGTGTCGTGTAAAGCGTCACGCCAAAGTCGGACAGGAATGTGCCGTTTGACAGTTGCGCAGCGGCGGTTCCGGCATCAGCCGTGGCCAGGCCGGAAATGGCCCATGCGGCCAGCGCCGTGATAATCATGCCCACGGACATGGTGCCGTAAACTTTGTTCATGTGGGCGCGAAGCCCTGCATCGATATCAACGCTGCGGGCACCTACGCCAGCGTCCATCGGTCTGTAGTCAGCCATCAAAGCCTCCAAGGTTGAACGGGTTGCACCGCACATGCGGTATCCTTGGTGCCGATATTGGCGTATTTCCCCGCGTTTTCAAGGAATACCGGACGCGGAATATGCAAAAATCCAATCAATTCACGCAGTGTTGTGCGAAAGGACCGGATTCTTTTGCATATTTAAAGGGATCAGGCGCGCCAGCCCGTTGGCACGTCCCAGACGGGGCGGGCGGCTTCGCGGCGCGCATCTTCGCGGCTCAACCCGATGTCACACAGGCGGGCATCGTCAAGGCGGGCAAGCGCACGGCGCTGCTGCCAGACCACAAGGGCTTCGGCAAAAAGGCCAAGCGGTGAACGCAGGGCAGGGCGGCGGGCGGGGGCATAGTGCATGTCGTGGGTCATGGACATCGGATCGTCCTTTCAGGTTTGTGATGCTTTATCTGATTTGAATCAGGATGATTGATATATGGCTGATCCTGTGGCATATTGAAAATGAATGTTTGATAGTTAATGCATCACGGATATTGATATGCCCCGCAATCTTGATCTCACCGCCCTGCGGTCCTTTGTCGCCGTAGCCGATACCGGCGGCGTCACCAAGGCGGCGGGCGTGCTGCACCTGACGCAATCGGCGGTGTCGATGCAACTCAAACGGCTTGAGGACTCGATGGGTGTGTCGCTGTTTGACCGCTCGGCGCGCAGCATTTCCCTGTCGCCCAACGGCGAACAACTGTTGGGCTATGCGCGGCGGATGCTGTCGCTTAACGATGAAATCTACAGCCGCCTGACCGCGCAGGAATTCGAGGGCGAAGTGACGCTGGGCGTGCCGCACGACATTGTTTATCCGGTGGTGCCGCAGGTCTTGCAACGCTTTGCCGCAGAATATCCGCGGGTGCGGGTGCAATTGCTGACATCCTTTACCCGCGCGCTGAAAGACCAATACGCTAAGGGCGAGATCGACGTGCTGCTGACCACAGAAGACGAAGTGGGCGAGGGCGGCGAGACGCTAGCCATCAAGCCGCTGGTCTGGGTCGGCACGGAAAACGGCACCGCCTGGCGCAACCGCCCACTGCGTCTCGCCTTCGAGAAAAACTGCATCTTTCGCCAGGGGGTGCAGCGGCGCCTGTCCGAGGCGGGCATTCCATGGGAGATGGTGGTCGAAACCAACTCATCCCGCACGATCGAGGCCACAGTTTCCGCCGATCTGGCGGTGCATGCGCTGATCGAAGGGACTGAACCGCGTCACTGCGAACGGATCAACCACGGCGGAGCCTTGCCCGAATTGCGTCAGACCCGCATCAACATGTATCACCGCGCCAGCGACGATAGCCCCGTGGTTGGCGATTTGGCGGCGCTGATCCATGCGGCCTATCAGGCGCATTAGATCGTCACGACAACCTTGCCGGTTGATTTGCGGCTTTCCAGCAGGTCCAGCGCATCCTGTGCGCGGTCCAGCGGCAGGGCGTGGCTTACATGCGGGTGCAGGCGACCTTCGGCGTGCCAGTGCATCAATTCGGCCATGCTATCAGTCAGGGCGGCCGCGTTGAACGCCAGATACCCGCCCCAATAAAATCCGATCACGGTGATATTCTTGACCAGCAGGATATTGGCCGGAATTTGCGGCACGTCACCGCTGGCAAAGCCAATCACGATCACCCGCGCCTCGCGGTTGCAAGCCCCAAGCGCTGCCTTGAACAGGTCTCCTCCAACGGGGTCATAAACCACATCGGCCCCGCCCAGCGCCTTGACCTCGGCCTTGATGTCCGCGCTGGCGTCGATGCAGTGATCCGCCCCGGCGGCGCGGGCCACAGCCAGCTTGTCGGCGCCGCGCGCCACAGCAATCACGGTTGCGCCCATCGCCTTGCCGACTTCGACTGCCGTCAGACCCACACCACCCGCCGCACCCAGCACCAAAAGGGTTTCTCCCGCCTGCAAGTGCGCGCGCCGTGTCAGCGCCAGATGCGATGTGCCATAGGCGACCTGAAAGCCCGCCGCCTGTTCGTCGCTCATCGTGGCGGGCACGGCGCGGCACAGGGCGGCCGGGAACACCCCCGTTTCGGCCAGCCCGCCGCGCCCGCCAAATACTGCCACGCGGGTGCCGATGGCGGGGTCGGTGACATCCGCGCCCAGCGCCGTGACGGTGCCGCAGACCTCGAGTCCCAAGGTAAAGGGCGGCGGCGGCGTGTCTTGATAGGTGCCCTTGGCCATCAACAGGTCGGCAAAGTTCAGACCGCATGCGTGGATGCGCAAAGCAACTTCGCCCTCGGCCGGGGATGGCGCGTCGATCTCGGCCATTTCGGCCTTTGTTTCAAAGGATTTTACTTGAAATGCTCGCATATTGCCATCGCGCCCTTTTTGAGATTCGCCTTTAACGACTCTAGCTTTCCCTTTGGAAAATAGCCAGAATCGCCTCTGAACTCACTGAAATACTGACAAAAAGACAGGTTGACCGAGGGGTGCGTAAGCCCAAGACTGTCCTAAAGGTAAGGTCGGGTTATGCAACCGTTGCGTGTTTTGAGAAAATGGGCGCATTCAGACTTCGGTAGAAAACATGTGTTCGCTCAACGTGGTCACTGATTTTCTGCCGCGTGTTGCCGGAGCCCGAGTAAGCAAGAAGGAACGAAAGTATGAAGCACCCTGTTGATGTGCATGTGGGAAAGCGTATTCGCCACCGGCGCTGGATGAATGGCGTGACCCAGCAGCAACTTGCTGAACAGGTCGGGATCAAGTTCCAGCAGATCCAGAAATACGAGACCGGTATGAACCGCGTCAGTGCCTCGCGGCTATGGGATATTGCCCACGCCCTGACGGTGCCTGTGTCGTCCTTTTTCGAAGGCATGGAGACGGGCGCTGCGCCAAAGGATGCCTCGGGCAATATGCCCAACGACGTCCTGAGCGACAAAGAGGCGCTGGAATTGCTGCGCTCTTACTATGCGATTCCCGAAAACCAGCGCCGCCGGTTGTTCGATCTGGCCCGCGTCCTGAGCGAAGCGGCCTAATGCACGCTTGACCTTGCGACCCGACCCGCGCTAGCGCCTGTTGGCGTAGCGTCGGGGGCAAGATGACCGTTTACAGTAGTGACCTGCAGGCAGAGCTGATCCGTACGGCCCATGCAATGGCCGACGCGGCCCGCCCGGAGACCCTGCGCCATTTCCGCCAAACCGCCTTGGTCAGTGACAACAAGGATGGAGATGGCGGCTTTGATCCCGTGACCGAAGCCGACCGGAGCGCCGAACGCGCCATGCGCGCGGTGCTGGCTGAACTGCGCCCCGACGACGCTATTCTGGGCGAAGAATACGGCACCACCACCGGCACGAGCGGGCTGACCTGGGTGCTGGACCCGATCGACGGAACCCGCGGCTTTATCAGCGGCACGCCCACATGGGGTGTCCTGATTTCCGTTGCGGATGCGCGCGGCCCCCAGTTTGGCCTGATCGACCAACCCTATATTGGCGAACGTTTTGCTGGCGGCTTTGGCGTGGCCGAGGTTGTCGGGCCACATGGCACGGCACCGCTGAAAACGCGCCCCGAGCGCGATCTGTCTGCGGCAACCGTCCTGACCACCTTTCCCGAAGTGGGGTCCGAGGCCGAAGCCCGCGCCTTTCGCGCCGTGGCCGCGCAGACCCGCCTCGTGCGCTACGGGATGGATTGTTACGCCTATGCATTGGTTGCGGCAGGGCAGGTCGATCTGGTGGTCGAGGCAGGTTTGAACGCCTACGACATTCAGTCACCCATCGCCGTGATCACCGCCGCGGGCGGGATCGTTACCGACTGGCAGGGCGGTCCGGCCCATGACGGCGGGCGCGTGCTGGCGGCGGCAAACCCCGACATTCACGCGCAGGCGCTTGCGGTTTTGCAGGCTAGCCTTGCGGCGTGACCTGTGCCGCCGCGACTTGATCGGTATCAAGGACAGTCTTTCGGTGTCGCGCTACTTGGCGGCATGGAAAAACTTGCCGACTTTGATCACCCGCTTGTCGCACAGACCGCCGCAAGGCTGGTCGCCGACGCAAAGACCCCGCGCGAAAGTCTTGCGCGGATTTTCAACTATGTGCGTGACGACATTGCCTTTGCCTTTCCGCCCGATGGCGATTTCGTCAAGGCATCGGACACGATCAGGTCGGGGTATGGACAGTGCAACACCAAGGGCACTTTGTTCCTTGCCTTGTGCAAGGCCGCAGGCATTCCGGCGCGCCTGCATTTTTCAAAGATAACCAAGGAGATTCAGCGCGGATTCTTTACCGGTATCCCATATGCGCTGTTACCCGACCAGTTGTCCCATAGCTGGATCGAGGTTGACCTGGGTGGTGAATGGTATGCGATCGACAGCTATATCAACGATCAGAAACTTCATGACATGGCCGTCGCCGAACTGGCGCGGCGGAACTGGAAGACCGGGTTTTCCGTCAGTCTGGCCAAGGGTGCGGCAAGTGCCGATCTTGTCCTTGACGGCGCTCATTTTTCGCAGATGGCAGCGGTGGAAGGGGATGACGGTGTTTGGGGCGATCCGGCTCAATTTTATGCGCAGGGGGATTATCGCAACAAGGTGGGCCCGATCCGACAGCGGCTATATCGGATGTTTCTGCCACTGATCAACGGGCGCGTCGCGCGGTTGCGCGAGGGACGATGACAGGGCAAGCACTTGCCAGCCCATGTCACCCCCCTTAACCTGAGCATCACGCCGAGTCCTTCCCCCTTCTGTCGGCGCAGGTTGTCCAATCCACCGAAGGGGGTGGAGCGAAAGGACATCCCATGCCCACAACCCTGATCAGGCACGCCGACACCATTCTGACGATGGACGACACCCGCCGCGAACTACAAGGCGCGGATATTCTGCTGCGTGACGGCGTGATTGCCGGGATTGGCGCGATAGATGCACCGAATGCCCACGTGATCAACGCGCGCGGTTGTGTTGTCACCCCCGGTTTAGTCAACACCCATCATCACCTGTATCAAACCCTGACCCGCGCGGTGCCGGGCGGGCAGGACGCGCTGTTGTTCGGCTGGCTGCAAGCGCTCTATCCGATCTGGGCGCGCTTTGGCCCCGAAGAAATGTTTGCATCGGCGCAAGTGGGGCTTGCCGAATTGGCGCTGTCGGGCTGCACGATGAGCTCTGATCACCTGTATCTGTTTCCCAACGGGTCGCGCCTTGACGATACAATCGCCGCCGCCCAAGAGGTCGGCCTGCGGTTTCATCCCACACGCGGCGCGATGAGCATTGGTGAAAGCGACGGTGGCCTGCCCCCTGATTCCCTGGTCGAGGACGAAGCGGCCATCCTGAACGACTGCATCCGCGTGATCGACACCCATCATGATGCCAGCGTGGGCGCGATGGTGCGGGTGGGCGTTGCCCCCTGTTCGCCATTCTCCGTCAGTCGCGAATTGATGCGTGACGCCGCGATTCTGGCCCGCGACAAGGGCGTGATGCTGCATACCCATCTGGCCGAAAACGACGAGGACATCGCCTATTGTCTGGAAAAATTCGATTGCCGCCCGGGTCAATATGCCGAGGATCTGGGCTGGACGGGCAGGGATGTTTGGCATGCGCATTGCGTGAAGTTGGACGAACAAGAGATTGATTTATTTGCGCGTTCCGGCACCGGTGTCGCCCATTGCCCCTGTTCCAACTGCCGCCTTGGCAGCGGGATCGCACCTGTGCGGGCGATGCGCGATGCGGGGGTAAACGTGGGGCTGGGCGTCGACGGATCGGCCAGCAATGACGCGAGCAACCTGATCCTCGAGGCGCGCCAGTCGCTGCTGTTGCAACGGGTCGCGCGTGGCGCTGACGCGATGAGCGCGCGCGCGGCATTGGAGATTGCAACACGCGGTGGCGCGCAGGTCCTGGGCCGCGATGACTGCGGGCAGATCGCCGTGGGCAAACGCGCCGATCTGGCCATCTGGGACGTGTCCGGCGTGGAAAGTGCCGGCAGTTGGGACGCGGCGGCGCTGCTGCTGGCGGGGCCAACCCGCGTGCGCGATCTGATCGTCGAAGGGCGCGAAGTCGTGCGCGACGGTCAGATGGTCACGATTGATCTGGCGCGCGCGGTCACCACGCAAAACAGGCTTGCAGCAGATTTGCAGGGTTAAGGCTCGACAAAATGGACCACCCGCCCCTAGGGTGAGACAACGGTTCGGGAGGCTGTGATGCGGGGCGTTTTCTTCTCATTGTTTGCACTTCTCGCGCTGACAGCTTGTGTTGTGGTGCCGGTGCCGATTGCGGGCGGCACGGCGTCCGGTCCGGCGGCCCCGCTTGCGGCCGTTCCCACATCGGGATTTGGCGCCATGCTGAACAAGGCGCGCGCGGACAACGGGCTGGGTCCGCTTGCCCCGAATGCGCGTCTTGCTGCGGCGGCGCAAGTCCATGCCCAGGACATGGTGCAGCGTAGTTATTTTTCGCACCAATCGCCAAATGGCGCGACCCCCGCGACACGGGTGCGGGCGCAGGGCTACTGTTACCGCTTCCTGGCGGAAAATATAGGCAGCGGTCAGCCCAACGAAGCACGCATTGTTGCGGCCTGGATGGGCTCGCCCGATCACCGGGTGAACATGCTTGCCGGGCGCGCGCGCGAATACGGGTTGGGGCGCGTGGACGATATGTGGGTGCTTTTGCTGGCTGAGGCGTGCTAGCGCACCTTACCCTTCACCCAGACCTCTGCGATTGCGCGATCATCGCCCATCATGATTGTGGGAAACAGCGCTTCCCAGATGTCATTCGCAACGCCGGTGCGCTGGGCGATGGCTGGGGTCGAGGCAAGGTCGATCACGCAGATGTCTGCCGCCGCACCCTGGCTGAGCGATCCGATTTTCCCACCCATATGCAAGGCGCGCGCCGATCCTTCACTTGCCAGCCACATCAGTTGTGCGGGGTGTAACGGAACGCCGCGCAGCTGAGCGATTTCATAGGCCGCCGCCATCGTGCGCAGCATCGAAAAGGACGATCCTCCGCCCGTATCCGTAGCCAGCCCGATGCTGATGCCGCGCGCCTTGAGGCCCGCCATGTCGAACAGGCCAGAGCCGATAAAGGTGTTAGAGGTCGGGCAATGCACCACTGCGCCGCCGACCTCGGCGATGCGGTCAATTTCGCGCGGTTCAAGGTGGATCGCGTGGCCGTAAAGGCCGCGTTCGCCCAGCAGGCCCGCGCTTTCGTAGGTATCAAGGTAGTCGCGCGCCTGCGGGTGCAAATCGCGCACCCAAGCGATTTCATCGACCTGTTCGGACAGGTGCGTTTGCATCAGGCAATCGGGGTATTCGCGCCAAAGCGCGCCCAGGGCGTGCAACTGATCGGGCGTCGAGGTGGGCGTGAAACGTGGGGTGATCGCATAGGTGGCGCGGCCCTTGCCATGCCAACGCCCAAGCAGGGCCTTGCTGTCGTCATAGGCCGATTGCGCCGAGTCCCGCAGCCCGTCAGGGGCGTTGCGATCCATGCAGGTCTTGCCCGCGACCACGGCCATATCCCGCGCCTGCGCCGCGCTGAAAAACGCATCGACGCTTTCGGGGTGGATCGTGCAAAAGCTGGTCAGCGTAGTTGTGCCGTGGGCCAGCGCCAGATCCAGGGTGCGCGCGGCGATCTCGTCGGCGTAAGCGCGGTCACCAAACTGCATTTCCTCGGGGAAAGTATAGGTGTTGAGCCAATCAATCAGCCGCTTTCCCCAACTCGCGATCATCGCGGTCTGCGGATAATGCATATGCGCATCGACAAAGCCCGCCGTGATCAGGGCATTGCCGTAATCGTGGATTTTCGCCTGTGGATAATCGCGACGCAGGGCCGTGGCGGGGCCTGTCGCGGCAATGCGCCCATCCGCGACCAGCACCGCGCCCGCACTGTCATGATGGGTCACGTCGCGCCAGTCCGAAACGATGGGGTCGCCGGTAAACGAAAGGGTCTGCCCAAGAAGGAGATGCTGTGTCATTGTTGTAAAAATAGGCCGCGAAGCGCGCGGAGGTAAACTACGGATTTTCAAGAGAGACCTTCTTGCTGACGGTGGGTGATCCTCTATGCTGCGCGAAGATTGGGGGTGCCAGGTGGAAGATCTGACCGACATCGAAGACGACGGCCAAAGCCTGACCAAACGTGTCCTGGACGCGGTGCTGGCGGCTGTCGAACTGGGCGATGCGGCAGCGGTTGACGACTTGTTGAATCCGCTGCACGCCGCTGACATCGCCGACCTTCTGGAACAGATTGATGGGCGTGACCGCCGTGCGCTGCTGACGCTGTGGCGCGGCGGGATGGACGGTGAAATCCTGTCCGAGCTTGAAGAATCCCTGCGCGAAGAAGTGATCCAGAGCCTGGCGCCGCTGGAACTGGCCGAGGCTGTGCGCGAGATGGAAAGCGACGATGTCGTGGACCTTGTCGAAGACCTTGATGACGCACAGCAAGAGGCCGTTCTGGATGCGCTTGGCGTCACCGACCGGATCGCTGTTGAACAGGCGCTGTCCTACCCCGAGGAATCCGCCGGCCGCTTGATGCAGGTCGAAGTGGTGCGCGCGCCGGTTCATTGGAGCGTTGGTGAAACCATTGATTTCCTGCGCAGTCACGATGATTTGCCAGAACAGTTTTACCATGTGATCCTTGTCGATCCGCGCATGAAACCAATGGGTTACGTGACGCTTGGCCGCCTGTTGGGTGCGCCGCGCGCTACCAAGCTGGCCGACCTGACCGAGGACAGCTTTCGCACCTTCCGCTATGATCAGGACGAAGGCGACGTTGCCTATGCCTTCAACCAGTATCACTTGATTTCCGCGCCTGTGGTCGATCAGAACGACCGCCTTGTCGGCGTGATCACGATTGACGATGCGATGATCGTTCTCGACGAGGAGCACGAGGAAGACATCCTGCGTCTGGCCGGTGTTGGCGAGGGCAGCCTGACCGACCGCGTCATTGAAACGACCCGGCAGCGCTTTCCGTGGCTGGCGGTGAACCTTGTCACGGCGATTCTGGCCAGTCTGGTGATTTCCCTGTTCGAGGATGTGATCGCGGGCTTTGTCGCGCTTGCCGTGCTCATGCCGATTGTCGCGTCGATGGGGGGCAACGCCGGCACGCAGTCGCTGACCGTGGCCGTGCGCGCCATTGCCACACGCGATTTGACCGGCGCCAACGTCTGGCGCGTGATCCGGCGCGAGGTCTATGTGGGCTGCGTAAACGGTGCGATTTTCGCCGTTGTGATGGGGGCCGTGGGCATGATCTGGTTCGGCTCGCCGATGCTCGGTGTCGTGATTGGCGTGGCGATGATTATCAATATGGTTGTGGCCGGACTGGCGGGCACGGTGATCCCTGTGGCGCTGGAAAAACTGGGTGTTGATCCGGCGCTGGCCTCGGGTGCCTTTGTCACCACGGTCACGGATGTTGTTGGATTCTTTGCCTTTCTTGGCTTGGCAGCGGTCGTTCTGTTGTGACCGGTCGAGCGGCAATAAAAGCGCAGGCCCGCAAGGCTGCCTTTGCGCGCCGCAAGCTGGCCCATGACAGCGGCACGGGCCACGCGGGCCATCTGTCGGCGGTTCTGGCCGGTTATCGTGGCGTGCCACTGGCGGGCTACATGGCGATGCGCACCGAGATCGACCCGACGGCGGCGATGGAAGAAGCCGCGGCGCATGGCCCGGTTTGCGTGCCTGTGATCATCGGAAAGGGCCAGCCGCTGAAGTTCCGCGCGTGGGAGCCTGACTGCGCCATGATTGCCGGGGAGTTTGGCGCGCAGGTTCCGGCCAGCGGCGATTGGATCACCCCGGAAATCCTGATCGTGCCGCTGGTTGCATTCAGCCGTGCAGGCGGGCGGCTGGGCTATGGTGGCGGGTTTTATGACCGCACGCTGGAGGGTCTGCGTGCTGCGCAGGCGACCTTGGCCATCGGCTTTGCCTATGCGGATCAAGAGGATGCGAACCTGCCGCTGGAGCTCACCGATCAACCGCTTGATTTGATCGTGACAGAACGCGGTGTGATCGAGGTGGGCAAATGAAGCCGGAAATCGCCGCCGTATTCGCCGCACAACCCCCGCTGGTGGCGCAGGGCATGGCGCGTCTGCGCAATTTGATCATCGACACGGGTGCAAGTGATCCGCGCATCGGCCCGCTGACCGAAAGCCTGAAATGGGGCCAGCCCGCCTTTCGGCCCAGGGCGGCAAACACGGGCACGACCCTGCGTGTGGCACCGCATAAATCCGCGACCTTTGCCTTTTGTGCCCCCTGTTCCACCACCGTCATTGCAACCCACGCGCAGCGTTTTGCGGGTGCCGACCGGATTGACGGCAGCCGCGCGATTCTGTTCGATCACCCCGACCAGATTGACACCGATCGCTTGCGCCTGACGATCCTGCACGGGCTGACCTATTTCTTATAATTCGCTTGCGCTTGGGCAGCGTGATTGCTTTACGGACCCCCATGCGAATTTTGTTTCTAGGCGATGTCATGGGCCGCGCAGGACGCGCGGCGATCACCACCCACCTGCCGCGTTTGCGTGATGAATGGCGGCTGGATTTTGTCGTGGTGAATGGCGAAAATGCGACCGGCGGCATGGGGCTTTCGGGCGCACATGCCAAGATATTGCTGGACGCGGGCGCCGATGTGCTGACCCTTGGCGATCACGCCTTCGATCAAAAAGACATGATGGCATTCATCGACAGTGAGCCGCGGATCATTCGCCCGCTGAACTTTTCCAAGGCCGCACCGGGTGTGGGCGCGCGGGTGTTCAACGCGCCCGGCGGGCGCAAGGTGCTGGTGGCGCAGGTGCTGGGTCAGGTGTTCATGAAACGTCCGTTTGACGATCCGTTTTCGGCGGTTGATTCCGTGCTGCGCCAACACCCGATGGGCGGTATGGTGCAGGCCAGCTTGATCGATGTGCATTGCGAGGCGACCTCGGAAAAAATGGCGATGGGCCATTTTTGTGACGGGCGTGCCAGCATTGTCGTCGGCACACATACCCATGTGCCCACAGCCGATGCGATGGTGCTGCCCGGCGGCACGGCCTACCAGACCGACGCGGGCATGTGCGGCGATTACAATTCGGTCATCGGCATGGAAAAAACCGAACCCCTGCGCCGCTTTATCACCGGCATGCCCAAGGCGCGGTTTTCCCCCGCTACGGAAGAAGCAACCCTATCGGGCCTGTTCGTCGTCACCGATGATCGCACGGGCAAGGCGACCCGCGTGGAAATGATCCGCACCGGCGGGCGTTTGCAGCAGGCGGCCCCGGCCTAATCCGCTTGCGTCGCTGTCCGCGCTCGGCGAAACTCGTGTGGTATAACAGGGTCATGCAATATGATTGAGCTTTTCGCGATCTCGGACACGGGGCAGGCGGTTTTGACCCTCATCGTCGTGGGGATCATGTTCGTGTTGTTCCTGCGCGAAACCTTCCCGACCGAAGTCGTGGCGATTGCCGGCGTGGCCCTGATGCTGATCAGCGGGGTGCTGCCTTATCAGGACGCGCTGAACGTGCTGTCCAACCCGGCGCCCTGGACCATCGCGGCGATGTTCATCGTCATGGGCGCGCTGGTGCGCACAGGCTCGCTTGAGGCGCTGACCAAGGTCGCCGAACGCAACGCCAAGACGCGGCCCGCGCTGGCGCTGGGCGGGTTGATGGCCTTTGTCGTGCTGTCCTCGGCGATTGTGTCCAATACGCCGGTGGTCGTCGTGATGATCCCCGTCTTTGTGCAACTGGCTCGCACGATGGGGCTGTCGGCGTCCAAGCTGTTGATCCCGCTCAGTTACGCGGCGATCCTTGGTGGCACGCTGACACTGATCGGCACCTCGACCAATCTGCTGGTCGATGGTGTGGCGCGCGCCCAGGGGCTGCGGGCCTTCACGATTTTCGAGGTCACGCCGCTGGGTATCATTCTGGTGGCGTGGGGTATGGTCTATTTGCGGTTCATTGCGCCGCGCCTTTTGCCCGATCGGGACAGCATGGCCAATTTGTTGTCGGACAAATCCAAGATGCGCTTCTTTACCGAGGCCGTGATCCCGCCCGAAAGCAACCTGATCGGGCGCGAGGTGACGGGGGTGCAACTGTTCAAACGTGACGGCGTGCGCCTGATCGACGTGGTGCGCGGCGATGCATCCTTGCGGCGCAATCTGGCAGGCGTGACCCTGCAGGTGGGTGACCGCGTGGTGTTGCGCACCGCGATGACAGAATTGCTGTCGCTGCAAGCCACCAAGGAGTTGAAGCGCGTCGATCAATTGTCCGCCGTGGAAACATCGACCGTCGAAGTGCTGATCACACCCGGGTGCAAGATGGTCGGACGCACGCTTGGCGCGCTGCGTCTGCGCCGCCGTTACGGGGTTTATACGCTGGCCGTGCATCGCCGCAACCAGAACATCGGGCGACAGCTGGATGAACTGGTTGTGCGGATTGGCGATACGCTGCTGCTGGAAGGCGCGCCCGAGGATATTCAGCGCCTCGCCAGTGATATGGATATGGTGGACGTGTCACACCCTTCGGCCCGCGCGTATCGTCGCAGCCATGCGCCGATTGTGATTTCCGCCCTTTTGGGGATTGTCGCGCTTGCGGCCTTTGGTGTCGCGCCAATCTTTTTTCTGGCTGTGCTGGCTGTTGCGCTGGTGCTTGTCACCCGCTGCATTGATGCGGACGAGGCGTTTTCCTTTATCGATGGCCGTTTGCTGGCGCTGATCTTTTCAATGCTGGCGATTGGCGCGGCTTTGGAGGCTTCGGGCGCGGTGGCCCTGATCGTCAGCGGCCTTGCCCCCGCCTTGCAGATGCTGCCGCCGTTCCTGATTGTCTGGGCGATTTACTTGCTGACTTCGGTACTGACGGAAATGGTGTCAAACAACGCCGTCGCGGTAGTGATCACCCCGATTGCGATCGGGCTGGCCACGGCGATGGGCCTTGATCCGCGCCCGCTGGTGGTGGCTGTGATGGTCGCGGCCAGTGCCAGTTTCGCCACGCCCATCGGCTATCAGACCAACACGCTGGTTTACGGCCCCGGCGGGTACAAGTTCAGCGATTTTCTGCGGGTCGGCATTCCGCTGAACCTGTCCGTCGGGATGCTGGCCAGTGCCGTGATCCCGTTCATCTGGCCGCTTTATCCGTAGCGCGCGACAAAGCGTTGCAGGATCAGTTCGGGTGTCGTGACATCGGCGGCGCGGCACATTGCGATCAGGTCATCGGCCTCGGATGGATCGAAATACCCTTTGTTTTTATAAAGCCTTATGCGCGTTTCAAAGCCTGCGGCGTCGGCTTCGGGGTGAAACTGCGTGGCGTAGACGTTGCTGCCGTGGCGGATCATCTGAAACGGGCAGGCGGGCGATGCGACAAGGTGGGTGCAGCCCTTTGGCAGGTCTTGCACCGCTTCCTTGTGGCCGACAAAGGCGTCGAATGTCTGTGGCAGGCCTGACAGCAGCGCATCATCGCGCCCGGCCTCAGTCAGGGTGCAGGGCGCGGCGCTGACCGGTTCGCCATAGCGCTCCTTGCTGACCGTGGCACCCAGATGGTGCGCCAGAATGCCGATGCCATAGCAGCAGCCCATGAACGGGTGATCCAGCGCCGTGATCTGCGGCATCAATGACAGGCAGGCGGCTTCGATCCGTGCCTCTTGCGGGGTTTTGTCTTCGGGTGCATCGCTCACACAACCCGGGCCACCGCCGACAATCACACCGGCAAAGTCACGCACATCCAGCCCGTCGGGCAGGTCTTCGCAATCCAGCCGGATACGCTGCGTATCCCCCGCCGCCAACCCGCCCTTGCGCAGGATCGCGGCGTATTCATCATCGCTCGCCTCGGTCTCGGGGCGCAGTTGCAGGATCAGAAACGGTTTCATAAGCGTGATGTCATCTTAAAGCGGCCAAAAGACAAGAATGGCCGGGATCGATACGGCGACAACCAGCACTTCGAGGGGCAATCCCATGCGCCAATAGTCGCCAAACCGATAGCCGCCGGGGCCAAGGATCAGCGTGTTGTTCTTGTGCCCGATGGGTGTGAGGAATGCGCAGGATGCCGCCACGGCCACAGCCATCAGAAAGGGATCGGGCGACACGTTCAGGGTTTGTGCCATCTGGATACCTACGGGGGCGGCGACGATCGTGGTGGCGGTATTGTTGAGCACATCCGACAGGGTCATCGTCACGACCATCAGCACCGTCAGGATCATCCAGGGCGCCATGCCCGCCGTCAGCCCGACCAGCCAGCCCGCGATGAGTTCCGTGCCGCCAGAGGCTTCCAGCGCCGCGCCCAGCGGGATCATCGACCCAAGCAATACGACGACGGGCCATTCGATGTGGTGATAAAGTTCGGACAGGGGGACAATTTTCGCCAGCACATAGGCGACCACGACCAGCCCCAGGGCGATGGGCAGGTAGATCAGCCCGAAGCTGGCCAGCGCCACGGCCCCGCCGAACAACCCGATGGCCAACCAGACCTTTGTGTCGGCGGTCACGGCCAGGCCACGGTCAGCCAAGGGCAGGCAGCCCAACCAGTCCGTCACCTCGGCGGTGTTGTCTTCGGGTGTGAGCAGCAGCAGGATATCGCCCGCGCGGATTTGTGTTTTGCGCAGGTTCGTGCGGATCGCTTTGCCCTGACGCGAGATGCCCATCAACACCGTGCGTTGCCGCCACGACAGACCCACGGTCTGCGCGGTCTTGCCGTTGATGCGGCTTTGATCGGTGACCACGACCTCGATCACCGACAGGCCTGCACCGTCCGCTTTCAGCAGGTCCTCGTGTTTGTCGTTGGCAAAGTTGAGCGACAGTGCGGCGCGAAATTCGTCCAGTGCTTCGGGCGCCGCCTCAAGCACCAGCGCGTCACCGGCGGCGATCTTGATGTTGCGTGCGGTGCCATAGCGGCGCTTGCCATCACGGATCAGCCCAAGGATGGCGACATCGTTCTTTTCGGCGATGTCGTAAAGGTCATTGACGCGTTTCCCGATATGTTTGCTATCGTCCGGCACGGTCAGCTCTGCGATGTAATCTGTTACGTTTTCAAGGGCTTGCCCCGCGTCTGGCCCGTCCTTTTGTGGGATCAACCGCCAGCCGACCAGCGCGACAAACAGCAAGCCGGCGACTGCTGTCACCGCCCCTACAGGCGCAAAATCGAACATCTTGAAGGGCGCGCCAAGGCTTTCCTGCCGGATCGCGGCGATGATGATATTGGGCGGTGTGCCGATCAGCGTGACCATGCCGCCAAGGATCGTCGCAAAGGACAGCGGCATCAGCGACAGGCTGGCGGCGCGCCCGGCCTTGCGCGCGGTTTGCACATCGACAGGCATCAACAACGCAAGGGCCGCGACGTTGTTCATGAACGCCGACAAGACGCCGCCGATCCCGCCCATGATGGCGATATGCGCCCCAAGGCTGCGGGTGCTGTCAACCAGCGTGCGGGTGATCAGATAGACCGCGCCCGAGCGCACCAGCCCGGCTGAGACAACCAGCACCAAAGCGACGATAATCGTTGCCGGATGACCAAAGCCGCTGAACGCGTCCTTGGTCGGGACCACGCCCAGCACCACGCCGATCAGCAGCGCGGTAAAGGCCACGAGATCATAGCGGAACCTGCCCCAAAGCAACATGCCGAACACGGCGCCGAACAGGGTAAAGAGGATGATTTGATCTGATGTCATGGCACAGGTGTAACGCGCGGTGCAGCCCGAAAACAGCGGATTTTTTGCCGTATGGAAACCGTATGGAAAACGTATGGCTGTCGTCTGGCCCGGCGGGGATTGCGGCCCCAGGCGTGAGTGCCATATAGAGACGCAGAAATCGCAAACCGGGAGAGCACCTATGGCAGGCCATTCCAAATGGGCAAACATTCAGCACCGCAAGGGGCGACAGGACAAACTGCGCTCCAAGCTGTTTTCCAAGCTGGCCAAGGAAATCACCGTGGCCGCCAAGATGGGCGATCCAGACCCCGACAAGAACCCGCGCCTGCGTCTGGCCGTCAAGGAGGCGAAATCGTCGTCGGTGCCCAAGGATGTGATCGACCGCGCGATCAAGAAATCCCAGGGTGGTGACGCCGAAAACTATGACGAAATCCGCTATGAAGGATACGGCCCCGGCGGGGTTGCCGTGATCGTCGAGGCGATGACCGACAACCGCAACCGCACCGCATCCACCGTGCGCTCCACGTTTTCCAAAAACGGCGGTAATCTGGGCGAAACCGGCAGCGTTGGTTTCATGTTCGACCGCAAGGGTCAGGTGATTTACCCCGCATCCGTTGGCGATGCCGACACGGTGATGATGGCGGCAATCGAAGCGGGCGCCGAGGATTGCGAAAGCACCGAGGACAGCCATGTGATCATCTGTGCCGACACGGACCTGAACGATGTGTCCACAGCTTTGGAAGCCGCATTGGGCGAGTCGGAATCAACCAAATTGATCTGGCAACCCAACATGTCCACCGACCTTGATCTGGACGGGCTGACCAAGCTGATGAAGCTGGTCGATGCGTTGGAAGACGACGACGATATCCAGACCGTCACGACCAATCTGGATGCCAGCGACGAGGTGATGGAAGCCTTTGCCAATAGCTGATCCGCGCTAGCAGACGGGCATCACCGGCGTATAGCTGACGGTGATCCCTGCCGCCTCGAGTTGTGCGACCTTGCCCGCATGGTCGGGGTCGGGTCCGAAGTTGTCCAAGGTCACTTCGCGCAGGTTCGGAATTGTCAGCAGCACCGACACGTCGAAATCATCCACCCCTTCGAGGTTGATGAATTCAAGGCTGGGGTGGTTGCGCAGGGCGCCAAGGTCGCGCACGTCGGAATAGCTGAGGTCAAGCTGTTTCAGGTTGGGCATGGAGCGGGCGAAAATCACGTTGGGAATGGGCGTGTTGCCGATGGCCAGCACTTCAAGCCCCGTCAACTGGCGCAAAACGCGGTAGTCATCCGTGTCCACGCCCTGCATGTGCAAAAGCCGCAGATTGGGAAAGCCCGCCAGTGGTGACAGGTCCGTCACCGGGGTGTCGCCGATATGGATTTCTTCAAGGGATGTCAGGGGTGTCAGCACCGACAGGTCGTTGAATCCTGTATAGCTGACCATGACGGACCGCAGGTGCGTCATGGATGAAAGGGCGGTGTAATCGGGCAGGTTGATGCTATCGAGGTTCAGTGTCGCGCAGCTGGTCGCCACGCAATCGGCGATGGCTGCGCGGCCGCGTTCCTGCGGCGTCTGGCTGGCCGGTGCCATCTGGCAGCTGGCAAGGGCCATGATGGTGGTGGCAAGGCCCAGCCCCTTGGTAGCGGTGATTGCGGATGCCAACATGTCAGTCCCCTTCATGGTTGGGGGCGAGTGTCGCCAAACTGGCGCACCGCGGCAAGTCGGGAATTGCTGACCCCCTTGTAGGGCGGCGCGCGTTGGGGTCATCTGCGCCCATGACACCCGCACCCAAATCACCCCTGATCGGCATTGTCTGGATGGCCCTCACGGGCCTGAATTTCGTTGCCGTGACGGCGATTGTGAAACATGTGGGCAGTGCGGTGCCACCGGCGCAGGCGGCATTTTTACGCTATGCTTTGGGGGTGGTGTTTCTGGTGCCGATGATCCGGCCAATTCTGGCGGCACATCTGACGCGTCGACAGGTCAAGCTGTTCGCCCTGCGCGGGGTCGTGCATACGCTGGCGGTGATCTTGTGGT
Source organism: Octadecabacter sp. SW4 (assembly GCF_008065155.1). NCBI lineage: Bacteria > Pseudomonadati > Pseudomonadota > Alphaproteobacteria > Rhodobacterales > Roseobacteraceae > Octadecabacter > Octadecabacter sp. SW4. The sequence continues at coordinate 2,270,725 of NZ_CP042819.1, read as the reverse complement.
TCTACGCGATGACGCAGATTCCCATCGCCGAGGTTACGGCGATGAATTATCTGTCGCCGGTTTACGTGACCATTGGCGCGGCCTTGTTTCTGGGCGAGGCCCTGCCGCCGCGCCGGTTGGCGGCTGTGGGAGTGGCGCTGATCGGGGCGGTGATCATCCTGCGCCCCGGATTGCGGGCGGTGGAACCGGGCCATATCGCGATGCTGTTCACGGCCGTCGCCTTTGCCGCCGGATACCTGATCGCGAAACGCATGTCGGGCGAGGTTTCGGCGCCTGTGGTCGTTGGCATGTTGTCAGTTACCGTCACGATCGGGTTGTTTCCCTTTGCATTGATGGACTGGGTCACGCCCACCTGGACCGACATCGGCTGGCTGTTTCTGGTCGCCTGCTTTGCCACGGCGGGGCATTACTGCATGACGCTGGCGTTCGCCGCGGCCCCCCTGACGGTGACGCAGCCGGTGACGTTTTTGCAACTGGTCTGGGCGGTCATGCTGGGGGCGTTGGTGTTCAACGAGGCGGTTGATGGTTGGGTGATCGCCGGTGGCGCGTTGATCATGGCGTCAGTGTCGTTTATCACATGGCGCGAGGCGCGCGCGCGGCGGATCATCACCCCGCCGGTCCCCGCCACCAAGTAGGGCGCATCCGCCGCCAACCTAGGGGAAACATGTCACTGCCACCCGGCTTTCTTGATGAATTGCGCAACCGGCTGAGTATTTCTCAGGTCGTCGGGCGCAAGGTCATGTGGGATACCCGCAAGTCGAATCAGGGCAAGGGCGACATGTGGGCGCCATGCCCCTTTCATCAGGAAAAAAGCGCGTCTTTTCATGTGGATGACCGCAAGGGATATTATTATTGCTTTGGCTGCCACGCCAAGGGCGATGCGATTTCCTTTGTGCGCGAAACCGAAAATGTCGGCTTTATGGAAGCGGTCGAGATTCTGGCGCGCGAGGCGGGCATGCCGGTGCCGCAGCGCGACCCGCAGGCCCAAGCCAAGGCCGACCGGCGCACCCAACTGGCCGATGTCATGGAACAGGCGGTGCAGTTCTTCCGCCTGCAGGTGAAAACCGGCGGCGGCGCGGCGGCGCGCGACTATCTGGCGGGGCGCGGCCAGCCCGACGGCTGGCTGGACCGCTGGGAAATCGGCTTTGCCCCTGATGGCTGGCAGGGCTTGTGGGATCATCTGACTGGCAAGGGTGTGTCGCAAGACCTGATCGTGGGCTGCGGGCTGGCCAAGGAAAGCCAGCAGGGCAAGAAACCCTACGATACCTTCCGCAACCGGATCATGTTCCCGATCCGTGATGCGCGCGGGCGCTGCATTGCCTTTGGCGGTCGCGCGATGGACCCCGCAGACAAGGCGAAATATCTGAACTCGCCGGAAACGGAACTTTTTGACAAAGGGCGCAGTCTTTATAACCACGGGCCCGCCCGCGAGGCGGCAGGCAAGGGCCAGCCGCTGATCGTCGCCGAAGGGTATATGGATGTGATCGCGCTGTCGGAGGCAGGCTTTGGCGCGGTCGTTGCGCCGCTTGGCACGGCGATCACCGAAAACCAGTTGCAGATGCTGTGGCGGGTCGCGCCCGAACCGATCATCGCGCTGGATGGTGACACGGCGGGCCTGCGCGCGGCGATGCGGCTGATTGATCTGGCGCTGCCGCTGCTTGAGGCGGGGCAGTCGTTGCGCTTTGCCCTGATGCCCGAAGGCCAGGACCCTGATGATCTGATCCGCGGGCAGGGGGCAGGGGCGATGCGCGCGGCCCTTGAAAGGGCGATGCCGATGGTCGAACTGCTGTGGCAGCGCGAAACCGAAGACCGTGTTTTCGACAGCCCCGAACGCAAGGCCGCGCTGGATAAGGCCTTGCGCGAAAAGATAAATCTGATCCGTGATCCGTCGATCCGCAACCACTATGGGCAGGCGATCAAGGAAATGCGCTGGCAGTTGTTCAGCCCGCGCCGCGCGACACCGCAAAGGGGTGGCGGGGGCGGCAAATGGCAGCCGCCGGGCGTGCCGCATCAAAGCACCAAGGCGTCAATGCTGGCGATTGGTGGCGGGGGCGAGGACCATCTGCGTGAAGCGGTGATCCTGGCGACGCTTATCGCAAACCCGCAGGTCGTTGGCGGGTTCTGGGGCGCGCTTGAGCGGATGGGGTGTTCCAGCCCTGACCACGCCACGATCCGTGACGCGATCCTGCGGCATGGCGATGCGCAGGACTTGCGGGCCGCGATCGAGGGCGAAATCGGGCCGGACCCCCTTGCAAAGCTGTTCACCCAGGCCCATGTCGCCATTTCACCGGCCGTGCGCCGCCCCGACAACGGCGAGGTCGCCAAGATGTGCCTGGCCGAAGAACTGGCGAAACTGAGCGCGCGGCGCGGCCATCTGCACGAAATCCAGGAGGCGATTGAGGATCTGTCGTCTGATGTCGCCGACGAACGCCTGACTACGCGGCTGGCGCAATCGCGTGATGCGATGAACCGCGCAGGCAAGCTGGACGACGATGACAGCGCTGAATTTGATAGGGGCGCGAATGGTGCGCTGATGAACAAGGACGAGCGCAGCGCATTTGATCGACTTTTAGAGCAGATCACCTTTGAAAAGGGGCGTGCGCGCCCTAAATAACCAGTCTGGCAACAGATCGAAAGAATCAGGGGGTATCGCCTTGCGAATCACCCCCGCAACAGGTTGATTCGGAAGCAAGCGAATCACCGAATCACTTCCACGGGCGTCAGCCCTTCCGCAAGGAGCCCCACATGGCCGCGAAAGACAACGATGACCGCAAAGTGGACGACGGTGATATTTCCCTTGATATGAGCCAGGCGGCCGTCAAAAAGATGATCGCCGAGGCGCGCGAGCGGGGCTACATCACCTATGACCAGCTGAACGCCGTGTTGCCCCCCGAACAAGTCAGCAGCGACCAGATCGAAGACGTGATGTCGATGCTGTCGGAAATGGGCATTCAGGTCACCGAGGAAGAAGAAAGCGAAGAAGTCGACGACGACGGCAAGGGCCGCGATGTCGCGACAACCGGCGGCCCGCGCGAGATTGCGCTGGCCGGGGCCGACAACGAAAAGCTGGATCGCACGGACGATCCGGTGCGTATGTATCTGCGCGAGATGGGCAGCGTTGAACTGCTGTCGCGCGAGGGTGAAATCGCCATTGCCAAGCGGATCGAGGCCGGCCGCAACACGATGATCCTGGGGCTATGCGAAAGCCCGCTGACATTCCAGGCGATCACGATCTGGCGCGACGAATTGCTGTCCGAGGACATTTTGCTGCGCGATGTGATCGACCTTGAGACAACGTTCGGTGATCAGTTGGACGAGGACGCCGAAGGCACGGCGCCCGTGGTTGACGGCGCCAGTGCGGACGATGGCGACGACAAGGACGACAAGCCCGAGCTTGACGCCGACGGCAACCCGATTGCCAAGGATGACGACGACGAGGATGACGAAGAGCAGGCCAACATGTCACTGGCCGCGATGGAAGCCGCGCTGAAACCGCGCGTGCTGGAAACGCTTGACCTGATCGCGCGCGACTTTGCCAAACTGTCGGATATGCAGGACGCACGGATTTCGGCGCAGTTGAACGAAGATTCAAGCTTTACCGACAAGGCCGAAAAGAAATACCAGAAACTGCGCTCGGAAATTGTGGAGCTGGTGAACTCGCTGCACCTGCACAACAACCGTATCGAAGCGCTGATTGATCAGCTTTACGGCATCAACCGCCGCATCATGCAGATCGACAGCAATATGGTGAAGCTGGCCGATCAGGCCCGCATCAACCGGCGCGAATTTGTCGAAGCTTACCGCGGCCGCGAGCTTGACCCCAACTGGCTTGAGGATATGGCCGAAAAGGCAGGGCGCGGCTGGCAGGCGTTCATTGAACGCTCGACCGACAAGGTCGAAGACCTGCGCGCCGAAATGGCACAGGTTGGCCAGTATGTCGGCGTTGATATCACCGAATTCCGCCGCATCGTGCAGCAGGTCCAGAAGGGTGAAAAAGAAGCCCGGCAGGCCAAAAAGGAAATGGTCGAGGCGAACCTGCGTCTGGTCATTTCGATTGCCAAGAAATACACGAACCGCGGCTTGCAATTCCTTGATCTTATTCAGGAAGGCAACATTGGCTTGATGAAGGCCGTGGACAAATTCGAATACCGTCGCGGATATAAATTCAGCACCTATGCCACCTGGTGGATCAGGCAGGCGATTACCCGCTCCATCGCCGATCAGGCCCGCACGATCCGTATTCCGGTCCACATGATCGAAACGATCAACAAGCTGGTGCGCACGGGCCGCCAGATGCTGCACGAGATCGGCCGCGAACCGACCCCCGAAGAACTGGCCGAAAAGCTGCAAATGCCGCTGGAAAAGGTCCGCAAGGTGATGAAAATCGCCAAGGAGCCGATCTCCCTTGAGACCCCCATTGGTGACGAGGAAGACAGCCAGCTTGGCGATTTCATCGAGGACAAGAACGCGGTTCTGCCGCTGGATTCCGCGATTCAGGAGAACCTGAAGGAAACCACGACACGGGTGCTGGCGTCATTGACCCCACGCGAGGAACGTGTGCTGCGGATGCGTTTTGGCATCGGCATGAACACCGATCATACGCTGGAAGAAGTCGGTCAGCAGTTCAGCGTCACCCGCGAACGCATCCGCCAGATCGAAGCCAAGGCGCTGCGGAAATTGAAGCACCCCAGCCGCTCGCGCAAGCTGCGCAGTTTCCTGGATCAGTAAAACACACGGGCGCTGCGGCGCCCGTTTTCATCCCAGCAAGGCGCCCGGTTCGGGACAGCTGGTGATATTGCGCAGCACTTTGGTGGTGATATAGCGCCCGTCGCCAAACCCGTTGGCAAAGATATAGCCATCGCCGTTGCGATAGACCTGAAAACACGAGGGCGACGGATCGCCGTTAGGCGGGTAGGAAAAGCAGGCCATGCCCAGATCATTGACCTGCAATAACCCTTGCTGCGAATAGGGTTGCGGGTCGTCGGCATCAATGGTGCGGTAAACCGTCAGCCCCGAGGGTTCGATGCATTCGTCCCAGTCAAACCCCAGCGTGTCGGTCACACCGAAGATATGCACGCCGAACAATTCATCGCGGACCTCTTGCGCGCTGAGCAGGGCGAGGGGTTCGGCCAGTGCCGCGTTCGCGCCCAAGGCAAGGGTCAGTGCCAGTAGTCGTGCGATCATTGTAGCCTCTATCGTGCCGTGAACTGTGCCGAGTTTGCCCAAGATGCGCGTGAAAGGCCAGCCACAAGCCCTGTTGTGCAAAAGACTCAAGGTCGGAAAAAACGCCGTAATTGCGGAGGTATCGCGCTGTCATGGCACCGCGATCCCTTATCATGGGGCCGATGGATCAACCATCACCCCCACCAATAAGGGGACACCCTCCATGAAGGATAAAAACATGGCAGATGCAAAAACCCCGCTCACAGACGAGCAACGCCAGCGCCGTCGGGTCGGTCGCACACTTGGTCGCGGTCAGTGGCTTGCGCTTTTCAAAGAAGCAAACCCCGAGGCCAGCAAGGAAGACCTGAAGACAGCATGGACCGCCGTGCGCAAGGAGCAGACGCGCCTTGGCATGCGGATGCTGAAAACGCTGGAAAAGAACGGCTATATGGTCATTGAAAACCCGGACGCGGCAAAGGCAGCCAAAGCGGCCTGAGTAGAATTTGACTGTCGCGCGCCGCGCGGCAGTCACCCCAACCCGTCAGGGTAAAACCGCCCCAGTTCCGATTTCAGCGGGTCAAGATGCGCATCATAGCGCCGCCAGCGCTGCACGGATGTCTTGTAGACCGGCTGACGCACCTGCCAGACCGACAGGGTGCGCGCACGTTTTTCCGATGATTGAAAATCAAGGCAGGCCGGATCCCAGTCCAGACTCAGAAAATCAATGATGCCGCGCGCTGTGCCTTCGGTATCGGCGACCATATCTTCGTAATGCACGTCCATCATGGGGATCGGCAGGACCGTGGCCCAGTGTTGCATCAAGCGGTCGTAGTCACAGTAGTAGCGCCCCAGATCGGCCAAATCGCGCGTGTAGCTGTGCCAGGCGGACAGTGGCTGCATGTAACAGGACACGCAGTTATCCATCGGATCGCGTCGCGCATGCAGGATGCGCCCCTTTGGGAACATACGTGCGAAAACCCCAAGCAATTCAAAGTTATGCAGCTTTTTGTCGACGATGCGGGCCGCTTTGGGGGCGGCTTTGCGCACCTCTGTCAGGTATTTTTGTGCCAGGGTTTCGCTGTCCTTTTGCGTCAGCCCTTTGGTCAGGCGGGCAAGGGCGGCTCCGTCGTGTTCGGGCAGTTTCAGATCGCGCATCAAGTTGCTGAGGGCCGCGCTTTCGCCCACCCCGGCAATCTTTGGGTGCGATGTGAGGACCTGTTCCAGCAGGGTGCTGCCCGAGCGCGGCATCCCGACGATCAGCACCGGCGTTTCATCTTGTGACCCACCCCCGCCGAAATAATCCGCAGGGCTGATCGCATCGCACTGCGCCGCAACAAAACGGTGGTATTTCGCACCGTCATGGCGCAGATTTTCTGTCTTTTTCGACCGGGTATAAAGGGTAAAGGCATCGTCATGTGCCCCCATGTCGTCGCGGGCCTTGGCCAGCAGGGCCAGCGCCTTGGCCTGATCGCGTTGCGACAGTTTGGCGATATCGGGCAGGATTTTGTCGCGCAGGTAGAGATACATCGGATCGTCCTGGGCCATCTTGCCGGTCAGCCCGTAGATGCTGTGCAGCACGAGGTTATCGGGGGTTTGGGCAAAAATGTCGCGGCACAGGGCGCGCGCGTCGTCCATCTGTCCGGCCGCGCGATAGACGGTCGCCAGTTGCAGGCGGGCCTGCAGATGGTCGGGGCGCACCGCAAGCGAGGCCTGCACGGCCGCGATGGCGTCGTCGTGACGGTCCATCTGGTGATAGATGCTCGAGGCAACATAAAGAACATCCGCGTTGCGCGGGGCAAGGGCGCGCGCGCGTTTGAGATGCTTGAGAGCAGTGTCAAAGCGTTTCAGTTTGCAGGCCGCTTCGGCAACTTCGAGATGTGCGCGGGCGGATTTCGGCATGACCTTGACCGCCCGTTCACCTGCGGCTTGGGCACGGGGGAAATCATGGGTGACGCGGTTGTGCAACTGGGCCAGCGCGACAAGAATGGCCTCGTCCCTGGGGTGCGTCTTGTGCGCGCGTTCCAGCAGGGCCACGGCATCGGCCACCCGCCCGGATTTGACCAGCGTATTCAACTGCGCCGAAATTGTCGTGGGTGTGGCGGCCATCATGCCCTCGCGTTTGCCTGAGCTTGTGAAAACCATGTCTGGGCGCGGCAATCAAGGTGGCCTTGCAAAGCTGCGGGCGCGCGGGCAGTTTCGACGCATCCCAATACAGGACCGGTGCCATGCCCCTTTCTGACGCCCAATCCAGCGCGATTGCCCATGTCAAAGGTGCGGCGGATGATCTGTCGCAGGGCTGCGCGACGATTTTCAGCTATGGCGAAACCGCCTGGCGCGAGTATCGCTCGGTCGCGTGGTATGTGGACAGGTTGCGCGCCGAAGGGTTTGACGTTGAGGAAGGAAGCGGCGGGATGCCCACGGCGTTTTGTGCGCAGTGGGCCAACGGCGATGGCCCCGTTGTGGGCATGTATGCCGAATATGACGCGGTGCCGGCCAATTGTCAGGCCGCCGATGTGATGCGCGCGCCCCGTGCCGGGCTGGATTATGCGGCAGGGGGGCATACTGATCCGCACTCGGCGCTGGGCATGGCGGGTCTTGGCGGCTTGCTGGCCACCAGGGCGGCGATGGAAAAGCACGGGATCAAGGGCGGGCTGCGTTTTACCGGCGAACCTGCGGAAAAACTGCGCGGGTCCAAACCGATCCACGCGGCGAAGGGGTATTATGACGGGCTGGCGGGGATATTGTCGTTCCATCCGTTTTACATGCTGCCCATGTGTAACACGGTGCGCTGGGATACCCACTGTGGCGCCGCCTATGCGATGATTTACCGCTTTATCTGTGACACGCCCGAAGGCTGGGGCGCGCAGGGTGTGTCTGATGCGCGCCATGGGGGCGATGCGCCGATCCCGCAAAGCCATTCGGATGTGCGTGCCCCCGGCGCCAATGATGCGCTGGTGATGATGTATCACTCTGCACGGTTCTTGCGGGACGCGATGCTGTCCCATCAGGGGGGATGGTCGATTTCCGAAAGCATCCTGTCCACGGGGCAGGCGACGGCGGATAACCTGCCTGCGACCTTGGCTGACATTCAGTATATGATGCGGGTGCCGACGATTGCGATGGCTGAAAGGGTGACGGCGCAGCTGGACGCCCTGGCCGAAAGTGCCGCCGCTGCAACGGGCTGTCGGGTTGAGCGCCACTGGGTTAGCAAATCGCGGCACGGGCTGGCCAATCACGCGATGGCTGGGCTGGTTTGGGAGCAAATTCAAAAGGTTGGCGCACCTGTATGGGGCGCGGCGGCCAAAGACATCATGCGGCAAGTGCAGGAAAGCTGCGGCGTTGCGCCGATGGATGACCCGATCCTGCCCGCCTGCGAGGCATTGATTGACCCGCAAGAGGCCGAAGCGATTTTGCGCCGTGATCTGCCGCCCAGTCAGCTCAATTCCACCTCTGATGATTACACCGATATGACCTGGCACGCGCCCACCGCGCGGTTCTATATTGCGCGCCCGGCCCTGCGCGGCGGGCCATATCCGGCCTGGGCGATGAACGCCCTGGGGGGGATACCGGCGACGATTGATCCGATGGTGCAGGTGGCCGCGCAGGTGCTGGCGCTGTCGGCCCTGCGGTTGCTTGAGGACGTTGAGGCGCGCACGGCGGCGATGGATGAATTCCAGCGGCGCAAGGCGGAGGGCGACACGCCCCCGCTTTGCGATTATGATCCGCCGATTGATTTCAAATGGCCCGAATACGTGCAGACGCCGCGTGGTTTTGGCTGGCATATTCCGACGGGGTGATATGATGGTCCGCTTTCTGCCGTTCCTTGTCTTGGCGACACCCGCAGTCGCCGAATGCCTGCCGCAGGGCGAAACCTTCGTGTCTTGCACGATCGCGGAGAGTGGCAAGCAGCTTGAGGTCTGTATCAACGGCGGCGATGCGCTTTATACCTATGGCGCGGCGGGCCAAGCGCCCGAACTGGCGCTGCGCGAGCCGATCCGCGATCTGGATTACCGGCCGTGGCCCGGGATCGGCCGCACCATCTGGGAGGAAATCGCGTTTGCACGCGGCGGCTATGCTTATTTGGTCTTTGGCGGGATAAACCGAGAAGCCTCTGATATCGATGATGAAATTCAGGTCACTGCCTTTGGTGGGGTCGAGGTATATCAAGGCGAAACCCTGCTGACGCGGCTGTCGTGTGTGCCTGAAACGGTGGATTTCACCTGGACCAATGCCCTGTCTGACGGCAAGCGTGCCGCCGGTCTGGAATGGGATTTGCGCGCCCGACGCTGGGTGCCGATCGGGCAAAACTGAATCCTAAAGGCCACGCTGCCGACCCATCATATTGGGGCGAAAATTGCGGGCTACCCAAGACCTGCCGTTGCCCCTATAGTGGTGGCAATCAAATGGGGCAAAGACCCCAGAGGCAGAGACGAGGACAGAATATGCGTTGCCCCTTTTGCGGAAACGTCGACACACAAGTGAAGGATTCACGCCCCGCCGAGGATCACGTTGCGATCAGGCGCAGGCGGTTTTGCCCCGCGTGCGGCGGGCGGTTTACCACCTATGAACGCGTGCAACTGCGCGATCTGGTGGTGATCAAATCCAACGGACGGCGTGAAGATTTCGACCGTGACAAGCTTGAACGCTCGGTTCGGATTTCGCTGCAAAAGCGCCCCGTGGAACCCGAACGCATGGACCAGATGATCAGCGGTATCGTGCGCCGTCTTGAAAGCATGGGCGAAACGGACATCCCCTCGGGCACCATCGGCGAGATCGTGATGGAAAGCCTCGCGCGGATCGACACGGTGGCATATGTGCGATTTGCCAGCGTTTACAAGAACTTCCAAGCCGCAGATGATTTCGACAAATTCGTGAGCGAGCTGCGCCCAGACGCCAAACCGGAGGAGTGAGCCACAGCCGACACATGGCGCACGCCCTGACATTGGGGCGGCGCGGCATGGGGCGGGTCTGGCCCAATCCGGCTGTTGGTTGTGTGATCGTGGCTGGTGGTCGTGTCATCGGGCGCGGCTGGACGGGCGATGGCGGGCGTCCCCACGCTGAAACGCAGGCACTGGCGCAGGCTGGCGCAGCGGCGCGCGGGGCCACGGCCTATGTCACGCTGGAACCCTGTTCCCATCATGGCAAAACACCGCCCTGTGCGGATGCGTTGATCGCTGCGGGCCTGGCCTGCGTTGTCGTCGCGTTGGGCGATCCTGATCCGCGCGTGGCGGGGCAGGGGATCGCGCGCTTGCAGGCGGCGGGGATCGAGGTGATCACTGGTATTTGCGCCGATCAGGCCCGCGCCGATCATGCGGGTTTCCTGGGGCGCGTGGTTCATGGCCGCCCGTTCCTGACGCTGAAACTGGCGTCCAGCTTTGACGGCCGGATTGCCACCGCCACGGGCGAAAGCAAGTGGATCACCGGGCCGGATGCGCGTCGCGCCGTTCATGCCCAGCGCGCGCGCCATGATGCCGTGATGGTTGGTGCAGGCACTGTGCGCGCAGATGATCCGGCATTGACGGTGCGGGGCTTGGGCAGGGCCCGTCAGCCCGTGCGGGTGGTGGTGTCACGCAAGCTGGATTTACCGGTCGAAAGCGCGCTGGTGCGCTCACTCGACGTAGCACCGCTGTGGCTGTGTCACGGGGCGGAGGCGGCGGACAAAGACGTCAGTGCATGGCAAGAACGCGGCGCGCGGACGATCATGTGTGACAGCACGGGTCGGCAAGTTTCGGCGGATGATGTCATGGTGAAACTGGCTGACGCCGGGTTGACCCGGGTATTTTGCGAAGGCGGCGGCAGCCTGGCCGCATCGCTGTTGCAGGCCGATGTGGTGAACCAGTTGGTTGGCTTTTCGGCGGGGCTGGCGATTGGGGCCGAGGGGACGCCTGCGATTGGTGCGCTGGGCGTGGAACACCTTAAGGATGCGCCGCGTTTCGAGTTGCATGATCATGCGCGTGTGGGCGCGGATCTGATGCATATCTGGCAACGTGCCTAGCGCCAAAGCGGCGCGTAACTCGCGAATATCCCTTGCAGTTTTGCCAGTGCACGATTGCTGCGCGAAGGGCGGGGCACGTCGCCCTTGGCAAGCCTTTCGACGGTGACCTCGACCGGGCAGGGCAGATTGGTCTGCGGGTCGAAATACCTGGGGTAATCAATCAGAACCGCATGGGCGAGGGCGGTGAGATCAGGCAGGGCCGTGCGCCGGGTGACGGGCGCGGCGCGGTCATCCGTCAGCCCCCATCCGGCATAGAACGGCATGCCCAGACAGGTGACGCGCTTGCCGCGCAGCAGTGCCTCGAACCCAAGCGTTGATGTCATGGTCCAGACCTCGTCGACCGCATCGAGCGCAGTGATCGGATCGGTCCGGGGCAGCACCGCATCGGCGATGTCAGCGGCGTCGGGCACGGCACCGTTGCGCAGGCCCGCCTCTGTATCGGGGTGCGGTTTGTAAAGGATCACAGCCGCCGGATTGGCCTTGCGGGCCGCCAGCAGCAGGTCGCGATTGGTGCGCACATCGGTCGTGCCAAGCCGGATCGAGGCATCGTCTTCGACCTGACCGGGCACAAGGATGCGCCGCCCCGCGGGCAGTCCAGCGGGCAAGGATGTGTCGGCGTCAAGGTTGTATTTTGTCAGCCGGTTTTGCGTGAGGCGGGCGATCAGCCGGTCGGCGCGCACACGGGCCACGGCGGGCAGATCGGTGCTGGCGTTAATCAGCGCCTCGAGGCGGCTGGGTGCGGTTGGGTCGTAGTAGATGCCCAAGTCATCCACGACCAGCGAGAGCGGCGCGATCAGATCAGCCCCCAGCCCGCGCGAGCGTAGAAAGCCATCCTCGACCCGCAGCGCACCTTCGTGGCCTTGCGATTTTCCGGCCCAAACCATGTATCCGCGCCCATCCTTGGCGGCGCGGGCCACGGCGCGGGCGGGATCGTCCTGAAACACGATTTGGCGCTGTTGGCCAAAGAATTTTTGCAAGGGTGCGCGTTTCCACAACCGCATGCCCGCAGCGACCCAGCCTTGGTGGTCTTCGCGCCATGCACGGGCCTGCGCGGCGAGCGTTTCAATGGCTGTTTCCAACGTGCAAAGCCGGTCGCGATGAGGGTCATACCATTTGGGATAGAGGATCATCGCACCTGCAAAAAGCTGTGCGCGGGTCAGTTTGCGCTGGCGGCGATCCAGCGGTTTGCGATCGTCGCTCAGCCCCCAGCCCATATAGAACGGCTGGCCGAAAACCACGGGTTTGTGCCCCATCTGGATCGCCTCGAAGCCCATTTGCGACGATACCGTGTAAACCGCCACGGCCCCTTCAAACAGCGCCCACGGGGAAATCGGCGTGTCGAACAGCGAGACGCGGTCGGTGCAGTCATCCGCAGAGAAATAGCCGCCGCGATGGCCTGCTGCGGTTTCGGGGTGGGTCTTGATCAGGATGCGCGCGCCGGGGTGTTCTTCTTGTGCGTAATACAGCATCTCGCGGAAGGTATTGAGGTCGGCCCCACTGGCCTTGACGGATGCATCGCCGCGGGTCTGGTCAATCACCACGACATAGCCGGGATCGGGGGCAGGGGTGGCGGCATCAAAGGCGTTGTATTTGGACAGATGCAGGCGTTGAAGTTCGCCCATGCAGTCGCGCGCGCGGTTGAGCAGAGCGGTGTCGTCCAAAGGATCGTCGCGCAGGATCAGTTCCAGATCGCTGGGACTGGCAGGGTCGAAATGCACGCCTGATTTGTCCAGATGCAGGCCAAGGGGCGGGTCGCCGTCGCGCCCCGGCTGGACAGACCGCAAAAAGGCATCCTCGACCCGCAAGACGGGCGTGTCGGTGCGACTTGCCACGGCCTCGCCCCGCCCGGATGTGGGCGATTGCCCCCAGACGCCGACCATATCCGCGCCCGTGGGTTTGCCAAGGCGGATGTCATATCCGGCCAGTGCGAGGATGCGCCGCACGCGCGTTTGCGTCAGAAATCCGCCGTTAAAAACGTAAAGCCGCCGCAGAGTTTCCCCCGCGGCGGCCTGGATCTGGGTGTCAGCCATTAGTTGCCAGCAAGGCCCTGGACCGCATTGGCCGAGTTCAGGGAACCCGTTGCTGCGGCGATCGCCTTGTTGAACTGGGTGAACGGGGCTTCTGTCACATAGACCGTGTCACCATCGCGGATCGCAAAATCACGGGCCATGAACATGCCGTTTGGTCGTGTCAAATCAAGGACATAGACAACACGCTGCGTGCCGACCAGATCGTCGCGGCCAACCAGTTGGCGGGCGATTTCTTCGGGTTCGTTGCGAAACACAAAGACACCAGTCGGATCGGCCACCGCGCTGGACAGGCCACCAACGGTTGCCAGTGCTTCGATTGCGGAAATGGTCTGGCTTTCGAAGGGAACGCGGTTTTGCGCGCCCGTTGCGCCAAGCGCGGTAAAGGTGCGCGTGTCTTGTTCAACGATGATCCGGTCACCACCGCGCAGGGCAATATCGTGACCCGGATGATCGTAAAGGTCTTCAAACCAGATCGAGTCAGAGTAGTTCCCGCGCACAACCGTAACCTGGGCGATATCGGGTTCGATCACGACGCCACCGGCGCGCGCCAGCATGGCTGTGAGCGTGCGGGTCGGGCGTTCAATCGCATAGACACCTTGTGCGCCCACGGCACCAACGACGGATACGGTCGATCCGTCACCGGCCAAGCGGCGCACCTGCACCTGCGGGTCGGGGGTTTCGTCGTTGAGTTTTTCGCTGATCAGGCGGCGAATTGCCTCGGGCGTGTTGCCGGCTGCGCGGATGCGGCCCGCGTAGGGCACAAAGATGAAGCCCGCGCCGTCAACCTGCACCTCTTCGAGAACGGTCGCGTTCTGCCCTGTGGGGACCAGCAGACCATCGTCAACGTTTTCCCAGATCGTCAGGCCCAGCACGTCACCGGGCCGGATCGTGTCGGATCCGAGCAGTGCGGCGCTACTGAAGCCAGCAGAGAAGGCCAGCGCAGGGGTCACGCTGGCAATGCGATTGACCCGATCATTGACCGTGAGAATGAATGCATCGCCTTCTTCGAGGACGGACCCCGAGAAGATTTCGTTTTTGTTTGGCCCGGACCGCGGCAAGCCACAGGAGGACACAAGGCCCAACACTGCCACGATGGCCACGCCCTTGGACAGGCGCGTCACTAGGGTTTTCACTGCTCCGGTCTCCTCGACCTTGTTATTAACTGCCTCAGTTTTTCTTTTAATCTACTGGAATCGTGGCGGCTTTGCTAGCCATAGGTCTTGTGGTTTGTGGTTTGGCGGACGCAACTGTTGCTATGCTGCCGCGATCGTCCGGGCGCACGCAATCCCTTGTGGGTGTCACGTGACAACCCGCAACTGCTGGCGTGGCGCGGCGGTGCCCGCGCGCAGCGCGTCATAGGGATCATCGGGCGCAAGCATCAGATCGACCACCTGGCGCATCAATTGGCGCCGCCCGCGCGCCGAATAAAACCCGCCTGCGACCTGACTGGTTTCCAGCAGAAAGCGGCGGTAATCCTTGTAGGCGCGGTTGTCGGGGCGACCGGGTTGCGCGAAAAATTCCGGCAAGGGGTCGACCGAGACAAATTCGGGTTTCGCATAGACCGCCTTGCCAAATACCTTGAGCGGGATACCCCGCCACAGCACCTGTTGTGCGGCGGTGGAATTGACGGTGACGGCGGTGCGCGCGTGATCAAGCAGGCGGGCAAGTTTGCCGCCCCGCACGTAATGCACACGGTCCTTGACGCCATTGTCGCAGGCCAGTCGGCGGATGATCTTACGGATCGGCGAACGGCCGTTTTCCAGCGGATGCGCCTTGAAAACAAGGTGGTGATGCTGTGGTGCCCCTGCGGCAAACCCTTCGATCACCAGTTCGAGGAATTCTTCCATCTGCGTGAACGGGCTGTGCATCTGGAAACTGGCATCATGTTCCAGCTGCAGCAGGGCCAGATGATAGGGAAAGCCGCCGTATTTGATGCGGGCCGTGGCCAGTATCCGGTCCAGTGCGATCAGCGGCATCAGTAGCAACCGTTTGGTATAAAGCATGGTTTCGCGGCTGACGGGCAGTTCGCGGTGCGGTCTGAAATTGCGGTAGTCGCCGTTTCGAAACATCACGAACCAATGATAAAGCGCGCCGTAGAACACATGCTGGCGCATGTCGCCCCAATGGGCTGGCGCTTCGGGGATATCCAAATCGGACAGTTCCAGCGCGCGCTGCATCTGCGGGATCGTCATGTCCATCAGGCGGGAATTGCCGTTGGTGCCGCCGCGTTCATAGGTCACCCAATAGGGGCGCATGTATCCTTCTTCAAAGACATGCACGGTCAGGCCCGCCGCCTTGGCGACCACAACCGCCTGTGCGTGGATCGGGCGGGTATCGCCGTAAAGCACGATATCGGTGATCTGCTTTTGCGCAATCAGCCCGGCAAATGTTGTTGGCCAGTCGGCGCCCGTGCCGCGAAACGGGATATAGGTCGCAGGCGTGAACCAGAACGCACGATCACCGGCGTTAAACCCCACGCGCCATGTTTCGGCCCCCGCCGCACGCAACATGCGCGACAGGCGGTGGAAAAAAGGGCCATGTGGCCCCTGAAGAAACAAAAAGCGTCTGGTGGTGTCTTTGGTCACGATACCGCCCACAATCCTCTGATACTGTTCCTAATCGGTAAACGCGTGATTTGGCAACATTATGGCGCGTGCTATGACCTTGCCCACCGGGGGCCAATTGACTAGGTCTGGATCAGGCAATCAGGGGGAAATATGTTCACCGGCATCATCAGCGACATGGGCGAGGTTCTTGAGGTAGAGCAGCGCGGCGATCTGCGCGCACGGATCGCCACCGCCTATGATATCGCGGGTATTGATATCGGCGCCTCGATTGCCTGTGACGGGGTGTGTTTGACGGTGATCGCGCTGGGCGCGACCCCGCGAAACTGGTTTGATGTGGAAATATCGGCCGAAACCGTCAGCAAGACCAATATCGGTCGCAACGGCTGGCCCGTGGGCAAGCGGATCAATCTGGAGCGCGCTTTGAGGGTCGGCGATGAACTTGGCGGGCATATCGTGTCGGGCCATGTGGATGGCGTGGCCGAGGTGATCGGCGTGGCAGAGGAGGGCGACAGCACCCGCGTGACCCTGCGTGCCCCCGATGATCTCGCGCGGTTCATTGCGCCCAAAGGGTCTGTGGCGCTCAATGGCACGTCACTGACGGTGAACGAGGTCAATGGCGCTGATTTTGGTATCAATTTTATCCCCCATACAAAGCAGGCCACCACATGGGGCGGCGTGGGTCTGGGCGATCATGTGAACCTCGAGATTGACACGATGGCGCGCTATGTGGCGCGGTTGCGTGAATGGGAATAGGGGGGTGGGTTGAAACCCACCTTACGAGGGGGTCGGAACCCGGATTTTCCTGTATTGCCCTGCAAACCCAAGCTTGCCGGGCGTCGCGTAATGTGGGTCTTGACCCACGCCCCCTTTCCTTGGGCCGCGCAAACCGCTAGCAAGCGCGCAACTGCAAGGATGCTGCCATGACCCAAGCTTTTGAAACACCCGGACCCGTTGAAGAAAACTGGCGTGATGCCATTTCCAGCATCGACGAAATCATTGACGATGCCCGTAATGGCAGAATGTTCATTCTGGTCGATCACGAGGATCGCGAAAACGAAGGCGATCTGGTGATCCCCGCACAGATGGCCACGCCCGATGCAATCAACTTCATGGCCAAACACGGGCGCGGTCTGATCTGTCTGTCGATGCCCGGATCGCGGATCGACGCGCTGGGTCTGCCTTTGATGTCGACCTATAATTCCAGCCGCCACGAAACCGCCTTTACCGTCAGCATCGAGGCCCGCGAGGGTGTCAGCACCGGTATTTCCGCCCATGACCGCGCTTTGACCGTGGCCGTGGCGATTGATGGCACCAAGGGGGCCGCCGATATCGCCACGCCGGGCCATGTGTTTCCGCTGCGCGCCCGCGATGGCGGGGTGCTGGTGCGGGCCGGTCATACCGAAGCGGCGGTTGATGTCGCGCGCCTTGCCGGGCTGAACCCCAGCGGTGTGATCTGCGAGATCATGAACGAGGACGGCAGCATGTCGCGCCTGCCCGAACTGGTGGCCTTTGCCCAGTTGCACAACCTGAAAATCGGCACGATCAGCGATCTGATCGCCTATCGCCGCCGTCACGACAACCTTGTGCGGGTGCGCGACGAACAGGTGATCCAAAGCGAATTTGGCGGCGAATGGACCCTGCGTATCTTTACCGATGAAACCCAAGGGGCCGAACATCTGGCCCTGATCAAGGGCGATATTTCCGGTGATGATCCGGTGCTGGTGCGGATGCATGCAATGGATCCGCTGCTGGACGTGGTCGGCACCGGGGGCAAAGGGCGCGCGCATGAATTTGGCGATGCGATGACATTGATTGCACAGGAAGGGCGCGGCGTGCTGGTGCTTTTGCGCGATCTGCACATGAAACTGGCCGCAGCCGATGAAGTGTCCCCCCAGACCCTGCGACAATACGGGCTTGGCGCGCAAATCCTGTCGTCGCTTGGCTTGTCGCAGATTACATTGCTGACCAATTCGCCCCAGCCCAAGGTTGTCGGCCTTGATGCCTATGGGCTTGAAATTGTCGGCACCCGCAAGATTTCGGAGATAGGCTGATCATGTCCTGCTTCATTGATCCCGCCCAACTGTCCGACCGCATTCGCTGTGTGATCGCTGCCTCGAACAGCCGTTCGGTGACACAGGCTTCATTGACTCAGGAGGTGATCTAGTGGCTGGACCGTCCCATTACATCATGCCCCGCGCGGAGTTTGAAAAACCCGTCAAGGTGCTGATCGTCGCTTCGCCCTATTACAAGGATATCAGCGACAACCAGATCGCCGGCGCCCTCGCCGAACTGGACGCCGCGGGCGCTGGTCATGACATCGTGCATGTGCCCGGCGCGCTGGAAATACCCACCGCGATCGGAATCGCCGAACGCCTGAGCAATTTTGACGGCTATGTCGCCCTTGGCTGTGTGATCCGCGGCGAGACGACCCATTACGACACGGTCTGTAATGACAGCAGCCGCGCCCTGCAACTTCTTGGTTTGCAAGGGCTTTGCATTGGCAATGGCATCCTGACGGTTGAGAATTATGAACAGGCCGCGGTGCGCGCCGACCCCAAGGATCAAAACAAGGGTGGCGGGGCTGCGGCGGCGGCCTTGCACCTGATCGCGCTCAGCCGTAAGTGGGGCAACTCTGGCCAAAGCGTGGGCTTTGCCAGTGATATCCTTTTGGCAGGCGGCACAGGCGGCAAGACGACAGCATGACGATTTCAGGCAACCAGAAACGCAAGATGCGCGCGGCCAGCCGCCTTTATGCGGTGCAGGCGCTGTTCCAGATGGAGCAGTCGGGCCAGACCGTTGACGGCGTCATGCGCGAATTTGAAGAGCATCGTTTCGGGGCCGTTTACGAGGGTGACGAGATGGCCGAGGGCGATGTGGATACCTTTCGCACCGTCATGCAGGACGCCGTCAACCATCAGGCCAGGATTGATCAGATGACCGACCGTGCCTTGGTTGCCAAATGGCCGATCGGGCGGATTGACCCGACGCTGCGGGCGTTGTTTCGGGCCGCAGGTGCCGAGATGATCGGCAAATCCACCCCGCCCAAGGTCGCCATTGTTGAATACGTCGATGTGGCGCGCGCCTTTTTTCCCGATGGCAAAGAACCGCAATTTGTCAATGCCGTGCTGGACCATATGGCCCGCGAGGCGCGGCCCGAGGCGTTTTAGTTTTCACGCCCGGAATGAAGCCGCAGGCGCCGAGCCAGCGTATGCCCGCCCCCTCGGGCCAGCGATTACCCTCACTCTTATCAGCCAAGACTGGCCTGCGCGCCGCGTCATCCCGCCGCCCCCACTGGAAATGCCCTTCGCAGGGGAATACGGTTAAATTTAAAGGAGAGTCGCCATGTCACAGCGCAACGGACCGAACCTGATCCGGATGTATATCAAGCATTGCATCATCGGCTTTGTCGCCTCGGCGATCTTTGTCGGGATGCTGTTCGCCTTTGATGTGGGCGGCTTGTGGCGGCTGGTGTCGGGATCACCCATCGGGATGATCGCGGCCTTGATGCTCTGGGTCTTTAACGGGATCGTGTTTGCCGGTGTGCAATTCGGAATCGCGATCATGAACATGGGCGATGATGACGACGATGACGACAAGGGCCACCGCGGCCGTGTCGGCCTTCATGTGCCGATCCCTGTGCGGGCCGATCGCCGCTAAACGGTCCAAATTGCAGGAGAGATGCCATGAGCGACCCCGGTTTTCACATTGATCGGGCGATTGCCCGCCACGCCAAGCGGTTTCGCACGCTTGGTTTGATCCTGATGGTGCTGGGTGTTCTGGCGATCCTGTTTCCGCTGGTTGCCAGCATTGCAATCAAGGTAATGATCGGCTGGTTCCTGATGTTGACAGGGGCGGCGGTGTTTTTCTATGCCTTCCAGACGCGCGATTGGTCGTCGGCGATCTTTAGCGGGTTGGTGGGGGTTTTGCATTTGGCCGCAGGGGTTTATCTGGCGTTTTTCCCGCTTACCGGATTGATCGGGCTGACCGCGCTATTGGCGTTGGTGTTCCTGATTCAGGGCGGGGTTGAAACCGCTATCGGCTTGCGCACACGGCCCATGCGTGGCTGGGGCTGGCTGGTGGCCAGCGGTGTCGCGGCCGGGTTTGTCGGATTGTTGTTGCTGATCGGATTGCCCGGAACGGCCACCTGGGCCATTGGACTGTTGGTGGGCGTGAATTTCCTCAGCTCGGGGCTGTCGTTCTGGGCATTGTCGCGTGCGGTTCAATAACGCCACGCCCGGAATCAAGCCGCAGGCGCCGGGCGATCGTCGGCCCGCCCCGACGGGTCGGCGATTTGCAAGCCACGTGCGATACCGTGAACGAAGATGAACGCGGCAGCCATAAAGTGCCAAACGGCAAAGTCTCATCGCCAACCCACGGGCCGCCGATCGCCCGTCTTGGATTGATATTGGGTGCGGTTGGTGGCGGGAACCGCGGCATCCGTCAGGGTATGTATTCCCGAGGACCTGTATGTACAGGTGGTAGCCAGGTAACGAAGCCAGGGCCACGACAGCGCCAGCCACCTCGGATTTGCTTAAGGCCACTGGAATTATCCCAGACGACGTGAAGCGCAGAAACCCGCCACCACTTTAGGTAGGGTGCTTTGCATGATCCGGCAAGGGGTGTCGTCAGCCCTGCGTATCGCTGCGCAAAAGCCAGCCGTTGGGGCCGACGACGTTTTTGGGCAGAAACTGCGCCAGTTGTTCCAGCACGCCAACGGCAAGCAGGCTCATGATGACTTGAAAGAATGTGACGTCCTGAAACAGTGTCATGGCAGGTATCCCCTTTTGATGTGGGGACACCTGTGGCGGACAAGCGGGGCAGGAGTGTGACGCTGGAAAGGCATGACGCGGGGTCACGCGTCACGATTTGGTCCAAGTTGTGCCGCGCTAGGCCGCAGCGTGCAGGCTGTCGCGCATCCGGTCGAAATGATCGTCCCAGCCACGATCCAGCGCGAGTGTCAGGCCGAACGCGTCTGCGCCAGCGGGCAACCCGCTGTGTTCCAATGAAAGGCGTGTGCCGCCTGCCACATCATCCAACGTCCATTTCACGGTGCTGACGGCATCACCCATCGGGGTGATCGTAAACGTGTATTCCAGCGCGTCATGCGGCGTGGCGCGGGTGACATCGCCCCACATCAGTTTGTCGCCGCTTTCAGTTCCAAACATGGCGTATGCCTCGCCCTGTTTGAGGGGCGTTTTGGGTTTGTGGAACCAGATGCCCAGCTTGTCAGGGTCGGTGAGATAGGCCCAGACCTGTTCTTTTGAGGCGCGCAGGAAGATCGTTTTGCGAAGGGTATTGTCGGTCATTGGTTGTCCTTTTCGATTGCGGATTTGAGGGTGGCAAGGCGGTCGTCCCAGAAGGCATCAAAGAACGAAAGCCAATCAAGGACGGGCGCCATGCCCCGTGGATTCAGGGTGTTGATCCGTTCGCGCCCCCGTTTCTGGGTGGAGATCAACCCGCCGTCCGACAGCACTGTCAGGTGCTTTTTGACGGCGGCGCGGGTCATGTCGAACTGTTGGGACACCTGTGCGACACTCAGGTCCTGATCGCGCAGCATCACCAGAATGGCGCGCCGCGTGGGATCGGCCAAGGCACGAAAGGCGGGGAGGTCCTGTTGGATCATCGGATTCTCTTTTGTGATACTTTTTGGTTTCATTTCTTATAGGATACCAAAAGGTATCGTGTCAACCACGGATCGCATCTTGCTTTTTGTTCACCTATTGTTCATGTTTGTCCCCATGCAGCACGATGTCACCACTGATACCCTGTTGGAGGCGATGCAGCCCGGTCAGCGGCTGGCGCGCGGGGTCTGCCGGCACTTGCTGGGCCACAATTTTGTCAGCGTCGAAGAACTGGTGCCCACATCGGGCCTGCGGGTCGATGTCATGGCCCTTGGCCCCAAGGGCGAGGTCTGGGTGATCGAATGCAAATCTTCCCGTGCCGATTATCAGTCCGACAGCAAATGGCAGGGCTATCTGGAATGGTGCGACAGGTTTTTTGGGCGGTGGACAGTGATTTTCCGACCGACCTGCTGCCCGAAAATACAGGGCTGATCATCGCCGATGCCTATGACGCGGAAATCCTGCGGATGGGACCGGAAAGCAAACTCCCCCCGGCCCGGCGCAAGGTCATGGTGCAGAAATTCGCGCGAACGACGGCGCTGCGTCTGCAATCCCTGCGTGATCCGCGCCCCAGCCGCGTGTTCAGCCTTGCGCAGCCATAGCGCGCGGTTTCATCAGCCGTGGGCTGCACCAGCACATGTTCGGCACTTTGCGTTTTTCGTCTGATAGGTGGGCGATCAGGTTGCCCGCCCCAAGCGAGGTTTGCACTGGGCCGGGCGGGGCGCGCGCCGAGGCTCCAAAAATTTACGCGCCCATCACGGTCGTCGAGAAACCGCCCGATTTTTCGCCGGTTTTGAAGAGTCGAAACATCCCATCCCCCGCCGATCAAACAGGCAGGCGAAAAGGGGCGTTGGCAGGGGTGAAACGCCCGATGCGTCAGTCTTTATTTGATCAAACGGGCGGCCTTGGCGGCGGTCATGATTTCCTCGGCGATCTCTACGGCCTCGTCGGGGTCAAAATCCATCGGAATTTCGATGCCGTTGCCTTCGACGAAAATGCGCACCATGCCGTGATCGGTTGGGCCGATTTGCAGGTTGGCTTCGATGTCGCGTTCGGTGTCGATGCCCATAGCGGCCTCCGGTGTTGGTCTGGCCACGGGCTTAGCGCGGGGCGGGCCGGATTGGCAAGGGCTAGGCGGCGCACAATTGCCGCAACTGGTGGCTTGCAATCGCGGGGCGGGGGCGCTAAATCCCCCTCGTGTGCCGCCTTAGCTCAGTTGGTTAGAGCACTGGTTTGTGGAACCAGGGGTCCCCCGTTCAAGCCGGGGAGGCGGTACCATCCCCTCATTTGCTGATTTCTGGTGTTGGCCTGGCCGCATTCTAAGCGCTGCACCTGCCGCCGCCGTGGCTGTTGGGGCCGATGCTGGGCAAGCTGGCGCGCCGCCGTTAATTCACCTCGAGTTCGGCAACGAGTGCCGCCCAGCCCGCACCATGCATGTCACGGTCGCTGACGGTGCCCTGGATCGCGGGGCGCGGCATGCTGAATTTCACCACGTTCAGATCGGGAATATCGAACCGCTTGATTTGGTCAGGCGTGGTTTGAAACAGCTGCGCGATGCGGTCCGTCGATACACCGCCCTGCACCCGCGCAAAGGCATTCGGCGTGCCGCAAAAAATGTCGATGGTCAGCCAGAATGGCCCGGCGTTCTTGCTGCGCACTTTTTCGACGATCTGGCCCAGTTCAGACATCGCGCACCTCCAGGGTGAAAGCATCCATCGGGTCGGCCAGCGTCATCACGTGGTTCAGGCAGAATTCATAAGCCGCCCCGCGGTCGATTTCGGCGGGTGAGAACGGAAAGGCGAATGTCGGCTGTTCTTCGTCCCGCGTCAGCGGGTGATGCAGCAGGTAAGGGTTGAGCAGTTTGGCGATATCGTTGGCGGTGGCCTGATCAGGGGCGGTGACGACGGCCATGACGCCGACCTCGACCAGATCGGCGGCGCGGTTTTCCAGCGCCCCAAGGGTCGCGTCCTGCCCGATGATGCGCAATTCCAGCCCATAGGCGATGTCGCCCAGACGATCCGCCACCTTGGCGGCGTGTTTCGCGGCGATATCATCGCACCACGCCTGCACGTGGGTGACATAGCGGCGATCCCGCAGCAGGGCCATGACCACGGTTTGATAACCGGTGATCCGCGCCCCTTCGAGTTTCACCGTATAGCGATCAGAGGGCACCCAGACCGACCCTTCGACCCGCACACGGGTGTCATCAAGAGCGCTGTAACGGGCATGCGTCACGTCCAGATGGCCACCTGGTTCAAACAGGATAAACGGGTCTGAATTTTCGTAGAGCATATGCGCGCTGACCGTGTGGGGCGTGGCATGCGCGCCCTCGGCCATCGGGGTGATGATGAAGCCGGTGGCGTCAAAATCCACCAAGATCACGCCTGATTGCGGGTTGGTCGCACAAAGTGCGCCACATTCACCAATTTTCGCGCCATGCCATGCCGCCCCCGTGTGGTCGCCGCGCATGATCGGCAGGGCGGCGATGATCGCGGTGTCGGTGGTGCGGCCCGCGATGACGATATCGGCGCCCGTGTCCAGCGCCGCAGCAATTTGTTCGGCCCCTGCAAGGGCGACGATATGGGTGCAGGCGTCGATCACGTCCGCATCAATGTCGGGCGCGTGGGGCAGGGGTGTGATACCGCCTGCTGCCAGCGCGGATTTGATCCGCGCGGCGGGTTGGCCGGATTTCAGCACGGCGATCCTGGCGGTTTGGCCCAGCTCGTGCAGGATTTCGACGGTGATGTCATAAAGCCAGTCCACGGCGCTGTCGGCCCCGCAGGTGCCGGCCGTGCCGATCACCAGCGGCACGCCCGCGATGGCGCGCGCCTCGATCAGCCCGCGCCATTCGGCCTTGGTGGCGGCGCGCGCGTATTTCGACACGCCCCGCCCCAGATAGGACGGCCCGCTATCGGTGGACCCCCCGTCAATAGCGATCAGATCGGGCGCGGCGGCGACAGCGCGCGCAAGTGCATCCTTGTCATAGCCCAGCCCAAGGGCGCCGGAGGGCACCAGAACACGCACCATCAGTCCGTCACCGCCTGTGGTTTTTTCAGGACCTTGCGCAGGAAGATCGGTGCAACAAATCCAACAACAGCCGCAATCAGAAGGCCAAGCGCGATCAGCGACAGATCGGTCGGGTCGCTGGGTCTGGTATAGATCAGCCCCCATGCGCTGCCGTCCGACAGCACCATCGCATCACGCAGCTGCTTTTCCATCTGATGGCCCAGCAAAATCCCAAGGATCACCGGCACCGTCGGAATATCCAGCTTGCGCAACAGATAGCCCAGCACCCCAAAGGCGACGACCAACAACAGGTCGAAATAGCTGCCCGTCAGGGAATAGATGCCAACGAAACTGACCATCGTCACACCCGGTAACAGGATCGCGGGCGGCACCTGCAAGACGCGCACAAAGATTTTCACCATCGGCACGTTCATGAACAACAGCACGAAGTTGGCGATGAGCAGGGATGCAATCAGCCCCCAGACCACATCGGGACGTTCTGTAAACAGCGTCGGGCCCGGCGTGATGTTCAGCGTGACAAGCACAGCCAGCAGCACCGCCGTGGTGCCAGAGCCGGGCACACCCAGCGTCAGCATCGGCACCAGCGCGCCACCGGCGGCGGCGTTATTGCCGGCTTCGGGGGCGGCGACGCCCTTGGGCACACCAGTGCCAAAACCGCCCTTATCACCGGCGATGGATTTCTCCATCATATAGGTCATGAAGCTGCCCAGACTGGCCCCCGCACCGGGCAGGACGCCGGCAAAAAAGCCCACGAAACTGGACCGCAGCATGGTCCAGCGGGTCGCCCAGATATCGCCCCAAGGCACGCGGACCTTGCCCACCAGCACACCAACAGCCGAGGATTTCCCGTGGCTTTCGATGAAAAAGAAAATCTCGGACACGGCGAACAAGCCGACGATGGCGACCAGAAAGTCGATGCCGTCATAAAGGTGCAGATTGCCGCCCGTCAGGCGCGGCAGGCCGGAATTGGGATCAAGGCCGATCATCGCAATCATCAGACCGATGCAAGAGGCCAGCGCCGCCTTGGCCTGATTGTTGCTGGAAATGCCGCCCAGGGTGGCAAAGGCCAGCAGATAAAGCGCAAAATATTCACCGGGGCCAAATTCATAGGCGACCCGGCTGAGGATCGGGGCCAGCAGCATCAACCCGATGGTTGCCAGAAATGCACCGACGAAACTGGCCACACCGGAAATCACCAGCGCATCGCTGGCGCGCCCGTTCTTGGCCATCGGATAGCCATCAAGCGTGGTCATCAGGGCCGGTTCATCGCCCGGAATGTTGAGCAGGATCGAACTGATCCGCCCGCCATACATCGCGCCGTAATAAATCGCCGTCAGCAGAACGAGGGCAGGCACCGCGCCAAGACCCATCGAAAAGGTGATTGGGATCATGATCGCCACGCCGTTGCTGGGGCCAAGCCCGGGCAGCGCGCCGACAATGGTGCCGATAAAGCAGCCCAGAACGGCCAGCATCAGCGTGTAGGGCGAAAAGGCGATGGAAAATCCCAGCGCAAGATTGTCGACAAGTTCCATCAGAACCACCCCTTGGGAAAGGCCACAAGGCCCAGATCAAGCACGAATTTGAACAGCACGAACAACCCGACAGACAGGCCAAGACCAGTCAGCGCCGCCAAGGCGGGCTTGGGGTTGATCTGGTAGCTTAGCGCGCCTGCAACGATGGCCGTCGGGATCAGGAACCCCAGCGGGCGCAGTGCGTAGGCATAGGCGACCAGCAGCCCGATCGAGATAAAGATGGACACGACCGTCCACAGGACCGGCCAGTCCGGTTCTTCGTCGGGGCGCAGGATCATCACCACGCAGCAGATGATGGCGATCGACGCGACACCAATCGGAAAGGCCTTGGAACCAATCGGATCGGTAAGGAAACTGACCTGAATTTGCATGGCGCTCGCGATATACACGAGCGCCACACAAATCATGGCCAGACCAAAAATGCGGTCTGACATGCGTGACATCTTACTGGATCACACCGATTTCACGGCTGAGTTCCTCGGTCGAGGCCACAACACCGTCAATCCAGGTCTGGAAGTCCGCACCAACCTTGGTGAAGGGTGCCAGACCATTATCGCGCATGGCCTGCTGCCATTCGTCGCTTGCGGCAACGGCGGCCAGACGATCAGCCCAAACCTGGAACTCCTCGTCCGAGATGTCCTTGGGGACATAGAGACCACGCCAGTTCACGGCGACCACGTCATAGCCCTGCTCGCGCGCGGTTGGGATGTCTTCGAAACCGGGCACGCGCTCTTCGGTCAGAACGGCCAGCACACGCACTTCGCCCGCTTCGATAAAGCCGACGATTTCGGACATGTCGCCTGTCATCGCCTGGGTAAAGCCACCGACAGTCTGGGTGATCGCATCCGCGCCACCGTCAACACCGATGTATTTGATTTGCGTGATGTCTTCGAGACCGGCGGCCTTGAGGATTTGCAGCGGCTTGAGGTGGTCAAACCCGCCAACGGCGGAACCGCCGGCAAAGGCAACCGAACCCGGATCGGCCAGTGCGGCATCAACCAGATCGTTCAGCGTCATGAACGGGCTGTCAGCGGCGACGACTATCACGCCCGGATCAGCACCGATTGCACCGACGAAACGCACCTGATCGGCCGTTGCGCCACCATAGGCGTTCTGCGCCAGACGGGTGGTTGTTGCCGAGGACGCGGCGACGATCAAATCGGCATCATTGGAGCGTTCGGTGACAACGTGGCTGAATGCCAACCCGCCGCCAGCGCCCGCCATATTGGTGACCTGCACGGGGCTGTCGACTTCGCCGATGTCAAACAGGATCTTGCCAATCTGACGGCAGGTGAAATCCCAACCGCCGCCGGGGTTGGCGGGCGCGATACACTCGGCCGCCGTGGCCGATGTGCCAAGGGTCATGACGACGCCGGTAACCAGCGCCTTGAAAGTGGTATTCATGGTATGTCTCCTCCCAGAGATCGTTGCGGGGCCGTTCCGATTGTGACGGCCCCTTGCAGAACGTCAGGTTTTCGCTTCAACCTGACACGAACCTGTCACGGGCAAAAAATAGACAAAAAGGGGGGGTGATGCGTTTTTTGTTGGTCGAAGATAACGCCGACCTTGCACAGTCGGTGCAGACCCGCCTGAGCATGGACGGGCACGGGGTCGATTGGGCGGCGACACTGGAAAGTGCTGCGGATCACCTGGGCTCGGCGAGCTATGATCTGATCTTGCTTGATATCATGCTGCCCGATGGTGACGGGCGCGATTTTCTGGCCGCCCACCGGCGCGCCAAACGCGACACGCCGGTGATCATCATGACGGCGCGCTCGGCCGTGTCCGACAGGGTGGCCCTGCTGGATAGCGGGGCTGATGATTACGTCACGAAACCCTTTGATTTCGCCGAGTTAGAAGCGCGTGTTCGTGCGGTGTTGCGTCGTCGTTCGGGGGCGGCCCAGACCACGCGCAGCTATGGCGATCTGGTGTTCGATCCCTTGAGTGCGACGGTGATGGTAAACGGGGTCGCGCGCGAATTGCGCAACCGCGAATTGCGCCTGTTCGAGGTGCTTTTGTCGGCGCCTGACCGGATATTTTCCAAGGCCCAGTTATACGACCGGCTGTTTTCCTATGCCGAATCTGTTAGCGATAACGCCATAGAGGTTTACGTCGGTCGTTTGCGCCGCAAACTGGACGGAAGTGCGGCGCGGATCGAAACCGTGCGCGGTGTCGGCTACCGGCTGACCCAGTCATGAGCCGCGCGCGCCGGTCCGCCCCATCGATTCGCCAGCGGCTTGTGGTGCAGCTGGTGGTGGTTGCGGCGCTGTTGTCGGGGCTGTTGTATCTGTCGGTGCGCACCGTGGCCGATGCCGCCGTTGAAACCACCCAGGACAGCATTCTTGGCGCGGCGACCACCACCATCGCCGAGGAAATTCGCGGCGGCGAGGACGGGATCGAGGTCGATATCCCCTATACCGCCTTTTCCATGCTGGGGGCGATCGGGCAGGACCGCGTGTTTTACCGCATCATGGTCGGGGCCGAAACGATCACCGGCTATGATGATTTGCCGCCTCCCGAAGGAGGTGCCGCCACGCTCGAGCCGCGTTATTACACGCGCAGCTTTCGCGACGTCGATCTGCGGATCGCGGCGGTGTCGCGCACGGTGTTGGTCGACGGGCGCGCGGTTGAAGCGGTGATACTGGTCGGCCAGACCCGGCAGGGGCAGGCGGTGATCGTGGCGACAATGGCGAATCGTGCGGCGGCGTTGGGGCTGGGGTTCTTCGTGGTGGCCACCCTGCTGTCGATTGTCACGGCGGGCACCGTGCTGCGCCCGATCAACCGTCTGGCCGAGGCCGTGGGCCGACGCGGCCCGCAAGACCTGCGCCCGATCCACCGTGATGTTCCACGCGAACTGGCGCCGTTTGTCACTGCGCTGAACGGGTTTATCACCCGCCTTGGCGGGGCCTTGTCGCGCACCGAAACATTCATCGCCGAGGCCGCGCATCATATTCGCACGCCCCTTGCCACGGTGCGCGCGCAGGCGGAAATCGCCCTGCGCCAGACCGATGATGACGCGACCCGCGCCGCCCTGCGCAGTGTTGTGCGTGCGGTGGATGGGTCGGCCCGTTCGGCGGGGCAGTTGCTGGATCACGCGACCGTGGTTTACCGCACCGATCAGCGCACCGATGAACGCGTTGATCTGGGGGCGTTGACCCGCGATATCGCCCGCACCTTTGAACCCACCGCCGATCTGCGCGAGATCGCGATTGCGCTGGATGTGCCGGATGATCTTGTTGCCGTTACCGGTGATCGGTTGTTGCTGGAAAGCGCGCTGCGCAATCTGATTGATAACGCAATCAAATACGGCGCGCCTGACACGCAGGTGGATATTGCCCTGACAACCACAGACGGCGCCGCAAAAATCTGTGTGCTGGACCGCGGGCGCGGGCTATCGGGGGCAAAGGCGCTGACGGACCGGTTTCAGCGGGGTGAGAACGTGGGAGATATTGTTGGCTCGGGCCTTGGGCTGACGATCGTTCAGGAGGTTGCCCAGGCACAGGGCGGCACATTTGATATCGTCAACCGCGAAGGAGGCGGCGCATGCGCAATTCTGCAATTTCCCCTGTCCTGAGCGCCGTTCTGGTCTGTTGGGCGGCGCTGGCCGGGGCATTCGAGATCGAAGAAGACACCCTTTTTGCGGGCAGTGGCGCGGGCGGCGAATTGCGGATCCTGTCCACGACCGACACGGTGATATTTGCCCCGTTGTTGCAGGCGTTTCAGGCGATCCGGCCCGATGTGTCGATTCGTTATACTGTGGCCAGCAGCCAGGAGGTCTATCGCGCCCTTTACGAAGAGGGGGCAGATTATGATCTGGCGATTTCCTCGGCGATGGATTTGCAGATGAAGCTGGCAAATGACGGCTTTGCCCAAGGCTGGCGGGGGGCAGGGGCGCTGGATTGGCCGGTCTGGGCCATGTGGCAGGATCGTCTGTTTGCCTTTGCACAGGAACCAGTTGTGCTGATCGTCTCGCGTGCGGGCTTGGGCGATTTGCCGGTGCCGCGCACCCGTCAGGACATGATCAACCTGATGCGCGACTATCCGGATGTGTTCCGTGGCCGCATCGGCACCTACGACCCGACCCAATCGGGGGCGGGTTACATGTTTGCCACACAGGATGCGCGCCAGTCCGATACCTTTTGGCGTCTGGCCGAGGTCATGGGCGGGATGCAGCCGCGCCTTTATGCGACCTCGGGCGATATGATCGCCGATTTGCAGGCGGGTGATCTGGTCATGGCCTACAACGTGCTGGGCAGCTATGCCCAAGCGCGCCTTGATGCAGATGCCGGTGAAACGATTGTCGCGCTCGAGGATTTCACGCTGACCTTGCTGCGCACTGCCCTGATCCCGCAGCAGGCCCCGTCGCCCGAGTTGGGCGGCGCGTTTCTGGGGTTCATGCTGTCAGCGGATGGGCAGCGTATCATCGCCAGCGAAACCGGACTGCCCGCAATCGACGCGGCCGCATTGGCGGCAGGCCCACATCTGCGCCCGATCCGGCTGGGGCCGGGGTTGCTGGTGTTTGTCGATCCGTTGAAACGCCAGCGGTTCCTGGACGAATGGCGCGCCGCCGTGCAGCAACCTAGCGATCAACCGTGATCGTCTGGCGCAATGCACCCGTGCCCTGGTCATAGATCAGGATACGATCATCGTCTGTCACGACCGCAAACCAGTCGCTGCCTTGGGTAAAGGCGGTGGCGCTGGTCCCGGCGGGCAATGTCACGCGGTCGGGAAGTGTGACCGGATCGCCACCAAAGCGAATGACAAACAATCCGATCAGGACTATGAAGCCCAAAATCATCACGCCGGTCAGCACAAAGACCATGCCGCGCAGCAGTTTCAGGCTGGCAGGCAGTTGCGTTTCTTCAGGAGCATCTTGCATGGCTGCGTCCCGCCAAATTGTCAGTTTTCAGATCGCGGCTGATCCGCCTCAGCGCCTTGATAAGGCGCTTTCGCGCGATGTGCCAGACGCGGCGTCGCTGTCGCGTTCCCGCCTTGCGCGGATGATCCCGCTGGGCGAGGTCACGGTCAACGGGGTCGTGGTGAGCGACCCGCGCGCCAAGGTGGTCGAGGGCGACACGATCGAAGTCAGTGTCGAGCTGCCCGCCGACAGCCACATCAGCGGTGAAGATATCCCGCTTGAGGTGGTGTTCGAGGACGACGACCTGATTGTGATCAACAAACCGGCAGGTATGGTCGTGCATCCCGCCCCCGGGTCACCCACCGGCACGTTGGTCAACGCGCTGCTACATCACTGCGGCGATAGCCTGTCAGGTGTGGGCGGCGAAAAGCGCCCCGGCATCGTGCACCGGATCGACAAGGACACCAGCGGGTTGCTGGTGGTGGCGAAATCCGACAAGGCCCATCATGGTCTGGCGGCGCAGTTTGAAAAGCACACGGTCGTGCGCCATTATCACGCCATCTGTTACGGTGCGCCCGATGCCAACGATCCGCGTTTGCGCGGCGTGCGCGGCACGAACTTTGAGGCCGGCAATATCCTGAAAATTTCCACGCAACTGGCGCGCCACAAACATGACCGCCAGCGTCAGGCCGTGATCTGGCATGGCGGGCGGCACGCGGTGACACGCTCGCGAATCCTTGAGACCTTTGGCGTGACACCCGTCGCGGCCCTGATCGAATGCTGGCTGGAAACCGGCCGCACCCATCAAATCCGCGTGCATATGGCCCATGTGGGGCATGCGCTGATCGGTGATCCGACCTATGGCGGCAAACGCAAGCTGTCCAACAAGGCCGTGAGCGAAGCCGCCGTGCAGGCCGTGCGCGATTTTCCGCGTCAGGCGCTGCATGCGGCCAGCCTGGGGTTCGTGCATCCTGTCACGGGCGAAAACATGGCATTTGAAGCCGCGCTGCCTGACGATATGCGCGCCTTGCTTGCCGTGCTTCGGGGGGCTGATTAGCCAAACAGGGTGGTCATGGGCAGGCCAAAGAAATCCGCCAGCAGGACAAAGTTCAGCCCCAATACGGCACAGGCACCCAAAAGCGCCAAGACGCGCAGCCCAAGGGGCGGGATGAACGCGCCCAAGATGTCTTTGCGCGACGAAAAGACAATCAGCGCAACCATTGGCACGGGCAGGGCGATGGAAAGCACAACCTGGCTCATCACAAGGGCCTGGGTCGCATTCACGCCCATTCCGACCACCGCGAAGGCGGGGAGCATCGTCACCAGACGCCTGATCCAGATCGGCACGTGGAAGCGCAGAAAACCCTGCATGATCATTTGCCCCGCCATTGTCCCCACGACCGAGCTTGAGATGCCCGAGAAGATCAGCGACGTCAGGAACATGCCCGCCGCCGCGGCCCCCAACAGCGGTGTCAGGGTGTAGTAGGCGGTTTCGATCTCGGCGACATCAGAGTAGCCCTGGTTGAATGCGCTGGCGGCCATGATGACCATCGCCATGTTGATCATGCCTGCCACAGCAAGGGCCAGAACCACCTCGATGTTGGAATAGCGCAGCACTTTGCGGCGCTCGTCGTCGTTGCGCACATCGGCGCGCGATTGCATCAGGCCAGAGTGCAGATAGATCGCGTGCGGCATCACTGTCGCGCCAATGATCCCGACGATAATGATCAAGGCAGCCGTGTCAGGAATAATCGGTGTCATCAGCCCGATACCCGCTGCCGCCCAATCAACCGGCGCAATCAGCATTTCCGCGAGATAGGCAAGGCCGATAATGGCAACCATCGCCCCGATGATCAGCTCCATCGGACGAAAGCCCAGGCGCTCGAAAACCAGAATGGCGTAGGTGATGATTGCGGTGATGACCATTCCGACAAACAGCGGCAGGCCGAACAGCAGTGACAGGCCAATGGCACCGCCCAGAAATTCCGCAAGATCCGTGGCCATTGCGGCAATCTCGCTGATAACCCACATGATCCAGACCACGGGTTTCGGGAAGTTGTCGCGCGACAGTTCGGCCAGATTCTTGCCCGTGACGATCCCAAGCCGGGCAGACAGCGCCTGAAACAGCATCGCGATCAGATTCGCCAGCAGCACGATCCACAAAAGCGTATAGCCATAGCCTGCGCCCGCCTGAATGTTGGTCGCATAGTTTCCGGGATCCATATAGGCGACCGAGGCGATGATTGCCGGACCGGCAAAAAACAGTTTGCCACGAATGCCGCTGTTTTTGCCGCTGAGAACGGTGCTCATCCCTATGCGGGTCTTGCGGGTCAGGTTGCGCATCGGGCTCTCCGTGTTAATGAGAAGCGTTTGCAACTAATGCCGTAGATTGTAAAGCAGTATCTTGGGCCTTTTCGCGCGGATGAATGGCATTTCGTGTGATCTCATGTGCGTGAACGCACTGACACAGTCCTTTAAGTTCGTGAGTATGATCTTCATATTACCTTCAAGCTTTGCGGCCATACGGACTTGAAAACAGTCTGCGATGTGCCCATGTGCATGTTAAGCCCGTAAACATTGGGAGGGACACACGAATGAGTAATGTCAGTAGCTACGCCAACCTGCCGGCCCCGTCGCCAGAGCAAGGTTTGAACCGTTATATGCAGGATATCCGCAAGTTTCCGATGCTTGAGCCGGAAGAGGAATACATGCTGGCCAAGCGCTGGGTGGATCACGAAGACACCGAAGCGGCCCACAAGATGGTCACGTCGCACCTGCGTCTGGCTGCCAAAATCGCGATGGGTTATCGCGGCTACGGTCTGCCGCAGGCCGAGGTCATTTCCGAAGCCAATGTGGGCCTGATGCAGGCGGTGAAACGGTTTGATCCCGAAAAGGGTTTCCGTCTGGCGACCTATGCCATGTGGTGGATCAGGGCGAGCATTCAGGAATATGTGCTGCGCTCGTGGTCGATGGTCAAACTGGGCACGACATCGGCCCAGAAAAAGCTGTTCTTCAACCTGCGCAAGGCGAAAAACCGCATTGGCGCGCTGGAAGAAGGCGACCTGCGCCCGGAAAACGTTGAACGGATCGCCCATGATCTTGGCGTCACCGAGGACGAGGTGATTTCAATGAACCGCCGCTTGTCGGGCGGGGATGCTTCGCTGAATGCCACCGTCGGCTCTGAGGGCGAAGGCACGATGCAATGGCAGGACTGGCTTGAGGATGAAAACGCCGATCAAGCCGGCGATTACGAGGAACGCGATGAATTGGAATCGCGCCGTGAACTGCTGGCCGAGGCAATGGATGTTCTCAACGAGCGCGAAAAGGATATCCTTGTGCAGCGCCGTTTGCAGGACAAGGCGGTGACGCTTGAAGACCTGTCGGGTCAATATGACGTCAGCCGCGAACGCATCCGCCAGATCGAAGTGCGCGCCTTTGAAAAGCTGCAAAAGCGGATGCGCGATCTGGCCCGCGAAAAAGGCATGCTTGAAAGCGCTTGATTTGACAGCCCCCCGCCCGGACACTGGCGGGGGTTTTCACATGAGGGTCATATGGCAGGCGGATGGGCGCGCGATGGCGCGGTAAGCGAACAGATCGAAGCATCCATTGATGATGAGTTGGCCCGCCTTAGGGCGCGTCGCCAACCTGTTGGAGACAGTCTGATTCATTGCGCGGAATGCGACGAGCCGATCCCCGAAAAACGCCGCGCGGCCCTGCCCGGGGTCAAGCTGTGCATTGACTGCCAGCAGGAGCGCGACGGCGCCCACAAGGCGCGCGGCGGGATCAACCGGCGCGGGTCGAAAGACAGCCAGCTTAAGTAACGCGACCTTGCCAAGTGCTGCGCGCCCTGCGAGATTTTACCTTTCAGCAAGGGAACGCATCTTATGAGCAAGGTCATCCGATGGGGCATTCTGGGTGCTTCGAAATTTGCGCGTGAACAGATGGGGCCAGCGATTCACGGCGCCCGCGGAGCGCAGCTTGCGGCGCTTGCCACGTCGTCACCTGACAAGGCGCAGGGCTTTGCCGCATATGTGCCGGACCTGCGGGTGCATGACAGCTATGACGCGCTGCTGGCCGATCCCGACATCGACGCGGTCTATATCCCGTTGCCCAACCAGCTGCATGTGGAATGGTCCAAACGGGCGCTGAATGCGGGCAAACATGTGCTGTGCGAAAAACCCATCGCCATGCAGGCCAGCGATATTGACGATCTGATCGCCCTGCGTGACAAAACTGGCCTGCATATCGCCGAAGCCTATATGATCGTGCATCACCCGCAATGGCAGCGCACGCGCGAGCTGGTGCAATCTGGCGCGATTGGCACCCTGATGCATGTCGAAGGGACATTCGCCTATAACAACGCCGCCGATCCTGAAAACGTGCGCCAAAAGCCGGAACTTGGCGGCGGCGGCATTCCCGATATTGGCGTTTATACCTACGGCGCGACCCGCTATGTCACGGGGCAGGAACCGCTGGCGATCACCCACGCCGATCTGACCTTTGAAAACGGCGTTGATGTGGTGGCGCGGGTGGCGGCGCGGTTTGACGGGTTCAGTGCGCATTGGGTCAATTCGATGCGGATGCATCCGATTCAGGACATGGCGTTTATCGGAGATCAGGGGATCGTCAAGCTGACCGCGCCCTTCAATCCGCAGGTGTTCGGCGAGGCGCGGGTGGAATTACATCAAGATGGGCTGGCCGTGCGGGTTGAACGTTTCCCGCGCGACAATCACTATATCAATCAGGTCGAGGCTTTTTGCGAGACTGTGCGCAGTGGCGCGCCATATGCCTGGCCACTGGAACAGGCACGCGGCACGCAGGCGATGATCGACGCCGTATTTGCCAAGGGGAGACAAGCCAATGAATGACGAAACCGAAAGCGATTTTGAAAGTATCTGGATGCGCCTTGTCTGGATGATCCTGATCGCGGTGATGCTCTCGGCGTCGCAAACCGTGCTGGGCGTGATCACCGTTTTGCAATTCATCATCATGGTGTTCAACAAGCGTGAACCCAATGAAACGCTAGCCGAATTCGGCACGACCCTGGGTGTGTGGATGGCCAAAGCGGTGCGGTATCAAACGGCGGCGTCCGAGGTGAAACCGTGGCCCTGGACGGAACTCGATTAATCGGGTTCCGCGTGCGGTGTAGCAATTTTTCAACGAAAAATTTGGGCCGCACCCGGTTGCTATTTTTTCTGCCGCCGTCCTTTCACCCAACGCCACAGCGGCACCACATCAAGCGCGGCCACGGCAATCCCCACCGGGATCATCCAGAACCCGACGATGGGCAGAAAGCCGACGATCCCGAGACCGATCAGCACGATCCCAAGCAGCAGGCGCACGCCCGTCGGAACCCGTTGGCGCACGTGCACCTGCAGGCGTTTGATACGATTGCGAAGGCTGTGTTTCATGGGGCGGGCGGCGCCAGTGGCAAGACATGTTTCTGAAGGGTAACCGCGCCCATATCCCTGTGGGACAGGGGCGCGCGCGCGATCATTCTTCCAGGGCCTCCAACTCGTCGATGAAGCCTTCGATCATGGCCAGCCCCTTGTCCCAGAAGGCGGGGTCAGAGGCGTCCAGACCGAAAGGTGCGAGCAGCTCCTTGTGGTGTTTGGATCCGCCTGCTTTCAGCATGTCGAAATACTTGTCTTTGAACTCCTCGCCCGACTCCTCGTAGACCGCATAAAGCGCGTTCACGAGACCATCGCCAAAGGCATAGGCGTAGACGTAGAACGGCGAGTGCACAAAATGCGGGATATAGGCCCAGAAGCGTTCATAGCCGCTTGCATAATCAAACACCGGGCCAAGGGATTCCGCCTGCACCGACATCCACAGGGCGTTGATGTCATCGGGTGTCAACTCGCCTTGGGCGCGGGCGGCGTGGAGCTTGCATTCAAAGTCGTAAAACGCGATCTGGCGCACGACTGTGTTGATCATATCCTCGACCTTGCCGGCGAGCAGGACCTTGCGTTCCGCCTTGTCCGTGGCCTGTTCCAGCAGCTTGCGGAACGTGAGCATTTCCCCAAAGACCGATGCGGTTTCCGCCAGTGTCAGCGGGGTCGAGGACAGCAATTCGCCTTGCCCCGCCGCCAGCACCTGATGCACGCCGTGGCCCAATTCATGGGCCAGCGTCATGACGTCGCGCGGTTTGCCAAGATAGTTCAGCATCACGTAGGGGTGCACGGTCGTGACGGTGGGGTGGGCAAATGCGCCCGGAGCCTTGCCCGGTTTCACGCCCGCATCAATCCAGCCCTTGTCAAAGAACGGTTCGGCCAGTTCGGCCATGCGCGGATCAAACGCGCCGTAGGCGTCCATCACTGTCGTGCGGGCCTCGTCCCAATCCACAAGGCGTTCGCTTTCCATCGGCAGGGGCGCGTTTCGGTCCCAGACCTGCATGGTATCGAGGCCTAACCATTTGGCTTTCAACGCATAATAACGATGCGACAGGCGCGGGTAGGCGGCGACCACGGCATTGCGCAGGGCCGCGACCACTTCGGGTTCGACGTGATTGGCAAGGTGGCGACCGGTTTGCGGGCTGGGCATGCCGCGCCAGCGATCTTCGATCTCCTTCTCTTTGGCGAGCGTGTTGTGGACGCGGGCAAAGGTCGGCAGGTGGTCACCAAAGACGCGCGCGATCTCGCGCATCGCCGCCTCGCGTGTGCTGCGGTCCTGTTCGGTCAGCAGGTTGAGTGCGCCCTCGATATTGAGATCCTCGCCGTTGACCGTGAAAGACAGGCCCGCAATGGTTTCGTCAAACAGCCGGTTCCACGCGGCGGCGCCGACAGTGGATTGATCATGCAGGAACTTTTCCAACTCGTCGGAGAGCTGGTAAGGGCGCATCGCGCGCATCCGGTCGAACACGGGGCGATAGCGCGCCAGATCGGCGTTTTCGGACAGGCGCGCGTTGACATGGGCGTCTTCAAGGCGATTGAATTCAAGGCCATAGAACACGAGCGGCGTGGTAAACGCGGTGATCTTGTCCTGCATGTCGGACATGAATTTGGCGCGTTCAGGGTCGGTGGTCACCTGATAATAGCGCAGGCCCGCAAACGACATCAGCCGCCCCGTGATGACGTCGATCTGTTCGTAACGTTTCACCGCCTCAAGCAGCGCATCGGCGTCAAGGGAGGCCAGTTTCCCTTCGTAGTCGCGGGCGAAATCGGTGCAGGCCCGTTCGACCCAGTCCATGTCGCGTTTGAGTTCGGGGGCGTCCGTGGCAGGGTAAAGATCGCTCAGATCCCATTCGGGCAGGTCGCCAAAGGCCTGGCCAGCGGATGCGTTCGCGTCATAGGTCGGAGTTTTCATCAAAAGCCTCTTGGGGTTGGTTTGTTTTGATATAGGCGGGCGCTGTGCGGGTTGAAACCTTGGGAGCCTCTGGCGGAGGTATTTTTCGGCAAGATGAAGCCTAGGCGAAGAACAATGTGTCAGGATTGGTGACAAGGATTTGCTGGCGATGGTCCGGGTCCGGCACGGCGCGGTGAAAGGCATCAAGTAATGCGCTGGCCTGGGGCATCTGCGCATCGGCCAGCATCAAGTGCGGCCAGTCGCTGCCCCAAAGACAGGCTGCGGGGTTGGCGGCGACAAGGGCGGCGACATGGGCATCGGCATCGGTATAGGGCGCATCGCAAAGGCGGTAGAGCGCTGAAAGTTTGACGTAGACGTGCCCGTCGCCGACAAGGCGCAGCAGGGTCTGGAACCCGGGTTCAGTGACCCCCGCCGCAAGGTCCGGCCAGCCAAGGTGATCGATCACCAGCGGGCAGGGCAGGTCGGCGATATCGGCGGCAATGCTGCCCATGTGTTTGTTGGCGTTCAGCAGCATCTGGATATGCAAACCGCGATCTGCCAGCGCGGGTGCCAGCTTGCGCGCGCCCTCCCAGGTCAGGATGCCGCCGTGGACGTAGTTCAGGCGCAGGGCAACCATCTGGTTGGCGGCGAAATGGTCAAGATCGGCGGCGGTGGCGGTATCGGGCAGCAGGCCGACCCCTTTGAAATCCGGGCCCATTGCCCGCAGGGCGGCGAAAGTAATGCTGTTGTCGGCCCCGTAAAGGATCGAGTGGACGATCACACCGCGGGTGAACCCCAGAGTGTCCAAGTGGCGGCGATAAAGATCAAGATAGCCCTGAAAATCGGGCCCCGGTGCGGGGTCTTCGACACGTCCGTCCCAAAGCGGGAAATCGGCGGGCGCGCCGACAAGATGGACGTGGGCGTCGCAGGCCCCGGCGGGTGCCTTGATCTGTGGCGCGGTGGCTGCGGGGGGCAGGGTGGCGTGGGGCATGGCATGTCCTTTCGGGCGCGTTTGTTTCGCAATTTGACGCGCGCGTCCAGCACTTGCCCCGTTGCGCTGGCCCGCCGTCTGTGCTGCCTTGGGCCAAAGCAGGAGGATCACATGCGCACAGCGACTTTGCGGAAACGGATTATGACGGGCGAGCCCCTTGCGGGCACGTTCGTCAAAACGCCCGAAGTGACGGTGATCGAGGTGCTGGCACGGTCGGGTCTTGATTTTGTCTGCCTTGATGGTGAACACGCAGCGTTTGATCGCGGGCGGCTGGATGCCTGTCTAGCGGTCTGTCGCGCGCTGGATTTTCCGGCATTGGTGCGGATTTCTTCGGCGCGTGCGGAACACGTGCTTATGGCGCTGGATGCCGGCGCGGTTGGGATCGTCGTGCCGCATGTGGATAGCGTGGACAAGGCCAGAAAACTGGCCAAATCGGCGCATTTCGGGGATGGCGGGCGTGGTTTTGCCGGATCGACGCGCTGGGCGGGTTTTGCCACCCGCGCGATGGGGGATGTGCTGGATCAGGATGCCCAAACGATCGTCATCGCCCAGATCGAGGAACCGGCGGGTGTTGCGGCCTGCGAGGGGATCGCTGCGATTGACGGGATAGATGCGCTGTTTGCGGGGCCCGCGGACCTGTCGGTCGGCTATGGTCATCGCAGTCAGGACAACCCCGACTTGCCCGCCGCGCTCGGGCGGATCGGCAAGGCCTGCGCGTCTCATGGCAAAGGTTATGTGTCTTGGGTGCCGGACGGCGCCAAGGCGCAGGAATGGGCAAAATACGGGATCAACGTGTTTGTTGTCGCGTCAGAACATACCTGGATGCGGCAAGGGGCGGTGGGTGCCGCCGCCGCCGTTCACGCCATCACAGGCGACTGAGCGTCAAACAACGCGCAGGCCTTGTCGAACACCAGTTTGCGGGTCTCGGGCGTTTCCATCATCACTTCGTGGCGGGCGTGCGGGATCATCACCAGTTCGCTCTGGGGCCATTTGCGCATCCGCGCGACAATCCGGTCGGGATCGACGATCAGTTCGTCACTGCCCAGAAAGGAAACACAAGGCACGTTGGGGGCCGCCCGTAGCGATAGCCCGCGCATTTCGCGCAGGGATTCGTTGAGCCAGTGCAGGGATGCTCCGCCCAGCGAAAATTCGGGGTGGGCGGTCAGTTGGGCTTTCATGTAGTCGAACATGTCGCGATCACTGGTCAGGGTATTTTCGCTGAAGTCCACCTTTTCGATATAGCTGTCCGAGACCTGCCCCGGCGCAAAGGCATGGCTGAATCCCAGTGAACGGCTGACGGTGGACAGCCCCCAAGCAAGCGGGCGCAGCGGGGCGGCCATCTGGATGCCCCACATGGGCGCTGAAAAACACGCCGCCGCCACGGGCAGATCCTCGTAGAGAGAGCGCAGACCGATACAGCCGCCCATCGAATGCCCAAGCAGGAAAAAGGGTTCCGGCAGGCCTAGTTCGCGGGCATGGGCGACGGCGGCCTGAGCATCCAGTTGGTAATCCTCGAAGCGGCCAACATGCCCCACGGCGGGGTTGTCATGCACCCGGTCAGCGATGCCCTGGCCGCGCCAGTCAATGGCAAGGGTCGCATAGCCGCGCTGCGCCAGATCCTGCGCGGCGCGGCCGTATTTTTCGATATATTCGGTGCGCCCGGGGAAAAGCAGGACAGTGCCCTTGGCCGATGCCAGCGGCCAGTGACCGACGCGAATCCGGTGGCCATCGGCGCAGCGCAGCCAATGGGCCACGCCGCCGTCAGGACCGTCCGCGATATCGGCGAAGAAGGGCGCCTGCTCCATGTCGTTTATCCCAATACGCCTGCAAGTTTCATCGCCAGACCCATGTCACCGTCAACCGACAGCTTGCCGGTCATGAAGGCGGCGGTGGCGTTTTGTTCACCTTCAAGGATCGCCTGAAAGGTCTCGGCGCTGGCCGACAGGGTTACTTCGGCGTCATCGTCGCCCGCGCGCGCGCCGCCATTGTCGATGATGATGCTGCCCTCGTCTTCGATGTCGAATTTCGCGGTGCCGTCAAAGCCCGCGCCGCCCATTTTTTCGTTCAATGCCGCTACGGCCTTGGTCACAACGTCGCTCATATTTCCGTCATCCTTTGTCAGTTTGCCCGAACGCCTCTGGTATCGGGCGCTGTGTGCGTTACACTATGGGGATGATGAGACAGAGCTTCAAATGTATCGTTACGGCATTCGCTTTTGTAGTCGGGGTTTCCTTACCTGCGACGGCTGACGAGGCGCGCCTTGAGGAACTGCTGGAGCAGTTGAAACAGGCGGATGAGGCAACATTCCAGTGGATCGAGGACCGCATTTTCGAGGAGTGGAGCAAGAGCGGATCGCCAGCGATGGATTTGCTGTTGCAACGCGGGCAAGACGCGCTTGAGGCGGGTGAAGCCGATGTCGCCCTCGAGCATCTGACCGCCCTGATCGATCATGCGCCGGATTTTGCCGAAGGGTATAACGCCCGCGCCAATGCCTATTACACCCTTGGGATGATTGGCCCCGCGATTGATGATCTGCGTCAGGCGCTGGTGTTGAACCCGCGCCATTTCGGGGCGCTGCTGGGCTTTGGCTATATGCTCGAGGAACTTGGGCGCGAGGATGAGGCGCTTGAGGTCTACCGTCAGGTGCAGGCGATCCATCCGATGTCGCCCGATGTCGGGATGGCGATTGACCGGCTGGCCCTGAAATACGAGGGGCAGGCGCTGTAACGCGTCTGTTCAGTGCGCGTATGCTTAACCCCGCCCGAATTGCGGCCGTTCTTGGCCCGACGAATACCGGCAAGACCCATTATGCAATCGAACGCATGCTGGCCCATCGCACCGGCGTTATCGGTCTGCCGCTGCGCCTTCTTGCGCGCGAGGTTTATGACCGCATTGTCGCCCTGCGCGGCCCGTCCGTTGTCGCGCTGGTCACGGGCGAGGAACGTATCGTGCCGCCCCGCGCCGCCTATTGGGTCTGCACCGTCGAGGCGATGCCCGAGGGCATGGGCTGTGATTTTCTGGCGGTGGACGAAATCCAGCTTTGTGGTGATCTGGAACGGGGCCATGTGTTTACCGACCGGTTGCTGAATGCACGTGGCCTGCATGAAACCCTGTTTCTGGGCGCGCAAACCATGCGCCACGCCATCGCGACACTGGTCCCCGAGGCTGAATTCGTCCGCCGCGAACGTATGTCGACCCTTACCTATGCGGGTTCCAAAAAGATAAGCCGGATGCCCGGACGCGCCGCGATTGTCGGGTTTTCGGTTGATAATGTCTATGCCATCGCCGAACTGCTGCGCCGCCAAAAGGGCGGGGCGGCGGTTGTGATGGGGGCACTATCCCCGCGCACGCGCAATGCCCAAGTGGAGATGTATCAAAATGGCGATGTGGACTATCTGGTGGCAACCGATGCCATCGGCATGGGGCTGAACCTTGATATCAATCACGTCGCGTTTTCATCGCTAAGCAAATTTGACGGGCGGCGAATGCGCCCCTTGGCCCCCGAGGAACTGGCGCAGATTGCCGGGCGCGCCGGGCGGCATATGTCGCACGGCAGTTTCGGTGTCACCGGCGAGGCTGATGAACCGGACCAGCATGTGATCGACGCGATCAGCAATCACACCTTTCGCCCGGTGCAGAAACTGCAATGGCGCAACACTCGGCTGCAATTTGGGTCTGTGGACCGGCTGATCCAGACGCTCGAGATGCGCACGGATGACGATTTGCTGACCCGCGTGCGCGAAAGTGATGATCTGGCGGCGCTGAAATCGCTGGCAAATGACGCCGAGGTGCGCGCGCGTGCCAGTGATGGCCCTTCGGTGAAACTGCTGTGGGATGTTTGCCGTGTGCCGGATTTTCGCGGGATCAGCCGCGGCGAACATGCGGGGCTTCTGACCCAGATTTACACGTTTTTGCACCAGTCGGGTCGGGTGCCGGACGACTGGATGGCGCGGCAGGTGAAACGCATTGATCGCAGTGACGGCGACATTGATACCCTGTCCAAACGATTGGCATATATCCGCACATGGACCTATGTGGCGCAGCGCAAAGGCTGGGTCGGGGACGAATCCCATTGGCGCGAGGCGACGCGCGCGGTAGAAGACCGCTTGTCGGATGCCCTGCACGGGGCGCTGACCCAACGATTTGTGGACCGGCGG